>JAQBQD010000127.1 GCA_028287185.1 Gemmatimonadota bacterium | reverse complement strand
CGCGGGCGCCGCGTCCCGTCCGGGGGCGGCCGGCCGCGCGGGCGTGCCCACCTGGCGGCGCGCGACGGCGTTCTCGGGGTCCAGCTCCAGCACGCGGTGGTAGACGGCGCCGCCCTTCACGGCCTCGCCGCTCTCCAGGAGCTGCTCGCCGAGGGCCAGGTAGGCCGTGATCAGCCGGTCGCGGTCGCCGCAGCGGAAGGCGTACTCCACCTGCTTCTGCAGCACGGCGCCGTCGCGGGGGCGGCGGCGGGAAAGGTCCTCCACCACGCCCAGCGCGTCGCCGTAGCGGGCCTGGGCGGCCAGGGCGCGGTGCCCCTCCTCCAGCAGCCCGTCGGCCTCGTAGCCCATTCCCCGCTCCTCCAGCTGCGCCACCAGCTCGCGGCGCACGCCCACGTCGTCGGGCGCCTGCAGGAAGCGGCGCCGAAGCTCGTCCACGTGGTCCGGCGCGGGCGCCGGGCGCGCGGCGGGGGCATCGGGCGCGGGGCGCGCCGGCGGCGCGGACGGCTCGACGCCGAAGTCCATCAGCGGCAGCGGCTCGCCCTCGTCCTCGTGATCCTCGCCGGCGAAGGCGTCGAACCCCGTGTCCAGCCCCTCCAGCGGCTGCACCTGCGGGGTGGCGACGTCGTCGGAGCCGGAGAAGTCCAGCAGCGGCAGCTCGTCGGGCGCGTCGCCCTCGTCCGTGGTCTGGCCGAACGGGGCGGCCTGCGGCGGCTCTGGAATCGCGGCGTCGAGCGGGTCGATGCGCAGCTCGCCCAGCGAGAAGCCCGCGTCCAGCGGGGCGGCCGCGGGAGCCGGGGGGGCGGGCGGCGGGGCGAGCGACGTGGTCTCCAGCCCGCCCAGCGGGGCGATGTCGCCCAGGTCGATCTCGATGGAGCCGGCGTGGGCCGCGGGCGCCGAGGAGGTTTCGGCGGGGGCGCGGGGGCTCAGGACGCCGGTGTCGAAGGCGGCGCGGAAGTCGTCGTCGCCGCGGCCCACGGCGTCGCGGTGCAGTGGCGAGGTGTCGGCGTCGGGGTCCAGCGCGCGGATGGCGGCGCGCAGCTCTTCGGCGACGGCGGCGGCGCCCTTGTCCTCGGCCTGTCCCACCAGGAAGCGGTACTGCTCCACCGCCTCGGGCTTGCGGCCGTGCGAGGCGAGCTGGTCGGCCAGCAGCCGGCGGACGTCGGTGTCGGTGGGGGAAAGGTCGGCGAACTCCTTCAGCGCCTCGAACGACGCGTCCAGCTTGCCGCCGCGCTGCATGCGCTCGGCATACTCCAGGAAGTTCTGGCGGGCGTCGGCCAGGAACCCCTTGGCGGCGCTGATCTGGCCCAGCCGCAGGTAGATGGAGGCGCGCCCCGGCACCAGCCGCAGGATCTTGCGGCAGAGCGCGATGGCATTGTTGTGCAGCCCCACCTCGGCATATGCGTTGACCGCGGCCTCGTAGGCCTCCACGGCCCGCTCGGTCTCGTTCAGCTTCAGGTGCAGGTCGCCGATGCGGTTCCAGAGGCCGATGTCGACCTCTTCCCCCTCCGGGTTCTCCACCACCTGGCGGTAGAGGTTGACGGCCTCGCGCCAGTTCTCCCGGCCCTCGAGGACGCGGGCCTGCTCCCGGAGCTTCGTGTTGTTCGCCATGAAGGATGCCGCTGGAGGAACGCGCGCCGCGCCGGGAGCGGTGCCGCCGGACGTGCAGGTCCCGGAAGATACTTCGCCCGGTGCCGAAGAAAAAGGTTCGGCTCCCTATCCGCGTGCGCCGGCGGGTCCGTGGACCTGCCTGCGTCCTCGCGGATGTCGGGGACCGGGAGTGCGCGAGCGGTGGTGCGGAGAGCGGAGGGCTCACCTGCGACGGGGTGCGGCACGTTCGCCCGCGGGGCGCCGGCTCGCCTCCACGGCAATCGAAGCTCGGCGCGCAGAGCCCGCGACGGCCGGCTTTTCTCCTGCGGCAGCGCCGGGTTTCGAACCCGCGGGCGGAAGCAGCGCCGCGATCGTGGCCGACACTCCCGCTCACGGTCGCGCTGGAGGAATCGCTGCGGGGGCCCGTCGGCGAGCAGCGCGCGACGTCATCTCCGCGGGGCGACGCCGGGGGAGACGTGGACGCCGGCCTTCCACACGCCCGCGCAGATGGGGGCGGCCAGCCGGTACGGGATCTCCGCGGCGGATGCGGTGCGCCAGAGGACGAGGTCCGCGGGGGCGCCGGGACGCAGGGTGCCCCGCCCGTCTGCCAGCTCCAGCGCGGCCGCGCCACCGGCGGTGGCCGCTCGGAGCGCCTCCGCGGGGCTGAAGCCCATGCGCGAGCAGGCGGCCGTCATCACGAAGGCCAGGTTGGGCGTGGGCGACGAGCCGGGGTTGAAGTCGGTCGCCAGCGCCACCGTGGCGCCGGCGTCGATCAGCGCGCGGCCCGGCGCCCAGCGCGGGCGGCCCAGGAAGAAGAGCGTGGCCGGGAGCAGCGTGGCGACGGTGGAGGATGACGCGAGCGCGGCGATGCCCGCCTCCGACACGGCGCCCAGGTGGTCGGCCGAGGCGGCGCCCAGAGCGACGGCCAGCTCCGCGGCGCCGCTGCCCTCCAGCTCGTCGGCGTGCAGCTTGGGCCGCAGCCCGTGGTCCAGACCCGCGCGCAGGATGCGCTCCGTCTGCGGGCCATCGAACACGCCGGGCTCCATGAAGACGTCGCAGAACCGCGCCAGCCCGCTTGCCGCGACGGCGGGGATCATTTCGCCGACGAGCAAGTCCACGTATCGCGCCCGATCCTCCGCCGACGCGCGGTGCTCGGGCGGGAACTCGTGCGCGCCCAGGAACGTGGGCACGAGGTCGATGGGCTGCATCTCCATCAGCCGGCGGATGGCGCGCAGCGTCTTCAGCTCGGACTCGGTGTCCAGCCCGTAGCCGCTCTTCACCTCCGCCGTCGTCGTCCCGAGGGCCAGCATCTCCGCGAGTCGCGGGAGGGCCATCTCCACCAGCTCGTCCTCGTTGCGCGCGCGCAGGTCGCGGACCGAGGCGTTGATGCCGCCGCCGCGCCGGGCGATCTCCATGTAGGGCACGCCCTGGCAGCGCAGCGCGTACTCCTCCGTGCGGAAGCGGCCGAACACGGCGTGCGTGTGACTGTCCACCAAGCCCGGCGTGAGCGTGCCGCCCGCGCAGTCGATTTGCTCCGCATCCGGGTAGCGCGCGAGGACGTCGGCCTGCGCGCCGACCCCGACGACGAGGCCGTCACGAACGGCGACGGCGGTGCACTGGTGCACGGCCGAGGGATCGGCGGAGTCCGTCTGGCGCACGGGCCCGGTGCAGGTCGCGACTTCGGCGGCGTTTACGAAGAGAAGTGTGTCCGGCGGATTGGTCATCGAAGTCTGTGGCGTAAGGGTTCAAGCAGCCGGGTAACCTGCGCATCATCAGCTACCGCCGTCAAATCAGGCGAGATGCGCCCAAGCGACGCGCCGCCGTTCGAAGGCCGAACGCGTCTACTCAAAACACTTTCGTCCCTCGATTTCTTCGGTTATATTTCGGTCCGCACCACAAAGTCATTTCTTCCCCACATTTTCCCACGGAGGTATCCCTATGGCGAGAAACACTGGTAAGGGCAGCCGGGCCGGGTCGGTGACCGGTCGTACGCAGTTCAAGACCTCGAGCGGTCACAGTGCAAAGCGCGATGCTGCAACGGGTCGTATCATGGCCGTGAAGACGTCCAGCAAGACCCCGTTCAAGGGGGTTGCAAAGGAATCCGACGGTCGTCGAGCCTGAATCGGCGCTGGATCGCAGCCGCGGGCGAACAAACCTGCGGCTGCTGCAGGCGACATTGTAGATGCTGATTGTGCACCCCACGATCGGGAGACGGCGATGAAGCTGCAGATTGACACCGAGCGCGAGGATGATGGGCGGTGGATTGCTGAAGTGCTCGAGCTCCCGGGCGTGATGGTGTACGCCGAAGATCAGGCATCGGCGGTCGCCGCAGCACAGAAGCTGGCGATGCGTGTCCTCTCCGATCAGGCGACCGCGGGGCTCAGCGCAGACGCTACGCTCCTGTCGCACCCGCAGTTCGTGGTTGTGCAGAGTGATGGCCGAGAGGACGTGGCGTTGATACGCGCAGTTCAAGAAGGTGAGAATAGCGGCTCCACCACCCGCGAAGAGGTCTTGCGCGCGCTTGAGCGTGGCCCCTGAAAACCAGCGGCAGCCGGGCTACCCTGCCGCGGCTGCCGCTCTGAGTTCACGCTTTCGCTTCCGCCTGGCTCAGCCGCCGCACCACCTCACGCGCGCCGCGCCGGTACACCGCCAAGCACACCAACTCGCCTGCCCCGTCTCGCACCTCCCACCATCGACTTCGTGTACTCTTTGTGATCGTGTAGGAACCGACTGCGGGCGCGGGTTCATCGGCTGAGCGCATGCGACCTCCGATCCTCTTGACCCTGGCCGCGCAGCAGGGGTAGCTTTGGTGAGCGAGCGGCCTTGGGTCGTTTCGCGGTTAGGCTGGTCGTGTCTTCTTGGCGGAGGAGCGACCAGCCTTGCTCTTTCTCCCTGCGTGGGTATTAATTTCGTTGACCACGGCGGATTTGTCAACCCTGAGAATACCCGCAAAATGGATTTTCCGGAAGCGACAGAGCGCCTGAAGCGTACTGTAACCGACGAGCGAATTGCTGCGGCCACAGGCGTTTCAACTAACACAATTCGGCGGACTCGCGCGGATCCTGCGACCCGGAATTACCGCCCGCCACCGCCGGGCTGGGAACTCCCCCTCGCTCGTCTCGCAGAAGAGAAAATCGCCGAGTTGCTTCAACTGAAGCGAGAACTCGAGGAAATGTCTGCCCTGCGCGAACGTGAGACGCAGACCGGCCCCGCAACGAGCGCAACGGCTGGTCGGAGAACTTGATGTGCTAGGTGCGACCGGAACGTCTCATCGCGTGCCGCGTGTCTTGGTCGCTGCCATCGCCTCTGAACTCGTATCCGACGCTTCAACACGGTACAACAATCCGGTTGTCGCGCTGAACGATGAAGCCAACCATCTGAGATGATAGGAATCGATCTGTTCGCTGGGGCGGGAGGTATGTCGCTGGGCGCCACTCGCGCGGGGGTCAACGTTACGATCGCTGTCGAATCGGACGCAAACGCTGCCCTTACCTACCGGCGGAACCATCCGGGGACGATCTGTCATGTCCAGGATGTCCGTACGTTTGCTCTGCCAATCCTAGATAGAGACGGTGAAGAAGTTATAATGTTTGGCGGCCCACCCTGCCAAGGCTTCTCCACATCCAATCAGCGAACGCGGACGCGTGAAAATCCGTCTAATTGGCTGTTCCGGGAATTTTTGCGTGTGGTTAGCGGAGTCCGACCCGAATGGGTTGTTATCGAAAACGTGAGTGGGATGTTGCAGACGGAAGACGGGCTTTTTGTCGCTACAATCGAAGAGGATTTGGAGCAGCTTGGATACACCGTCTCCCACGGGGTACTTCATGCTGCAGACTTCGGCGTACCACAACGACGGTCCCGGCTGTTTATCGTTGGCTCGATTGCTGGCACCCGCCTCGAACTGCCTCGTAGCAGCACTAACAACGTTGTCACGGTGTGGGACGCAATCGGCGATTTGCCTTCACTGGAGAATGGTTCGTCCGTATGTAAGTTGCCCTACAGGACAGCGCCATGCTCGCCGTATGCAGCAGCTCTTCGAGCTGAACTCGACTACTGCTGCAATCATTTGGTTACCCGGAACGCGGCTCATATCGTAGATCGCTACAAGCATGTGCCGCAGGGTGGGAATTGGGAAGACATTCCCGCTGATTTGATGGCGAATTACAAAAATCGATCCTCTTGTCACACGGGGATCTATCATCGCCTCGCAACGAAAGAGCCGTCAAAGGTTATCGGCAACTTTCGTAAAAACATGCTGATCCATCCTTTGGAGGATCGGGGCCTCTCGGTGAGAGAAGCTGCGCGTCTCCAATCTTTCCCGGATTGGTTCACCTTCGTGGGCTCGATCGGATTCCAGCAACAGCAGGTCGGGAACGCCGTTCCCCCGCTGCTAGCCGAGGCAGTATTCCAAGCAATTCGGCAAGCGGCTTAACCGCGCCTCAAAACTTCATGCGTCAGGGATGAAACTCAGCGACCGCCGCCTCGACGAATGGCTGTCTCGAGCACCGAAAGGCAAGTCTGGCCGTGAGAAGTCAGATTTTGCGCGACGGTATACCAACTTAGCGGGACGGCTAGCCGGCGCTCACACGTTTGCTGTCACAGGCGCTGTAGCTGCTGACGCGCGCGCGCAGGATGCGCGCGGGGAAGTGGTGGATCCCGGGATTCTGACTAACCATGGTCCCGAGCATATCGAGAAGGTGATCGAGCATGCCACAAGCCTTCTGCGGACTCCCGACGCGGACCTCTCGCCGCGTGAGGTCTTCATGCTACTAGTTGGAATCCAGTTGCACGACGTGGGGAATGCTTACGGACGAGAGCGACACGAGGAACGCGTTTGGGACGTACTCCGGCAGGTGCGCTCCGATGACCTTGACGAGGTCGAGACTCGGGCGATTTGCCAGATCGTCCAAGCACACGGGGGTCTCGCACCTGACGGCAGCAAAGACCGGATAGGTCCGATCTATCCTACTCAAAATATCTTCGGGCAACCGGTTCGCCTTCAATTGTTAGCAGCAATTCTGCGGTTCGCCGACGAACTAGCTGATGATTACTCCCGTGCCGCCCGATTCTTGATGGCCGCGGGTGGGCTTCCTAAAAAAAGTGAGATCTACCATGAATACGCGAAAAGCCTTCGCTCGGTGATTGTGAATGCCGCGGGTCGCGAAATTGCGCTGACGTATGTGCTGGACCGGAGGGTCACGATGAACAAGGTTGGCCGTGATGACCGGGAAGAGTTCTTGCTGGATTATATCCTCGGTCGAACACAGAAAATGCATTACGAGCGGGTATATTGCTCGAGGTTCATGGCTCCACATGGAATCCAGATTGATCAGATCAGGATTGAGATTATGTTTTTGGATGATGACGGACGCGATTTTCACGCTCCGATTCACTACCGGCTAGAAGACCGGGGATACCCTACAGAGCAACCGCTGGGGGACCTCTGTGCAGACGATCTTCGCGCACCGGGCACTCGCGACCTGTGGTGCGGCGCACTCGTTAAGGACCGTCTCGAGCGGGGAGAACAAAATGACTGACCAGAGGAATCCGTTCGCCGTTCAAACGCCCGAGGACCTCACCGCTGAGGTCATGGTATCTCTATTCGTGGACGTTTTCTCCGATTTCAGCATGGTGGAGAAAGTTGGCCACACGTTTTTGCATGGGCCGCGCGGATCAGGGAAGAGTATGATGTTTCGCTATCTGGAACCGGACTGCCAGGGGGCCAAACACGGGAGTCAACCTCTTCGTCGCCAGCCCTTCTTCGGGGTTTACCTCCCTGTGCGAAAGACGGATCTCACGGTTACGGAACTTGCGCGCCTCGAAAATAGCCATGCGAACGTCGTGCTGAATGAGCATTTACTTACTGCGGCAGTCGCTGCACGCACTTTCGCTGCTCTCCGGAAAGCCCCAGTGCACGACCCAACGGCCTCCTTTATCCAGGAACTCCGCGACTTCTACGCAAGAGGCTTCACGAAGCTAGTGCGTCAGTCTGGATTCACGACGGAACTGCCGGGTGTAGATGCTTCGTTGTCCGTTGACGATGTATTAGGAAGCATGCAGGCTATCTGTGATGACATGTATCTGGAGGCCGCGAACTACCTTCGCCGCCTGTCCTTTTCATCAGGTCCAGTTCCATACTCCGGGCCTCTTATCGGGTACTTGGATTTCATGGTACCTATGGTACAGGGCCTAAAGAGACTTTCGTTCATGCCCGATGGTCCAGTGTATCTCCTTGTCGACGATGCGGATAATTTGAACCTCACGCAGACCAAGATCTTGAATACGTGGGTGTCTTACCGCACGAGCGCAGACTTGAGCCTTAAGATATCAACGCAGCTCCGATACAAGACTTTTCTGACCATTTTCAACACGGCGATCGAAGCTCCGCACGATTACTCAGAGGTTTACATCTCTGCCGTATATACCTCTAAGGGCCGGAGCAAGTATCCGGAACGGGTGCGTGAAATCGTCCGGCGACGGCTGCTTGCCGCGGGCCTAGAGGATGTCACTCCCGATCACTTCTTCCCTCCTGATGAAGCTCAGGAACGCGCGATAGCGCGGATCGGAGAACGTATCCGTGAGGAGTGGGAAACGTCCGGGCGGGGCTTCCGGCCAAGCGACGATGTAACTCGGTACTCCCGTCCTGACTTCATCAAAGGGCTACGCGGGAGGAGCAAATCAGGATCAACGTATAGTTATGCGGGATTTAGTCAACTTGTACACGTCTCCGATGGTGTGATTCGGCATTTCCTTGAGGCCGCCTCACGGATGTGGGCAACGGCGAAGGCAAACTCCGGGAGCCACGATATCCGCTCTATATCGCCCGCTATTCAGAACCAGGTCGTCAGAGATCTCGCTGACGGCCTAATGGCGGAGTTCGACAAGTTGATGCTCGACGAGCAGTCCGACATTGTTGTACGCCTCCGAAATCTTGTTGAAGCACTCGGAGGACTCTTCCAGCAGATCATGTTATCTGACCGTTCGGAAAGACGGGCGTTTTCGATCGCATTCTCTGACTCACCTGACCACGAGGTGCAGGAAGTTCTCGAACTTGGCGTGCGCTATGGGTATCTTCAGCGGTCCTTTATCGGCAACAAAGATGGCACTGGGCGAACGCCGCAATATATCCTCAGCCGCAGGCTCGCCCCCCGTTTTACTCTGGACCCAACCAGCTTCGCTGGGTACCAGTTCGTTCAGAACGAGGCGATCCGAAAGGCTTTGTACAAGCCGGCATCTCTAGTGCGATCAGTGCGCAACCTCGGCGCTGAGGCGGCACTTCAGACGCAGCAGCAGAACCTATTTGAGATCGAATAATGGCACACTCGATACCACTCAAGTCGCTGAGCCTCGAAGTCGGCGATACCCCCGATGTCCTCATCTGTAGTGCAAGCTTCGAAGAGAGGTGCGTGGCCGTTCCTCTCAATGTGGCGAGCGATTCACTTAAGCACGCGTTAGTATTTCACAACCGTGCGCTTCGAGGTCTAGCTCAACAAAATCTTCGCAAGTTGCGAAGCAAGTTCGGACGCAAGCTGATACCTGTTGGGCATGATGGATCCGGACCTATTGCGTTTGCGGATATCGCTCGCCCAGCACTTGCCAGGGTTCTGGACGTTCCAGCAATAAATTTTCTCATCGACATAACTACGTTCACTCACGAGAATTTGCTAATTCTCCTTAGCCTACTTCGTGAGATGAAGCGGGAGGCAGATACGTTTACCGTGACGTACGCCGCCGCCGCCGATTACGGAGAATGGCTGAGCCGGGGCTTTAGTGATGTCCGTTCAGTGCTTGGCTATCCAGGCGAGATGCGGCCCTCACAGGGTGAGCACCTGATCGTACTCTGTGGGTATGAGGCCGACCGCGCGGAAAGGCTGATTCGTACGTACGAGCCTGCTCACTTATCTGTTGGGCACTGCAACGAGTTCGCGTCAATCGCCCCGCATCTTCATCAACGCAATCTTGAGTTTCATAAGCGGCTACTTCAGTTCCGCAGTCAGGTGGACACCTTTGATTTCGGGTGTGATGATCCGTCCACAGCCTGCGAGCATATACTGCGGGAGGTACGGCGCGTGCCTGGTTACAACGCGGTAGTAGCGCCTATGAATACCAAACTCTCTACGGTAGGCTCGGCGCTGGCTGCCTTCCAGAATCCTGCCATCCAGTTGTGTTACGTCCCTGCGCACGAATACAACGAGCCCAGCTACTCGTTGCCTGGCGAGATGTGTTACGTGTTCAAACTGACGCTCTCTCCTTGATGCGACATTCAGCCGCTACGCCGTGTAGCCGGACCGACACGTTGGGCGCATTCCTGCCGCTATTACGATTAGGCCCCCTCGATGGAAAGGCAATATCACGAGGGACTCACAACGGAAAATTTAGGTTCTTCGCTGTGGAGTACCTACGGGGGGGCGGACACCATAGCCCCTGGCCTGCTTTCTGCCCTCCCGCCCGCCGCGTAGATTGCGCGGCGGGCGGCCTGCTTCCTACAGCAGCCGGCCGGCCCGCACGCCACCCCAGCACACGAACGGAGCCGCATGGTCGAAGTCTCCACCACCCCTCCCTCCGAGCGCTTTCCCGGCCGTCCGCCCGAGGGGCGCGTGGTGGTGATCGCACCCACCCGCGCGGCCTGCGAGACCATCGAGATCGGCGTGGGGCTCACGGGGGTGGAGACCATCCTGAACCGCGAGCACGGCGCGGAGATCCGCGACCTGGCGCGCACGGGCAAGGGATTCGGGATCGTGGCGGGCACCGGCACGGGCAAGACGCTCAGCATCCGGCCGCTGGCGGAGGAGATCGTGGGGAAGGACCTGCGCGTCGGTGTCGTCAACCGCGAGCGCGAGGCCACGCCCGAGACGCCGAGCTGGAACGTGGTGATCGTCACCACCGGCATCGCCCGGCGCTGGCTGCAGGACGACCTGATCACGGCGGACGACATCGTGGTGGTGGACGAGATCCACCAGACCTCGGCCGAGCTGGAGCTGTGCCTGGCGCTCGCGAAGCGCGCGGGCTGCCGCTTCGTCTGGCTCTCCGCGACGGTCGATCCCACCTTCTATAAGGAGTACCTGGACAGCGCCACGGTCATCGAGTCGTCCGCCTTCGATCCCACCAAGGCGGCGACGGTGCGCGTCAGCAACACGCAGAACCCCATCGCCTTCCTGGGCGAGCGCTTCATGCGCCACGTGGCGAAGGAGCGCCGCGGCGTCGCCGTCTTCGTGCCCACGCGCGCGGGGACGGAGGAGATCGCGAAGGTCACGGAGGAGCGCTGGAAGAACGTGACCGCCGTCTACTATCACGGCGGCGAGCCCGTCGCGAAGCTGCGCCCCTTCCTGGAGGACGACGGGGCCCCGCACCCCTTCATCCTGTCGATGACCTCGGCCGGGCAGTCGGCGCTCAACATCCGCGGGCTGGACACGGTGGTGATCGAGGACGCGCGCTTCACCACCATCGTGCAGCGCGGCCGCAGCGTGCTCACGCGCCTGCCGCTGGGCGCGAACGAGATCCTGCAGATGGCGGGGCGCGTGCACGGACGCGTGGAGGGCGGCGAGGTGTGGATCCTGTCCGAGCGCGAGATCGACTTCGCCTCGCTGACGCCCACCGCGCCCGAGTTCCAGCTCGCCGGCGACCCCGAGCGCGTCGCGCTGACCTGCGCGGACATGGGCGTGCGCGCGGACGACCTGGACCTGCCGGTGCCGCTGGACCGCATCGCCTACCGCCGCGCGGTGGAGATGCTGGAGCGGCGCGGGCTGATCCTGGCGGGCCGCCTGACGGAGTACGGGCGCAAGGTGGAGGTGCTGCCCGTGGACCGCGCCTGGGGCGAGCTGCTGGTGCAGTCCGAGCAGCACCTGATCCCGCTCGTCGCCACCTGCGCCAGCATCGAGTCGCTGCACCGCATGCTGCGGCAGGACAACGACATCGGCCAGTACGTGGTGCCCGGCAGCGACCATCTCACCATCCACAACCTGTACCGCGACGCGCTGGAGATGTGCGGGGCGCTGGGCTCGGTGTACGGCCTGCCGCGGCACGTCTTCGACGAGAAGGCGCTGGCGGAGTGGGCCGAGGAGCGCGGCGTCCTGGTGCGCTCCATCGAGGACGGCGCGCTCGCCATCGCCTCCATCTACCGCTCGCTGGACCAGCCCTTGCCCCGCACGCTGCCCAAGATGAACGGTGAGCTGGCGCGCGACTGGCGGCGGCTGGTCGCCCGCGTGATGCCGTTCAGCCTGGTGATCGACGAGGTCACGGCGTGGGGCGAGGAGGTGCGCGTCTCCAAGACCAGCGTGTGCGGAAGCTGGGGCGCGGTGGCGGGCAACATCAACTTCTTCGCCGACCGCTTCGGCCGCGCGCGGGGCTCCATCGACGGGACGCAGCTGCCGTACGAGCTGCTTCTGGAGTTCGCGCAGGGCGGCGAGCCGGAGGTGGTGTACGACCCCGAGCACCGCCGCCACCCTCTGCGCCTGCGCCGCACGCGCGTGTACCACGGCTTCGAGCTGGACTCGGAGGAAGAGGCGATCGAGGCGTTCCCGCCCGAGGTGGCGGACCTGGCCCGCCGCGCGCTGGCCGAGGCGCTGATCGCCGGCATCGCGCACCACCCGGACCTGGGGACGAACCGCGCCGCCATGCGCGAGCTGCGCGAGGTGTACCGCCGCTCCGGCGGCACGGCCACGGGGGGGCAGCACGGCCTGGTGGACTACGTGGCCGCGAAGCTGGCCGGCGCCGGCTCGTACGCCGCGTTCCTGGAGACGCCCATCCGCGTGGACGCGGACGAGCTGGTGCCGCGGGCGGACCGCGAACGGTGGATGGCGCTGCCGGACACCATCACCCTGCACGGCCGCGAGTTCCCGCTGGACTACCACATGGAGGGCGACCTGCCCGTCGTCCGCGCCCGCGTGCCCGACGCGCTGCTGCAGCACCTGGACGAGGAGGACCTGCCCACGCTGGACCGGCCCCTGCGCTGGACGGTGCTGCGCGGCCGCAAGGAGGCGCTGCGGGCCGACTCGCTGGACGAGGCGCGGCTGATGCTGGACCAGGGACCCAGCCGCCCCCGCCGGGACCGCGGCGAGGGCGGCGGCGGCGGGGGAGGCTCCCGGGGCCACGGAAAGAAGGGCGGTGGCGGCCACGCGCAGGGCGAAGGCCGGCGGAAGGGCCAGCGGGCGCACGCGTCGCGCACCGAGGCCGAGGAGAAGAAGGGCCCCGGCGCCGGGGGACGGAAGCACGGCCGCGGCTACAAGCCCAAGCCTCCCAAGGGCGGCGGCAAGCGGGGCGGGCGCCACTAGCCGCCGCCATGACGCCTGCGGACAAGCGAACGCCCGCTCCACGCTTCGGCGCTGGGGCGGGCGTTCGCTTGCGCGATCCCCTACTCCAGCGCAAGGAAGCGGTCGCGGACGGAGCAGGATCAAACCGGGTCTGCGAAGCGCCCGCATCAAGCCGGGACCCGATCCATCTGATTCCCGGCCCCTCGTCGCGGCAACACGAGGCGCCTCGTCGTTCCTCCGTCGATACTCCACGACGTCCACGGATCGCCCCCGCAACGTGGACGGCGAGCCATCTTGAACTGTGCCATCCACTTCCATTATCTTGCGGAAAAGGAACGCCACACAGGCCGGCGGGTACGGCCTCGTGGCACCCCGCTCCGGCGCTGGGGGAGACGGGCCGGAGCCGAACCCTCCACGAAAGGAGGCCGCATGTCCGTAGAGACGACGCTCGCCGTCGGCGAGGAGGAGCCCACCACGCTGGCGGTGGGCGAGGAGACGGTGACCACGGAAGCCGTGGGCGAAGAAGGGCCCACGACGCTGCGCCTGGGCGAGGAAGGCCCCACCACCCTGCCCGAGGGCGAGGAGGTCGCCACCACCGAGGCGGTGGGGGAGGAAGGCCCGTCGACGGCGCCGCTGGGCGAGGAGCTCGCCGTCGAGTCGTCGAGCCCGTCGACCAACCCGCTCGGCGCGTTCTGAGCGCACGGCGTCCACGCGCCGGGCCGGGGCTCCGCGGCCGGTCCGGCGCCTCGCTCCCGCGGAGACCCCGCAGCACCCGAGGAACCATGAGCCTGCACATCACCACCCTCGCCACCGGCGAAGAAGGCCCCGGCCCCACCACGCTGGCCACGGGCGAAGAAAGCCTGGAGCCGCAGGTTCCCATCGCGTCGTCGCTGGAGCCGCTGAACCAGGACCCGACGACGCTGGCGACGGGCGAGGAGGGCGGAGGGCCCACCACGCTCGCAACGGGCGAGGAGCACGGATACCTGGAAGCGGCCTCCCTCGCCAACCCGTTCGGCAGCTTCTGACGCGCGGACGCACCCGTCCGCACGCGGTTCCCAATCCTCCCGGGAGGCCCGCATGTCCATCGCCACGACCAACTACTTCGGCGAGGAAGACCCGCCGATGACCACCGACTCGATCGGTGAGGAGGACGCCACCACCAGCTACTACGGCGAGGAAGGCGGTCCCACGCACACCACCAACTACTACGGCGAGGAGGATCCCAATCCCCCTTCGTCGTACCCGGTTGGCGAGGAGGACGCGGTCGCCGATCGCAGCGCGCCCACGTCCAACCCGTTCGGGGCGTTCTGATGCGGAGCCCGCCGGCCGGCCGGCCCGGACGCCCGCGGTGAGCGAGGGCGTGCTTCCCCTGCTGGTGGCCGGCGGCGACGCGGACGCCAACCTGCACTCGCTCGTGCGCAGGATGGGCGAGCGGGGCTGCGCCGTGCGGGTGGTGCAGGTGGGCGCCCGCAGCGACCCCGCCGTGACGTGGGACCTGCAGGCGGACGAGCTGGTGGTGGACGGCCGGACCGTGCGCGCGGCGGGCGCATTCGTGCGCTACGACGTGTTCACACACCTGGCCGACCCGCGCGCGGCCACGGCCTACCGCGCGTCGGCCTGGTACGCCGCGCTGGTCGGCTGGCTCTGGGCGCACCCCGAGGTTCGCCTGCTGAACCGCGGGGCCGAGCGGGCGATGAACAAGCCCTTCCACCTGACGCTCGCGGCCCGCGCGGGGCTGCAGATCCCCCGCACGCTGGTGACCAACGACGCCGCCCGGCTGCACGACGAGTCCGCGCGCGCGCGGATGGTGGCGAAGCCCGTTCCCGGCGGCGGATACTGCCAGCCGCTGGACGAGGTGCTCGCCTCCGCCCCGCTCCGCGACGGACGCGCCGCCGCTCCGGCCATCGTGCAGAACCGCCTGGAGCAGCCCGAGGTGCGCATCTACGGCGTGGGCGGGCGATTCCTGCCCTTCGCCGTTCGGTCCGACGTGCTGGACTACCGCGCCTCCAAGGCCACGCGCGTGGAGGCGCTGCCGCTGGACGCCGTCCCGGCAGAGCTGGTCGCCGGCCTGGCGAGGCTGATGGACGCGCTGGGCATGGACTACGGCGCCGCGGACTTCAAGACCGATCCGGCAACGGGGCGGCTTGTCTTCCTGGAGATCAACTCCTCCCCCATGTTCGCCGCCTTCGACGCGGTGAGCGGCGGCGCCGTGAGCGACGCCATCATCGACTTCCTGCTCGGCGGAGCGGCGGACGGACCTCCAGCGATCGAGTCGCCCGAATCCGCGGAGCTCTCCGGTTCGACGGCGCCCGCCGCACCCGTCGAACGCTGACGCCGCCGAGATCCGCCGACCGACCCGTCCGTCACTCGCTTGATCCGTCGATCCGTCGATCCGTCGTGCCGTCGTGCCGTCGTGCCGTCGTGCCGTCGTGCCGTACGCGGTCCGTGGAGGAGGCCGGCGGGCAAGTGACGCGCGGGTGGCGGAAAAGGTAGGTGATTGCTCGTTCGCGGGGCGTGGACGCGGCGCGGAGGCCTTCCCCCGGCCGCGGCGGGTGTGTATCTTGCCGCCGTCCGCGAACCACCGTGGGCCCGCGACGACCAACTCCGGAGGAACCATGCCCGAACACGATCACGAGCACGACCACGAGCACGAGCACGAGGGCGAGACCTTCGGGATGGCGCTCGGCTTCCGCATCTTCGAGGACGAGGGCGCGCTCTACCTGGCCGAGGCCGAGATCACCCCGTACGTGGACGAGCCCGAGTCGCTGGGCGCCACGCTCGTCTTCCACCCCCTCGCCGACCTCGATCCCACGAACGACGACGAGGAGATCGAGTGGCCCGCGTGGCCGGTGGACATCGACGACGACCTGACCCGCGACCCCAAGGCGCACCAGGCCGAGCAGTTCCAGGCCATCCTGCGCCAGCTCGCCGGGCTGGGCGAGACGCAGCTTCGCGCGTACCTGAAGCAGGGCCGCGAAGAGGCTGCCTCCGAGGACGACGGCGACGACGAGGAGTAGGCTTCTCGCCGGGTGGATGAAATGCGGGGCGGCCGACGATTCGGCCGCCCCGCCTTCGTCTTGTCCCCGCGCGGAGTCCCGCGGCGTCCGTCCAGGGCGCTCCACGTGAACGATCTAGCGCGAAGAGGGGGCCCGGCGCCGTGCCGAACCCCCTCCGTCCCGCGCCGCGCCGAGCGTCAGGTGCGGTTGATCATGGCGGTCAGGATGTCCTTGGCCATGTTCTTGTCGTAGTCCACCATGTTGCGCTTGGCGGTGACCTCCACCTTGGTGGTGGTCGCCTCGCGCATGTGCAGCGTCACCGTCACCTCGGTGTCGCCCTTGGTGCCCATGAGCGTCCGCTCGTGGCCGTTGTCCTCGGACTTCTGGCCCGTCTGGCTGATGCCCATCTGCTGGAAGACGGCCATCGCGCGGGTGTAGTTCTGGTCGACGGTGCCGTTGACCGTGGACTCCGCGCCGCGGTCGTTCCAGCCGATGGCGCCGGCCGCGCCCGCGCCCACCAGTGCCGCCGCGCACGCCGGGGCGCCCGCCACCGCGAGGGCCACGCACATCGTCCTGGCTGCCTTGAGAACGTTCATCGCTCCACCTCCTGCAAGTGAGTGCGCCGATTCCGCTTCGCGCGCAACCCTCATGCAGACCGCGTGCCCAATTCCTTTCCACGCCACGTCTTACAGCGATGTCGGACGAATGCCGTGGCGGCCCCCATCTCCCGTCCGGCGAAGCGGGAATGGATTCCACGCGTCCGGGGGAATAAATCCCCCGCCTGGAGCTACGATCGCGCCTTCGCGGAATTCGGGAACAATCTCGGGATCGACATCCGGACGGAACGTCTGCCGCACCTTCTTTCGCCCGCATGCGGGAGAGGGTGGCTGCGCGGAAGCGGTGGGGTGAGAGCCCTCAGTCCCGCCCGGCGAACACCTTGTGGACCTTGGCGTAGGTGCTGAACAGGCTGCACAGGGGCGAGGAGAAGACGCGCCCGGCGATGCGGCCGGCGCGGAGGGCGGCGAGAAAGGACTCGCGCGTGTTCTCGAAGGGGGGGACCTCGACGTAGCCGCGGCCCAGCTCGCGCAGGCTGTGCGCGTCCGAGCCGGCGCCCAGCGGGAAGCCGTGCTCCACGGCCCAGCGCTCGCCGCGCTCGTTGAGCGAGCGGCGCCAGGTGCGCGCGTTGTGGGCCTCCACGGCGTCCACCAGGTCGGCGATGCGCTCCAGCAGCGGCCCGCTCCCGGACCTCCGCGTGTCGAACGGGTGCGGCACGTAGACGACGCCGCCCTGCGCGCGGATGCGCTCGCAGGTCTCGCGGGCGGGGGTGCGCTTCGGGATCGGCTCCGTCAGGAAGATGCCGATGAGGTCGGCCCCCTCGGCGGTCTTCACCTCCTCACCCACGATCACCCGCTCGGGGTCCATCTCGCGCAGCCGCAGCGCGCCGTCGATGCGGTTGTGGTCGGTGACCACGATGCGGTCCAGGCCGCGCGCCCGGGCCGTGCGCAGCAGCCCCTCGTACGGGTTCAGCGAGTCGTGGCTGACGCGCGAGTGCAGGTGCATGTCCACCCGCCAGAGCGGCGGGGCCGCGGCCTCAGCCACGCTGCTCGTACGCCCGCTGCCGCGCGGCGCGGGCCGTGAGCTCGGCCCAGGCGACGCGCGCCGCCACCTCCAGGTCGCTGTACGCGCCGGCGTTCTCGATCACCAGGTCGGCGCGCGCGCGCTTGAGCGCGGCGGGCATCTGCGCGCCGATCATGCGGCGCGCCTCGGCCTCGTCCAGCCCGCGGTCGCGTACCAGGCGGGCCAGGCGCACGTCCTCGGGCGCGTCCACCAGCACCAAGAAGTCGAAGTCGTCGGCCATCCCCACCTCGAACAGGAGGGGCACGTCCGCCACCACCAGCGCCTCGCCGCGCGTCTCGGCCTCGGCGTACGCCTGGTCGCGCAGCGCGGCGACGGCGGGGTGCACGATGGCCTCCAGGCGCACGCGGGCCTCGGGATCGGCGAAGACGATGGCGCGCAGGGCGGCGCGGTCCAGCCCGCCGGAGGCGTCCTCCACCCGCGGCCCCCACGCCTCCATGATGCGGGCGTGGGCCTCGGTGCCGGGCTCCACCACGCTGCGCGACAGCTCGTCGGCGTCCACCACGTGCGCGCCCAGCCCCTGCCACGCGCGCACCACCGACGACTTGCCGGCGGCGATGTTGCCCGTGAGCCCCACCTTCAGCATGGCCGCCCCCCGGCCCGGCGAAGCGGCCTCACTTGGCGCCTTCCTCGCTCAGCACGTCATCCGTGGTGTTGGCCACGCCGTCCTTGCCCGGCGAGCCCACCTGGAAGGTGGTGCGCGTGGCGAGCAGGTAGTACGGGTTGCCCCACGGGTCCACGCCGCCGCCGGTGGGGTCCTGCTGCTGGATGAACTGCAGGAAGTCGCGCGGCGGGGGGAGCGTGCGGCCCATCGACTTCTGGTCCTCCAGCAGCTTCTTGAGCTCGGTCACGCGGTTCTTCGCGCTCCAGCCGTAGATGGGGTCCAGCGCGAACTGCACGTGCGGCTCCACCCGCTCGCGCAGCGGACGCGACACCAGCACGAGCACGATCAGGGCGACCAGGATGAGCAGGAGGCGGGACATGGCCTTGTGACGGTAGGGAGCGTGGTTCGCCGGGCGCGCCGCTCGGCGCGTCCGGCCCTGCTTCACCGCGGCGGCGGCGCGTCCGCCCGGGTCCACCCCGCGGCGCCGTCCGCCAGCGGCTCCTCGCGCGCCAGCCCCAGCGCGGCCAGGCGCTGCAGGTGCGCCAGCGTCTCGCGCACGAGCTGGATGCGCACTCCGTCCGGCAGCTCGCGCCCGGGGCGGCGGCGCTCCCCCAGCGCCCAGGCGGCCGCCGGCTCCGCCCCGAGCAGCGCGTGGAAGGCGGCGGACTCGTCCGCGTACCCGGCGCGAAGCTCGGCGATGCGGCCGGGGGGATCGTCGATGGGGTCGCCGTGGCCGCCCAGCACCACCGCCGGCCGCAGCGCCTCGACGCGGCCCAGCATCCACAGCGCGTCGCCCACGGGGTCGGCGCGCTGGCGGTTGACGCCCACCGTGGGCTGCACCCTGGGCAGCACCGCGTCGCCGGAGAGCATCACGCCGTCCGCCGCGCGCAGCAGCGCCACGTGTCCGGCGGTGTGGCCCGGCGTCCACACCCAGCGCCACCCGGGCGCCCCGGGCACGTCGCCCGCCTCGCCCTCCAGCTCGTCGTCCACGCACACGGGCGGCGCGGCGGCGGACATCTCCCTGCGCATGCCCTCCAGCCCGTCCAGCACCTCCCGCGGCACGCCCGCGCGGCGCATGAGCCCCGCGCGGTGCTCCGCCTCCTCCGCCGGCTCGGCGGCGGCGTGGGCCATGCGCCGCGCGTCCAGCGCGCCCATCGCCACGCGCGCGCCGCAGGCATCCACCACCCGGGCGGCGAGGCCCACGTGGTCCACGTGCATGTGCGTGACCACGTGCAGCGCCACGGGCGCCCAGCCGCCGGCTGCGGCCCGGACTCCCGCGTCCAGCGCGGCCCAGGCGTCCTCCGTCCCCAGGCCCCCGTCCACCAGCATCCAGCGCCCGGCGTCCAGCCGCGCCAGGTAGGCGTGCACCTCGCGCGGGCGAAACGGCAGCGGCGTGCGGATGCGCCACACGTCGCGCGTGACCGGCGCCGGGAGTGCCGCGTCGCTCGTCATGCCCTGGATGGCCGGAGAAAGGTGCTCGCGAGTGGCGCGTTGTGCTTCAAGGGATACACGCCCGTCCGCCGCGGGGCAAGGCCGCCGCGCGACCGGTGGGTGCAGAATCGTCCGCCACCCTCCGCTGCTACACTCCGGGATGGTTCCGGTCCGGGATGGAGGAGCTGGCGCGTCTCGCCGCAGGCACCGCGATGCATCCCCGAACAACCCGTCCCAGCCGGGAGGCAGGGTCGGCCTGTGGTGCGAGCCGGGGGAGGAGGCGCGTCCCCTGGAGCGCCCTCTCTCTCCCAGCCTTTCCGTCATCCCCCGTACAGCCCGCGGTAGAGCGCGATGTTCCGCGTCAGGATCTTCACGTACTCGCGGGTTTCGTCATAGGGAATGCGCTCCGTGAACAGCTCGGGGTCGCGCGCCTCGGGGAAGGCCTTCCAGCGCGTCACGCGGCCCTCGCCGGCGTTGTAGGACGAGAAGACGAACGGGAGGCTGCCGTCGTAGCGCCGCATCTCGGCCGCCAGCAGCCGCGTGCCCAGGTGCGCGTTGATCTCCGGGTTGTACAGCAGCTCCGGCGTCCAGTCGGTGATGCCGGCGCCGCTCGCCAGGCCCGCGCCCGTGGCGGGCATGATCTGCATCAGCCCCCGCGCGCCGGCGCCGGAAAGCGCGCGCGGCTTGAAGACGGACTCCTGCCGGGTCAGCGCGGCGACCAGGAAGGGATCCAGCCCCCGCTCCCGCGCTTCCGCCTCCAGAATCGGCCGGTAGTTGTACGGGTAGATGAGGTGCAGCAGGCGCAGGTTCGGCTTCTCGCCGCGCCCCTCCAGCACGCGGCCGATCCGCACGGCGTTCACCGTGTACCCGCGCGCCGCCAGCGCCTCGGCCAGCGCATACAGCGTTCCCCGCTCCTCGCCCGCGCGGCGCACCACGCGCTCCACCTCGGCCTCCGCGTCGGCGAAGAGGCCGGCGCTTACCAGCACGTCCAGCGCACGCAGCGACTCCGCCACCTGCCGCTCTGCCGGCGCGTCGCGCGCCGGGGCGGGGTCCAACTTCACGGGCCAGTACGGCTCGTCCAGCCGCCTGGCCGCCAGCACGGCGTAGTAGGAGATGGGGTCCGACTCGCGCGCCTGGCGAAACCGCTCGCGCGCGCCCGGCCCGTCTCCATTCGCCAGGTGCGCGCGCCCGGCCCAGTACGCCGCCTGGGCGCGCACGGCCGCGTCCCCCGTCGCCGCGCGCAGGCCGTCCCACACG
>JAQBQD010000126.1 GCA_028287185.1 Gemmatimonadota bacterium | reverse complement strand
CGCGGGCGCCGGCCGAGGCGCACGCGCGCGCCGTGCTGCGCACCCGCTTGGCCCGCGCGCGGCAGACGCTCACGCGCGAGACGTCGTGGAACGCCGCGGTCTCCATCCTCCGGACGCGCCTGGAGATCCCGGTCGCACCGTCCGGCGAGGGCGGTCTCGCGCCGTGGACGGCGGCCGGGGGGCGCGTGCACCTGGCCGGCTTCTTCACCGGCGGCCTGGCCTGCCGCGCCTGCACCTTCGTCGTGGGCCTCGACGCCTCCGCAGGCGCGGCGGACGGCGCGAGCGACCCGCTGCTCACGGACGCCGACCGGCATCTGCTGAACGCGCGGTCCGGCGACGCCGTCCCGCCGCTCCCCACCTCGGCGGACCGCGCGGCGGAGGCGCGGCACGGGCTGGCGGCGCTGCTGGCCCGCCTGCGGGGGCGCGTCACCCTGAGCTACGCCGCCTGGGACGCCGCCGAGGGCCGCGCCGCCTCGCCGGCGCCCGAGCTGCTGCAGGCGCTGCGGCATCGCCGGGGCAGGGCGGACCTGGGATACGACGACCTCCGCGCGGCGCTCGGCCCCCTGGCCTGCGCCGTCCCGCGCGGGGGGCGGCTGCTGGACGCGCGCGATGCCTGGCTGGCCGCGCTGGCGCCGGACGGGCGGCTGCGCGACGGGCGCACCGCCGTCCGGTCCGCGTTCCGGGGGCTGGACCGCGGGCTGGCCGCGGCGGACGCGCGCGTGGGGCTGGAGGCGACTGCCTATCACGGCATCGTGGCGCAGAACGGGCACGCGCACCTGCCGGCGGCCTTCTCCGCCTCGGCGCTGGAGACGCTGGGCGCCTGCCCGCGGCGCTACTTCTACCGCTACGTGCTGGGCGTGGCGCCGGGAGACGACCCCGCGTGGGACCCGGAAGCGTGGCTGAGCGCCGCCGCGCGCGGCAGCCTACTGCACCGCGTGTACGAGCGCACGTTGCGCGAGGCGCGGCTGGCGGGCGAGGACGCCGCGTCCGCGGACCTGGGCCTGCGCGCCTTCGCGACGCTGGAGGACGAGGCGGCGCGGGCGGCCCGGCGCATTCCCCCGCCCTGCGAGTCCGTGCGCGCGGCCGAGATGGCCGAGCTGCGGCGCGACCTGCGCTGCTGGGTGGAGATGGTGCGCGAAGGGCCGCCGGCGTGGATCCACCTGGAGTACCGCTTCGGCCCCGGCTCCGGACCCGGTGCCGGAGACGTGCGCATCGGTGGGCATCCCGTGGTGCTGCGGGGCATGATCGACCGCGTGGATCGATCGAGTGCCGGTCGGCTCTCCGTCGTGGACTACAAGACCGGGAAGCCGGACCGGTACCATCCCGGGCGCCCCCTGGCCGGCGGCCGCCGCGTGCAGCACCTGGTGTACGCCATCGCCGCCGCGCGCCTGCTGGGCGTCGAGGTGGAGTCCGCAGAGTTCCACTTTCCCACCCGCGCCGGCCGCAACGAGCGCGTGCGCCTGCCCGTCCCCGCTGCGGGGGTGGCCGAGGCGCTGCTGGAGCGCATGGCGGCGGTGGCGGCGGACGGGCCGTATCTCTCCACCGAGGACGCAGCCGACTGCGCGTACTGCGATTTCGCCGCCGTGTGCCGCGCGACGTCGGGCGACCACGGCGGCACCGTCAGCCCGCCGGCCGCGTGGATGAAGACGGTCGGCATCCATCTCCCGCAGGCGCGGTCGCTGGTGCAGCTCCGGGGGCTCGATGGCTGAGTGGATTCCGCCGGACGCCGCCGCGCGGGACCGCATCGCACGCGACCTGGCGACCAGCCTTCTCGTCGAGGCCGGCGCCGGCTCGGGAAAGACGACGGCGATGGTCGGCCGGATGGTGGCGATCGTGCGCACGGGCGCGGGGACGGTCGACCAGCTCGCCGCCGTCACCTTCACCCGCAAGGCGGCGGGCGAGCTGCGCGAGCGCTTCCAGGAGGCCCTGGAGCGCGCCTTCCGCGAATCGGCCGACGCGGAGCCCGACGAGCGCCGGCGGCTGGCGCACGGGCTCCACGACCTGGACCGCGCCTTCATCGGCACCATCCACGCCTTCTGCGGGAGCCTGCTGCGCGAGCGGCCCTTCGATGCCCGCGTGCCCCCCGGATTTCGCGAGGTGACGGGCGCCGACGAGGAGCGCGTGCTTACGGAGGGGTGGTCGCGCTTCCTGGAGCACCTGGACGCGCGCCGCTCCCGCCTTCCCGCCGCGCTGGAGCGCGTGGGCCTGCGCCCGTCGCAGCTCCGCGGCCTGTTCCGCACCGTCGCCGGCCAGCAGGACGTGCGCTTCGCCGCCCCCGCCGCGCCGCGGCCGCACGCGGATCGAACGGCGGCCGTCCGCGCGGAGCTGGAGGCGCTGCTGGACGCCTCGCTCGCGCTGCTGCCGGCGGATGCGCCCGCCGCGGGGTGGGACCCGCTTCAATCGAAGCTGCTGACCCTCCGCTTCTCGCGCCGCATCCCCGGCTGGGGCGACGCGCTGGGCTTCTTCGGCGCGCTGGCGACGGCGGTGCTGCGGAAGAGCGAGGTGGTGCAGAACCGCTGGGGCGGCGACAAGGCCGCGAAACAGGCGGCGAAGGGGATCTGCGAGCGCTGGGTGGACTTCGCGGCGGATGGATCGCCCGCGCACGCGCTGCTGGTCGCCTGGCTGGCGCACCGCTACCCGCCCGCGCTGCGCTTCGCCCGTGCCGCGGCGGCGTTCTGCGCGCGCGAGCGGCGGCGCTCCGGCAACCTGACCTTCGACGACCTGCTGGCGCTCACGGCCGGCCTGCTGCGGCGCAGCGCGGAGGCGCGGCGGGAGCTGGGCGAACGCCGGCGGTTCCTGCTGGTGGACGAGCTCCAGGACACCGATCCCATGCAGGCCGAGGTGCTCTTCCTCCTCGCCGCCTGCGATCCCTCGGAGGACGACTGGCGGCGCGCGGAGCCGCGGCCGGGGGCGCTCTTCGTGGTGGGCGATCCCAAGCAGAGCATCTACCGCTTCCGCCGTGCCGACATCTCCGTCTACGACGCGGTGAAGGCGCGCTTCCGCCGCTTCGGCGCGGTGCTGGAGCTGACCGCCAACTTCCGCTCCGGCCGCGCCGTGGAGGCGCTGGTGAATGGCGTCTTCGCCGGCCTTCTTCCGGCGGCGGAGGATGCGCGGCAGGCGGCGTTCGCGCCCCTTCGCGTGCGGCCCGGAGACCGCGAAGGCGAGCGGATCGCGTGGTATTCGGTCGATCCCGCGGAGGGCGGCGGAAAGTACAGCGGCCGGCGGATCGCGGTGCCGGACGCGGCGCTGCTGGCCTCGTGGATCGCCGCGCGGGTTGCGGCGGGGGAGCGCCGGGCGGGCGACTTCATGGTGCTCACCCGCACGAAGCCGCAGCTCGCGGAGTACGCGCGGGCGCTGGAGGCACGCGGCATCCCGGTGCAGCTCTCCGGCGCCGGCGTGGGCGCGGAGCAGGAGATCCGCGAGCTGATCCTGCTGCTGCGCGCGCTCTGCGATCCGGGCGACGCGGTGCTGACCGTCGCCGTGCTCGAAGGCCTGTTCTTCGGCCTGTCGCACGACGACCTGTTCGCGCACACCGCGGCCGGCGGCACCTTCTCGCTCGCGCACGACCAGCCCGCGCACGGCCCAGCGACGGATGCGCTCCGGGTGATGCGGGAGCTGGGGCGGACGGCGCGCGCGCTGCCCGCGGACGCGGCGGTACCGGCGATCGTCGACCGCCTGGGCATCGTGCCGCACGCGGCCGCAGGCGAGCTGGGCGGCCCCCGCGCCGGCGCGCTGCTGTTCGCGCTCGATGCGCTGCGGACGGCATCGCTGGAGGGCGCCTCCTCCCTCACGGAGGCGGTGGACGTGCTGGAGGCGGCGCTCCACGCGGACGCCGACGCGCCGCTGGTGCCGGGTGAGGGAGATGCGGTGCGGGTGATGAACCTGCATCGCGCGAAGGGGTTGGAGGCGCGCGTGGTGGTCCTGGCCTATCCCGCCGCCGGCCCGGACCACCCGCCGGCGCACGTGGTGAAGCGCGGTGCGGACGGCATCGCCCGCGGCCACGTCCTCGTCACCGACGCCTCGCGCCGCGGAATCGCGGACGTCCGCGCTCGCCCGGCGGCGTGGGACGAGCTCGCGGCGACGGAGTCCGAGTGGGTGGCCGCGGAGGAGGTGCGCCTGCTGTACGTGGCCGCCACCCGCGCCATGGACGAGCTGGTGGTCGCCCGCTGCGCGAAGACGGAGGCCGCGTCCGCGTGGAACGCCTTCCACGCCGCGCTCGACGATCCCGCGCTGGCCTCGGAGCTGTCCATCGCCGTCACCGAGCCGCCGCCCCGGCCCGTGCTGGCGGATGACGGCGCCTCCATCCTCGCCCGTGCCGCCGCCCTCGCGGACCGCAGGCGCGACCTCGCCCGCCCCGGCTATCGCGTGGAGTCGATCACGTCCGTGGTGCGGCGCGACGAATCCGCGGACCCGTCGATCCCGCCGCCGCGTCGCGACTCCCACGCGGAACCGCCCGTCGCGCGGCCGGCAGGCGGCCGCGCGCCCGCCCGC
>JAQBQD010000117.1 GCA_028287185.1 Gemmatimonadota bacterium | reverse complement strand
GCCTCCGCCGCGACCGCCAGCGCCTCCGCGCTCGCCCTCTCTGCGCCGGCGGCCGGCCCGCAGACGCTGGGCCTCGGCGTGGAGGACGTCGCGACGCTGCCCATCGCCCGCGATCCGGCGGCCGAGGGGCTGGGCGGCGAGCAGGTGGGCCGCGCCCGCACCGGCATCGAGATCGTCATCAAGCGCCCGTAGCTCCACCCGCCTCCGCGAGAGCACCTTCCGACGCCATCGCGCGGCACCGGGGATTCGGGGCCGCGCTCCTCCTCCGCATCGAATGCAACGCCGTCTTCCGCTTTCCGTCGCCCTCGTGTCCGCGCTCGCCGCGGCGGTCTGCGCATGCCGATCCGCCGAGGCGCAGATGGCGCAGCCCGGCGCGCCCGCGGGGTCAGTCGGCGCGGGGTGGGAGACGTACCGGTTCGCGAACGCCTCCGCCGCCGGCATCCGCACCGTCTCGCTGCTCACGCTGCCGTGGGGCGTGCGCGCTCCGCTGGGACGCGGCGTGACGCTGGACGTCTCCGGCGCCTACGCGCGCGGCTCGCTCACGCGGGAGGACGGGACCACGGCGACGCTCGGCGGGCTGACCGACACGCAGGTGCGCCTGGCGCGGACCTTCGGGCGCGACCGCGTGACGCTGGCGCTGGCGGGCTCCATCCCCACCGGGCACTCGCGCAACACGCCGGGCCAGGCGGAGGTGGCGAACGCCGTATCGGCCGACCTCCTCCCGTTCCGCATCTCCAACTGGGGCACCGGCGGCGGCGTGGGGCTGAGCGCGGCGGTCGCGCAGCGGTGGCGGGGGTTCGGGATCGGGGCGAGCGGGGGATACACGGTGGCGCGATCGTACGAGCCGTTCTCCGAGACGGACGGCGGCACGCTGGCCTACCGGCCGGGCGACGAGGCGCGGCTTCGGGTCGCGGCGGACCACGGCGTGGGGCGCTCGTCGAAGGCGGCGCTGCAGGTGACGTGGCAGCACTTCGACACCGACCGCTTCGGCGGGGCGAACCTGTACCGCGCGGGCGACCGCCTCCAGGCCGTGGCCTCGCTGCAGGGCGTCCTCGGTGGATACAACGCCGTGGCGTGGGGCGGCCTGCTGCACCGCGGGCACGGCACCTCGCTGGACGCGCGCTCGCCCGGCGCGCCGGTGCAGGACCTGTGGCTGGGCGGCGCGGGCCTGCGCGTCCCCTACGGCCGCGCCGCCGTCACCTGGGGCGCCGACGGCCGCCTGTTCCGCGTGGCGGACGGGCAGGGACAGGGGTGGTACGCCGGCATCGGCGGGACGGGCGAGGTGCCGGCGGGACGGCTGACCCTGCTTCCCGCCGCCCACCTCCGCCTGGGCCGCGTGGTCGCCGCGGCCGACCGGCGCAGCGCGGTGCGCGGCGTCGACCTCGGCCTTTCGCTCCGCCGTTCGTGGTGACGAAGGACGCTCGCGCGGTCTCTCTCGAAGTCCCGATGACGCATCCGTGCTCCGCGCCACAACCGGAGGATGACCATGAAGCGAAGGACGTTGGCGATCGCCGCAGGCCTCGCGCTGCTCCTCGGTCGGGCGCCGCTCGCTGCGCAGGCATCATCCCCGAACCTGCCGACCCTCGCCGTGCTGGACCTGACGGACGGCGGGAGCATCGGGCCGGAGGCGCAGGACCTGTCCGCGCTGGGCAAGGGCCTTTCCGCCATGCTGGCGACGGAGATGTCGCGCAACCCGCGCGTGCGCCTGGTGGAGCGCGACCGCATCCAGGCGCTGCTGGGCGAGCAGCGGCTGTCCCTGTCCGGCGTGGCGGACGCGGCCACGGCGGTGCGCGTGGGACGGCTGCTGGGTGCGCAGTACATGGTGCTGGGATCGTACGCCGACGTGTACGGCCAGCTTCGCATCGACGTGCACGTGGTGGACGTGGAGACGGGCCAGGTGCGGCGCGGCGAGGAGGTGACGGACCGCCGCGAGAACCTGTTCCGCTCCGTGAGCACCCTCGCCGCGCAGACCTTCCGCAACCTGTCGCTGGAGTCGCGCGGCGCGGTGGCCGACGCCCCCGAGGTGCCCGCGCACGCCGCGCTGCTCTTCTCCCGCGCGCTGGCGAAGGAGGACGCCGGCGACGCGGCCGGCGCCGGCGCGCTGTATCGGCAGGCCCTGGCCGTCGCGCCCGCGTATCCCGACGCGCAGACGCGGCTGGCCCGGCTCGGCAGCCGCGCGGGCCCGTCGCCGAACGCCGTGTCCACGCCTCAGCCGACGGCGCAGGGCGGGGGGATGCGGCTGGATTCGGAGCTTCCGCGGGTGGTGGTGCTGATGAAGGACGAGGGCGGGACGGCATCCACCGCGCTCGCGGGGTTCCTGCGCGAGGCCGGCTTCCCGCTCGTCGATCCCGCGCTTGCCCGCGACGCCGCGCAGCGCGACCGCGCCGCGCGGGCGCTCGCCGGCAGCGAGGCGGATGCCGTCGCCCTGGGCCGCGACCTGGGCGCCCAGGTGATCGTGATCGGCCAGGCGCCGGCGGACGCGGGGGCCAGTCCCGCGGATCCCAACCTCCAGACCGGCACCGCGCAGCTCAACGTGCGTGCCCTGCGGCTGGACGACGGGCGCGTCGTATCCACCGCCACCGCCACCGGCCGCGCGGTGGAGGCGACGGCGGGCGGTGCGCGGGCCGCGGCGCTGCGCCAGGCGGCCGACCAGCTCGCGCGCGGCGGCCGCTTCCTGGGTGAGGTCGCGAACGACTGGACGGGGCACGTGTGGAACGGCGCGGCCTACTGGGCGCCCGAGCGCGGCTCCGTGTCCGCGCAGCTCGGCGCCGTCACCGCGGGATCGGCGGACCGAGCGCGGGGCGGCGACGCGTCGCTGGCGCTGGCCATCGTGGAGGCGGGCACGTACCCGGACAGCGGCGCGCGCGGCATCCGCGTGGGCGCCCGCACCCCCATGCGGGCCCGCATCCGCGGCGTGCTGCCGGTGGACGAGGCGCAGGTCACCGTCGGCGGCCACCCGGCCCGCGTGCGCGCACTGACGGCGGACGAGCAGACGCGGTACGCGCTGGGCCGCTCGGGCGTGATGTTCGAGGGCGAGTCGCCGCTTCCCGCGGGCGAGGACACCGTGCGCGTGCAGGCGCAGTCCGGCCGCGCGATGGCGCAGTCCGTGGTGCGCGCCGGCGTGGGACGGCGCTGGGCCGTGGTGATCGGGATCTCGCGCTACGCCGACGGCTCCGTGCCCGGCCTGCACTACGCGGACGCCGACGCGCGGTCGATGTACGACTTCCTGCGCTCGCCCGCCGGGGGCGCGGTGCCGGCGGGGCAGGCGCGCCTGCTGCTGAACGAGCAGGCCACCACCGCCGCCATCCGCGACGCGCTCTTCGTGTTCCTGCAGCAGGCGGCGGAGGACGACCAGGTGACGGTGTACGTGGCCTCGCACGGCGCGCCCGATCCCAACCGCCCGTCCAACCTCTACATCCTGTCGTACGATACGGACTTGAAGAAGGTGGCCTCCACCGCCTTCCCCATGTGGGACTTCCAGACCGCGCTGCGCCGCCAGATCGCCGCCCAGCGCGTGGTGGTGATCGCCGACGCCTGCCACTCGGGCGGGGCGCTGGTGACCGACGCCACGCCGATCAACCAGGCGTTCTCGGGCCTGTTCAGCCCCTCCATGCGCGTCACGCTCTCCGCGGCGGACGGCGGCGAGTTCTCGCGCGAGGGCACGCAGTGGGGCGGAGGACACGGCGTCTTCACCTGGACGCTGCTGGACGGCCTGAAGGGCCCCGCCGACGCCGACCACGACGGCGTCGTCACCTTCACCGAGGCCGCCGCCTACGTGCGCACCCACGTCTCGCAGGCCACGAACGGCGAGCAGAATCCCCAGCGCGCCGGCCTCGGAGATGTCCCGCTGGCGTTCGTGGCGGCGACGCGGTGACGGCGGCTGTCGGAGGGATTTGGAGGCGTGGACATCGGGAGGGTTGGGGACGGATACGGCCCGGCTGGCGCGTCCACCAACGGTGAATGGGGGCGCCCGCGGGGGGAGCCACGGGTTGAAATCCGTGGCTGCAACGGCATGTCCGCCCGCCTTCGCGGGCTCGCTCCGCGCGGATGCGTCCGGCCGTGCGGACGGCAGGGGTTTCAGGCGAGGAATCCGCCAAGCGCGTTGACCAGCTGAACGGCCCCGGATCACGCGCTGATCCGGGGCCGTTCACATCGTCCACCGATCCTTCCCGCCGCAGCCTACCGCGCGCTGTCCGGCGCCGCCGTCTGCGTGGAGTCCGTCCGTGCCGGGAGAGCGGGCGTGGGCGGGCGGCGGCGGGCGGGCGCGGGCTGCGTGCTCCTCGCTACGGCGGCGGCGCCTTCACCGCGGCCCGAGGCGGAAGGGGCGTGCGAGCGCAACGTCGACGAGTCGCGGCGCTGGTCGGCCGAGCCGTCGTTCGAGGGCGCCGTGCCGCCGCCCGCGCCGGCGATGTCGCGGAAGCGCACGGGGATGCCGGCGTGCACCTGGTGGCTCAGGAACTCCGCGTCCCAGTTGGTCAGGCGAATGCACCCGTGCGACGTCGCGTACCCGATGGTCTGCGGGGTGCTGGTGCCGTGGATGCCGTAGTGCGGCGCCGAAAGCGCCATCCATACCACGCCGACGGCGTTGTTGGGGCCCTTGGGGATGGTGGCCTCGGGCAGCGAGTCGTCCACGCCCGTAAGCAGCGCCGGCTGGTAGTGCCACACCGGGTTTTGCGTGACGGACGCGATGGCGAAGTGGCCCGAGGGCGACGGCGAGTACGTGGCGCCGAGCGTGGAGGGGAAGTGGTAGAGCACGCGTCCCGCCGCGTCCACCGCGTGCACGTACGTCCCCCGCCCCGACACCTCGATGGTCGCGATCCGTCCCCTGGGCGGCGCGTTCGTGGCGCGCACGGCGGGTCCGTGGATGGTCTGCCCGGCGCGCGCATGCTCCAGGTCCACGCCGGGGTTCAGCTTCTGGAGCAGCGCCGGCGTGGTGTGGAACATCTCGCTCAGCTTCTCCGACAGCGCCTCGTAGCACGAGCAGCCCAGCTTGGCGTGCTCGTAGATGTCCGTGGGGATGGGGGTGAACGGGCCCGCCACGTCCTGTGCCGTAAGGCGGTGCGCCGCCACCAGCTCCCGGGGCGAGCCCGCCGCCTGCAGGAGCCTGGCGACCGTCGCCGAGTCGGCGCGCGCCGTGGCGGGAAGCCCGTTGTCGCGCTGGAACCAGTACAGCGCCTCGGCCGTGTTCTTCCCCCAGTTGCCGTCCATCATCCCCGGCGAGAAGTAGGCGCGGTCCAGCAGCACCTGCACGCGCAGGACGGAGGGCCCGGCCACGTCGCCGCTGATGGGCAGCGTGATGCCGCCGCGGTTCACCGCGTCCGCCGAGATCTGCTCCCACCTCTCGTTGAACCGGATCGCCCGTCCCGAGCCCGTGGTGTCGAGCTGCACCACCTCCATCCACGACGCGTCGCGGCGCATGGCGGCGAGCTGCTCGTCGGTGGGCGCCTTCTCGGCCGGGTCGTACGCCACCTCCACCGCGTTGGGGTTCCGCGCGGGCGCCGCCTTCGCCTGCTCGTCCCCCGCTCCGGGCTTCGCGTCCTTCCTGCACGCCCCCACGGCCACCAGGAGCGCGGCCAGGGTGGCGATCCGTCCCGTGATTCTCTGCATTCTCATCCGCCTGTCCGGCGTTCTCGTTCGATTGTCGATCATGGATGGATCTTCGGACGTGGGAACACCCGTCGGCCCGGCGCCGCACAAGGCAGGTTTCGGGCCGATCTCCGGATGCGCACCGGATTCCCTCGGTCGCCGGAATGCACCGCCGGCCCCCGAAGCCGCGGGAACGACGGCGCCAGGCCTGCCCCGCCGCATCACGAAGAAGCCCTTCTCCCGCATCGGAAGAAGGGCCCCACCCACCTCGGATCGACGATCGCGTCCACCCAAGCTCGTCCTACGGACGCCGCGCCGGCTTCGTGGCGGACGGCGCGCCCGAGGGCGGAGCCGCGGCCGGCTTCACCGGCGGGCTCGCCGCCGGCGCGACCGGCACGCCCAGCAGGTGCGGCGGGGGCGCGGGCTTTCGCGGCGCGGAGCCGGCGGGTGGGGCCGGAGCTCCCAGCACGTGCGGCGGGGCGGCGGGCTTCGCGGGTGTGGCCGGGTGCGCGCCCGCGCTGTCGCGGCGGACGGCAGCCGGCGGCGCGGTGCGCGGCCCGAGGCGCGTTCCGCGGAAGCGCACGGGCGTGCCGATGCGCAGGCGCCGGCTGAGGAACAGCGCGTCCCAGTTGGTGAGGCGCACGCAGCCGGCCGATACCGCGTAGCCGATGGTCTCCGGCGACTTGGTGCCGTGGATGCCGTAGTGCGGTACCGAGAGCGTCACCCAGACGCGGCCGACGGCGCTGTTGGGGCCGGGCGGGATCATGGCGTCGGCGTGGTCGTCGGGCACCGAGGCCAGGATCTTGGGCTGGTAGTGCCACCACGGGTCCTGGTCCACCTGCGCCACCGCGAAGTCGCCCTGTGGAGACGGGTCGTACGAGGAGCCCAGCGTGGAGGGGAAGTGGTAGAGGATGCGGCCCCGCGCGTCCAGCGCGTGCACGTAGTTGCCGGGGCCGGACACCTCCAGCACGGCCACCTCACCCGGCCGGTCCGCCGGGTTGCGCACCGCGGGCACCTGCAATACCTGCCCGGCGCGGACGGAATCCAGCTTCACGCCCGGGTTCAGCTTGCGCAGCACCTCGGGCGTCGCGTGGAACGCCTCGCTCAGCTTCTCGGTGAGCGTCTGGTAGCACGAGCAGGGAAGCTTGGCCTGCTCGTAGATGTCCGAGGGGATGCGCGTGAACGGGCCGGCCACGTCGTCCGCCGTCAGCGCGTAGGGCCGCACCAGCTCCGCGGGGCCGCCGGCCAGGCGCAGCAGGCGGTTGTACGTGGCGCTGTCCACACGCCCGCTGGGCGGCAGGCCCTCGCGCACCTGAAGCCAGTAGACGGCGTGCTCGGTGTTCTTCCCCCAGCGCCCGTCCATCATCCCCGGCGAGAAGAGCGCGCGGTCCAGCAGCACCTGGATGCGCAGCATCGTCGGCCCCGCGAAGCCGCGCCACGCCGGCAGGTGCGCGGCCGGCGCGTTGACTGACGCAGGCGTCACGTCCTCCCACCTCTCCGGAGATGCATATCGCGGCGCCCGGGCCCGCGGCGGGGAGGTCGAGGGCGCCGCCGTCCGTGGAGGCGCGACAGCGGGTGCCGCCAGCCCGACGCCCGTCGGGAGCGTCGCCGCCGCACTCGGAATCGCGGGAGCCGATGTGCTGGCCGGTCCCGAAACCGAAACGGGCGGCGTGGCGGCCGAGCCATTCGTCGTCGGACCCGGCCTGCGGACAGGCGATGCAGCCGCCGGGGTCGAAGCCGTCGCACCCGTCGGAGGAATCGTCGCCGGCGACGGGACCGCGGACGACGCGAACGCACTCGTGGGAGCGCGGACGCTGTCGCGGGCGCCGGCCTGCGCGTACGCGGCCGATGCGCCGAAAGCGAGCGGCGCGGACATGCACGCGGCAAGCGTCATGGCACGGTGGAGCTGCATCTGGAACGACCGTCGGGAAGCAAGCGCGAGAAGGGAGCCGGCGGGGGCCCTGCGTGTGCCCAAGATAGCGCCACGGCTGCACTTCCGGAAGGTTGACGACCTGTCACCCAGGACGGTAGCAGTCGCTTCCGGCACTGCGCGTGGCGCTCGTGATTTGGTGTGTCGACGCCGGGGGCTGGAGGAGGCATGCGGGCCGGTCCTCGAATCGGCCACCGGTCGAAAGTGATCGCAGGGAGGGTGGGCGACGGCGGGTGGTCACGCGCGTTGGTTGTAATCGCTCCGGTATGGCTTTATTTTGGAGCTTCCTGTCATCGACCGGCACGTGGGAACGACCCGTGGACCGCGAGATGAGAGGTACGATGGAGGCTGGCAGAACGGCTATTGCACCGCGGCCTCGAAATTCCAGACGTAGGGGTGAGGGTTGCGACCGTAAGTCGTGAAACCAGAGCCATTTATACGTTTACGGAATGCATGCTACTGGCCGTGCGGAGCGGAATTGCCAGAAAGTGACAGCGAAAGTTACAACACGCTCTCGCCTAAAGGCGGGCCGTCCTGACTCCCCTTCCGGTAGTCTAGGGTCTTGCCGGCAGCGGTGAACCTTGTACGTCTTGCGCCTTCCAAACCGCGAAGTCCTCCCCTACGCGCCCCCTAAACGCGATGAACTCTACCTCTCTAACAGTAGTCGTTGCGGCGGTTGTAGTGGTCGTCGCATTCTACCTGTCGTACGTCAGCGCAGCGAAACGCGAGAAGGATTTGCGCGAGCAGCTTTCCAGCGCCGCCACCCGCGAACGCGAACTCCGGGATAAGGTGCCCCTGTTGGCTGCGGAGCATCTAGAGCGGTGGAAGCAAGCAGAAGTGCAGGCGATTCGTGACCAGGAAGCGGAGCGCGCGATAAGCAATGCTACGACAGCACTTCGAGAATGGCGAACAATGAATGAAGCCTCGATCCGACAGGACGCGATCAACCGGAGTGTCGCCGTACGTGCCGGCCAAGTCGCGGAACAACTGCTTCCTGTCCTGCCCATCTTCCCATACAACCCCAAGGACGTAAAGTTTGTCGGTAGCCCGATTGATCTGATCGTGTTTGACGGCTTGGAGGAAGGTGAGGTTCGCCGCGTAATCTTCCTGGAAGTGAAGGTTGGCGCCTCTAGGCTCAACGCACGTCAAAGGCAGATCCGTGACGTTATCGAGCGAGGCGACGTGGTGTTTCAGGTGATGAATCCCACCACAATGGGAGAGCCACTACAGATGCCGCTACTAACATCAGGACGAGAATTGTAGGTGCGGTTCGAACACGCCGGAACCCATCCGCACTTCGTGAACGTTCCGTTTTTCTTCGGTGTACAACCGACGGGTGGTCACAGGACTTTTCTTGGATCTCTGCCGAATGATTGGGCCGAACGAGACGTTTTCGCCTGTGGCGACCGAGTCGGTTGATCGCTGGCCGGGGCAGTTGTTCGCCGCGGCAGGGATGGAGAAGCCCGCGAAGGTTGGGTGTCGTACTCGTTCGGCGGAAGTGGGCCACAGAGCGAAGGGCTACCCCATCCAGGACACTATGGCCGGGGGCGGACGGGAATCCCCCGAAGCTCTAATGCGCTCCTCACGACGGACCCGGCGACGATTCGGGACGTGATTCTACGGCCAACCCGGCGCTTGTGACCGGGCTGCTGTTATAAGGTGGAAGTTAGAGCGCGGGCTCGGACCCGGCGAAAGTTACAACGAAGTTGCAGCAGCGGTTCGGGCGTTCGGTAAGTGGTTGCAGTTGCCGTCGTTGGAGGGTTGGCAGAATGGCTATTGCACCGGTCTTGAAAACCGGCGTCCGCAAGGACTTCTGGGTTCGAATCCCAGGCCCTCCGCTTCGCCGCCGGCCATGCACGCGGCGGTCATCCATCGGAAAGCCCCTCGGCGCCCTACGCGCGGAGGGGTTTTCTGCGTACCTCTGAGGTCGTGTCCGTCGACCCCGCCAGGCAGCGCCGGGGTGGAACAACGCCGCACTTGTTTCCGCCGTGGGCTTCGGCGTACGTTGCGGAGCGCGCGGGAATGGGGCTTCCGCTGGCCCTTCCCTTGCATCGCCGACGGCTGGCTTTTCCGCGCGCGGGGCGTTTCGCGCTTCCGTGCGCAGCACCGGCCGGGCACGTCCGATGGGGACGGCGCCCGGCCGCGGCAATCCTCGTCCGGCCCCGCACCCGTGCTTTCCCGCGCGAGGCCGCCAGCCGAGAGACGGCAGCCCGGATGGAGCGTGCAGCGCCCGCGGCCCACCATGCCTGGTGCGGGGGTTCGCTCCACTCGCCGCCGACGTACCGATAGCCTCCGTCCGCGCCGCCCGCCGCGCGCGCCGGACCATCGCCGCCACATCCCCACCGCAGGAGCCGTCCGTGGCCACTGGTGACACGCCCCGCGCCGACGGGAACGATCCGATGCCCGAGCCCACTCCCGTTCGCCGCACGGCCCGCAAGCGCGCCGTGGCCGAGCAGGCCCCCGAGCCTGCGCCGTCCGAGCGTCCCGCGCCGCGGGGCCGCGGCCGCGCGCGCGCCGACGGCAACGGCCGGCGCACCGTCGTGGTCACGGATGACGGAGGCGGCGGCGGAGGGGGCAGGGGAGGACGCGGCGGGGGAGACGAGCGCGAGCTGCGCCGGCTGCTGACGGCGCTCCGGGCCATGCGCGCCGGCGAGTTCGCGGTGCGCCTGCCCGAGTCGGACGACCCGCTGCTGGGCGAGATCGCCGGCGCCTTCAACGACATCGCGGGGCTCAACGAGCGCCTGACGAAGGAGGTCGTGCGCGTCAGCTACAGCGTGGGCCGCGAGGGCGAGACGGACGACCGTGCCAGCATCGGCGAGATCAGCGGCGGCTGGGCCCGCACCGTCGACAGCGTGAACGCGCTGATCACCGACCTGATGCAGCCCACCACCGAGGTGGCGCGCGTGCTCACGGCGGTGGCCCGCGGCGACCTGTCGCAGAAGATGGAGCTGGAGATCGAGGGCAAGCGGGTGAAGGGCGAGTTCCTGCGCATCGGCACCACGGTGAACACCATGGTGGACCAGCTCAGCGCCTTCGCCAGCGAAGTGACGCGCGTGGCGCGCGAAGTGGGCACGGAAGGGCGGCTGGGCGGCCAGGCCAACGTGCCTGGCGTCGCGGGCACGTGGAAGGACCTGACGGACAGCGTGAACTTCATGGCCAGCAACCTCACGGCCCAGGTGCGCAACATCGCCGACGTGACGACCGCGGTGGCCCGGGGCGACCTGAGCCGGAAGATCACGGTGGACGTGAAGGGCGAGATGCTGGAGCTGAAGAACACCATCAACACCATGGTGGACCAGCTTTCCGCCTTCGCGGCGGAGGTGACGCGGGTGGCGCGCGAGGTGGGCACGGACGGGAAGCTGGGCGGGCAGGCGAACGTGCCGGGCGTGGGCGGAACGTGGAAGGACCTGACGGACAGCGTGAACTTCATGGCCAGCAACCTGACCGGGCAGGTGCGCGACATCGCGCGCGTGACCACGGCGGTGGCCAACGGCGACCTGAGCCAGAAGATCACGGCCGACGTGAAGGGCGAGATGCTGGAGCTGAAGAACACCGTGAACATCATGGTGGACCAGCTCTCCGCCTTCGCCTCCGAAGTGACGCGCGTGGCCAAGGAGGTGGGAACGGAGGGCAAGCTGGGCGGGCAGGCGCGGGTGGAGGGCGTCGCAGGCGTGTGGCGCGACCTGACGGACAACGTGAACCAGCTCGCCGGCAACCTCACCATCCAGCTCCGCGACGTGTCCGCCGTGGCGACCGCGATCGCGAACGGCGACCTGACTCGCAAGATCACGGTGGAGGCGGGCGGAGAGATCCTCCAGATCAAGGAGGTCATCAACTCCATGGTCGACCGGCTCTCCGTCTTCGCGGACGAGGTGACGCGAGTCGCGCGCGAGGTAGGCACGGAAGGCGTGCTGGGCGGCCAGGCCGAGGTGCCCAACGTGGGCGGAACGTGGAAGGACCTGACGGACAGCGTGAACTTCATGGCCGGCAACCTCACGGGCCAGGTGCGCGACATCGCGCGCGTGACCACGGCGGTGGCCAACGGCGACCTGAGCCAGAAGATCACGGCCGACGTGAAGGGCGAGATGCTGGAGCTGAAGAACACCGTGAACGTCATGGTGGACCAGCTCAGCTCCTTCGCCTCGGAGGTGACCCGCGTGGCCCGCGAGGTGGGTACGGAGGGCATCCTGGGAGGCCAGGCCAACGTGCCCGGCGTGGCCGGCACGTGGAAGGACCTGACGGACAACGTGAACCAGCTCGCCGGCAACCTCACCGTCCAGCTCCGCGACGTGTCCGCCGTGGCGACGGCCATCGCCAACGGCGACCTGACGCGCAAGATCACGGTCGAGGCCCAGGGCGAGATCCTCCAGATCAAGGACGTCATCAACTCCATGGTCGACCGGCTCTCCGTCTTCGCGGACGAGGTGACGCGGGTCGCGCGGGAGGTGGGCACGGAAGGAGTGCTCGGCGGCCAGGCGCAGGTACCGAACGTGGCGGGGACGTGGAAGGACCTGACGGACAGCGTGAACTTCATGGCCGGCAACCTGACGGCCCAGGTGCGAAACATCGCGCTCGTGACGACGGCGGTGGCCAACGGCGACCTGAGCCAGAAGATCACGGCCGACGTGAAGGGCGAGATGCTGGAGCTGAAGAACACCGTGAACACCATGGTGGACCAGCTTTCCGCCTTCGCCGCGGAGGTCACGCGCGTCGCACGCGAGGTGGGCACGGAGGGCAAGCTGGGCGGCCAGGCCAACGTGCCCGGCGTGGGCGGCACGTGGAAGGACCTGACCGACAACGTGAACCAGCTCGCCGGCAACCTCACCATCCAGCTCCGCGACGTGAGCGCGGTGGCGACGGCCATCGCCAACGGCGACCTGACGCGCAAGATCACCGTGCAGGCCGGCGGCGAGATCCTCCAGATCAAGGAGGTCATCAACTCCATGGTCGACCGGCTCTCCATCTTCGCCGACGAGGTGACCCGGGTGGCGCGGGAGGTGGGCACCGAAGGAGTGCTCGGCGGCCAGGCGCAGGTGCCCAACGTGGCGGGCACGTGGAAGGACCTGACGGACAGCGTGAACTTCATGGCCGGCAACCTCACGGCCCAAGTGCGAAACATCGCCGACGTGACGACCGCCGTCGCGCGAGGAGACCTGTCGAGGAAGATCACCGTGGAGGTGAAGGGCGAGATCCTGGAGCTGAAGAACACCATCAACGTCATGGTGGACCAGCTTTCCGCCTTCGCATCGGAGGTGACCCGCGTGGCCCGGGAGGTGGGCACGGAGGGCGTGCTGGGCGGCCAGGCCAACGTGCCGGGCGTGGCGGGAACGTGGAAGGACCTGACGGACAGCGTGAACTTCATGGCCAGCAACCTGACGGGCCAGGTGCGCAACATCGCCCTGGTGACGACGGCGGTGGCCAACGGCGACCTGAGCCAGAAGATCACGGTGGACGTGCGGGGCGAGATCCTGGAGCTCAAGAACACCATCAACGCGATGGTGGACTCGCTGCGGGTGTTCGCCGACGAGGTGACGCGCGTGGCGAAGGAGGTGGGCACCGAGGGCAAGCTGGGGGGCCAGGCCGAGGTGCCGGGCGCCGCGGGCACCTGGCGGGCGCTCACCGACAACGTGAACGCCATGGCCAACTCCCTCACCAACCAGGTGCGCGCCATCAAGGACGTGGCCATCGCGGTGACCAACGGCGACCTCACGCGGACCATCACGGTGGAGGCGCGCGGCGAGCTGGACGAGCTGAAGCGCAACGTCAACCAGATGATCGCGAACCTGCGCGAGACGACGGAGACCAACAAGCAGCAGGACTGGCTCAAGACCAACCTGGCCAAGTTCAGCCGCATGATGCAGGGCCAGAAAGACCTGGAGTCGGTGTCGCGCCTCATCATGAGCGACCTGACCCCGCTGGTGGGCGCGCACCACGGCGCCTTCTTCATCATGGACCAGGACCAGAACATCCCGGTCCTCAAGCTCATCGCCAGCTACGCCTACAAGGCGCGCAAGGCCGTCGCCAACCGCTTCCACCTGGGCGAGGGGCTGGTGGGGCAGTCGGCGCTGGAGAAGAAGCCCATCCTGCTCACCGGGGTGCCGGACGACTACGTCCAGATCAACTCCGGGCTGGGCGAGGCGCCGCCGCGCAACATCATCGTGCTCCCCATCCTCTTCGAGGGCGAGGTGCGCGCGGTGGTGGAGCTGGCGTCGTTCCTCCCGTTCAGCGAGATCCACCAGGTCTTTTTGGACCAGCTGGCCGAGAGCGTGGGCGTCGTGCTCAACATGATCACGGCCAACATGCGCACCGAGGAGCTGCTGCTGCAGTCGCAGAAGCTGACCCAGGAGCTGCAGAGCCAGTCGATGGAGCTGCAGGCCCAGCAGGAGGAGCTGCGCCGCACCAACGCCGAGCTGGAGGCGCAGGCCCGCACGCTCAAGGCATCCGAGGAAGCGCTCCGCGACCAGCAGGAGGAATTGCAGCAGGTGAACGAGGAGCTGGAGGAGAAGGCCTCGCTGCTGGCCGAGCAGAACCGCAAGGTGGAGGAGAAGAACCGCGAGGTGGAGGCGGCGCGCCTGGCCCTGGAGGAGAAGGCCGAGCAGCTCGCCCTGTCGTCCAAGTACAAGTCCGAGTTCCTGGCCAACATGAGCCACGAGCTGCGCACCCCGCTCAACTCGCTGCTCATCCTGGCCAAGCTCCTGTCGGACAACAAGGACGGCAACCTGAGCGAGAAGCAGGTGGAGTACGCGCAGACCATCCTGGCCAGCGGCACCGACCTGCTCAACCTCATCAACGATGTGCTGGACCTGTCCAAGGTCGAGGCCGGCAAGATGGAGGTCAACGTCGGCAACGTGCCCATCGTCGAGGTGCGCGACTACGTGGACCGCAGCTTCCGCCCCCTGGCTGAGCAGAAGGGGCTGGAGTTCGAGATCGAGATCGCGCCCGAGCTGCCGGAGACCATCCACACCGACCTCCAGCGCCTGCAGCAGGTGCTCAAGAACCTGCTGGCGAACTCGTTCAAGTTCACCGAGAAGGGGAAGGTGGCGCTCACCATCCGCAAGGCGGACAAGGGCCGGCGCTTCTCCAACCGCACGCTGGACGAGGCCGAGGCCGTGATCGCCTTCGCGGTGACGGACACCGGCATCGGCATCCCCAAGGACAAGCAGCGCCTGATCTTCGAGGCGTTCCAGCAGGCCGACGGCACCACCAGCCGCAAGTACGGCGGCACCGGGCTGGGCCTTTCCATCTCGCGCGAGATCGCCCGCCTCCTGGGCGGCGAGATCCGGGTGGAGAGCGTGGAGGGCGAGGGCAGCACCTTCACCCTCTTCCTCCCGCAGCGCTGGCACGGCCCGGAGCACGACAACGACGAGCCCGGCGGCGGCGAGGGGGGAAGCACCGGCAGCGGCTGGGACGGGCCCGTGCGCGGGCGCGCGGCGGCCGGCATCCCCAGCCCGCGGCCCGAGAGCCGGCCCGGGCCCGTCCAGGAGGACGACGACGAGCCCGGCCCCTCGATGCCGGACGACCGCGCCGGCGTGGAGCCCGGCGACCGCACGGTGCTGATCGTGGAGAACGACCTGTCGTTCGCGCAGATCCTGCTGGACATGGCGCGCGACAAGGGCTTCAAGGGAATCGTGGCGCTGGACGGCGAGTCGGGGCTGCGCCTGGTGCGCGAGTACCGGCCCGACGCGGTGACGCTGGACATCGACCTGCCCGGCATCGACGGGTGGACGGTGCTGGACCGGCTGAAGCACGACCCCGAGACGCGCCCCATCCCGGTGCACATCGTGTCGGGCGTGGAGAAGCGGCAGCGGGGCCTCAAGGCGGGCGCCATCTCGTACCTGGAGAAGCCCGTGAGCCGCGAGGCGCTGGACTCGGCCTTCGAGCGCATCTCGTCGTTCATCGACCAGGGCGTCAAGCGGCTCCTGGTGGTGGAGGACGACGAGAAGCAGCGCTCCAGCATCATCGAGCTGGTGGGCGACGAGGACGTGGAGATCACGGCCGTGGCCACCGCCGAGGAGGCGCTGGCGCAGCTGCGCTCGCAGCACTACGACTGCATGGTGCTGGACCTGGGGCTGGGCGGCATGGACGGCTTCAAGCTGCTGGAGACGGTGAAGCGCAACCCCGAGCTGCAGGACGTGCCCATCATCATCTACACCGGCAAGGACCTGAGCCCGCAGGAGGAGACGCAGCTCCGGCGCTACGCCGAGACCATCATCATCAAGGACGTCAAGTCGCCCGAGCGGCTGCTGGACGAGACCGCGCTCTTCCTGCACCGCGTGGAGTCGCGCCTGCCCGACGAGAAGCGCCGCATGCTGGAGCAGCTGCACAGCACCGACGCCGTCTTCCAGGGCAAGAAGATCCTGATCGTGGACGACGACGTGCGCAACATCTTCTCGCTCACCAGCGTGCTGGAGGAGCAGGGGATGGGGGTGGTGTTCGCCGAGAACGGGATCACCGCCCTGGAGGTGCTGCGCGCGAACCCCGACGTGGACCTGGTGCTGATGGACGTGATGATGCCCGAGATGGACGGCTACGAGACCACCCGCGCCATCCGCGAGATGGAGCAGTTCCACGACCTGCCCATCATCTCGCTCACGGCCAAGGCCATGAAGGGAGACCGCGAGAAGAGCATCGCGTCGGGCGCCTCGGACTACATCACCAAGCCCGTGGATCCCGACCAGCTCCTGTCGCTGATGCGGGTCTGGCTGTACCGCTAGGGACCCGCCGGGAACTGCGGCACCGGCCTTGCTTTACGCCCGGCCGACCCGCACCCGAGCCGCCCCATGCCCGCGCCCCAGCCGAACGACCCCGCGCCCTCCGACGCCCCCGCCCCCGGCGGAGCGCGGCGGCGCCGCGTGGACGAGCTGGCCGGGTTCTCCGCGGGGCGGGCCACGCTGCCCGACGCGCCGGCCAGCTACCCGCGCGAGCTGGAGCGGCTGGAGATCGAGCTGCTGCTGGAGGGCATCTACCGGCACTACGGCTTCGACTTCCGCTCGTACGCCTACGCCTCGCTCAAGCGCCGCCTGTGGAAGCGCATCGAGGCCGAGGGGCTGCGGACGGTGAGCGGCCTGCAGGAGCGGCTGCTGCACGAGCCCGAGATGATGGAGCGGGTGCTGCTGGACCTGTCCGTGAACGTCACGGCCATGTTCCGCGACCCCGCCTTCTACCTGGCCTTTCGCGAGAAGGTGGTGCCGCTGCTGCGCACCTACCCCTTCATCCGTATCTGGCACGCGGGGTGCTCCACGGGCGAGGAGGTGTTCTCGATGGCGATCCTGCTGCGCGAGGAGGGCCTGTACGACCGCGCGCGCATCTACGCCACGGACATCAACGAGGTGGTGCTGCACCGCGCGCGCATGGGGATCTTTCCCCTGGAGAAGATGCAGGAGTACACGCAGAACTACCTGCGCGCGGGGGGCCGGGCCTCGTTCTCGGAGTACTACACGGCCATGTACGACGGGGCGCTCTTCGACCAGACGCTCACCCGGAACGTGGTCTTCTCGCAGCACAACCTGGTCACGGACGGCTCGTTCAGCGAGTTCAACGTGATCCTGTGCCGGAACGTGATGATCTACTTCGACCGCGACCTCCAGAACCGGGTGCACGAGCTCTTCTACAACAGCCTGGGCACCTTCGGGGTGCTGGCGCTGGGCAGCAAGGAGTCGCTGCGCTTCTCCAGCCACGAGGACGCGTACGAGGCGCTGGACACGCGCGAGAAGATCTACCGGAGGGTGCGCTAGTGGCCGACGTGGGCCACGGGTACCGGATGGTGGCGGTGGGCGCCTCGGCGGGGGGGCTGGCGGCGCTGCGGGCGCTGGTGGCGGGGCTGCCGCCCGGCTTCGACCTGCCCGTGGCCGTGGTGCAGCACCGCAGCCGCGACTCGTACCTGCTGTGCGAGCTGCTGCAGGAGTGCTCCTCGCTGCCCGTGCACGAGGTGAACGACAAGGAGGAGGTGCGCGACGGCTACGTCTACATCGCCCCCCCGGACTACCACATGCTGGTGGACGATGGGTACTTCTCCCTGTCTGTGGACGAGCCCGTGCGCTACAGCCGCCCCTCCATCGACGTGACCTTCCAGTCCGTGGCCGAGACGTATGGCCCCGACGCCATCGGCGTGGTGCTCACGGGCGCCAACGCGGACGGCGCCGCGGGCCTGCGCTGCATCCGCGAGGCGGGGGGCGCCGCGGTGGTGCAGGACCCGGAGACGGCCGAGGTGCGGGTGATGCCGCAGGCCGCGCTCAAGGCGGTGCCCGACGCCTGCGTGCTGGAGATGGCCCGCATCGGCCCCTACCTGGCCGCCATCCGCGGGCGCCGGCTGCCCCGCTGCAGCGCGGGGGACGCGTGAGCCCCGCCCGCCCGGCCGCCGCCCCGGCCGCGCCGCCGCCGCCCGCCCCGGCGTTCCAGGCCAAGGTGCTGCTGGTGGACGACCGCGCCGAGAACCTGCTGGCGCTGGAGGCCATCCTGGAGCCGCTGGGCCTGTCCCTGGTGCGCGCCGCCTCGGGCGAGGAGGCGCTGCGCTGGGTGCTGATCCACGACTTCGCCGTGATCCTGATGGACGTGCAGATGCCGGGGATGAACGGCTTCGAGGCCGCGCGCATGATCAAGTCGCGCGAGCGCAGCCGCTTCACCCCCATCATCTTCCTGACCGCCATCAGCAAGGACGACGAGTTCGTCTTCGAGGGCTACTCGGTGGGAGCGGTGGACTACCTGTTCAAGCCCTTCCACCCCGACGTGCTGCGCTCCAAGGTGGCGGTGTTCGTGGAGCTGTACGTGAAGACGGAGCAGCTCAAGGAGCAGGAGAAGCGCCTGCGCGAAAGCGAGAAGCGCGAGATCGAGATGCTGCACATGCAGCGCCTGCTGGAGTCGGAGGCGCGCATGGCCGAGATCGTGGGCTCGGCGATGGAGGCCATCATCACCTTCGACGAGGGGCAGCACGTCACCCTGTTCAACGCCGCCGCGGAGCGGATGTTCGGGGTGTCGGCCGAGGAGGCGATCGGCGCGCTCGTGGGGCGCTTCTTCCACGCCTCCATGGGCGAGGGCCTCCTGGACCGCATCTGCGGCGACGCGGCGGCGGGCGTCCGGCAGCGGGCGGAGACCGCGGCGCAGGAGCCCCCGCACAGCCACGAGCTGACGGGCGTGCGCAACGGCGGCGAGGAGTTCCCCATCGAGGCCTCCATCTCGTGCCTGGACCTGAAGACGGAGAAGGTGTTCACCGTCATCGCCCGCGACGTGTCCGAGCGCAAGCGCGCCGAGGAGACGCTGCGACAGCAGGCCGTGGCGCTCTCCAACACCACGGGCGAGCTGAAGACGGCCAACGACCAGCTCCTGGTGCGGCAGCTCGAGCTGGAGAACGCGATGAGCGCCCGCTCGCGCTTCTACGCCAGCATGAGCCACGAGCTGCGCACCCCCATCAACGCCATCCTGGGATACAGCGCGCTGCTGCTGGACGACATCTACGGCCCCCTCACCCCCGAGCAGACCAACGGGATCGAGCGGGCGAACAAGGCCGCCAAGCACCTGCTGGAGCTGGTGAACGACATCCTGGACCTGAGCAAGATCGAGGCGGGCAAGCTGGAGCTGGAGGTGCAGCCCGTGACCTTCCCCGCGCTGGTGCAGGAGCTGTTCGTCACGGTGCGTCCCATGGCGGACGAGCACGGCTCGGAGATCTCGCTGCTCACGGAAGGCACGGCCACCATCGTCACCGACCCGCGGCGCGTGCGGCAGATCCTGCTGAACCTGCTGTCCAACGCCATCAAGTTCGGCGAGGGAAAGCCCATCGAGGTGACGTCGCGCGCCCGCGACGACGGCTGGGTGGAGGTGGACGTGAAGGACAACGGCGAGGGGATCGCCCGCGACGACCAGCAGAAGATCTTCGACGAGTTCGTGCAGCTCTCGCAGCCCAACCAGCATCAGGGCACGGGCCTGGGCCTGCCCATCTCGCGCCGCCTGGCGCACCTGCTGGACGGCTCGCTGGAGGTGGAGAGCACCCCCGGCGTGGGAAGCTGCTTCCGCCTCATGCTGCCCCCCACCCTGGAGACGGACGGCCTGGTGGAGCTGCACGCCGCCCCCGCAAGCCGCCCCTCGCGCGCCGCCCGCTGAGATCGCCCCCGGCCCCGGCATCCGGCGAGGCGGCGGAGCCCTTCACGATCACGCGGCGAGGGCAGGCGGTACCTTCCGGTTGATCGAACGAAGCGCCGCCCGTCCGCCGTTCCGCTCGCCTCCTTCGTCGTCGGACGGAGATCCGCGGAAAGATGTCGCCAAGCGTGCCCCGGGTCATTAGATTCGGGGCACGGGCGTTTCCGCGATCCCGCCCGCTCGTGCATGCGCGAGGGGCTCTCGCTTCGTCCGTTCATCCCACCCGCCACCCGGGCGCCCGCCGCCCCCAGCAGGAGAAACCCCGCGTGTCCACCATCACCATCACCGCCAGCTCGCTGAACGTCCGCGCCACGCCCAGCACCGATGCCGCCGTGCTGGCCCAGCTCGCGCGCGACGCCACCGTGGAGAAGGTGGGCGCCTCCCCCGACGGCGAGTGGTTCCAGGTCCGCACGCCCGCCGGCACCTCGGGCTGGATCGCGGCCAAGTACGCGGTGGAGTCCGCCGCTCCGGCCGCCCCACCCGCGCCCGCCACGCTCTCCATCAACGCCGACCGCCTGAACGTGCGCGCCACGCCCAGCACCGGCGCCGCCGTGCTCGCGCAGCTGGCGCGCGGGGCCACCGTGCAGAAGCTTGACGCTTCGCCGGACGGCCAGTGGTTCCAGGTGAGCGCCGCCGGGGTCACGGGCTGGATCTCGGCGCAGTACGCCGTTCCGGTGCCCGCCGGCGCTTCCGCGTCCGCCCCGATCGTCTCGGCACCCACCCAGCCCGCGGCGGCCGGATCGACCGCGGGGACCGCGGCCGCGGGCGGCCTGGCGGGGGAGACGCTCGCGTACCGCTGCCTGGCGCTCACGGCCGGGTTCGAGACGGAGGTGATGCCGCCGGAGTGCTTCGCGGGGCTGGCGGGCGACTTCGACGGCCAGGCGATGAGCTTCGGCGTCCTCCAGTGGAACCTGGGCCAGGGCACGCTCCAGCCTCTCCTGCAGCAGATCGACCGCGAGAGCCCGTCCGTGGTCCAGGCCGTGATGGGCGACGGCTATGCGGAGTTCCGCGCCTTCCTGGCGAAGCCGAAGGCGGACCAGATGGCGTGGGCGCGCGGCAAGCAGTCCAGCAACAAGTGGCAGGACCCGTGGCGCAGCCGCTTCAAGGCGCTGGGCCGCACGGCCGAGATGCAGAAGATCCAGGTGGCCGGCGCCGGCGACCGATACCAGAAGGGCCTGGCCCTCGTGCAGGCGTACGGCCTGTGGAGCGAGCGCGCCGCCGCCCTCATGTTCGACATCGTGGTGCAGAACGGCAGCATCAAGGACGCGACGAAGCAGCAGATCCTGGCCGACTTCGCCAGGATCGACGGCTCGCTGCCGAAGGCGGACCAGGAGGTGCTGAAGATGCGCGCCGTCGCCAACCGGCGCGCCGAGGCCGCGAGCGCCAAGTTCGTGGAGGACGTCCGCTCCCGGAAGCTGACCATCGCCAACGGCAGCGGCACCGTCCACGGCGACAAGTACGACCTGGAGAAGACCTACGGGATCAGGCTGGTGCCGATCGCGTGAGCTTGTCTCTGTTCCGGCATCTCCGCCCAGGCGGTTGAAACCGCGGCTGGAACGGCGCGAAGCCTCCCTGCGGAGACGGCTCCGCGCGGAGGCGGGCATCTCCGCGAAAGGCCGTGCGTGAGTCACGCCTTCGCCTGCTTGCGGGAGAGGGGGCCGGGAGGGTGAGGGCCGCCGGATTTCGCTCCCGCCGTCCGCGTCCTACATTCCCGGTGACGGCCGCCGGGGTGGCGGGCCGCGGCTTTCCCGTACCCGGGCCAGGATGTCCACCGTTCCCACGCGCGAGGATGCGCTCGCGCTCGTGCACCAGCATGTCGCAAGCGAGTCGCTGCGGCGCCACATGTACTCGGTGGAGGCGGCGTGCCGGGCGTACGCGCGCCGCTTCGGCGAGGACGAGCACCGGTTCGGGCTGGCGGGCCTGGTGCACGACTTCGACTACGAGCAGCATCCCGACGACCATCCCCTTCCCGGCGTGGAGATGCTGCGCGAGCGCGGCTATCCCGACGAGGTGGTGCACGCGGTGCAGGCGCACTATGCCGCGCGCACGGGCGTGGCGCCGACGACCGTGCTGGACCGCACGCTGTGCGCGTGCGACGAGGTGACGGGGCTGATCACGGCGGCGGCGCTGGTGCGTCCGTCGCGCTCGGTGATGGACCTGGAGGCGAAGTCGGTGCTCAAGAAGTTCAAGGACCGCCAGTTTGCCGCCGGGGTGGACCGCGACGAGGTGCGGCACGCGGTGGAGGCGCTGGGCGTGGACCTGGCCGAGCACGTGGACTTCGTGATCCAGGCCATGCGCGGCATCGCCCCCGCGCTGGGGCTGCAGGGCACGCCGCCGGCGTGAGGGCGCGAGACGAGGGGCGGCGATCCGCGCGGATCGCCGCCCCTCGTTCTGTTCATCCGCCGAAACGTCGACCGCGCCTGACGATCCGCCTTCGAGACGGTCCTTCACGCCAGGTCCGAGCCGAGCGGCGGGCGGCGATCGAAGAGGATCGGCCGACCGCCTACGGAATCCCTGCGGGCCGGAGGGTTCCCGACCGGCGCCGCGGACTCCCGATCAGCTCGCGGGCAGGCGGTATCCCAGGATGTCGGCCGTCGGGTAGTTGGAGAGCTTGACGCTGTTGCTCTGGTTGCCGCCCAGCACCTGGATGCGGTCGCCGTTGGGGCCCATGTAGAAGCCCACGTGGCCCGAGGTGGTGCTGCCGCCGCGCGTGAGCACCACCACGCAGCCGCGCACGGGCTCGCTGACGGCGCGGCCCCAGCTCAGCCACGAGCGGGCGTTGGCCTCGCCGCTGCCCTTGATGCCCGCCTGCTTCATGCACCAGTTGACGAACGCCGAGCACCACGGCGTCTCGTCGTCCGATGCCTTGAGCGAGGTGGCGGCGTGGTACTCCACGATGCGCGCGTTGTTCTTGGCGCCCTCGATCTCCGTCTGGCCGATCTCGCCGCGGGCGATCACCAGCCACGGGAAGTCGGCGCCGGGCGGCGGCGCGACGGGCGCGGGGGACGCTTCGACCGCGTACTGGGCCGATACCCAGCCCTCGTTGCCGTCCGCCGCGCGCACCTGGAACCACTGGCCGTCCGCCGAGGCGCCCAGCTTCTGCACGCGCGAGCCCTGCGGCAGCTTGGCGAGCACGGCGGCGGCGCTCTCCGCGGCGGCCCGCAGGTTCAGCAGGCTGGCGGTGATGCTGAGCCACTGCGCCGGCGGCTCCGCGGGCGCGGCGTCGACGGCGTACTTGGCCGAGATCCACCCCGACGTGCCCGCCGCGGTGCGGACCTGGAACCACTGGCCATCGTCGGACGCCCCCACCTTCTCCACGGCCGTGTCGCGGGGAAGCTGCGTGACCACGGGCGCGTCCGGCGCGGGGGTCTGGCGGACGTTGAGGATGCTGGCGTTGATCTTCACGGTGGGCATGGGAAAACCTCCCGGGATGGGGCTGCGGGATCCGCGCCTGGAAGCACGCAGACGGGTGAGCGGCGGAGAGCGTTCGGTGGGTACGGCGCGCGTGCCGCCCCCGCGAGGTGCGGAGGAGCGGCGCTTCAACGTATGTTTTCTGGCGTGAACGGACAAGTGCCGGCGCCTCGCAATCTTGGGTGGTGATACGGAGAGGGCGGATGGCGGCGAGAACGCGTACCGATGATGTCGGGCCGTGGTCGGATCTCCGACACGACGAACGCGGCCCGTCTCTTCGATCGAGACGGGCCGCGTCGCTGTCCTGGACGTTCATCCACCGGCGAACCGGTCGAGGCGTTCGGGTGGACCCTCGGTGTGCGCCGTCAGCGCCCTTCGACGTGCAGCACCTTCGTCCGGCGCTTGAGGGTGCGCAGCGTCACGTAGACGACGGTGCCGACGATCAGCAGGCCCCACTGCCAGGGGTCGATGCTCGCCACGCCGGTCGCCACGTAGTTCGCGAGCAGGTTCAGCGCGGGAAAGAGCAGGCAGATGGCGAACAGGCCCGAGTACTCGCGCTTCATCACGTTGCGCAGCGAGAAGGGCAGCACGGGGCGCACCCAGCCCGTCAGCCGCGGCAGGAACGCGGGCGTGCGCTCGGCCCACCTCACGTAGCTCTCGCCGAAGCGGCGGCGCAGGAACTCCTCCTCGGCGAACATGATGCGCTCGTAGTACAGCCAGTAGAACAGCGAGATGACGACCACGATCCACCCTGACGCGGCCGTCATCAGGATGCCCAGCCACATCAGGTAGTTGCCCACGTATAGGGGATGGCGCACCAGCGAGTACATGCCGGTGCTGTTCAGCTTCTCCGCGATCTGCCCCTGCGCCGTGTTGCGGCCCGAGGTGCCGCCGGGCGCGTAGCCCACCACCAGCGCGCGCACCGCCACTCCGGAGAGCGCGACGACGAGGCAGAACACGTCCCACCACTGGTTCACCACGCGGCTGCCGCCGGGGTAGCGGAACTGCGACATCGCCGCGACCGTCACCAGCAGCGGCACCAGCGGAACGTAGCTGCGCCACCGGAACAGCCACTGGCCGGACCGCTCGAGCTCTTCCCTCAGGGGCATGCCTTCTCCTGGAGTTCGCCCGCGGGAGCCGCACGCGCGCGAAGGTAATCGTTACAGCCTGGAACGCGAAGGCCGTAATTCTACACGGGCCGCGCGCAAAGAGCGAGGGCGGAGGATGGTCGCCGGCCGGCGTGAACGGTTCCGCGGCTCGCGCCTCCGGGGTCGTGGGGCAGGGGCGATCAGGAAATCGAGCGGTGGCGCGTCTTCACACCACCTCGTCGCATCGGTCGACGCGAGCGCCGGGAACGTTTGATCTATTCCAATCGGAAACCGTTTCTCCATCGGCTCTACGACCTCCAGCGCGACGATCTCGAATCCTGCGACCCGGAGCGCTTCCTCCGCGTTTTCCGCGAAGTCACCTGCGTCTGGTGCCGAGGCGATTCCGTTGACGTACGCGTCGTCTCGGGCAAGCAGGAATGCCCCGGGCGTTGCCGGACTCTGCGAACCGATCCAGACAGCGGGCGGTCCATGCATTGAGGATTGAGTACGGCGATAAGGAGAGCGCAGTCGGCAGGGTGGCGGGAGCTGGCGCGATCGGGCTGAGCCTCCCGTCAGAAGAGCGAAGTCTGCGCGGGCAGGCGCAGGGCGCGAAGGCGGGTGACGTCGATGGGCTCCATCGGCGCGTGTTGGCCTGCGACGGCCAGGGAGCCGCGGTAGCGAAGGCGGGAGAGCGCGGCGCCGACCACGTCGTGGGCCAGCCCGGGGTCGTTTGCCTGCTCGCTCAGGTGGGCCAGCACCACGACGCACAGCTCGTCGTGGTGAAGCTCGCGCGCCAGCTCGGCGGCGGCGCGGTTGGACAGGTGGCCGTGGCTGCCGCCGATGCGCGCCTTCACCGACCAGGGATACGGGCTTTCGCGCAGCAGGATCTCGTCGTGGTTGGCCTCCAGCACCAGCAGGTGGCACCCCTGCAGGGCGTGCCGCACGGGCGCCGTGGCGCGCCCCAGGTCGGTCGCCACGCCCAGCTTCTCGCCCGTCGCGGGCTCGGTGACGGTGACGGCCACCGGGTCCACCGCGTCGTGCACCGTCAGGAAGGGCGTCACGACCAGCGAGCCGATCTCCACCGGCTGGAACGACGAGTAGGTGCGCAGCGTCTCGGTGCCGTCCAGGAGGGAGGCGCACGCGACGCGCGTGGGGTCCGTCAGGTACAGCGGCAGGCCCCAGCGGCGCGCGGCCACGCCCATGCCGCGGGTGTGGTCGCCGTGGTCGTGCGTCACCAGCAGCGCGTCGATGGACGACGGGTCCACCTGCACGTCCGCCAGCCGGCGCTCCAGGTCACGCCCGCTGAACCCCGCATCCACCAGCAGCCGCGTGCCGCCGGACTCCACCAGGATGGCGTTCCCGCGGCTGCCGCTGCCCAGGATCGTGACCTTCAACCGTTCGCCCTCTCTCCGCGTCGGGTCGCGGCACTCGTGTCTCGATGCGTGCGGTGAGCGTCGAAGATACCGCCCGTGCGCTTCAACGGCAACGTCATGAAGAGCACGTGTTTACGGATCGACGCGGAGGTGCATGCGACCTGCCGTTCGTGCCGGTCGCGGGTGAACGTCCCGCCGCTCAGCCCGTCGCGGGCGGCTGCGCTCCGAGCTTGCGGGACACCTCCTGCGCCGTCTCCTCGCCCGAGCGCACGGCGCCCTCCATCAGCCCGTGCATCACCGTCGCACGCTCCGCCCCGGCCCAGTAGACGCGCTTGTACGGCTCGTGCAGCACCGAGCCGCAGGAGGTCAGCACGCCCGGTGGGAAGTGCGAGATCATCCCGCCCTGCGACCACTGCTCTGCGGACCAGTCGGTCTCGACGTAGTCCAGCGGCCTTCCCGCCGCCTCGTCCTCGAACCGGAGCACGAGCTCCCTCAGCCAAAGCTCCTTCCGGCGCGCCGGCTCCATCGTCGCGAGCTCGATTGCGCGGGCCCCGACGGCGTAGCTGCTGAGGACGCCCCGGGGCGGCGGGGCGCCGGTGGTGGGCGGGGGCGGCGACTGGTCGATGGTCACGGGCACCGGCGACGCGGGGGCGGCGCTCTGCCCGGAGTATCCGCGGTCGCGCCAGAACGGCCGGTCGTAGACGGTGACCGCCCGGAGGATCGCTCCCGCGGGCATCTGCCGCATCAGGTGCCCGTACGCGTCGGGAAGGGGAGGATCGTACTCGATCTGGCCCGAGAGGACAGGCGGCGCGGTGACGATGACGTACCGCGCGCTCACCGTGAGTCCGTCCGCCGTCACCTCCACGCCGTCGTCCGTCTGCGTGATGCGCCGCACGGGCGCGGAGGTGCACAGCGCGTCGCCCAGCTCGCTCCCCAACCGGCGGGCGACCTCGGGTGTGCCGCCGCCGTCCACCAGGTGCGTCTCGGTGATGGACGCGTCGACGAAGTACTGGAAGCCGTCGTCGCGCCCGCCGCGCGCCAGCACCATGCTGCCCAGCAGCGACACCTGCGCCGGATCGACCGAGAACAGCATCCCCAGCGACGTCCGGAGCAGCGTCCGAGCCCGGTCCGACGGAACGTTCCACCATGACGAGACCCACTCGCCCAGCGTCTGGGCGTCCAGCTCGCGCGCGCCGGGCGCCTCCCACGGGCGGTCCAGCGGCAGCGTCGCGGCCATCTCGTTCAGCCGCGCGAACGCCATGCCCAGGCACGCCAGCGCCCACCACCAGGTCGGGTCGCCCGCGAGGTCGCCGAACCGGTGGTTGCGGCCATCCATCCGGATCACCAGGTCGCCGTCGTCGTACTGCGGATAGACGCCCAGGCCGACCTTGCCCACCAGGTCGAACATGCGCGCCTGGTCCTTTCCCAGCCAGGTTCCGCCGACCGAGACGCTGGTGCCGTCGGAGGCCTGCTTGGCCCACACGCGCCCTCCCACGCGGTCGCGCGCCTCCAGCACGGCGACGGTCTTCCCTTCGCCCACCAGGTAGCGCGCCGCGGCAAGGCCGGCGAAGCCGGCACCCACCACGCACACGTCCACGTCGCGATCAGCCATGTGCCGCCTCGTCCGTCCTCGGGGATTTCGCTGCAACGCGGAGCCTGTTCGCGGAAGATGCCCGTCGGCGGGACGATGCACAACGATGATACAGCGGAGTCGCCAAATCGCCGCCCGAGTCGGGCCGCAACTCGCGCGGCCGAAGGTCCGCTTCTCCGAAAGATCCAGATTTCCGCCATCCACCAGGACCCTGGACGAGCCGTTCCCGTGCGATGCGCACGACGTCACCCCGGAAAGCAGAAGCCCTCCCCCGACGTCGGGAGAGGGCTTCGCATGCGTGTTCTCCGAGGACCGGCCGCTTGCCCCGCCCGTGCGAGTGCGCGGCGTGATCGGCAACCTGCCGTCCCCCTCCGCCTGCCGAACCCGATCCCCACTCAGTACCGGGGCCGACTCTCCCTCGGCGATGCCGGGCACGTGCGCGGCTGGATCGGCGAAACTGGGGCGGCGACGGATGAAGGCGGGCTAGATCGAGCCCATCTGCACCGGCTTGCGGCCCTCGGTGGCCTCGGCGCGGAGCTGGCCGCAGGCGGCGGCGATGTCGCGGCCGCGGGACTCGCGCACGAAGGCCGAGACGCCGCGGTCCTCCAGGCGGGCCACGAACCAGTCCAGCCGCGCGCGCGTGGAGGGCCGCCAGTCGCTGCCGGGGATGGGGTTGAACGGGATCAGGTTCACGAAGGCGCGGAACTCGCCCACCACCCCCGCCAGCTCGTCCGCCAGCTCGGGCGCGTCCGTCACCCCGTCGATCATCACGTACTCGAAGGTGATGCGCTTGCCGCCCGCCTCGTCGAACCGGCGCAGCGCCTCCAGCAGCGTGGGCAGCGGGTACTTCTTCTCGATGGGGACGATGCTCTGCCGCAGCTCGTGGTTGGGCGCGTGCAGCGACACGGCCAGGCGGAACTGCTCGGGCATGTCGGCCATGCGCTGGATGGCGGGGACGACGCCCACGGTGCTGACGGTGATGCGGCGCGCGCCCACGCCGTAGCCGCGGTTGAGGATGTGCAGGGTGGGGAAGACCGCCCTGGGGTTCATCAGCGGCTCGCCCATGCCCATGAACACGATGTTGGTGATCTCGCCCATCCCGTTGTCGCGCGCCCAGCGCCGCGCCCCGCGGAACTGCGCCACGATCTCGCCGGCGGAAAGCTGCCGCCGGTAGCCGGCCCAGCCCGTGGCGCAGAACGAGCACGCCATCGCGCACCCCGCCTGCGACGAGATGCAGAGCGTCAGGCGCGTGTGCGTGGGGATGAGCACGGACTCGATCAGCTCGCCGTCCTCCAGGCGCCACAGGTGCTTGCTGGTGCCGTCCGTGGAGCGCGAGATCTTGGCTGCCTGGGGCGACACCAGGTCGAACGCGCCGGTCAGCGCCTCGCGCTCGGCGGCGGGCAGGTCGGTCATCGCGTCGAACGAGAACGCCTCGCGCTCGAAGATCCACCGGCGCACCTGGCCCGCGCGGTACGGCGGCTGCCCACGCCGCGCGAAGTGCGCGGCGAGCGCCTCGTCCAGCTCCTCGGGCTCCAGCCCGATCAGGTCCACGCGCGGGGGTGCTTCGGTCATCGGGAACGGCCACGGCTGGGGTGCGGTTCCCCGAGGGCGCGAAAACCCGCGCCGTTCCGGGGAAACCCCTTAATTCCCCCCACCCGGCGCGAGGTTCCGCGCGCGCTTGATGCGGGCCGGGGCGGGCGTTAGGTTTGCAAGGTTTGCACCCGGCCGGCGCCCGCGCCGGACCACGCCATCCGAGGCCGCCGTGCTGCTCCACGAGATCCTGACGCCCGACCGCATCCGTACGCCCCTGCGGGGCACCACCAAGGACGCCATCCTGCGGGAGCTGGTGGAGACGCTGCGCGAGAGCGGCGCCGTGAAGGACCCCGAAGCCGTGCTGAAGGCGGTGCTGGAGCGCGAGGCGGTGCTCACCACGGGCCTGGGAAGCGGCGTCGGCATCCCGCACGGCAAGTCCGACAGCGTGTCGTCGCTGTCGCTGGCGGCGGGGATCTCGGCCGCGCCGGTGGACTTCGACGCGCTGGACGGGCAGCCGTGCCGCCTCTTCTTCCTGCTGGTGGGCCCCGAGTCCGCCGCGGGCGACCACGTGAAGGCGCTGTCCCGCATCTCGCGCCTGGTGCGCCGCGACGACGTGCGCGAGCGGCTGGCCGGGGTCGCCACGCCGGAGCAGTTCCACGCGCTGATCGTCGAGGCGGAGAGCGCTTGATGCGCGCGCTACGCGCGCTACGCGCCTGGGCCCCTGCGCTTCTGTGGGCCGCGCTCCTCTTCTTCCTCAGCACGCGCTCGCAGATCCCCGCGCCGCGGGTGATCGGCATCGACAAGGTGGGCCACGCCTGCGTGTACGGCGTGCTCTGCTGGCTGATCGTCCGCGGCCTGCCCGCGGCGGCCGACGCCAAGTGGGCCGTGGTGATTGCGTCGCTCTACGGCGTGAGCGACGAGATCCACCAGGCCTTCGTGCCCGGGCGCTCGGCCGATCCTTTCGACTGGCTGGCCGACACCCTGGGCGCGCTCGCCGTCCTGTACCTCCTCCATCGACTCCGGCCCAGGCGCGCGGCTTCTTCCGCGCCCGCCCGCGCCTTGCCCGCACCGGCCCATGACTGACACGCTCGCCACCTCGTACCGCACCTCCGCCGCCGGCTCCCTGCGCGAGGCCGACGCGGGCACCGACGCCCGCCTGGTGGGGTGGGTGCACCGCCGCCGCGATCTGGGCGGCCTGGTCTTCCTGGACCTCCGCGACCGCGCCGGCATCGTGCAGGTGTCGTTCGACCCCTCGTGGACCCCCGCCGAGGCGCTGGCCGAGGCGCGCCGGCTGAGCCCCGAGGACGTCGTGCAGGTGGAGGGCCGCGTGGAGCCCCGCGTGCGCCCCAACCCCGAGCTGCCCTCCGGCGCGGTGGAGGTGCGCGGCGTCTCCCTCACCGTCATCGGCCGCGCGGAGCCGCTGCCCATCCAGGTGGCGTACGCGGCGGACGAGGAGCTGCCCTCCGAGGACCTGCGCCTGCGCCACCGGCCGCTGGACCTGCGCCGGCCCGAGCTGCAGCGCAACTTCATCGCCCGCCACCGGGCCGCCCAGGCCACGCGCAACTACATGGACGCGCAGGGCTTCCTGGAGATCGAGACGCCGCTGCTCACCAAGCGCACGCCCGAGGGCGCCCGCGACTTCCTGGTGCCCAGCCGCGTGCACGCCGGCGAGTTCTACGCCCTGCCGCAGTCGCCCCAGATCTACAAGCAGGTGCTGATGGTGAGCGGCTTCGACCGCTACTACCAGATCGCCCGCTGCCTGCGCGACGAGGACCTGCGCGCCGACCGCCAGCTCGAGTTCACGCAGATCGATGCCGAGATGTCGTTCGTGGACGAGGAGGACGTGTTCCGCGTGGGCGAGGGGCTGATGGCCGCCATCTTCCGCGAGGTCGCGGGCGTGGAGCTCCGGACCCCGTTCCCGCGCATGACCTACGCGGAGGCGCTGGAGCGCTACGGCAGCGACAAGCCCGACCTGCGCTACGGCCTGGAGATCGTCGACCTCACGGACGTCCTCAAGGCCGCCGACTTCCGCGTCTTCCAGGGCGTCGAGGGCACCCCGCAGCGCATCCGCGGCATCCGCGTCCCGGGCGGGGCCAAGCTCAGCCGCAAGGAGCTGGACGAGCTGCAGGACGTGGCGAAGCGCGGCGGCGCGATGGGCGCGCTCGTCCTCAAGCGCACGGACGAGGGGTTCTCGGGCCCCTTCGCGAAGGCGCTCGCCGGCGAGGTCCTGAACGGCTTCCTGCGTGGGTCGGGGATGGAGGCGGGCGACCTCTTCGTCGCGGTGGTCGGCCTGTTCCGCTCCGCGCCCGCCGCCGACGGCGACCCGGTTGCGGCGGGGATGGAGGCCGCGCTCGACGAGCTGCGCCGCCACCTGGCCCGCAGGACGGGGCTGCTGGACGAGACGAAGCACGCCTGGGCCTGGATCACCGAGTTCCCCCTCTTCGCCTGGGACGCCGAGGGCGACCGCCTGGTCTCCGAGCACCATCCCTTCACCATGCCGCACCCGGACGACGTGCCGCTGGTGCTGGACGCGGTGAAGGACGGACAGCCCGGTTCCGCCGCCGCCAAGTCGCTGTACCGCAGGCCGGTACGATCCCGGGCGTACGATGCGGTGTACAACGGCAACGAGGTGGCGAGCGGCTCGGTGCGCATCCACGATCCCGCGCTCCAGTCCGCCGTCTTCCGCGCGCTGGGCATCGGGGAGGAGGCGGCCCAGGCCAAGTTCGGCTTCCTGCTGGAGGCGTTCCGCTACGGTGCGCCGCCCCACGCGGGCTTCGCGTTCGGCTTCGACCGCCTGGTCATGCTTCTCACCGGCGCGCCGAGCCTCCGCGACGTGATCGCATTCCCTAAGACCACCGCCGCCCGCGGCCTGTTCGAGGGCGCCCCCTCGCCGATGGCCGACGAGGAGCTGAAGGATGTCCACGTGAAGGCCATCCGGCCCGGTTCCTGAGAGGGCGCCGGCCGGGTCTCGGGGATCGCCGCCGCGGATCGAAGTGCACGGATTCAGGGAGGCTGGAATGTATACGGTGCATGTGGATGAGGCACGGACTCGTCTCTCGGAGCTGATGCGGGACGCCGTCTCCGGCGAGGAGGTGGTCATCTCGCAGGAAGACGGCAGCGCGGTTCGACTCGTTCCGGTGGCGAAGAAGAACCGGCCCACCTTCGGCAGCGCTCGGGGCATGTTCGAGATGGCGGATGACTTCGACGCTCCGCTCGACGACTTTCTCCCGTACATGAAGTGAGACTTCTTCTCGACACCCACGCGTTGCTCTGGTACTTGGGGGGCAGCGACAAGCTCAGCGCACGTGCGCGAGCCGAGATCGAGAGCCCGGGCAACACGCTCTTGTTCAGCCTGGCCGGCGCGTGGGAGATCGCGATCAAGCTCAGCCTGGGGAAACTGCACCTGAGCGTGCCGTTCGAGCGTCTGATTCCCGGTGAGCTACGGGCGAACGGGATCGAGCTGCTTCCCATCTCCGCCGCACACGCTGCCGCGATCGTGGATCTGCCCATGCATCACCGCGATCCATTCGACCGCATGCTCGTCGTACAGGGGGTGAAGGAGGGGCGTCACTCGTGAGCGCCGATTCCGCGATCGATGCCTATGGCGTTCATCGGATCTGGTGAAGACGGCACCTGCGGGGCTCGGGTGCCGGCGTTGACACGATAGATCAAACTCGAGCAACCGTCGCAATAGATGCCAGAACAGGACAACGCCGTCCAGCACCGCCTGTCCACCGAGGGGGCCGATCCGCTGATCCTGAACGGGATCAACGATGCCAACCTGTCCGAGCTGGGCCGGGTGGCCGGGCTGCGCGTCTTCCAGCGCGGCGAGCACATGATGCTTTCCGGGCGGGTGGAGGAGGTGGAGCGCGCTGTCCCCGTGGCGCAGCACATGATCGAGCTGGCGCGCACGGGCGTGCCGTTCGGCAACGAGGAGATCGAGCGCTTCTTCGATGCCGGCCGCGGGGGCAGCGGCGGCATCGAGCGGCTGGCGTCTGCGGGCTCCATCCAGGTCCCGGGGCCGCGCAAGACCATCACCCCCAAGTCCGAGGGCCAGCGCCAGTACCTGCAGGCCATCGACGAGAACGACGTGGTGATCGGCATCGGCCCCGCGGGCACGGGCAAGACGTACCTGGCCGTGGCGATGGCGGTGGACGCGCTCTTCAAGAAGCGGGTGAAGCGAATCATCCTGGCCCGCCCGGCGGTGGAGGCCGGCGAGAACCTGGGCTTCCTTCCCGGCGACCTGCAGGAGAAGATCGACCCCTACCTGCGCCCCCTGTACGACGCGCTGGAGGACATGATCCCGGCCGACCGCCTGCGCCGGGCCATGGAGTCGCGGGCCATCGAGATCGCGCCGCTGGCGTACATGCGCGGGCGCACGCTGCAGGACGCCTTCGTGATCCTGGACGAGGCCCAGAACGCCACCAACGCGCAGATGAAGATGTTCCTCACCCGCCTGGGCCTGAACTCGCGCGCGGTGATCACGGGCGACAAGACGCAGATCGACCTGCCGCGGCGCGAGGACTCGGGGCTGGTGCAGATCGAGCAGGTGCTGAAGGGGATCGAGGGGATCGCGTTCTCGTACTTCAGCGGGGCCGACGTCATCCGCCACCGGCTGGTGAAGGAGATCATCCGCGCCTACGCGGCCGCCTCGGGCGAAGCGACGGAGGACGGCTCGCAGGCATGAAAGGCAACGGGGAGCGCCCCCCCCAGCCCCGCCGCCCGGCCGCGGCCCCGGACGACGCTCCGGGGCCGCGGCTTTCCGTGCGGCTGCGCCACGCCGGCGTCCGGGTGGCGGTGCTCCTCCTCGTCTCCTTCGCCGTCTACCTGCTCTTTCCCGCCGCGCAGATCAGCGCGCCGGTGCCCGAGCGCGGCGCCCTGGCCCGCGCGGACGTGGTGGCGCGCGTGCCCTTCGTCGTCCCCAAGACGGCCGAGGCGCTGCGGCAGGAGCGGGCGGAAGCCGCCGGCGGCGTGCCCCCCGTCTACCTCTACGTCCCCGGAGCCGCGGACTCCGTCCTGGCCGGCGTCCGCTCCGTGCTCGCCACGGCCGACTCGCTCGCCGCGCGCCCCGGCGCGGAGCCGAAGGCCGCCGCCCGCGAGGCGCTGGAGCGGGCGCGCCTGCCGGTGACGGCCGGGAGCGTGGACGCGCTGGCGGACCCCGTGCGGCGGCGCGAGATCGGCGTGGCGGCGGAGCTGGCGGTGCGGGGCGCCTTCCCGCGCGGGGTGACGGCCTCCCCGCCGCAGGGCCGCGGCGTGTCCGCGCTGCACGTGCGCGGGCCGGGCGGCGAGCGCCTGGTGCCGGCGGATTCCGTCCACGCCCCGGAGTGGGTGTTCCGCGCCGCCGCCGCCGCGCTGCCGCCGGGCGCCGGCGCGGACGCGGGCGAGCTGGAGCGGCTGCTTCTCATCCGCTTCTTCCGCCCCAGCCTGGAGCCCGACGACTCGGCGACCGACGCCGCCCGCGCCCGCGCCCGCCGCGCCGTGGACACCGTCTCCGCCATGGTGCTTCGCGGCGAGAAGGTGGTGGGGGCGCACGAGCAGGTGGGCGAGCGCGAGGCCCAGCGCCTGCGCGCGTACCAGGCCGCGCTCGAGAGCCGGCGCGTCCGGGTCGGGGGAGCGGGCGCCGCCGCCGTGGCCGCCGGCTCCCTCCTCCACAACCTGCTCCTCCTGGGCATCCTCGCCGCCCTGCTCCGACTCTCCCGCCGCAGCCTGTACGACGACGACCGCGCCATCCTCTTCCTGGGCCTCCTCGTCGTCCTCGTGGCCGCCGCCTCCGCCGCCGTGGCGCGCGCGGAGCTTCCGGCGCAGCTCATCCCGGTGCCGCTGGCGGCGCTGCTCGTCGCCGCGCTGTGGGGCGGCCGCCTGGCGCTTGCGGTGGCGATGGTGATGGCGCTCCTGATCGGCGGTCAGACGCCGTTCCTGGGCCTCAGCGTCCCCTTCGCGCTCGCCGTCTCGGGGGCCGCCGCCGCCTTCGGGGTGCGGGTGGCGGAGCGCCGGCTGCAGACGTGGATCGTGGTCGCCGTCATCGCCGCCGCCGCCGCGGCCGCCGCGCTGGCCAGCGGTCTTCTCCGCGCCATGCCGGCGGGCGAGATCGGGTGGACGATGCTGTGGGGATGCGCGGGCGCCGTCGGCTCTTCGCTGCTGGCGATGGGGCTGCTGCCGCTGGCCGAGCTCTTCACCGGGGTGACGACCAACCAGACGCTGATGGAGCTGGCCGATCCCAAGCGCCCCCTGCTGCGCCGGCTGGCGATGGAGGCGCCAGGGACGTACGCGCACACCATCAGCGTCGCCAACCTGGCCGAGTCGGTGTGCGGCGCCATCGGCGCCAACCCGCTGCTGGCCCGCGTGGGCGTGCTGTACCACGACATCGGAAAGGTGGTGAAGCCGCAGTACTTCATCGAGAACCAGCCCCGCGGCCGCAACCCGCACGACCGGCTGAAGCCCTCCATGAGCGCCGCCATCGTCCGCAGCCACGTGGTGGAGGGCCTGCGCCTGGCCGAGGAGGCGCGCCTGCCCGCCGCCGTGCGCGCCTTCATCGCCGAGCACCACGGCACGCAGCCCATCTCCTTCTTCCTGGAGCAGGCCCGCGCGGCGGACCCCGACGGACGGGTGAACGCGGCGGACTTCGCCTACCTGGGGCCCCGTCCGCGGAGCCGGGAAACCGCCGTGGCGATGCTGGCGGATTCGGTGGAGTCCGCCTCGCGCGTGCTAGCCGACCCCACGCCGCAGAGGCTGCGCGAGCTGGTGGACCGCATCGTGGCCGCCAAGGTGGCGGCGGGGCAGCTCGACGAGTCGCCGCTCACCCTGCGCGACCTGAGCGTGGTGCGCGAGCACCTCGCCAAGGGGCTCATGGGGATGTATCATCACCGCGTCGACTACCCCGCCCCCGCCGCGCCCGCATCCGTGGACGCCGCGGCGGGCGGTGCCGCTTCCACCACCGGCTGAGCGCGAGGAAGGGATGGGGGAGCTGACGGTGGACGTGAGCGTGGGCGAGGGCGTCGTGCCGCCCCCCGGCGCGGACGCGGCGGCGGTGGAGCGCGCGGTCCTCGCCGTGCTGCGGGCGGAAGGCGTCGGCGAGGCGGAGATCTCCGTGGCCCTGCTGGGGGACGCGGACATCTCCGCGCTGCATTCGGAGTACCTCGGGCACGAGGGGCCCACGGACAGCATCTCCTTCGCGCTGCACGAGGAGGGCGCCGCGCCGCTCGGCGACGTCTACGTCGGCGTCGACCAGGCCATCCGCCAGGCGCCGGGCTTCGGCGCCGGGCCCGGCGAGGAGGTGCTGCGGGTGGCGGTGCACGGCACCCTCCACGTGCTGGGGTGGGACCATCCGGAGGGCGAGGAGCGGGTGGAATCGGAGATGTTCCGGCGCCAGGAGGAGATTCTTCGAGCCGTCCTGGCGGAGGAGGGCAGGGAATGAGCACCGCCCACCACCACGACGAGGACACCGAGAGCCAGCGCCTGGAGCACCTGGAGTCGCTGCTGGAGGAGGGCGACCTCGGTGCCGTCCGCGAGTACCTCTCCTCGTTCCCCCACGCCAGCGACGTCGCCGACCTGCTGGAGGGGCTGGGCGAGGAGAGCCGCGGGCGGGCCATGTCGGTGCTGGCCGAGGACCCGGTGCTGGCCGCCGAGGCCCTCGCCGAGATGGAGTGGGAGGAGCACCCCGAGGAGTCCCTCGCGGCGCTGGAGCCCGAGCAGATCGCCGCCGTCGTCGCCGAGCTGTCGGACGACGACGCCGCCGACATCATCGGCGAGATGGGCCCCGAGGACCGCGACCGGGTGCTGGCCGCGCTCTCCACCCAGGACGCGGGCGACATCCGCGACCTGATGCGGTATCACGACGAGTCGGCCGGCGGCATCATGACCACCGAGGTGGTCGCGATCCTGCCCGGCCTGACCGCCGCCGCGGCCGTGGAGGAGATCCGCCGCCAGGCGCAGGACGTGGAAAGCTTCTACAGCGTCTTCGTGGTCGCCCCCGACGACCGGCTGCTGGGCACGGTGCCCCTCCAGTCGCTGGTCACGGCGCACAAGGACGCCATGATCGCCGAGCTGGTGGAGCCCGTGGTGGCCACCGTGCCGCCGGAGATGGACCAGGAGGAGGTGGGGCGCATCCTGTCGCGCTACAACCTGACCGCCGTCCCCGTGGTGGACGCGTCGTCGCGCCTCCTGGGCATCGTCACCTTCGACGACGTGATCGACGTCATCGAGGCGGAGAGCACGGAGGACATCCTCAAGTTCGGCGGCGTGAGCGACGAGGAGGAGCTGCGCGGCGACTGGCAGGGCGCCGTGCGCTCGCGCCTGCCCTGGCTGGTGGTGAACCTGGGCACCGCCTTCGCCGCCGCCGCCGTCTACGCGCCCTTCACCGAGACCATCCAGAAGATGCCCGTGCTGGCCGCCTGGCCCACCATCGTGGCCGGCATGGGGGGCAACGGCGCCACCCAGGCGCTGGCGGTGACGGTGCGGCGCCTGGCCCTGTCCCGCGGCGTGGCGGGCGAGCGGGGCGAGATCGTGACCAAGGAGGTCACGGTCGGCGTCGCGAACGGCCTGGCGAACGGGCTCATCGCCGGCGCCATCGCGGCGGCGTTCTCCGTGTGGTGGCTGCACACCGGGCCCATGCTGGGCGTGGTCGTGCTGCTGGCGATGTGGGGCAACCTGGTCGTCGCCGGCCTCGCGGGCGGATTCGTGCCCATCCTGCTGGAGCGCTTCGGGGTGGATCCGGCCATCGCCTCCTCCGTCGTGGTGACCACCTTCACCGACGTCGGGGGATTCTTCCTCACCCTGGAGCTGGCCAGCCGCCTGCTCCTCTAGCCGCCGCGGCGGGTCCTGAACGCGGACACCGTTTCGGTGTATCTTCGCGCATGCTTTCCGAGCTACGCATCCGCAACTTCGCCCTGATCGACCGCCTGTCCGTGCGCCTGGGCCCCGGCCTGAACGTGCTGACGGGCGAGACGGGCGCCGGCAAGTCCATCATCGTGGGCGCGCTGTCGCTGCTGCTGGGCGAGCGCGCCAGCGCGGACGTCGTGCGCGCGGGCGAGGAGCGCGCCTCGGTGGAGGGCGTCTTCGATATCGCCGGCCGTGCCGACCTGGCGGCGCTGCTGGACGCGCGCGGCTTCGAGGCCGAAGAAGGAACCCTGGTGCTGAAACGCGAGGTCGCCGCCGGCGGCCGCAGCCGCGCCTGGGTGAACGGCTCTCCGACGACGGCCTCCGTGCTGGGCGAGCTGGGCCGCGCGCTCGTCGATCTCCACGGGCAGCACGAGCACCAGACGCTCTTGAAGCGCGACGAGCAGCGCGCCATCCTGGACGCGTACGCCGGCGCCGACGTCCCGGCGGCCCAGGTCGCCGCCGCGCACGCCGCCGTGAGTGCGCTGCGCCGCGAGGTGGACGCGCTGGAGCGGCGCCGCGCCGCCGCCGCCGAGCGCGCCGACTTCCTGCGCTTCCAGGCCGACGAGATCGAGAAGGCGGCGCTGAAGCCGGACGAGGAGGAGGGGCTGGAGGACGAGGCCCGCCGCCTGGCGCACTCCGAGGAGCTGACCACGCTCTCCGCCGGCCTGCACCGCGCGCTCTCCGCCGGCGACTCGTCGCTCGTCAGCCGCCTGGCCTCGCTGCGCCGCTCGGTGGACCAGCTGGTGCGTATCGACGGCTCGCAGGAGGAGCTGCGCGAGATGTACGAGACGGCGTACTACGCGCTGGACGAGATCGGCACGCGGATGGAGGCGTACGGCGCAGGCATCGAGCACGACCCCGCGCGCCTGGACGAGATCCGCCGCCGGCAGGACCTGATCTTCCGATTGAAGGCCAAGTACGGCGCCACGCTGGCCGACGTCGTCGAGAAGGGCCGCGCCGCCCGCGCCGAGCTGGACCTGGTGGACGGCGCCGGCTTCGAAGCCGCCCAGCTCCGGAAGCGCGCCGCCGCCGCCGAGGAGGAGCTGTCCCGGGCCGCCGCCGCGCTGTCGGAACGCCGCGCCGAGGCCATGCGCCGCCTGGCGGACGAGGTGAACGGCGTGCTCCCCGAGCTGGGGATGGCCGGCGGCGTCTTCCAGTCCGTCGCGCTCCCGCTGCCCGCGCCGACATCGCACGGCGCGGAGGAGGTGGAGTTCCGCGTCTCGGTCAACAAGGGGTTCGATCCCAAGCCCCTGTCCAGCGTGGCCTCCGGCGGCGAGCTCGCACGCATCATGCTGGCGCTCAAGACCATCCTCGCGCGCCTGGACGCCGTCCCCACGCTCATCTTCGACGAGGTGGACACGGGCATCGGCGGCCGCGTGGCGCTGCAGATCGGCGACAAGATGCGCGAGGTGGCCGCCAGCCATCAGGTGTTCGCCATCACCCACCTGCCGCAGATCGCGTCGCGCGCGCACCTGCACCTGCTCGTCAGCAAGCAGGAGCGCGACGGGCGCACCGCCACCGACGTGCAGGCCCTGGACCCCCGGCGCCGCGTGGAGGAGATCGCCCGCATGCTCGGCGGCGACCCCGAGAGCGCCGTCTCCCTGGAGCACGCCCGCGAGCTCCTCGACCGCGCCGTCGGCGTCGCCTGAGCCCCGGCGCTCGTCGCCGATGGTCGATGGTCGATGGTCGATGGTCGATGGTCGATGGTCGATGGTCGATGGTCGATCCAGCCAATTCCGTACGCAGTGCACGCAGACGACCGTTCCGCGGCGATGTCGGGCTCTCCGCGACACCTCCAGCACGAGATGCCCCTCGCCCGGTCGTTACGTCCCCCGATCACCACCTGAAATCCCGCCAGGATGACCGACCGCGACAACCTGATGGAGTTCGCCACGCGCGCGGCCCGGGCGGCGGGGGAGATCACGCTGCGGCACTTCGGGCGGGCGGCGGTGCGCTTCAAGGGCGACGGCAGCGAGGTGACGGCGGCGGACCTGGCGGCCGAGGAGTACCTGCGCACCGCCATCGCGGAGGCGTTCCCGGAGGACGGGCTGGTCGGCGAGGAGGGCGAGGACGTGCCTTCGCGCAGCGGCCGGCGCTGGATCGTGGACCCCATCGACGGGACGCGCTCGTTCTCGTGCGGGGTGCCGCTGTACTGCGTGCTGATTGCGCTGGAGGAGCAGGGCACGCCCGTGCTGGGATGCGCCCACTTTCCCGTGCTGGCCGAGACGCTGGTGGCCGCGGACGGCGCAGGCGCCTGGGTGAACGGCGTAGCGGCGCGGGTGTCCGAGTGCGACGACCTGGCCTCGGCGCGGCTCGTCACCTCGGGCTTCGAGTACTGGCGCGACCGCAGCAACGATGCGGACCGCGCGGGCTTCGAGCGCCTGGTGAAGGCGACCCGGTTCGCGCGCACCTGGGGCGACGGGTACGGCTACTTCCTGGTCGCCACCGGGCGGATGGACCTGCTCGCGGACCCCATCGCGGGCTCGTACTGGGACTGGGCGCCCATGGACGTCATCCTGCGCGAGTCGGGCGGCCGGTTCACGCAGTTCGACGGCTCGCCCGTGGGCGCATGGACGCAGGCGCTGGCCACGAACGGCCGGCTGCACGACGCGGCGGCGCGGGTCCTGCTGGCGTAGGCGCCGGCCGCCGGCCCCTTCCGGGCCGGCGCACGGCACCAACCCGGGAGGGGGCGATGGGCAACGTCCACAAGTCGCTGGAGGTGGTGGGCACGTCGGAGAGCAGCTTCGACGACGCGGTGCGCGTGGCCGTGAAGCGCGCCGGCCAGACGGTGCGGAACCTGGAGTGGCTGGAGGTGGTGCAGCAGCGCGGCTACATCCGCGACGGCGAGGTCCGCGAGTTCCAGGCGACGGTCAAGCTCTGGTTCCGGCTCGACGAGTCCTGATCCGACGACACGTTTCCGCACGGCTCGACACGAACGAGGACCGGCCCCGCATCCATGCGATGCAGGGCCGGTCTTCCTCGCGTCGAGAACCCGCAGCACTCCGCGGCGCCGCCTGCCGAGCCGAGGAGCCCGCCACGGCAATCCTGGTTCCTCCGCCCCGATTTTCATCCGACGGCGTCACCGCGGTTTCCGCCCCGTCGGCTCACCACCCCGGCTCCGCCTCCAGCGGCGCGCCGCCGATCACGACGGCCGTCGCAACCTCACCGGCGGCGATGCTCCCGCGGTCCCCCGGAACCACGAGCAGCGCGTCCGCGGCGGCCATCGACGAGGCGACGCCGCTGCTCTGCGACCCCGTCAGCCGCGCGGCGAGCGTGCCGTCCTGCAGGCGGTGGAGGAGGACGCGGGGGAACTGCGCGAGGCCCGGCTTGCCGCGGTGCTCGTCGCGCACGACGACCCGCGCGGCCGGCGGGAACACGCGCGTGTGGCCGGCCATGCGCAGCAGCGCGGGGCGGACGAACAGCTCGAAGCAGACGAGCGTGGACACGGGGTTCCCCGGCAGGCCGAACCAGGGGATGCCGCCCAGCCCGCCCACGTGCCCGAACGCCATCGCCGATCCGGGGCGGATGCGCACGCGCCAGAACGCGATCTCCGTCTCCATCTCGCGCATCACACGCAGCACGTGGTCGTGCTCGCCCACGCTGATGCCGGCGGACGTGATGAGGGCGTCGCAGCCCCGCGCGCGCTCCACGTGCTCGCGCAGGCTGGCGGGCGTGTCGCGGGCGATTCCCAGCACCCGCGGCTCCATCTCCGCCTCCGCGAGCTGCGCCGCCAGCGCGTAGGTGTTGGACGACACGATGCGCCGGCCAGCCTCCACCTCCGCGAAGCCGTCCAGCAGCACCAGCTCGTCCCCGGAGGTGAGCACGGCCACCCGCGGGCGGCGGATCACGGAGAGCGCCGAGCGGCCGACGGACGAGGCGACGGCCACGCTCCCGGCGCGGATCACCGTGCCGGGCGCGAGCACCGACTGGCCGCGGCGCACGTCCTCGCCGCGCGGGCGCACGTTGCGGCCCGCGTCCTCGTCGCGGCGAATGGCGACGCGTGCGTCCGCGGTGCCGATGTCGGTACCGCCGTCCGTGTGCTCCACGCGGATCACGCCGTCGACGCCGTCCGGCACCGGTGCGCCGGTCATCACGCGGATGGCCTCGCCGCGGGCGACGGCGCGGGAAGGGAAGTGGCCCGCCGGAACGTCGTCCACCACGCGCAGCACCCGCGGCGCCTCGGGCGTGGCGCCGCGCACGTCCTCCGCGCGTACGGCGAACCCGTCCATCCCGCTGTTGTCCCACGGCGGCAGGTCCACGGTCGACACGACCTCCTCCGCCAGCACGTAGCCCAGCGCGTCCAGCAGCGGCCGGCGCTCGGCGTCCAGCCTGGCGACGCCGGCCAGGATGGCGTCCCGCGCCTCCGCCGCCGAGATCCAGTCCGCCGCTCGCTCACCCGCCATCGCGACCTCCCAGGAACCGCCGTTCGATCAGGTCCGCTACCTCCCCAACATGCGCGCCCGCCAGGGGATCGTCCGCATCGAGGGCGAACACCGGCCACGGAGCGTGGAAGCCTGCCCCGTCCGTCACCGTCGCGATGCATCCACCCGCGGAATCTGAGTCTGCCCCATCCGTGCGCGGAAGATCCGCATCGGCAGACATCGAACGACGGGAGGAGGCTGCGGGATCGTACAGCGGATGGTCGTGGACGCCGCGACGGAAGACTTCGATGCGGGGGAAGGGGCCGCGCTTGTACCCCTCGACGAGCACGACGTCGTATCCGCGGCCGGCGTAGAAGCGGCGGATGAGGTCGCGCGGGTCGGGCTCGCCATCGTCCAAGCGCATCACCAGCGCCACCTTGCTCACGGACGCCATCACCACCGCCTCCACGCCGCCTTCGTGGAAGTGGCGCCAGGTGTCGCGCCCGGGCTCGTCCACCTCGAAGTCGTGGTGCCCGTGCTTGAGCGATGCGATGCGGTATCCGCGCCGCCGCAGCTCGGCCGCGAGCGCCACCACCAGCGTCGTCTTGCCGCTGTTCTTTCGCCCCACGATGGCGACGGCGGGTGGAACCTCCGGCGCCGCGCTCACTGCCCGTTCTCCGCGGCCAGCTTCACGGCCTGCTCGTAGTCATCCGGCGTGTTCACGTTCAGGAAGATGACCTCCGGATCGCCGATCCCACGCACCCGGTCGATCGAGATCCTCGCGGTGCGCAGGTGCGACGGCAGCGCGGAGACGCGGCTTTCGGCGGACAGCAGCATGCGGCTCAGGGCGTCGATGGCGGACACGGAGTAGTACGCGCACAGCGGCTCGAATCCGAGCTTTCCCGCGCTCTCCGGCACCACGGCGTCAAGGTCCGGATCGCCCGACTGCGTCAGCATCGCGCGGAGCAGCGCGGGGCGGATGAACGGCATGTCGCAGGCGATGCACAACGCGCCGGGGCGGCCTTCCTCGCGCGCCCACGCGAGCGCGGCGTGGATGCCGGACAGCGCCCCGCGGCCGGGCACGATGTCCGCGCGGCAGCGGAGGCCGCGGTCCACGAACAGGGTCGGCTCGTTCGCGATCAGCACCACCTCGTCGACCGCCTCCCGCAGCGCGCGCTCCACCCGCTCCACGATCGCCAGGCCCCCGATCCGCGCCAGCGCCTTCGGGCTGCCGAAGCGGATGCTCGCCCCGCCCGCCAGGATCGCCCCGAACGGAGGGCGTCGGAACCCGCCGGGCAGATCGCTGGATTCGTTCGGTTCGGTCGAGCCGGCGGCTTGCATCGAGGGCGATTCGCGAAGGGTCGTGGCGGGGCGGCGTCCTCGCGGAACCTATCCCGGGCACCGGGCGCCGACAAGCGCTTCGAGCCCCGCGCCAGGGAATGGGACTTGCCCGCCGGGCGGGGGTCGGGCGCTGGACGGGCGGTGGACGGTACGCCCGAGGAACGGGGACGTCTCCACGATGCAGGAGGAGGGGCGATGGCACGCTACGACGGTGGATACGATCGCGGATACGCACGCCGGTCGCTGGGCGTGAGCGGCAGCGGCGGGTACGGGCGCGAGTATGCGCCGCGGTCCGCATACGACCGCAGCTTCGAGTGGTCGCGCCGGGTCGGTGCGGCGGGGATGTGGGGCGGCGGCGTGGGAACGTACCGGCCGTGGGGCACGCGATGGGAGGGGCCGCCGCGCGGCGATCGCGACGGGGGCCGCACGCGCTGGAACCGCGCGGTCTACGGCCGCGACTACGCCGGCCCGTACTTCACCGGCGGGGGCGACGCGCCGGGCGCCCGCGGCTTCGGATTCCGCGGCGGACCGGGCCGTCCCTCCACGGAGCGCGGATACGATCGGGAAGCCGGCGGGCGCGCGGCGGGCCCGTTCCTGCCCGCCGAGGCGTACGGCCGGCACCCGGAGCTGGAACGCGGCGGGCACGAGGACGAGCCGTGGGATGATCGCGCCTACGAATACTACGGCCGCGGATCGGACGAAGCCGTGGCCCGCGCCGTCCGCGACCGGCTGTATCGCGACTCGTGGCTGGAGCCGGATGGGCTGAACGTGGAGGTGCATGACGGCGTCGTCACGCTCACCGGCGAAGTGGCCGACTTCATGGAAGCACGCTACGCCTGGGACGACGCGTGGGAGACGGACGGCGTGCGCGGCGTCATCAACAACCTCACCGTGCGCCTCGAACCGTCGACCCACGGCGACCCCATGACGCAGGATGGCGAGATGGGCGAAGGGTAGACGTCTGACGGTGCCGCGGGGCGCCCGCCGCGGGTTGAAGCCCGGGCCTGCGACGGCATATCCGCCCACCTGCGTGGGCTCGCTCCTCGTCGCGGCGGACATCCCCCTGCACGGCCGACGTCGGTGGGTCCGCGGCGACGGCATTCGAGGGGAGGGAGGCGACAGCTGGTCGACGGCGTTCACTGGACCGACGCCCGCGCCGCAACGTCGCGCGATCCAGAAGGAACCGGGCCCCGGAGAGCGAATCTCCGGGGCCCGGTCTGCACGTCGTCGGAAGCCGAGGTCCGAGGCCCGTCAGTGGTCCTCGCGCGACTCGTAGCCTTCCGCGATGGGGCCGTCCGGGGGCATGTACGAGGTGCCCTCCTCGATGGCGGTGCCCACGTCGTGGGTGCCGTAGGTCTCCGACTCCAGGTCGGCGACGAGGTGCTCGGCGGTGTCGGACTGGCTGTCGTTCACCTGGCCCATCTCGTCGTCGATCTCGTCCTCGGCGGCCAGCGAATCGTCCACGGCCTCGGGAAGCGTCTGGCGGTGCAGCTCGTCCACCACCAGCTCGTTCACCACCTCCAGCCCCAGCGAGTCGGTCAGGAGCTGCTCGGCCACCTGCGCGTCGCCGTCGCTGCCCACGCTTCCCGCCAGGGTCACGCGGCCTTCGCGCACCGACACCTCCAGCCAGCCGACGTCCACGTTGGTCTGCTCGCGAAGCTGCTCCATCACCACGTCGTAGATCTCGTCGTCGCTCATGGTGGCGAAGTCGAAGCCGCCGCCGAACTCCCGGCCAAGGTCGCGAGCCATCACACCCTCCCCGTTTTCGCGCTCAGAAGTGGATCGCGGCTCCCGCGGTCACGCCCAGGTTGTTCGTCCACTCGGACGACTTGGTCACGCCCCCGACGAACCCGCGCGGTACCTTCAGCTTCCACAGGTAGTCCGCCGCGTGCACGCCCAGGGACAGCCGCGGGGTGGGATACCAGTCGGTCCCCGCCTGCAGCGACAATGCAAAGGCGGGGCCGAAGGTGAAGCGCTCCGCGGCCGGCACGTCGGCCTCAAGCGGGCTCGTCTTCTTGAGCCACGACACCACGCCGCCGCCCGCGGCCACCCAGGGCGCCAGGCCGCGGTAGGTGCGCGAGCCGGTCAGGTTCAGGCGCATGCCCACGTCCACGATCGCCAGCGGCATGCTGGCCTTGCTGCCCGAGTACACGGGGGACACGGTGTTGCTGTCGGAGGTCACGCCGGCGCGGTACACCTTGCGCTCGCTGGGGCTCACGGCGACGCCCGCCCGCAGCACCAGCGCGCTGGACACGCGCAGGTTGTAGTCCAGCCCGATCAGCGGCGCCGACTGGGGCCCGAAGTCGGCCGTCTGCACCGAGTCCACCGACACCGTGGGGTCCGTGAGCAGGTAGCCCGCGTACAATCCCAGGCCCTGCTTCTGCGGCAGGAAGGTGTACGGCGAGGGGATGTGCTGCGCCCGGAGCGCGCCCGCGGCCAGCAGCAGGGCGGGAAGGATCAGCGCGGCGATCCGCGTGGCTCGCTTCATCGTGTCAGGTGTCGGTGTCGGGTGGTGCGGGACGCCGGTCCCGCGGGTGCCGCAAGCGAACAGTCCCGGACGTGGCTCCGTCCGGGACCGATGCGTGTTATAGCGGCCCGAAGCTAGGGTTTGTTCCCCCGCGCCCGCAAGGCGGGCGGAAGCGGACCGCGTGCTACTCCGCCGCGTGGACGTGCACGCGCAGGTCGCGGCCCGTCATCTCCCGGGGCTGCGGCACGCCCAGCAGGCCCAGGATCGTGGGCGACACATCGCACAGCGCCCCGTCGCGCAGGGCCGCCGCCGACCGGCGCGCCTCCGGCTCCACCAGCACGATCCCCACGGGATTGGTGGTGTGCGCCGTGTGCGGGCCGTTCGTGACGGGGTCCCACATCTGCTCGCAGTTGCCGTGGTCGGCCGTCACCAGCAGCGTGGTCTCCGTCTCCGCGCAGGCCTTCACCACGCGCGCCAGGTCGCGGTCCACCGTCTCCACCGCGCGCACGGCGGCCTCGAAGACCCCCGTGTGGCCCACCATGTCGGGGTTGGCGAAGTTGCACACCAGCACGTCGTACGTCTTCGATTCGATCGCCTTCACCAGGCCGTCGGCCACGTCGTCGGCGCTCATCTCGGGCTGCAGGTCGTAGGTGGCCACCTTGGGCGACGGCACCATGCGCCGGTCCTCGCCCTTCGGCGCCTCCTCCAGCCCCCCGTTGAAGAAGTAGGTGACGTGCGGATACTTCTCCGTCTCGGCCGTCCGGAAGCCCCGCAGGCCGTGCGCCTCCAGCACCCGTGACAGGATGTTCGTCATGGGCTGAGGCGGGAACAGCACGGGGAGGGGGAAGTCCTCGTCGTACTGCGTCATCGTCGCCACGTCCACCTTCGGAGGCGCGGGCCCGCGCTCGAACTCGGCGAAGTCCGGCGACGCCAGCGCGCGGGAAAGCTGGCGCACGCGGTCCGCGCGGAAGTTGAAGAACAGCACCCCGTCGCCATCCCTCACCGGGCCGATGGGCCGGTCCCCGGCATCGACCACCACGCGCGGCTCCACGAACTCGTCGCGCTCGCCGGCGGCGTACGCGTCGGCGATGGCCTGCACGGGCTCCGTCACGTGGATGCCCTCGCCGGCGACGATCGCCCGGTACGCCTTGGCCGTGCGGTCCCACCGCCGGTCGCGGTCCATCGCCCAGTAGCGTCCCTGCAGCGTGGCGATGCGGGCCCCGTGCAGCCCGCCCCCGCGGGCCAGCAGGCCGGCCACGAAGTCGCGGCCCGACTGCGGTGGCGTGTCGCGGCCGTCCAGGAACACGTGCAGGAACACGCGCGGCACCTCCTGCTTCGCCGCGATCTCGGTGAGCGCCACCATGTGCTCGTCGATGGCGTGCACGCCGCCGCTGCCGACCAGGCCGAGGAGGTGCAGCGCGCCGTCCCGCTCGCGGACCTTGCGGATGAGGTCGATCAGGACGGGGTTCCCGGCCAGCTCGCCCGTGGCGATGGCGTGGGTGATCCGCTGGATGGACTGCATCACCACGCGCCCCGCGCCTAGGTTCAGGTGGCCCACCTCGGAGTTGCCCATCTGCCCCTCGGGCAGGCCGACGGCGGGCCCGTGCGTGGTCAGCAGGCCACGCGGGTACTCGCCTTCGGACCACAGGTGGCGCCAGGTGGGGGCGTCGGCGCGGGTCACCGCGTTGTCGGGCATGTCCTCGCGCAGGCCCCACCCGTCCAGGATGACCAGGCAGACGCGCGGGCTGGGTGCGGCGGATTCGCTCATTCGGCGTTCACCGTGCAGCAGTTGCGGGGGACGCGGTTTGATTGACACCTAAGATTCAGCGGCGTATCTTCTTCCACTCCCGCCGCGCGCCCGAATCTACGTCGCCCCCGGTCGGTTAGCCACCCCGGACCCTCCCCTCCGTGCGCCTTCTCTACACGCTCGCGTCCTGGCTGCTGCTGGCCGCCGCCGCGCCCGCGCTGCACGCGCAGGACGGCCCCGTCCCCGCGGGCCTGTTCGCGACGCCCGGCGGCGGCCGCCTGGCCGTGC
>JAQBQD010000111.1 GCA_028287185.1 Gemmatimonadota bacterium | reverse complement strand
TCCGATCTTGGATCGGTGGATCGGTGGATCGGTGGATCGGTGGATCGGTGGATCGGTGGATCGGTGGATCGGTGGATCGGTGGATCGGTGGATCGGTGGATCGGTGGATCGGTGGATCGGTGGATCGGTCGCGGAAAACATCTGCCGATCGCAGTTCCGGAGCTGCGGCGCGCGAGACGCTCGAGGGCGCGGGGGAGCTCCGTTGACGCTTCCGGGTGGCGGGAGCCGTGGACGCGCGCCTGCCCCATCTGGCGAACCGGCCGCGCTGCATGGGCTTGCGGGGGCGTCGACGGACGTGGCGGATGGACGTTGCGAGGCACGAGAAGAGTTGGAAGCATGGGTTCGGGCGCGACGCATGCGCTTCCCTCGGGGGCGGCATGGGCCGGCGGAGGCCCGGTGGAATTCGAGGGGCCTGGGGGGTTGACCGCGGGGGCTTCGGTGTGTATCATATTGGCCTTGTCGCGGGGTGGAGCAGCCTGGTAGCTCGTCGGGCTCATAACCCGAAGGTCGCGGGTTCGAATCCCGCCCCCGCTATTGCCCGGACCTGCCGCCGATGTCGGGCGGTTTTTTATTCCGGGCGCTCGGTCGGCCAGGTAGCTCAGCTGGTAGAGCACACGACTGAAAATCGTGGTGTCGGGGGTTCGACTCCCTCCCTGGCCATGGGAGCGCAGCAGCGTAGGGCAGTAGCTCAATTGGTAGAGCACCGGTCTCCAAAACCGGCGGTTGGGGGTTCGATTCCCTCCTGCCCTGCTGAACACCGAAGGTCGCACGCCGCCATCGTCTAGGGGTCTAGGACGCCGCCCTCTCACGGCGGTAACCGGGGTTCGAATCCCCGTGGCGGTACTGGGAAGGAACAGGCAGCGACGGGACGCTCGCGTAGCTCAGCCGGCAGAGCACTTCCTTGGTAAGGAAGAGGTCATGGGTTCGAGTCCCATCGCGAGCTTGTAAAGGGTACTGGCTCCCATCGTCTATCGGTTAGGACGCTACCCTTTCAAGGTGGAGAGCGGGGTTCGATTCCCCGTGGGAGCGCCATCGGTCGGCGTGGGTGCAAGACGCGGGCATAGCTCAGTTGGTAGAGCGCAACCTTGCCAAGGTTGAGGTCGCCGGTTCGAGTCCGGTTGCCCGCTCTGAACGTCCGGACGGTGGCGTGTCCGGGCACTGAAGTACGGGGCCGTAGCTCAGTCGGTTAGAGTGCCGGACTGTCACTCCGGAGGTCGCGGGTTCGAGTCCCGTCGGCCCCGCTGGTCCCTCCGGGACCCCTTTTTGAAAACGCGGGTTTGCATTACCTTTCGTGTCCGCACGAAACCGGGGCCGTAGCTCAGTTGGGAGAGCGCTTGAATGGCATTCAAGAGGTCAGGGGTTCGATTCCCCTCGGCTCCATTCCGGTAGATCGTCAGGGTGGGGTACCAGAGCGGTCAAATGGAGCAGACTGTAAATCTGCCGGCTTATGCCTACGAAGGTTCGAATCCTTCCCCCACCACTTCGGTCGTTGCATCCTGGGCGGTTAGCTCAGTTGGTTAGAGCGCCACGTTGACATCGTGGAGGTCACAAGTTCGAGTCTTGTACCGCCCATGCGTTGGGATCCTGGGGCCGTAGCTCAGTTGGGAGAGCGCTGCAATCGCACTGCAGAGGTCAGGGGTTCGATTCCCCTCGGCTCCACTGGTCGAGAAGGTATGCCACTGTAGCTCAGGGGTAGAGCACTCGATTCGTAATCGAGCGGTCGTCGGTTCAAATCCGACCAGTGGCTCTGGCCAAACAGCGTAGCTCCGGCTAGCTTGGGGCTGCCGCGGGAGTAGCTCAGTTGGTAGAGCATCAGCTTCCCAAGCTGAGGGTCGCGGGTTCGAGCCCCGTCTCCCGCTTGTTTGAAAAAGTAGGACTCCCGCCCGTGGAGGAACGAACCCTGCAGAGGGAACGGGTAGGCCGGCGACGGCCGAATGCTGCCCCTTGGTGTAACTGGCAACACGCCTGACTCTGGATCAGGAGAGTCCAGGTTCGAGCCCTGGAGGGGCAACTGCTGGAGAGGTGGGTGAGTGGCTAAAACCAACGGTTTGCTAAACCGTCCTGCCCAAAAGGCAGACGCGGGTTCGAATCCCGCCCTCTCCGCTCCACCGAGGACCGGTGTCCGAGTGGCTTAAGGAGCACGATTGGAAATCGTGTGGGGTGTAACAGCCCTCGTGGGTTCGAATCCCACCCGGTCCGCTCAGGTTTGGCAGGCGGGTCCGGAAGCACGGTGGGAAGGAAGAGGTGGAGGTCCGGGATTCTCGGGACGTGGCTCAGCCCGGTAGAGCACTCGCTTCGGGAGCGAGGGGTCGCCGGTTCAAATCCGGCCGTCCCGACTGTGACGCAGTAGGTTGGAGGCGTAGTCTAACTGGTAAGGCACCGCACTCGAAATGCGGCGGGCGCAAGCCTTTGGGGGTTCGAGTCCCTCCGCCTCCGTTTGCGATGGATCGCAGCATCGAAATCCCCCGGCGTCCACGGATGCCGGGGGATTTTCGCGTTGGGCGCATCCTCGTTCGGCGCTCCTGTCCAGAACGCGGCGGTCGAGGGCCTTCCCGGACCGTCGCACCTCCAACGTGTCCGACGATTGATCATCGACGCCTATCCAGGTATCCGCAGTGAGGCCATCAGGTGAGGTCAGAGGATCATCGCGGGTGGGGCGCTAGGGCGATTTTCTCGGTCTATCCAGCCTTGATCAACGTTCGCTCTCATCGGACGCCGACTGCGGATGACGAATACGAAGGGGGGGAGCCGGCCACCAAGCCCGCTCCCCCCTTCGTGTCTCCCGACCTCTCGACGGCGGACCCTACATCTCCCACTTGAGACGCAGGATGGCCATGCGGCCGATGTTGGGGGCGCCGGGGAAGGAGCGGTACTTCTCGTTGAGCGCGTTCTGCACGTTCATCTGCAGCGACAGTCCGCGCGAGCGGGGGATGCGGTAGCCCAGGCCCAGGTCCACCAGCGAGTAAGCCTTCACGCAGTCCTCGATGAGCGGGTTGGTGCTGGAGGGATCGAGGCAGCGCGTTCCCACGTACACGCCGGACGACACGGGGAAGCCGGCCGTGTAGCGCAGGCGGGCCTCGGCGTTCACGCCCTGGGTCTCGTCACGGAAGCCGGCGGTGAGGCTGCCCTTCCACTTCGGCGCGTTGAGCGTTACCAGGCCCACGCTCTGGGTCTGGAAGCGGTCCTTGTTGACGAACGAGCCGGCGACCCCCAGCGAGAAGCGGCCCACCAGCGCCGTGGCGGAAAGGTCGCTGCCCCAGAAGTCCAGCGACTCGTCCACGTTCTGGTAGGTGACCAGGAGCTGCGCCCCGTTGGCGTCCACGCCCGGCGCCGAGATGGCGCCCACCGGCACGGAGGCCAGCCCCGGCGCGAGCTGCGCCGCCAGCGCCTGGGCCTGCGCCTGCGACATCCCCAGGTCGGCCATGAAGCGGGGCACCAGGTAGGCCCCGATCTGGGCACCGTTCAGCGTCACCAGCGGCGTCTCGATCAGGAGCGGGGTGACGAACTTCTGGCGGCGCGTCCACCACCCGTCGGCGGCCAGCAGCAGGTGGCTGCCGAAGAGGCCCTTGTATCCCCCCTCCAGGGTGTTGGAGGTGGACTCGCGGATGGGCTTCACGTGGTCCAGCGCCAGCTCCGAGAAGGGGCGCGGCGTGGGCGTGGCGGCGGTGATGTCCAGGAACATGCTGCCGATCTGGCCCGCGCCGGGGTGCAGCCCGCTCAGGTAGCCCACCAGCGACGCCGGCAGCGGGGTGCCCTTGGCGGCCGCCTGCTGGGCCACGACGGCCACCGCCGCGCCCCAGAAGCTTGCGGCGTCGGCCGGCAGCAGCGTGCCGGGCCCGCCGGCGGCGGCCGGGGTGAAGGGCGAGCGCATCAGGTAGCTGCCGTCGGCCTGGCGGAAGAAGAAGCCGTCCTCGCCCGTGCCCTGCACCCGCAGCGAGTAGCCGAGCTGCGCCAGCCCCAGGTTGGGGATGCTGGTGCCCAGGTCCAGGAACTGGTTCAGCGAGCTGGGGGTCGAGAAGGCGCGGTTGAAGGTCGCCCGGAACGAGTGGTTGGGCGTGGGCTTGAACACCAGCGCCGCGCGGGGCGAGAAGATGGGGTTGGGCAGCGCCGAGTGCGTGTCCACGCGTCCGGCCAGCACCAGGTCCAGCTTGGGCGAGAGCGCCGTCTCGGACTGCAGGTAGGCGCCGAACTCGCGCGTCTGGTCGTGGTCCTCGTAGATGCCGTTGATCGTGCCCGAGGTGCGCGGCAGGGTGTAGACGTAGTCCGCGCCGTAGGTGAAGTTTTGGCGTCCCTGCGCCAGCGCGAAGCCGTGCTGGAGCTGCCCCACCGCCATGCGGGACAGGTCGATGATGGGCGCTCCGTTGCGCAGCAGGTAGGTGTCGCCCGAGTTGCTGGTGTTGACGTACGCCTGCGCGAAGCCGCGCCCCCACGAGCTGCGCACCTGGAAGTAGCGGCTCGTCCAGTCCTTCACCTGCGAGGCGCCCAGGCCGGTGAGCTCCACGCCGCTCATCTCGGTGGAGGAGCCCACGGCCAGCACGGTGGTGGGCCCGTTCTCCACCCGCCAGTCGGCCCGCGCCTCGCCCGACCAGCGCTCGACGTTGAAGTCGCGGTGGCCGATGCGCGAGATGCGCAGCGCCGCCTGGGCCGAGTCCACGCCCACCGCGCGCATCAGGTCGCGCCGGAAGAAGCCCGTGGCGTCGCCCGCGAACTTGACGCGCTCGTTCTCCTCGCCGGGATCGGTGTAGCGCCACTCGTCGCCGCGCAGGTACTGGCCCGACACCTTCACCCCGAAGCCCGGTGAGAAGAGCTGCGACACGCGCCCCGTGGCGTGCAGCAGGCTGCGCTCGCCGCCCGCCACGCTGAAGGTGCGCTCGGTGCCCTCCAGGGGCGACTTGGTGATGATGTGCAGGATGCCGTCGGCCGTGTTGGGGCCGTACAGCGCCGCGCCCGGGCCCAGCACCACCTCCATGCGCGAGATGTCCGCGTCGGTGGTGGGGATGAAGTGCACCAGGTTCACCCGCAGCGAGGGCACGCCCGCGATGCGGTTGTCCGTGAGCATGTGCAGCGAGCCCGAGAAGATGTTGTTGAAGCCGCGCGCCACCACGTTGCTGGACTGCAGGCCCGTGGTGGCGATGTCCACCCCCGGCATGGAGCGCAGGTGCTCCACCGCCGAGACGGCGGGCCGGTCGGCCACGTCGCGCTCGGACACCACCTCCACCGCGGCCGGGGCGTTCAGCGCCTTCTCCGGGCGCTTGCTGGCGGTCACCACCATGGGGTCCAGCCGCACCGTGCCCGTGTGGATGCGCGCCGTGACGACCGCTCCCCGCCCCGCGCCCACCGCCGCCGGAAAGCGCCGGGTTTCGAAGCCGGCGCCCGAGACGGCCACGGTGTAGCTCCCCGCGCCCACCGCCAGCGAGAAGGTGCCCGCCGCGTCGGTGGTGGCGCCGGCGCGCACCAGGCCCGCGCCGTCCAGCGCCTGCACGTGCGCGCCGGCGACGGGGGCGCCCGTTCCCGCGTCGAGGACCCTGCCGGAGATGCCGCCGCCCTGCGCGGCCGCGGGCAGGGCCGCCAGCAGCGCGAGGAGCACGGCGGCGAACCTGCCCTTCCACGGGTGTGAACGCATCAGATCTGCCTCGGGGGTGTGAGATGGGGGACGGTGGTGCCGCGATGGGGGACGGTCGACCCCGGCCGGGGGTGCTGCGGGCGCGGGTGCGGCGGGCGCCGCGGCGCGTGGTGCGGGGGATGTGGAGAGCGTGGGCCGAGGATGACACACAGGATAGGTCACACGGCCCCATCCATCAAGCGTCTTGTAACGGAAGGCTGTCCGCCTTCGCCCGGCAGCCACCCGGATCGGGCCAGGTGCGGAGACTCGCCAGGGGCACTGGCCGTCCGCTCGGGCAGCGCGTACTCTACCCACGCGGACGCGGACGCGGACGGCAGGCTCGGCAGGCTCCGCACGCCCGTCATCCACACCCAACGCCTCGCCGCCTTCCATCCACGCTGATCCATGAAGATCGCCCTCGCGTCCCCCCGCGTCGCCACGTCGGTCGACGACGGGCTGCAGAACATCGAGCGCTCGATCTCCGAAGCCGCCGCACGGGGCGCGGAGATCGTGTGCTTTCCGGAAGCGTACCTCCCGGGCCTGCGCGGGCTGGACTTCGAGGTGCCGGCCTTCGATCGCGAGCAGCAGGCGCGGGCGCTCGATGCCGTCTCACGCTGGGCGCGGATGCACGGAGTGGCCGTCGTGCTCGGGACGGAGTGGATCACGGACGCGGGCCGCCAGATCGCCGCGGTCGTCGTGGACGCGAGCGGCGAGATCCAGGGAGCCCAGACCAAGAACCAGCTCGACCCCACGGAGGAGCCGTTGTACGTGCCCGGCGAGACGAGGCGGCTCTTCGAGGTGAACGGCCTGACCTTCGGCGTCGCCATCTGCCACGAGGGGTTCCGCTATCCCGAGACGGTGCGGTGGGCGGCGGCGCGGGGCGCCAAGCTCGTCTTTCACCCGCACTGCACCGGGAGCGACCGGGCGGGCGCCAGTCCGACGCAGTGGGGAGCGCCGGACGGGGCCTACTACGAGAAGGCGATGATGTGTCGCGGGCTGGAGAACACGATCTACTTCGCCAGCGTCAACTACGCGTTCCGCCATCAGGAGTCGGCGACCAGCGTGATCGGGCCGTCGGGTGCGTGCCTGGCGCACCTTCCCTACGGGCAGGAAGGCGTGCTGGTCCACGACATCGACCTCGATGCGGCGACCGGCCTGCTCGCCTCGCGGTACGCGCCGGAACGGTACGGGGAGCCCGTCCCGGGGTGAGTCGCGCCGCTCCATGGGTCGGCGTGCGTCTTCGAGGGCTGTAGCCCGTCCGCCTGACGATCCGCGCGAAGCAGAAGAGCCCCCCGCGACGCGCATCGTGGAGGGCTTCTTCCGTTTGTCTACCGACGGCGGTGCTCGGAAGACCCGCGGCTACGGAGTCGTGGGCGCGGCCGGAGCCGTCGCAGCCGCAGCGCGGCCCTCGCGCTCCTCGCGCAGGGCGTCGATCTCGTCGGGCGACCACTCGTTCAGGCGGTCGGTCTCGGCGCGGATCTCGGGGTAGGGCGAGTGCGTGCACTCCCAGCGGCGCTCCTTGGCAGCGAAGGCCACGCCGCGCGCCTCCTCGTAGCGCCCGTTGTCCATGTATGCGTGGATCAGCGTCTCGTAGACCAGCGGGTGCGGGTACACGCGCAGCAATCCCTGAAGCCGCGGGATGGAGTCGCGGCGGGCGGCCTTGTTGGTGACGTCCATCTCCATCAGCGCGTCGGACACCTGCTCGCGCCGGCGCAGGAGGTCGGCCAGCTCGCCGGGATAGCTCGCCGCGTCGTACTCGCCCATCGCGCGCTGCGTTGCCGTCTCGCGCCCGAAGATGGCGTCCATGATGGACGCGTTGGGCGGCAGGTCTTCACCCTGGGCGTCTTCCGCCATACGCTTGCGGATCCACTGGCGGATTCCCATCGCTCGCTCGGTTGTGGGTGGTCATTCGGAAGCAGGCGCCGCGGGGAGATGCGGCGGGGGCCGCCAGCGTCCTGTCCGGCGGCCCCCGCACGCGCTCGCAAGGAGCGCGCCCGGCGTCCATCCAGCCGCATCGGCCGACCTTCCGCACGATCGATCCGATCTTCCATGCTCGTCGCGGAGAGGACCGGCTTCGAACGATCGACGAGCGAGGGCCGGTGGACGCCGATCCCGCGGCCTACTCCATCTCCACCTGCCGCACCTCCACGATCTCGGGCAGCTCGCAGAGGTGGTCGATGACGTCGGCGGGGATGCGGCCGTCGACGGAGATGGCGGCCAGGGCCTCGCCGCCGAGCTGCAGGCGGGCCTGGTGGTACTCGGCGATGTTGACGCCCGCCGCGCCCAGCAGCGTGCCCACGCGGCCGATGACGCCCGGGACGTCTCGGTTGCGGAGGACGACGAGCATCCCGCGCGGCGCCACGTCCACGCGAAAGGCGCCGATGCGCACGATGCGGCCGTGCGTCTCGCCCAGTAGCGCGCCGCCCACCCGGATGGAGCGGTCGCCGCCCTCCAGCCGCAGCTCGATCTCCTCGCCCAGCTCGCCGCGCTTGCCCACGTGCGTCCAGGCCGTCTCGATGCCGCGCTCCTCGGCCACGTGCTGCGCGTTCACCAGGTTGATGGCGCGGCGGTCCACCACGTCGCGCAGCACGCCCTGCAGCGCGGCGAGCAGCAGCAGGCGCGGCGCCTCCTCGCGGGGACCCGCGTAGCGAAGCTCCAGTGCACCCAGCCCGCCGGGCACCAGCGCCCGCCCCAGGCGTCCCAGGCGGTCCGCGAGAAGGACGAGCGGCCGCAGCTCGCCCCATCCCGCCCCGCCCACGCCCGCGGCGTTCAGCGCGCCGCTCAGGTCGCCCGTCACCAGCGCGTCCCGCACGGCCGCGCAGGCCTCCACGGCCACGCTGCGCTGCGCGGCGGTGGTGGATGCGCCCAGGTGCGGGGTGAGCAGGACGTTGGGGAGCGTGCGCAGCGGGCTGTCCGCCGCCAGCGGCTCCTTGGCGAACACGTCCAGCGCGGCGCCGCCCACCCGTCCGGCCGCGAGCGCATCCGTCAGCGCCGCCTCGTCCACGATGCCGCCGCGGGCCAGGTTCAGCACGAACGCCCCGCGCGGCAGCCGCGCGATCTCCGCGGCGCCGATCAGCCCCTTGGTCTCGGGCGTGAGCGGGGTGTGCACGGACAGCACGTCGGCGCGCTCCAGCGCTTCCGGCAGCCGCTCGGCGCGCTCGGCGCCCAGCTCCTCGAACCGGGGGGCGCCCACGTACGGGTCGTACGCCAGCACGTGCATGCCGAAGGCGCGCGCCCGGCGCGTCAGCTCGCCGCCGATGCGGCCCAGGCCCACCACCAGCAGCGTTCGCCCCCGGATCTCGTCGCCGCCCAGGGACGCGCGGTCCCAGCGCCCCTCCTCCATGCTGCGCGCCGCCACGTGGACATGGCGGGCGAGGGAAAGGAGGACGCCCATCGTCAGCTCCGCCACGGACACGGTGTTGCCGCCGGGGGCGTTGATGACCGCGATGCCCAGCTCGGTGGCGCGCGGGATGTCGACGTTGTCCACGCCCACGCCGGCGCGGCCGATCACCTTCAGGCGCTCGCCACGGGTGAGCAGCTCGGCCGTCACGCGCGACGCGCTGCGCCCCACGAAGGCGTCGTACCGGCCGATGCGCTCCAGCAGCTCGGCCGGCGGCAGCGTGGGCACCTCGTCCACGTCGATGTCGGGGTGCGCGCGCAGCAGGGCGGTGCCCTCGGGGTCCACCTCGTCCGTCACCAGCACGCGGAAGCGGGCTTCGCTCATCCCAGCACCTCCTGCAGGTCCGCCAGCAGCGCGTCCAGTCCTTCCACGGTGTGCTCCCCCATGTGGCCGATGCGAATGGTGTCGTCCTTCAGCGGGCCGTATCCCCCGCCGATGGTCCAGCCCCGCGCCTCCATGCCCTTCACCAGCGCCGGCGCGCGGCCGTCCGCCACGGCGATGGTCGTCACCGTGGGCGAGCGGCGGCCCTCCGGCGCGAACAGCGAGAGGCCCCGGCGCGGGCCCTCGTCCAGCACCCAGGCGTGGGTGCGGACCGTCATGGCCGCGTGCCGGTGCGCGCGCGCCTCCACGCCCTCCTCGCCGATGCGCCGCGCCTGCTCGTGCAGCGCGTACAGCAGCGACAGCGCGGGCGTGTTGGGCGTCTGCCATCGGGCGTGGTAGCGGTCGAACTCGGGCAGGTCGAAGTACTGGCCGCGTCCCTCCATCTCCACGGCCCGCGCCATCATCCGCGCGGAGGCGGTGCCGAAGGCCAGGCCCGGGGGCAGCGCCATCGCCTTCTGCGAGCCGGTGAGGAAGAAGTCGATGCCCCACGCCTCGGCCTCGATCACCATCCCCGCCACGCTGGTGACGCCGTCCGCCAGCACCAGGATCTCGCCGCCGGTGGCCGCCTCGGCCGCGCGCACGGCTTCCGCGATCTCAGGCAGCGGGTTCAGCACGCCGGTGGACGTCTCGGAGTGCACCACGGTGACGGCGTCGAAGCCCCCGGCGCGCAGGCGGCGCTCCACCTCGGCGGGCTCGTGCGCACGGCCCATCGGCACCTCGTACGTCTCCGCCAGGCGCCCGCAGCCCAGCACGAGGTCGCGGTACCGGGCGCTGAAGGCGCCGTTCACCAGGCACAGCGCGCGGCTCCGCACGCCGTTACGCACGGAGCCCTCCATCATTCCCGTGGCGCTGGACGAGCTTACGTACACGGGCCGCGTGGTGCCGAACAGCGCGCGCAGCACGGGGTCCGGGTCGCGCAGCAGGGGCGTGAACGCGGCGCCACGGTGCCCGATCATGGGGCGCGTCATGGCGGCCAGCACCTCGGGGCGAACCTCGGTGGGGCCGGGAAGGAAGAAACGGCCGAACTCCGTCATCTCGCGCTCTCTCCAGGTGGGCTGGGCTGGGCCGCGAAGCGCGCGCCGGGCCGTCCGGGGGAGAATACGGCTGATCCCCGCTCAGTCAACCCACGGCCGCGCGTCCATCCACGATCTCCCTCGGGCCCACCTCACTCACCCGCCCGCCCGGCATCTCCCCGCGCCAGCAGCTCCTCCCACGGCGATCCCGCCAGCCGCCGCCGGTCCTCCGCGCCCGCCGCCAGCGCCAGCACGGGCGCCAGGCTGGCCCCGCGCAGCACGAAGTCCGCGCCCGCGGCCACCGCCGGCCGGAACGCGACGCCCATGTACGCCGCGAAGGCATCCACCGCCGGCCGCGCCTCCAGGTCCGTGGCGCCGTCGCCCACCAGCAGGCTGCGGCGGGGCAGGTCCATCGACCGGACGACGGTCTCCTTGCCTCCGCTTCGCGCGAGGGGAGACGAGGACTCGAATCCCACGTATCCCCCGTCCGCGTCGAAATCCACGCCCACGGCGTAGACGCGGTCCGCGCGAATGCCAAGCTCCGCCGCGACTGCCTCCACAGGCGGGCGCAGGCCGCCGGAGACGATGCGCACGTCCTTGCCCAGCCACCGCAGCGCCGCCACCGTCGCGCGCGCGTCGGGCACCAGCGCGTCCACGTAGGCGCGGCCCAGCGCGTCCACCGCAGCGCGGGTGGGGCGGATCAGCTCCAGCCGCCGGCCGTACACCTCCTCCAGCGCGATCGCGCCCTCCATCGCAGCGTCGGTCAGCGCGCGGACCTCCGCGGCGCGGCCGCCCGCCAGCTCGTCGATCCCCTCGATCGCCGCAAGCGTGGAGTCGCAGTCGAAGACGACGCTCGCGAACCCATCGGCTTCCACAGCGTCATCGGATGCGTCGGCGGCGGTCGTCCTCGCATCTTCCGCGACGCGCACGTCCGGCGATTCCGCTGAACCGACCGCCGCCGCCCCGTCGCCCGCGGACCGTCGAAGTCTCGCATCGACCGACCCGTCCGGACCCTTTGATCGGAGTGGAGGGTCGAGACAAGGCGATTCGATCAACCGACTCGTTGGATTCGATCGATGGACCACGCAGGCTTCGACGATGGATTCGGGGGCGTCGACGGACGAGCACGGTGGACGCGACGGCGCGTGCGGGGATGCACGGAGCCCCTCCCCAGATCCGATGAGCCGCGGTTCGGGGGATGGATTCGGGAATGCCGCTCGGGACACGCGCGGCGGAGGCACCCCGGTCGCCGGACGCACGGAGGCCGCCAGGGTTTGCGCGTTCAGGCGACCACCCGTCCGGCGGGAAGGGTTAGGATGAAGCTGGAGCCCAGGCCCGGCGTGGAGCGCACGGCGATGTCGCCGCCCAGGCGCCGCGCGAGCTGCCGCGCGATGGCCAGGCCCATGCCCGTGCCGCCGAAGCGCCGGGTGACGGAGCCGTCCACCTGGCGGAACTCGTCGAAGATGGCGTCCAGGTGCTCGGGCTGGATGCCGATGCCGGTGTCCGTCACCTCCCACACCACGCGCCCGGACGCGCCGTCCTCCGTGCGGGGAAGCGAGCGCACCCGCAGCGTGACCGTGCCGGCGGCGGTGAACTTGAACGCGTTGGACAGCAGCCCGCGGAGGATGCGCACCACCTGGCTGGGATCGGTGTGCACCGGCACCGCCGCCTCGGGCGCGTCGCCGACCACGGTGAGGTTGGGCGGGGCGGTGAGGGAGGACAGCGCGGCACGGGACAGGGCTACCGCGTCGCACCCCTCCAGCTCGAAGGTGGTGCGGCCCAGCCTGATGTTGGTGAGGTCCAGCAGGTCGTTGATGAGCGCCATCAGCTCCGTGCCGGCGGTCTCGATCTTGTCCACCGCCTGCAGCTGCTCGGCGTGCAGCTCGCCGGATAGGCCCTCGCGCAGCAGGTACGCGTAGCCGAGCACGGCCGTGAGGGGCGTGCGCAGCTCGTGCGAGACGTTGGCCAGGAACTCGCCTTTCAGGCGGCGCGCCTCCTCGGCCTCGCGGAAGCGGGCCTCCAGCTCCACGTTCTGCTCGCGGAGCTGGGCGTTGGCGGCCTGCAGGTCCTCGATCAGGTGCGCCTTCTCGGCGGTGGCGGAAAGCTGGTCGGCCACCAGGCGCAGCAGGCTGCGGTCGGCCTCGCCCAGCGTCTCGGGCTCGCGGAAGTAGAAGGTGATTGCGCCCAGCGGCGCGCCGGCCGAGACGAGGGGCAGCGAGATGCTGGACGCGAACTCCAGCTCGCGCGCGGCGTCCCACCAGTCGGCCAGGCCCACGTCCGCGAACACGTCGAACACCTCCACCACGCGGTTCTCGGCGACGGCGGTGCCGGTGGGGCCCATGCCCACCCGCACGCGCATCTCGCCCAGGTACGGCGCGTAGCTTTCCGGCCAGTTGTAGGCGGCCACCAGGCGCAGCGTGTCGCCGTCCTCGGCCAGGTACACGCACCCCAGCGTGGCGCCCACCAGGGGGGCCACACGGGACAGCGCAAGGCGGTAGACGTCGGCCGGCGAGCGGCTGGTGAGGAAGGCGTGGGCGATCTCCCGCGCGGCCTGCAGCTCGCGCAGCGAGGTCTCCCCCGCGTCCACCCCTGGAAGAAACTCGGTTCTTTGCACGGGATTCTCTCTTGACGTAGCCGGAGCGGCGGCCTACTGTACGTGGCAGAACGGCGCCGCCGTTTGATTTTCGGGCGTTTTCGTCACCCCTCTACAGGAGCTCTGCGGTGAACAAGTCTGAACTGATCCAGCAGTTGGCCAGCCGCGCCGACCTCAGCCGCGCCGAGGCCCAGCGGGCGGTGGATGCCCTGTTCTCGGTGGAGGACGGTCTCATCACGAGCGCGCTCAAGGGTGGCGACAAGGTGACGATCACCGGGTTCGGCAGCTTCGAGACCAAGAGCCGCGAGGCCCGCACTGGCCGCAACCCGCGCACCGGCACGGAGATCCAGATCGCCGCGTCCACCAGCGCGGGCTTCAAGGCGGGCAAGGGCCTCAAGGACGCCCTGCACCCGGGCGACAAGGCGGCGGCCGCGGCCAAGGGCGGCAAGAAGGCCTGAGGCTTCCCCCGGGAAGGCTCCCGCCGAAGGGCCACGACACGGCGTCGTGGCCCTTCGCGCTTGCGGGGACCCGGGACGCCGCCATGGCGAAGCGCAAGCGGCCCGGCCACCCCGGCGTCCCGCGCGAGGCGTGGGGCGCGGTGCACCCGCAGCTGGACCTGCACGGCCTGCGGGCCGAGCCGGCGCGCCGCGAGGCCGAGGCGTGGCTGCGGGCGCGGCAGGCGGAGGGCGTGCGCACGGCGGTGGTGGTGACGGGGCGGGGCATCCACTCGGCGGGCATGCGTCCCGTGCTGCTGGGCGAGATCGAGCACCTGCTGCACGGGCTGCGCGGAACGCTGGTGTCGTCGTTCGCGCCCGTGCACGGTGGCGGCGGCTTCCGCGTGGAGCTGCGCCGTCCGTCGGTCCCGCCGGCTCCTTCGAGGACCTCCGCGCCGTCGGCCGAGCCCGCCGCGCTCCGCGGGGCGGGCCCCGAGCTGCGCCGTCGGGCCGAGGAAGCGCTGTGGGAGCTGGGCATCGCCCCCACGCCCGCGCTGCTGGAGGCCGAGCTGCGCCGCCTGCTGCGCGAGCGCGGCCCCGGCGAGCCCTAGTGTAGCCCGCCGCCCGCGCGGGGCGCAACCCTGCGTTTCGGTGTTGCGGTCGATTCCGTCAGGAACGGAAGAAGGGCCCGCGGTCGCGAAGACCGCGGGCCCTTCCCGTCTCATCCGCTCACCCCGACCGACGGTGCTCCGTCGACCGGCTCAACCGCGCGGGGGCGGCCGGCGCGGGGGGCGGTCGCCGCCGCCGTGGGAGCCCCCCGGACGGCCGCCCGC
>JAQBQD010000098.1 GCA_028287185.1 Gemmatimonadota bacterium | reverse complement strand
TCGCGCTGGCGAACGAGCTTGCGCAGGCGTGCGAGAAGCTGGGCGTGGACGTGTGGGGGGTGATCGAGGCTGCGGCGACGAAGCCGTTCGGGTTCATGAAGTTCACGCCGGGGCCGGGGCTGGGGGGACACTGCATCCCGCTGGACCCGCACTACCTGAGCTGGAAGATGCGGACGCTGAGCTTCAAGACGCGGATGATCGACCTGGCCAGCGAGATCAACGCGGAGATGCCGGCGTTCGTGGTGCAGAAGACGCTGGACGCGCTGAACGACCAGTCGCGCTCCGCCCGCGGCTCGCGCGTGCTGGTGCTGGGCGTCGCCTACAAGCGCGACATCGACGACCTGCGCGAGTCGCCGGCGCTGGAGATCATCCGGCTGCTCCAGCTCAAGGGCGCCGAGGTGCTCTTCCACGACCCCTTCTGCGTCACGATCGAGGACGACGGGCACACCTCCATCCGCGGGCTCCCGCTGCACAGCTCGGCGCTCACGCCCGGGCTGCTGGCGGGGGTGGACGTGGCGCTGGTGGTGACGGACCACGGGGGCGTGGACTACCAGATGGTGGCGGAGCACGCGGCGCTGGTGCTGGACACGCGCGGCGTGATGCGCGGCGTCGAGGGCTCGGCGCAGGTGGTGGGGCTGTCGGGCCAGGCGCAGCAGGCCGCGGAGCCGGCCGGCGCCGCCGCCGGCCGGGAGTGACCCCCTCGCCGGAAAGCGCTTCGGATGCCGCGGATGCGGGCCTGCGCCTGCCTTCCGCGGCCGGCCTGGGCGGCGGGTGGCGGCGTCTGGTGCCCCGCGGACGCTTCGCCCGCGGGGCGGCGGCACTGGCGGGCGGCACGGCGATCGGGCAGGCCATCGCCGCCCTCTCGTCGCCGCTCCTCACCCGGCTCTACACGCCGTCGGACCTGGGCCGGCTGGGCATCTACAGCGCCTTCGTCAGCATCGCGGGGGTTGCCACCTCGCTGCGCTACGAGACGGCGATCCCGGCGGCGCGCGGCGACCGCGAGGCGGCGGACCTGACCTGGGCCTCGGCGGCACTGAGCGTGGGGGTGAGCCTCGTCGCGTCGGCGGTGCTGTGGGCGCTGGTGCGCTGGGACCTGCTGGGCTACGGCGCGCTGCCGCTCTGGTGCGTGCCCGTGACCGCCCTGGGGTTGCTCCTGCTCTCGCTCTTCACGGTGCTGCGCTACTGGTTCATCCGACGGGGGCGCTTCGACCTGATCAGCCGCGTCATGGTGGTGCAGAGCGGCGCCCGCGTGGGGGGGCAGCTCGGGCTGGGGCTGCTGCACCTGGGCTGGACGGGGCTGCTGGTGGCCGAGGTGCTGGGGCGCGCCGCGGGGCTGCTGCGGATGGCGCGCCAGGCGGCGCCCGACCTGCTTCCTCGCCGCGCCTCGCCGCGCACCCGCCGGGTCCGGGCCACCCTGTACCGGCACCGCAACTTCCCGCTGTACGCGCTGCCCTCGTCGGCGCTGGACATGGCGGCGATGATGCTTCCGCTGCCCGTGATCGCGCAGCTCTACGGGCCCGCCGAGGCCGGCTACTTCGCGCTGGTGCAGCGGGTGGTGGCGGTGCCCCTCAGCCTGGTGGGGGCCAGCGTCGCGGACGCCTTCCACAACCGGGCCGCCGAGCTCGTGCGCGACGACCCCGACCGGCTGCGCCGCTTCTTCCTGCGCACGGTGGGGGCGCTCACGGCGCTGGCGCTGCCGGGGACGCTGCTGGTCATGCTGCTCGGGCCCTGGCTGTTCGCGCTGGTGTTCGGGGCCCAGTGGCGCACCGCGGGCGAGCTGGCCGTGCTGATGGCGCCCTGGGCGCTGGCGCAGCTCGTGGTGAGCCCCGTGAGCCGGGTGGTGTACGTGACGGGCGGGCAGCGCATGAAGCTGGTGTACGACGTGGCGGCGCTGGCCGCCGTGCCGGCGACGGTGTTCGCCGCCCGGCACTGGCACCTGCCCCTGGCGTGGTCCGTGGGCGTCGTGAGCGGGCTGAACGTGCTCGCCTACCTTCTGTACTTCGTCGTCCTCCTGCGGGTTTCCACGACCGTGCGGAGCCGGAGCCGATAGCATGTGCGGGATCGCGGGGATGGTGATGGAACGGGACGGCGTGGTGGACGGCTCCCTGGTGGAGTCGCTGCTCCGCCGGCTGGAGCACCGCGGCCCCGATGACCGGGGCTGGCTGGCATGGAGCCGCGAGGGCGTGCGGCGCGGGCGCCAGGTGCCCGGCCACGTGCCCGCGGAGGTGCTCCTGGTGCACCGGCGGCTGTCCATCCTGGACCTCAGCGAGGCCGGGTGGCAGCCCATGAGCACGCCGGACGGGCGCTACCACGTCACGTTCAACGGCGAGATCTACAACTTCGTGGAGCTGCGCGAGCGGCTGTCGGCGCTGGGCCACGAGTTCCGCTCGCACTCCGACACCGAGGTGCTGCTGGCGGCGTTCGCCCAGTGGGGCCCGGCGGCGCTGAACGAGCTGGTGGGGATGTTCGCGCTGGCGCTGCTGGACACCCGCGACCGCACCCTGCTGCTGGCCCGCGACTTCTTCGGCATCAAGCCGCTGTACTTCGCCCGCTGGAAGGGGGGGCTCGCCTTCGCCTCCGAGGTCAAGGCGCTGCTGGAGCTGCCGGGCGTGGACCGCAACGTGGACGCCCAGTCGCTGTACGACTACCTTCGGCTGGGCCTGTCCGACTCCGGCCGCTCGGGGGGCCTGCTGCAGGGGGTGGTGCAGCTTCCCCCCGCGCACTACGCGGTGATCGACCTGGACGCGCCGGCGCTGCCCGAGCCCGTGCGCTACTGGAGCCTGAGCGGCGTGCCGCGCGTGGAGCTGTCCTTCGGCGACGCCGCGGACCGGCTGCGCGCGCTCTTCCTGGACAGCATCCGGCTGCACCTGCGCAGCGACGTGCCCGTCGGCGCAGCGCTTTCGGGGGGAATCGACTCGTCCAGCATCGTGATGGCCATGCGCGAGCTGGAGCCCAAGCTGGAGATCCACACCTTCAGCTTCATTCCCGACGACGAGCGCATCAGCGAGGAGCGCTGGATCGACGTCGTCTCGAAGGCCGCAGGCACGGTGCAGCACAAGGTCCGCCCCGGCCCCGAGGACCTGGCCGCCGACCTGGGGTACCTGATCGACGCCCAGGACCTTCCCTTCGCCAGCACCAGCATGTACGCGCAGCACCGCGTCTTCCGGCTGGCGCACGAGGCGGGGATCAAGGTGGTGCTGGACGGGCAGGGCGCGGACGAGATGCTGGGCGGCTACGCGGTCTTCGCGGCCGCGCGGCTCGCCGCCCTGCTGCGCGCGGGCCGCATGGGCGAGGCGTATGCCTTCGCGCGGGGCGCGGCGCGCCTCCCCGGGGGCCGCGGCATCGCCCGCTCGCTGGGCCAGTTCCTGGTGCCGGCGGGCGCGCAGGCCCCGCTCCGGTACCTCGCCGGCGAGCGGCTGATGCCGGGGTGGATGAACCGCCAGTGGTTCACCTCGCGGGTCCCCGTGCGCCCGCTGCAGCGCGGACGCGGCGCGGCGGCGCTCAAGGAGGAGCTGGTGCGCTCGGTGACGGACACCAGCCTTCCCGCGCTGCTCCGCTACGAGGACCGCAACTCGATGGCGTTCTCCGTCGAGAGCCGCGTGCCCTTCCTGACGCCCCAGCTCGCCGAGTTCATCCTGGGCCTGCCGGACGAGTACCTGATCGCGCCGGACGCCACCTCCAAGGCCGTGTTCCGCCGGGCGATGCGGGGCCTGGTGCCGGACGTCGTGCTGGACCGCAAGGACAAGGTGGGCTTCGCGACGCCGGAGCAGCGGTGGCTCTCGGCGCTGGACCCCTGGGTGCGCGACGTCATCGGCCGCGGCACGGGGCACCCCGTCTTCGCCGCCGGGATGCTGGCCGCCGAGTGGGACGCCATCCGGGGCGGACGCAAGCGCTTCGACTTCCGCCTCTGGCGCTGCCTGAACTTCATCCTGTGGGCGGAGAACTCCGCCGCCACCTTCAACTAGAGACCGCGGGCGCGGGGCGGGGGCCGAAAGCCCGCCGCCGCCGCCCGCCACCGAGAGATCCCATGGAAGACCGCAAGCGCAAGGAGCGAGAGTTCCACAACGCCCGCGAGAGCGTGCGCATGGAGGACGCCGGCGAGGCCGAGCGCAGCTATCCGAACCTGCGCTTCTACTCGGTGGTGGAGGGAAGCCGGGGCTACATCTTCGGGTGGCTGGCGAAGCACTGCGCCGGCAAGGACGTGCTGGACTACTGCTGCGGGCCGGGCGGGATGTCGGTGCGCCTGGCCAAGCTGGGCGCCCGCAAGGTGACCGGCATCGACATCTCGGACGTGTCCATCCGGAGCGCCCGGCAGAAGGCCGAGGCCGAGGGCGTCTCCGACCGGGTGGAGCTGCACGTGATGGACGCCGAGCACACCACCTTTCCCGACGACACCTTCGACGCGGCGGTGTGCAGCGGCGTGCTCCACCACCTGGACCTGGACCCCGCCTACCGCGAGCTGGCGCGCGTGCTGAGGCCCGGAGGCCGGATCATCTGCATCGAGGCGATGCGGCACAACCCGTACTTCATGCGCTACCGCAGGCGGACGCCCGACCTGCGCACGGCGTGGGAGGTGGACCACATCCTGGGCGTCCCCGAGATCCGCAAGGCCAGGAAGTACTTCGACTCGGTGGAGGTGCGCTTCTTCCACCTCTTCGCCCTGGGCGCGGTGCCGCTCCGCCGGACCCCCTTCTTCAAGCCGGCGCTGGCGGTGCTCAACCTGCTGGACGCGGCCGTGCTGCGCATCCCCGGCATCCGCCGCTGGGCGTGGCAGGCGGTGTTCATCCTTTCCGAGCCGAAGCCGCAGACGGCGCTTCCCGGCTGATGCGAGCCTTCGGCGTGGAGGCGGCGGCCGCGTGAGGAGGCCGCGGGCGGTCACGGACCTCAAGACGATCATCTTCGTCATCTTCCTTACGGCCGGTCCGTGGAAGGGCGATCCGCGCTTCGCGTGGATCCCGTTCGACCTCACGCTGCTGGCCGCGATCGCCACCGTGGTGCTGGTGGGGTTCGAGGTCCTGCGGATGAAGGAGCGCGTGCCGCGGGGCGCGGGATGGCTGGTGGCGTTCTGGTGGCTGCTGGCCATCCCCATCGCGTGGACGGACATGACCCCGTACGCGATGGTCAAGGTCACGCGCCTCTTCACCCTCACGGTGCTGGTGAGCGTGGCGCCGCTATTCCTCTTCCGCACGCGCGAAGGGGTGAGGCGCTTCCTGTTCACGTACGGATGCGTGGGCTTCGTGATGGCGGCGGACGTGCTTCGCCAGCTGGTCCAGGGGCAGTCCCAGCAGGCGCTCACGGCCTTCGCCGCGGACACCATCACGGTGGGCCGCAGCATGGGGATGACGTTCATCTGGCTCTTCTTCCTGGTGCTGAACCGGCGGCTCTCGCCCGTGCGCGGCATTCCCCTGCTGGCACTGGTGGGATTCACCGCGCTGGCGTCCGGCTCCAAGGGCCCCCTGCTGTTCGGGCTCAGCTCCATCGCCCTGTCGGTCCTGGTCTTCTACCGGCAGAAGCTGAAGCGGCTCGCCAAGCTGGGCCTGCTCGCGACCTTCCTGCTGCTGCAGCTCTCGCAGCTCGTGGAGTACGTGCCCCAGGGTGCCCTGCGGCGGCTCACGCGCTTCCTGAGCGGCGACTTCAGCTCGGACTCGGTGGTGGACCGGGCGCAGCTCTTCACCGAGGCGATGCGCTCGATCCCCGGCCACCCCCTGGGCACCGGATGGGGGGTCTACGAGGTGCGGATCGGGACGATGACCAACATCTACCCGCACAACCTCGTGCTGGAGATCCTGTACGAAGCGGGGTGGCTGGCCGGGGCGTTCTTCGTGTACCTCCTGGTGCTGGCCGGCCACCGCGCGTACAAGAACGCGACGAACACCGAGTGGATCATCGTGTTCACGCTGTACACGTTCGCCGTCGGCAACTCGATGGTGAGCGGCGACATGAACGGCGAGCGCCTGTTCTGGGCCCTGTTCGGGCTCAGCCTGCAGCGGGTGTACGAGGCGGCCCGGGCGCCGGCCCCCGCCCCGGCCGGCCCGGCGCCGCCACGGCCCGTTCCCGCCGTCCCCCGCCGGCCGCCGGTGCGCGGGCTGCCCGGGTTCGGGCGTCCCGAGGGCGCGCCACACCTTCCCCCACGCTGACGGCGCGGCCGCGCTCGCTGCGGCCGCTTCGCGCCGACCCTGAATGCGGAAACTGAAAGTCGTCCACCTCACGTCCGTCCACTCTCCCGCCGACGTTCGCATCTTCCACCGCCAGTGCCGCTCGCTGGCGGACGCGGGGTACGAGACGGTGCTGGTGGTGCCCACCACGGAGGACTACGTGTCGCACGGGGTGCAGATCCGGGCCGTGCCCGTCCCCGCCGACCGGCGCGAGCGCTTCCTGCGCACCACGCGCCAGGTGCTGGCGGCGGCGCTCCGCGAGGACGCGGACCTGTACCACTTCCACGACCCGGAGCTGATCCCCGTGGGCCTGGCGCTCAAGGCGCGCGGCAAGCGCGTCGTGTACGACGTGCACGAGAACGTGCCGGGCGACGTGCTCACGAAGCAGTACCTGCACCCGGTGGTGCGGCGCGCGGCCTCGCTCGCCGCGCACGCGGCGCAGGGGCTGGCGGCCGCGAGCCTGGACGGGATCGTGGCCGCGTACGACTCCATCGGCCGTGCGTTTCCCCCCCGCAAGCTCGCGGTGGTCAACAACTTCCCGCGGCTGCGCGACAGCGGCGAGGTGCGTCCCTACCGGCCCTACGGCGAACGCCCCGCGCGCCTGGCGTACGCCGGCGTGATCTCGCTCAAGCGCGGCCTGGCCGAGATGGTGGCCGCGGTCGGGATGCTGCCCGCGCACCTGGGCGCCCGCATGACCCTGGCCGGCGCCTTCAGCCCCGCCGGGCTCGAGGCCGAAGCAGCCTCGCTTCCGGGGTGGGAGCGGGTGGACTCGCTGGGATGGCGCACGCGCGAGGAGGTTGCGGCGCAGATGGAGGAGGCCCGCGTGGGGCTGGTCCTCTTCCACCCCGGGCCCAACCACAACGAGGCGCAGCCCAACAAGCTCTTCGAGTACATGGCCGCCGGCACCCCCGTCATCGCCTCCGACTTCCCGCTCTGGAGAGGGATCGTGGAAGGCTCGGGGTGCGGCGTGATGGTGGACCCCCTGGACCCGGCGGCGATCGCCGGGGCCATGCGGATGCTGCTGGAGAACCCGGAAGAGGCGGGCGCGATGGGGCGCCGGGGCCTGCAGGCGGTGCACGAGCGCTACAGCTGGGAAGCCGAGCAGCACAACCTCCTGGCGCTCTACGACCGGATCCTTGCCCGGCCCTCCACCGCGACGCGGGCATAGCGCCATGTGCGGCATCGCCGGAGCCATGTTCGTCGGGCCCTGTGCCCCGTGGTCGCGGGCGGTCCAGCGGATCGTCGACGACCAGCTTCGGCGCGGGCCGGACGTGCAGGCCGTCGAGCTCATCGGCTGCGAGGGAGGCGGGACGGTGCTGGGGCACGACCGCCTCAGCATCATCGACCTGAGCGACGCCGGCAACCAGCCGATGTGGGACGCCGGGCGCCGCTTCTGCCTGAGCTACAACGGCGAGCTGTACAACTACCTGGAGCTGCGCGGGGAGCTCGCCGCGCTGGGCCACGTGTTCCACACGCGCAGCGACAGCGAGGTGCTGATCGAGGCGTTCCGCCGCTGGGGCACGGAGGCGTTCGAGCGGTTCAACGGGATGTTCGCCTTCGGCATCCTGGACACGCGCGACGGCCTGCTCACCCTGTGCCGCGACCGCTACGGGGTCAAGCCGCTGTACTTCCACGTGCGCGCGAACGGGGTCTGCTTCGGCTCCACGGGCACCGCGATCGCGAAGGTCATGGGCCTGGAGCCGGACCTGTCGTACGTGGCCCGGGGCCTCCACTACCTGCTCTACGAGGACGAAGGCGACACGTCGCAGTACCTGGGGCTGCAGTCCCTCGCGCCGGGGCACTGCGTCCAGGTCCGGGTGGACGGCGAGCGCGTCTCGGCCGAGACGCGGCGCTGGTACGCGCTGGAGGAGCGGGTGGCCCTCCGCCGCGAGGCGCTGGCGGGGCTTTCCCCCCGCACCCTGCAGGAGATGCTGCTGGAGACGCTGCGCGACGCGGTGGCGGTGCGCACCCGCTCCGACGTGCCCATCGGCGTGTCGCTGAGCGGCGGGCTGGACTCGTCCAGCGTGGCCGCCCTGCTCTCGGAGCGGCACGAGCAGGTGGTGGGGTTCAGCTTCGGGCACCCCGACCGCCGCGAGTCCGAGGGGCCGCTCGTGGCACAGCTCGCCCGCAAGACCGGGATCGAGGTGGAGTACGTGTGGCCCGATCCGGACACCATCGTCGAGGCGTACCAGCGCACGCTGGAGGCGCAGGACTCGCCCTTCGCGGGGGGGAGCGTGGTGGCGCAGAACCTGGTGTTCCAGGCCGCGCACCGGCGTGGGATCAAGGTGATGCTGGGGGGGCAGGGCGGGGACGAGGTGCTGATGGGATACCGGAAGTTCCACGCCCTGCACCTGCAGGAGTCGGTGCGCGAACGCCGCTGGGGCTCGGCCGTCGGCGCCGGCGTGGGGCTGGCGCGGCTGGTGGGGGCCGAGCTCCCGCGGCTCGGCGTGTACCTCCGCGCGCGTCGCCGCTACCTGGGGATCGGGGGCGAGGGCACCATCCTGCGCCTGCCCGAGCCCGCCGTGCTGCACCTGGGCATGGACCCGGGGCTTGCCCTGTGGAAGCGCCAGATGCTGGACGTGACCCGTTTCAGCCTTCCCACCCTGCTGCGCTACGAGGACCGCAACTCCATGGGCAGCAGCGTGGAGAGCCGCCTTCCCTTCCTGGACTACAGGGTCGTGGAGCTGGGGCTGGCCCTGCCCACCTCGCTGAAGGTGCGGCACGGCTACGGCAAGTGGATCCTGCGCCGCGCCATGCGGGGCAAGATCCCCGACTCCATCCGGCTGCTGCGCTCCAAGCGCGGCTTCGACGTGAACGAGAAGGACTGGATCGCGCGCGGCCTGGGGCAGTGGCTCCGCGGGCAGCTCGAGGAGCGTGCGGCCGAGGTGTCGCGCTGGCTCGCCCCGGGAACGCGCATCTCCGAAGCATTCAGCGACGCGAGCCTCTGCACGGCGCCCGCGCGGATCACCGAGGCGGTGACCCTGCTCTGGCTGGCGCGCCGGAGCTGAGCACCGGGCCGGCCCGGGGTCCGGGCGCCGGGCGCCGCGGCGGGTTCCGGCCATTCACTCAGGGAGACGACGGAACTTGTTCAACATCGCGCTGATGGGCTGCGGGCGCATCGCCCAGCGCCACGCCGAGCTGCTCGGCAACGGAGTGATCGCGGGGGCGCGCCTGGCCGCCGTCTGCGACGTGCAGGAGGAGCGTGCCCGTCGCATCGGGGAGAAGTTCGGGGTGCCCGCCTTCGGCTCGCTGGCCGCGATGATGGCGGCCGAGGGCGGACGCATCGACGCCGTGTCCATCCTCACCCCCAGCGGCATGCACGCCGACCACCTGGTGGAGGTGGCGGGGCACCGCAAGCACGCCATCGTGGAGAAGCCCATGGCGCTCACCCTTCCCGACGCCGACCGGATGATCCGGGCCTGCGACGAGAACGGGGTGCGCCTCTTCGTGGTCAAGCAGAACCGCTTCAACGTGCCCGTGCAGAAGCTGCGCGAGGCGCTGGAGGAGGGGCGCTTCGGCAAGCTGGTGATGGGCACCGTGCGGGTGCGCTGGTGCCGCCGCCAGGACTACTACGCGCAGGACGCGTGGCGCGGCACCTGGGCCTACGACGGCGGCGTGCTCACCAACCAGGCCAGCCATCACGTGGACCTGCTGGAGTGGATGATGGGCGACGTGGAGAGCGTCTTCGCCCGGAGCGCCACCGCCCTGGTGGACATCGAGACGGAGGACACCGCCGTCGTCGTCCTCAAGTTCCGCAACGGGGCTCTCGGCGTCATCGAGGCCACCACGGCCGCCCGGCCCACCGACCTGGAGGGCTCCATCTCCGTGCTGGGCGAGGGCGGCACGGTGGAGATCGGGGGCTTCGCGGTCAACCAGATGAAGACCTGGCGCTTCGGCGAGCCGCGCGAGACGGACGCGGAGGTGCTGGAGAGGTACTCCGTGAACCCGCCCAATGTGTACGGCTTCGGGCACCAGGCGTACTACGAGCACGTGGTGGACGTGATGGACAACGGCACGCGCCAGCTCGTGGACGGGCTGGAGGGCCGCCGCAGCCTGGAGCTGATCTCGGCCATCTACGAGTCCATCGAGACGGGGCAGGAGGTGTTCCTCCACTTCATTCCGAAGAAGTGCCGGCTGGGGATCCGCTGATGGGAAGCATCGCCGCCACCGCCGTCGTCCACCCCAACGTTTCGCTGGGGGAAGATGTAACCATCGAGGACTTCTGCATCGTAGGGGTTCCCTTTCAAGGCTGGGCCGGAGAGGCTACCTTCATCGGGAGCGGCGCCGTCATCCGCTCGCACACCGTCATCTACGCCGGCAACCGCATCGGCCGCGGCTTCCAGACGGGGCACAAGGTGAACGTCCGGGAGCTGAACGTGATCGGCGACGACGTCAGCATCGGCACCCACAGCATCGTGGAGCACCACGTCACCATCGGCAACCGCGTGCGCATCCACAGCCAGGCGTTCGTGCCCGAGTTCTCGGTGCTGGAGGACGAGGCGTGGCTGGGGCCCAACGTGGTGCTCACCAACGCACGCTACCCGCGCGAGCCCGGGGTGAAGGACCGGCTGGAGGGGCCCGTCGTGCGCCGCAACGCCAAGGTGGGCGCCAACGCCACCCTGCTGCCCGGCGTGGTGGTGGGCGCCGACGCGCTGGTCGGGGCGGGAAGCGTGGTGACCCGCGACGTCCCCGAGCGCGCCATCGTGGCCGGAAACCCCGCGCGTCCCATCGGGACCGTGCACTACTGATGCCCCCTCGCGACGAGACCATGGTCCGCTTCCTCGACCTCCGCAGGCAGTACGAGTCCATCCAGGGCGACGTGGACGCGGCCATCCGCGCCGTGCTGGCCGACACCGCCTTCGTGAGCGGCCCCCACGTGCGCCGCTTCGAGGAGGAGTTCGCGGCGTACCAGCGGGTGGCCCACTGCGTGGCGATGGCCAATGGCACGGACGCCATCGAGATCGCCCTGGAGGCGCTGGACCTGCCGCCGGGAAGCGAGGTGATCGTCCCCGCCAACTCGTTCATCGCCAGCTCCGAGGCCGTCACCCGCTCGGGCCTGCGCGTGGTCTTCGCGGACTGCGACCCGGCCACCTACACGCTGTCCCCCGCGGACGTGGAGCGGCGGATCACGCCGAGCACCTCGGCGATCATGGCCGTGCACCTGTACGGCCATCCCTGCGACATGGACGCGCTGCTCGCCCTGGCCGCGCGGCACGGGCTGCGGGTGATCGAGGACTGCGCCCAGGCGCACGGGGCGGAGTACAAGGGCCGCAGGGTGGGCGGGATCGGCGACCTGGCGACGTTCAGCTTCTACCCGGGCAAGAACCTGGGCGCGTACGGAGACGCCGGCGCGGTGACGACGAACGACGCGGCGCTCGCGAAGCGCTGCCGGATGATCGCCAACCACGGGCGCGTGGCGAAGTACGACCACGAGTTCGAGGGGCGCAACTCGCGCATGGACGGGCTGCAGGGCGCCATCCTGTCCGCCAAGCTCCCCCACCTGGACGGGTGGCTGGACACGCGCATCGCGCTGGCGGACGAGTACCGGCGGGTGCTGGGGGACGCGGACCTCGTGCTTCCGGCGGCCGAGCCCTGGGCGCGGCACGTGTACCACCTGTTCGTGGTGCGCACGCCCGAGCGCGACGCGCTGCAGCGCTGGCTGGGCGAGCAGGGGGTGGAGACGGGCATCCACTACCCCATCGCCCTGCCCAAGCTGAAGGCGTACGAGTACCTGGGCCAGGCGGCCGAGCCCATGTTCGCCAACGGGGCGGACAGCCAGCTCCTCAGCCTGCCCATCGGCGAGCACCTGGAGCCGGGCGACCTGGCCGCAGTGGCGCGCGCGGTCGAGGGCTTCTTCGCCCACGCGGCGGCCTGAGGGGTTCTTCGTGGAAGCAGGGGATGGACCCATGCGCGTCTGGGTGATCAAGTCGGGCGAGCCGCTGCCCAGCGACGGCGCGAACCCCCGGCTGTTCCGCACGGGGATGCTGGCGCGGCGCCTGGCGACCGAGGGGCACGAGGTGACCTGGTGGTCCGCCACCTTCGACCATGCCGCCAAGCGCTTCCGCTTCCCGCGCGAGACGGAGGTGGCCGTCTCGCCGGGGCTGCGGCTGGTGCTGCTGCACTCCATGGGATACCGGCGAAACGTGTCGCTGCGCCGCATCGCCGACCACCGCCAGGTGGCGCGCGCCTTCCTGCGCCGCGCCGCCGCCGAGCCGCGGCCGGACGTGATCCTGTGCGCCTTCCCCACCATCGAGCTGTGCCGGGCGGCCACGCGCTTCGGGCGCGCGCACGGCATCCCGGTGGCGCTGGACGTGCGCGACCTGTGGCCGGACATCTTCTACGATGCCGTGCCGGGCTGGGCGAAGCCGCTGGGAAAGGCGGTGCTCGGGCGCTTCGAGCGCGCCGTGGACCGCGCCGCGCGGGACGCCACGGCGATCCTGGCGACGAGCCCCACCTTCGTGCGCTGGGGGCTGGCCCACGCGGGGCGCGAGGCGACGCCGCTGGACCGCGACTTCCCCCTGGCATACGAGGAGACGCCGCCCCTGCCCGAGGACGTGGCGCGGGCGGAGCACTTCTGGGACGAGCGAGGGGTCGATGGGAAGGCCGAGTTCGTGGCCTGCTTCTTTGGGGCGCTCAGCCCCCGCTACGAGCTGGACGCGCTGGTTGACGCAGCGCGCCGCCTACTGGCGCAGCCTCGGCCTTTCCGTTTTGTTATCTGTGGGAACGGCGACTTCCAGGACGAGCTGGCGCGGCTGGCCGCGGACTGCCCGAACGTGACCCTGCCCGGGTGGGTGGGGGCGGCGGAGATCTGGACCCTGATGCGGCGCGCCTCGGTAGGGGTGGTGCCCTACCCGGCGACGGTGGACTACATGGCGAACATCCCCAACAAGGCGGTGGAGTACCTGTCCGCGGGGCTGCCCGTCGTGTCGTCGCTGCCGGGCGAGCTGCGCGCGCTGCTGGCGGAGGAGGAGTGCGGGGTGACGTATCCCAACCACGACGGCGCCGCGCTGGCCGCCGCCCTGCTGGAGTTGCACGACGATCCCGCCCGGCGCGCCCGCATGCGCGAGCGCTCGCGCGCCGTGTTCGCGCGCCGCTTCCGCGCCGAGGCGGTGCTGGGCGAGATGGCGGAGCACCTGGAGCGCATCGCCCGCGCCGGCGCGCGCGGGGCGGCACGGCGGCCCGTCGAGGCCGCGATGGCGGGAGCCTCCCGTGTCCCGTGAGCCGGCGGTGGCGGCCGCTCCGCCGGGTGGTCCCATGCGCCGCCCGCGGGTGTACCCGGCGTTCAAGCGCGCCTTCGACCTGGCGGCAGCCGCCGCGGGGATCGCGGTCGCGGCGCCCGCGCTGGCGGTGATCGCGGCCGCGGTGCGGCTGGACTCGCCCGGCCCCGTGCTGTACCTTGGGCGGCGGACGGGGCTGCACGGCAAACCCTTCCAGATGTTCAAGTTCCGCACGATGGTGACGGACGCCGAGCGGGTGGGCGGGCCGTCCACCGGGCTCGACGACCCCCGCGTCACGCGGGTGGGCCGCGTCCTCCGCCGCTACAAGCTGGACGAGCTTCCCCAGCTCATCAACGTCCTCCGCGGCGAGATGAGCCTGGTGGGCCCGCGCCCCGAGGTGCCGCAGTACACGGCGGAGTACCGGGGCGACGAGACCCTGATCCTGACGGTGAAGCCTGGGATCACGGACTACGCCTCGCTGCACTTCATCCGCCTCGACGAGGCGCTGGGCAGCCACGAGCCCGACCGCGTGTACGAGGAGCAGGTGCGCCCCGTGAAGAACGCGTTGCGGGTGCGCTACGCCCGCGAGCAGGGCTTCGCCACGGACATGCGCATCCTGGTCCGCACCATGCGCAAGCTGCTGCCCCGGGCGCGGTGATGGAGTACGCCCGGCTGGGCGCGGACGGCCCGCTGGTGTCGCGCGTCGGCTTCGGGTGCGAGCCCCTGGGCGGCACCGACTGGGGCGCCGTGGACGCGCGGCAGGCCGAGGCGGCGGTGCGGCGGGCGCTGGAGCTGGGCGTCACCCTGTTCGACACGGCCGACGCCTACGGGCTGGGGCGGTCGGAGGAGGCGCTTTCGGCCGCGCTGGCCGAGCGGCGGCACGACGCGGTGATCGTCAGCAAGTTCGGCATCGCCTGGGAGCACGCGGGGGACGGGCGCGCGCGGACGTGGAAGGACGCGAGCCCCGCGCGCGTCACGGCGGCGCTGGAGGCCAGCCTGCGGCGCCTGCGGGTGGACCGCATCCCCGTCTACCTCGTGCACTGGCCCGACGGCGCCACGCCCGTGGAGGCGACGATGGAGGCGCTGGCGCGCCAGGTGGAGGGCGGCAAGGTGGGGTGGGTGGGCCTGTCCAACTTCGCCGCCCCCGAGGTGCGCCGCGCGCACGCCGCCTTCCCGCTGGCCGCCGTGGAGTGCGAGTACGGCCTGCTGGCGCGCGAGGCCGAGGCCGAGCTGCTGCCCGCCTGCGCGGAGCTGGGCGTGGGCGTGCTGGCCTACGGCGCCCTCGCGCAGGGGCTGCTGACGGGCAAGTACCGCGCGGACGCCCGCTTCGGCGCCGACGACCGACGCCACCGGCTGCCCCGCTTCCAAGGCGAGGCGCTGTCCCGCGGGCTGGAGACGGCGGACCGCCTCGCGGAAGCCGGCGCCGCCGTCGGGGCCACCCCCGCGCAGCTCGCCCTGCGCTGGGCGCTGGAGGGCCCCGCCGTGGCCGCCGTGATCGCCGGGGCCAAGACCCCCGCGCAGGCCGAGGCCAACGCCGCCGCCGCGGGGCTGGCGCTTCCGCCCGGGCTGGAGCGTCCGCCCGAGCTGGTTCCGTCCGCGGCCCCGCCGCCGCGGGCGCCGTAGACCGCCGTACCCGAACCGAACCGCCGCATGCAATCGATCGAACTGACCTCCGCCGCGCGCGCGCTGGGGCTGCTGGCCGACCCCGCGCAGGGGCACGCGCCCGTGGCCCTGGGCTCCCGGCCGCCGGAAGCGCTGGTGGCCATGCTCCGCTCCATGATGCTGATCCGCGCGGCCGAGAACGGCATCGCCGAGCTGGTGCGGACGGGCGAGGCGCGCTGTCCCTGCCACCTGGCCGCCGGCCAGGAGGCCTGCGCCGTGGGCGTGGCGGCCGCGCTGGACACTCCGCGCGACAAGTCCTTCGGCGCCCACCGCTCGCACGGCCACTACCTGGCCGTGGGGGGCGACCTGGACGCGCTCCTGGCCGAGGTGCTGGGCAAGGAGACGGGGTGCTCGCACGGGATGGGCGGCTCCATGCACCTGGTCTCGCCCGAGCACGGGCTGCTGGGCACGGTGCCCATCGTGGGCGCCACCATCCCCATCGCCACGGGCGCGGCGCTGGCTGCCCGGCTGGACGGCTCGGGCGGCGTGTCGGTGTCGTTCTTCGGGGACGGCGCCACCGAGGAGGGCGTCTTCCACGAGTCGATGAACCTGGCCGCCACCATGGCGCTGCCCGTGCTCTTCGTCTGCGAGAACAACCTCTTCTCCAGCCACCTGCACATCTCGCTGCGGCAGCCGGACTGGAGCACCGCCCGCTACGCAGAGGCGCACAAGGTGGCGTGGGAGGTGGTGGACGGGAACGACGTGGTGGCCGTGGCCGACGCCGCCGAGCGCGCCGTGGCCCGCGGCCGCGCGGGGCACGGGCCCACCTTCCTGGAGCTGGTCACCTACCGGTGGTACGGCCACGTGGGCCCCCGCGACGACCAGGACGTGGGCGTGAAGCGCGACGGCGAGCTGCCGCTCTGGAAGCGGCGCGACCCCATCCGCCGGCTGGAGGAGGCGCTGGTGGCCTCGGGCGCGCTGGAGCCGGGCGACGTGGCCTCCCTGCGGCAGGCCGTGGACGCGGACGTGGAGCGCGCGGTGGAGCTGGCCCGCAGGGCGCCGTATCCCCAGGCCGACGCCACCGCGAAGTACCTATACACGGGAGGGACGCGATGAAGGAGGAGACGCTCAGCCTCTCGTACGGCACGGCGGTGCGGGAGGGCTTCGCCTACCTGCTCCGCGAGCACCCCGAGGTGTTCGTCATCGGGCAGGGGCTGTGGAGCCCGTGGTACGTGGGCAACTCGATGACGGAGCTGGACCGCGAGTTCGGCCGCGAGCGGGTGATCGATACCCCCGTCTCGGAGTTGGCCTGCACGGGGGCGGCGCTGGGCGCGGCGCTGGCCGGCCGGCGCCCCATCGTGGTGCACCCGCGGGTTGACTTCATGCTGCTGGCCGTGGACCAGATCGTCACCCAGGCGGCGAAGTGGTCCTCCATGTTCGGGCGCGCCGGCGCGGCGCCGGTGGTGTTCCGCGGGATCGTGAACCGCGGCGGCGAGCAGGGGGCGCAGCACTCGCAGTCGCTGCACTCGTGGTTCGCGCACGTGCCCGGGCTGCGCGTGGTGATGCCCGCCAGCGTGGCCGACGCGCGCGACCTGCTGGTGTCCGCCACGCTGTGCGACGACCCCGTGCTGTACATCGACGACCGCTGGCTGTACGAGCGCGAGGCGGACATCCCGGCGATCCCCGACGTGGACGCCATCCACCGCGGGCCGCGCATCGTCCGCGCGGGGACGGACGTCACCCTGGTGGGCGCGGGCTACGCGTCGTACCTGGCCGAGCAGGCGGCGGACGAGCTGGCGGCGCTGGGCATCTCGGCCGAGGTGGTGGACCTGCGCACCATCAACCCGCTGGAGATGGACGTGGTGGTCGCCAGCGTGGAGCGCACGGGCCGCCTGGTGGCGGTGGACGGCGACTGGACGGTGTGCGGCCTGGCGGGCGAGATCGTGGCCGCCGTGGTGGAGCGGCTTCCCCTGGGGGCCATGGTCGCGAAGCCGCGCCGGGTGACCCTGCAGGACGCGCCGGCCCCCACCAGCCGGCCGCTGGAGGCGCGCTACTACCCGACCGTGGAGAAGGTGGTCGCCGCCGTGCGCGCCTCGGTGGGCCTCGGCGTCGCCCTGGCGTGACACGGCCGGCGAAGGGCGCGCACGGATGATCCCGGCGCGCGGATGGAGGGCCCACGCGGCGGCGGCGGCGACGCTCCGCGCGTGGGCCCTCCGCGTTCTGGGCCCCGGCCCCGGTGCCGTGTCCCCCGGCGAGTGGGCCGAGGTCGCGGCCGTGGGCGGCCGCGGGTGGCTCGCCTTCCTGGGGGCGGAGCGCTGCGCCCTGCCGCTGTACGCCGCCCTGGGTCCGGGCTCGCCCCTGCCGGCGCCGGCGGCGCGCCTGCTGGCGGCGCGCGCGCAGGTGGAGTCGCAGCGCGCCCTGTCGGCGCGTGCCCAGCTCCGCCTGCTGGGCGGCCTGGCCGCCCGGCACGGCTGGACCCTGGCCGTGCTCAAGGGCGGCGCCGGCCTGCTGGAGGGCCTGCCCGAGGTCGACCTGGGCGACGTGGACGTGCTCGCCACGCCCGGGCAGGCGGCGGCGCTGGACGCGGCGCTCGTCGGCGGCTCGTACCGCAAGGTGTTCGCCGACGGCACGGTGCACCTGGGCGCCCACCTGGCCGACGGGAGCGTGCAGGTGGAGGTGCACTTCGCCATGCGGGCGGCCGAGGCGGGCGACGGGGTGCTGGACCGCGCCGTCCCCACCGCGCGCGAGCCCCGGCTGCGGCGGCTGGCGGACGCCGACCACCTGTGGCACCTGCTGTCGCACTCGGCGGCCACGCACCTGCCCCGGCGGGGCTGCCTGCGCGACCTGCTGCTGGTGGGGTGGACCCTTCGCGCCTCCGCGCCCGCGGCCGTGGCGGAGGTCCGCGCGCGCGCCGCCGCCCATCCCCTGGCCGGCGCCCTGGCCGGCGTGCTGGCGATGGCGGAGGCGCTCGCCGACGGGCGCGCGCCGGCGGACCCCTTCGCGGAGCTGGCGCGGGTTCGCTACCGCCTGGTGGCCAGCGGATGGATGGCCAGCCTGCCGGAGCCCGTCTTCCGCCGCGCGGCGGACGCGGCGGCCGCGCTGGCCCAGGGCCCCGGCGAGTACCGCGCGCTCTGGCGCGCCGCCGCGCGGATGCCGCGCCGCGAGCTTTCCTCCATCCCCGCCCTGCGCTTCGTGGAGCGGCGCTCGCGCGCGCTGGGGCACGTGGCGCTCTTCGCAGGCCGCGCGTCGCTGCTGGCCGCCGCCGTTCCCTTCGCCCTGCTGGCCGCCCTTCCCGGCCGCCGCGCCGCCCGCCCTCCCGCCGCCTCCGGCTAGCCCGCGCCGGCTTGCCCGGCACCCCGCGCGGGCCTATAATCCCCCGGTTTCGCCCTTTCCCGGCCCGCCCTCAGGGAGTCCCGATGGCCCTGGACCCGTCCGTCGAGCAGCTCATCGCGCGCGGCAAGGAGGCGTTCGCGCGCAACCAGTACCTGCCGGCGCTGGCCAACCTGCAGGAGGTGGCCGCGCGGTACCCCAGCTTCGCCGACGTGCAGAACCTGATCGGCCTCTGCCTGAGCCTGCTGGGCCGCCCCGAGGAGGCGGTGGACGCGTTCCGGCGCGCCACCGAGACCAACGCGGGGTACGTGGAGGCCCACCTGAACCTGGCCATCACCCTCAACGACCTGGGGCGCTTCGACGAGGCCCGGGCCGAGTTCCAGGCCGCCTCCGAGGCCGACGAGGAGAAGGCCAGCGGCCCGTTCCCCTCGGCCGCCGCGGCGCGCCTGGCCAACAAGCACGCCGAGCTGGGCGACCTGTACGCCGAAGCCGGGGCGCCCGCCGACGCGCTGCGCGAGTACCGCCGCGCGGTGGAGCTCCGCCCGCAGTTCCTGGACATCCGCAACAAGCTGGCGCGCACCCTCATCGAGGTGGGCCAGGCCGAGCAGGCCGCCGACGAGCTGCGCGAGGTGGTGCGGCTGCGCCCCGCCTTCGTGGCCGCGCGCTCCAACCTGGGCCTGGCGCTCTTCCGGCTGGAGCGGATGGAGGACGCCGAGAACGAGTGGCAGCGCTGTCTTCAGCAGCAGCCCGACAACGCGCAGGTCAGCGGCTACCTGGGGATGCTCGCGCGCCGCCGCGGCGCCGGCTCCGAGCCCTGAGAAGGCCGCGCTTTTCGCCTGAAACAAGCCCCCGCGCGCGGGGTACGAGCGTCCATGATCAACTCCGCCATCCGCAGGACCGCCGCCGCGGCCCTGGGCTCCGTGCTTCTCGCCGGCTGCCACCCCAAGAAGGCCCCCGAGCCGGTCAGCCCGGACACGGTCTACCAGCGCGCGCAGCAGGCGTACGCGAACGGCAAGAACGGCAGGGCCGCAACGCTCTTCGAGCAGTTCCTGGCGCTGTCGCCCGGCGACCCGCGCGTGCCCACGGCCACGTACCTCACCGCGCGCGCCCGCATGGGCACGCACGAGTACGTGACGGCCGCCGCCCAGTTCCTGCGCGTGGTGAACGACTTCCCCGCGGACACCCTGGCGCGGACCGCGCGCATGGGGCTGTGCGAGGCGTACGTGCACCTGTCGCCGCGCCCGCAGCTCGACCAGGACTACACCAACTCGGCCATCGCCTACTGCGAGTCGTACGGGCAGCTCTATCCCAACACGCCGCAGGCCGACCGCGCCGCGCTGATGGTGCAGGCGCTCCAGTCCAAGCTGGCGCAGAAGGAGTACGAGACGGGCGTCTTCTACTTCCGGCGCAAGGCGTACGACGCGTCGGTGATCTACTTCACGCGCGCCGCCGCCGAGTTCCCGCAGACCCCCTTCGCCCCCGCCGCGCTGCTCAAGCTGTACGAGGCGTACGCCGCGGTGGGCTACGTGGAGGAGCGGGACGCGGCCAAGGCGCGGCTGCTGAAGGACTACCCGAGCAGCCCCGAGGCGAAGTCGCTGGCGGGGTGAAGCCGGCCGCACGATGAGGATCGGCGTCTTCGGCGGGACCTTCGACCCGCCGCACGTGGGGCACCTGATCGCGGCCGCGGACGCCCACCGGGCGCTGGGCCTCGACCGGCTGCTCTTCGTGCCGTCCGCGGTGCCGCCGCACAAGCGGAGCACGGTCCGTGCATCGGCCCGGCTGCGGCTGGAGATGGTGCGGGCGGCCATCGCGGGCGACGGGCGCTTCGCCGCCGACGACCTGGAGCTTCGCCGCTCCGGGCCTTCGTATTCCGTGGACACGCTGCGCGCGCTGAAGGAACGGGAGCCCGCGGGCGAGCTTTTCTTTCTGATCGGGGCGGACAACCTGCGCGAGCTTCCGGGATGGCACCGGCCGCACGAGATCGTCCGCCTGGCCACCCTGGTCGTCCTTTCCCGCGAGGGGGAGGGGCCGGGGGGCGGCGCGGGCCCGTTCCCCGCCCGGCACGTCGCGGTCACCCGGGTCGACGTGTCGGCCACGGACGTCCGCGCCCGCGCCGCGCGGGGCGAGCCCATCCGCTACCTGGTCCCGGAGGCCGTGCGCGCCGTCGTCGAGCGCGAAGGCCTGTACCGGGGCCCCTCCACCTGCGAGTGACAAGAGATCCATGCTGAAGAGCGTCATACATGCCCTGTTCGGAACCCGCCACGAGCGCGAGCTGAAGCGCCTGTGGCCCCTGGTGGACCAGGTGAACGCCGAGGCCAAGCGCCTGGAGGGCGTCTCCGACGAGGAGTTGCGCGGGCAGACGGACAAGTTCCGCGCGCAGATTGCCGAGGCCACCGCGGGGGTGGAGGCCGAGCTGGAGGAGCTTCGCGCCGCGCGCCGCACGTCCGAGAGCGCCTCCGAGCGCGAGGGCCTGTCGCAGAGCATCGGCGAGGTGGAGACGCGCCTCACCGGGGCCATCGAGGCGGCGCTGGACGACATCCTTCCCGAGGCGTTCGCCACGGTGAAGGAGGCGGCCCGCCGGCTGGTGGGCACCGAGGTGCAGGTGACGGGGCAGACCCTCACCTGGGACATGGTGCCGTACGACGTGCAGCTGATCGGCGGCATCGTGCTGCACCAGGGCAAGGTGGCGGAGATGGCGACCGGCGAGGGCAAGACGCTGGTCGCCACCCTGCCCCTGTACCTGAACGCGCTGGCCGGCCGCGGCGCGCACCTGGTGACGGTGAACGGCTACCTGGCCCAGCGCGACAGCGAGTGGATGGGCCACCTGTACCGCTGGCTGGGGCTCACGGTGGGGTGCATCGACCTGCACGAGCCCAACACGGCCGAGCGTCGCGAGGCGTACTTCGCCGACATCACGTACGGCACCAACAACGAGTTCGGCTTCGACTACCTGCGCGACAACATGGTGCACTCGCTGGAGCACCGGGTGCAGCGGAAGCACCACTTCGCCATCATCGACGAGGTGGACTCCGTCCTCATCGACGAGGCGCGGACGCCGCTCATCATCTCCGGGCCGGTGGGCAACGTCGCCAACGAGGCGTACGCCCGCTACAACCCCGGCGTGGCGAACCTCTTCCGGTCGCAGTCGCGCATCGTGAGCGAGCTGATCGCCGACGCCGAGCGCGACCTGGAGAAGGGCGACACCTACGCGGCGGGCGAGCGGCTGCTGCTGTCCAAGCGCGGGATGCCCAAGAACAAGCGGCTGGTGAAGCTGCTCTCGGACGACCCCGGCCTGCAGAAGCACATCGGCAAGGTCGAGCGCGACTACATGGCCGAGAAGAAGCTGCACGAGCTGGACGAGAAGCTGCTCTTCGCCATGGACGAGAAGGGGCACAACGTGCACCTGACCGACCAGGGCCTCGACGTGCTGGCCCCCGGCGAGCAGGACGCCTTCGTGGTGCCCGAGATCTCGGAGGCGGTGCACCGCATCGAGCAGGACGCGCTGCTTTCCGTGGACGAGAAGCGCGCCGCCCGCGAGGCGCTGGAGCGCGAGTACGCCGAGAAGAGCGAGAAGATCCACGTCATCCACCAGCTCCTGAAGGCGTACACGCTGTTCGGCAAGGACGAGCAGTACGTGATCCAGGACGGCGAGGTGATGATCGTGGACGAGTTCACCGGCCGCATGATGCCCGGCCGGCGCTGGTCCGACGGGCTGCACCAGGCGGTGGAGGCGAAGGAGGGGGTGGCGGTCAAGGCCGAGACGCAGACGCTGGCGACCATCACCATCCAGAACTACTTCCGCATGTTCGACAAGCTGGCGGGCATGACGGGCACGGCCGAGACGGAGGAGGGCGAGTTCCACCAGATCTACGGGCTGGAGGTGTCCGTCATCCCCACCAACCGCCCCGTGCTGCGCGACGACCGCCACGACCGCGTCTACAAGACCAAGCGCGAGAAGTACAACGCCATCATCGCCGAGATCGAGCGCCTGAACGGGCTGGGGCTTCCGGTGCTGGTGGGCACGGTGAGCGTGGACGTGTCCGAGACGCTGTCGCGCATGCTGAAGCGCCGCGGCATCGAGCACGAAGTGCTGAACGCCAAGTACCACGGCCGCGAGGCGTCCATCGTGGCGCAGGCGGGCCAGCCCCGCGCCGTGACCATCGCCACGAACATGGCCGGGCGCGGCACCGACATCAAGCTGGGCGAGGGCGTCCGCGAGTCGCACCCCTCCGAGGTGGACGGCCAGGCCGTCACCGAGATGGGGGGGCTGCACATCATCGGCTCGGAGCGCCACGAGTCGCGCCGCATCGACCGGCAGCTCCGCGGCCGCGCCGGCCGCCAGGGCGATCCCGGCGCCTCGCAGTTCTTCCTCTCCCTCGAGGACGACCTGATGCGGCTCTTCGGGTCGGAGCGCATCGCCAGCATCATGGACCGGCTGGGCGCGGAGGAGGGCGAGGTCATCACCCACGCCTGGATCACGGGCAGCATCGGCAAGGCCCAGCAGCGCGTGGAGATGCAGAACTTCGAGGCGCGCAAGCGGCTGCTGGACTACGACGACGTGATGAACCAGCAGCGCGAGGTGATCTACGACCTGCGCACCTTCGCCCTGGAAGGGGGCGAGGAGCTGAAGGGCGAGGTGTGGGAGATGGTGGAGCGCGCCCTCCCGCCGGTGCTGGCCGAGTACACCACGGGCGGCGAGCACGCCGAGCAGTGGGACCTGTCGGGCCTGCGCGAGCGCCTGATGATGGACTTCATGATCGACGCCCGCGACCTGCCCTCCGAGCCCGGGGGCGCCACCACCGTGCGCTCGCGCGACGAGCTCCAGGGCTACGTGGTGGAGGCGGCCCGCGAGCAGCTGCATCATAAGCTGGAGCAGTTCGGCGACAACGTGGACGAGGTGCTCCGCTTCGTGGTGCTGTCGGTGATCGACGAGAAGTGGAAGGACCACCTGTACGACCTGGACCACCTGAAGGCGTCCATCGTCTTCCGCGGGTGGGGGCAGAAGGACCCGCTGCTGGAGTACAAGCAGGAGGCCTTCGACATGTTCGCCGACCTGATGACGGACCTGTACGTGTCCATCGCCCGCTTCGTGTTCCGGGCGCACATCGGGCCGGCGGAGCCGCTCCCGGAGTTCTTCGGCACGCCCAACCTGGCGGACTTCGACGCGCTGCCCCCGCTGGAGCCGGCTCCCGAGCCCGCGCCGGCGCCGCGCCGCTCCACGCTGGGCGTGAACCCCTTCACGGCGCTGCCCGACGAGGAGCCGGCGCCGCTGGCGGGCACCTTCACCAACCGCGACGGGGTGCAGGCGGCCCGGCCCGCCGGTCCCTCGGTGGGCCGCAACGACCCCTGCCCCTGCGGGAGCGGAAAGAAGTACAAGAACTGCCACGGCCGCTCTGCGTGAGCACCGTCGAGGCGCGGTACAGCATCAAGGAGTGGCCCACGGCGGAGCGCCCGCGCGAGCGTCTGGAGACGCTCGGCCCGCGGGCGCTCTCGTCGCGCGAGCTGCTGGCGCTGCTGCTGGAGACGGGGTCCCCGTCCCAGGGCGGCCGCCCCGCCAAGTCCGCCCTGGACCTGGCCGGCGACTTGCTGAACGCCTTCTCGCCGGGCGGGCGCCGCGAGTCGCTGCGGCGCATCATGACCTCGTCGGTGAAGGAGATGTGCCGGGTGCCGGGGATCGGGCCCGCGAAGGCGGCCAAGATCCTGGCCGCGCTCGACCTGGGACGCCGTGCCGCCGAGGAGGCCCGCCCCGAGCGCGAGATGGTGCGCCACCCCCGGGACGTGTACGAGCGCGTGCGCTGGATGCTGCGCGACCTGCCGCAGGAGGAGTTCCACGTCCTGCTGCTGAACACGCACAACGAGGTGCTGCGCATCGCCCGCGCGACGACGGGGACGGCGGACGCCTCGCCGGTGCACCCGCGCGAGGTGTTCCGCGCCGCCGTGGCCGAGGCGGCGGTGAGCGTGGTGCTGGTGCACAACCACCCCAGCGGCGATCCCACCCCTTCCGGCGAGGACCTGCAGGTGACCGAGCTGCTGCGCAAGGCCGGGAGCGTGATGCAGATCCCCGTGCTGGACCACGTGGTGGTGGGCGAGGGGCGCTACGTGTCCTTCGTGGAAGCCGGCCTCTGGACCCCCTGAAGGCGCCCCTCCGCATGGCCTCCGCCGCCCCCTCCGCCCGCTCCGAAGAGGCGCTCGCCAGCGCCCGCGCCATCCTTCCGCCCGTGCTGTTCGCCACGATGGAGCCCTTCGTGGACCGGCTGGACGTGGAGATGATCACGCGCGCCTACGAGTTCAGCCGGATGTCGCACGCGGGGCAGAAGCGGAAGTCGGGCGAGGACTACATCGTCCACGCCGTCGAGGTGGCCGAGATCCTCACCGGGCTGCACCTGGACTCGGTGACCATCGCCAGCGGCCTGATCCACGACGTGGTGGAGGACACCACCGCCACCCTCGCCGACGTGCGCGACGCCTTCGGCGACGAGGTGGCCACGGTGGTGGACGGGCTCACCAAGATCGCCAAGGTGCAGTTCCGCACCAGCACCGAGCAGCAGGTGGAGAACTTCCGCAAGCTGCTACTCTCCATGGCGCAGGACGCCCGGGTGATCCTGGTGAAGCTGGCCGACCGGCTGCACAACATGCGCACCCTGGAGCACCTGCGCGACGACAAGCGCCGCCGCATCGCCCTGGAGACGCGCGAGATCTACGCCCCCCTGGCCCACCGCCTGGGGATGGCGACGATCAAGTGGGAGCTGGAGGACCTGTGCTTCAAGTTCCTGGAGCCCGAGCCCTACCGCGAGCTGGCCGCCAAGGTCAGCGACAAGCGGCGCGAGCGCGAGGACCTGATCGAGCGCATGCGGAAGCCGCTGGAGGAGGACCTGCGCGCCGCGGGGATCGAGTGCGAGGTGACGGGACGCCCCAAGCACCTCTGGTCCATCTTCCGCAAGATGGTGAAGCGGGAGAAGAGCTACGAGGAGATCTACGACCTGATGGCGGTGCGGGTGATCGTGGACACGGTGGCGGAGTGCTACCACGCGCTGGGGGTGATCCACAACCGCTGGACGCCGCTGCAGGAGCGCTTCCACGACTACATCGCCACGCCCAAGTCCAACATGTACCGCTCGCTGCACACGACCATCTTCGGTCCGGGCGGGCGGCTGTACGAGATCCAGATCCGCACGCGCGAGATGCACCGCACGGCGGAGTACGGCATCGCGGCGCACTGGAAGTACAAGGAGGGGGTGCGGGGCGGGGACGTGGACGAGACGCTGACCTGGTTCCGCCAGGTGCTGGAGTGGCAGCAGGACGCGCGGGAGCCGGAGGAGTTCATGGAGTTCCTCCGCATCGACCTGTTCCAGGACGAGATCTTCGTCTTCACCCCGCTGGGCGACGTGAAGCAGCTCCCCAAGGGGGCCACGCCCATCGACTTCGCCTTCGCGGTGCACACGGAGGTGGGCATCCACTGCGCGGGTGCCAAGATCAACGGCCGCATCGCCCCCCTGGCCCGCGAGCTCCGCAACGGCGACACGGTGGAGGTGATCACCGACGCCAAGCAGCGCCCCTCGCGCGACTGGCTGGCCTTCGTGAAGACGGCCCGGGCGCGCAACAAGATCCGCCAGTGGATCAAGGAGGAGGAGTTCGGCTCCTCCGTGCGCCTGGGCCACGAGTTCATCGACCGCGAGGTCCGGAAGGCGCGCAAGGACCGGGTGTCGGACGACCGCTTCGGGGTGGCGGCCAAGGCGCTGGGCTACGCGGACGCGGACCACCTGTTCGCCGCGCTGGGCCGGGGCGACATCGGCCCCAGCGCCGTGCTGCGCGAGCTGTGGCCCGAGCTGGCGGAGGCGTCCAAGCCCCCCACGGCGCTGGACCGCATCGTCAGCCGCATGCGGGGCAAGCCCCCCGGCGTGCGCATCCAGGGGATGGACAACCTGATGGTGCGCTACGCCCAGTGCTGCCAGCCGGTGCCGGGCGACAAGGTGACGGGGTACATCACCAGCGGGCGGGGGATCACCATCCACCGCATCGACTGCCCCAACATCCTGAACTTCAGCGGCCACCCCGAGCGCCGCGTGGAGATCGAGTGGGCCCCCGAGGCCGGCGATCGCTTCTTCGTGCGCCTGATGATGCGCGGCGACGACCGGCGGGGCCTGCTGACGGACATCAGCAGCACCATCAGCCAGAGCAACACCAACATCCGCTCGGCCGAGATCAAGGCGGACGCCACGGGGATGAACGGCGAGTTCGTGGTGGAGGTGGAGAACCTGGCCCACCTGAACCGCGTGCTGGCCGCCATCCGCAAGGTGAAGGGCGTCTTCACGGTGGAGCGGCGCGAGTACGTGGACCCCAGCGAGATGGCGGAGGCGTAGAGAAGCTTCGTCGGGCGGCCCTCGCCCGGCGCGCGGCGTTCGCTCAGCGGTGTTGCCGGACGGACGGGCGCAGGGTTCGGGGGCCCGTGCGGCGGTGTCGCGGGCCCTCGCCCGCGTGTATCTTGGATGGTCCGCGGGGGGCCCTCACCCGGTGGGCCCTCACCCGGCCGCTTTAGCGCGGCCACCCTCTCCTGCAAGCGGGAGAGGGTAAGCACGGCAGGCGTTCCGCGTGGGGTCGGGCTTCCGCGACCGTCCCGCGTCTTCCGCCCGGAGGGCGATCGTAGTTCCAGCCAGGGGGTTCATCCCCCTGGGCCACGGGGCTCGGCCGGACGGGTGGACGCCGGTACACGTCGGTGAATGTCGGTGGACATCGGTGCTCGTCGGTGGACGTCGGTGCTCCCGCGCCGATGCCCCTCGCCGATGGGCGGATTCGGGTGCGCGCATCCACGGACCGCCGCGGCGCTTCGTCCGCTCCGAGTCCTTCTCGGCTCGCGTGGATCGGCGTGGTGGCGGCCGGTTCGCCCGACCGGGGGATCGCGGTGGGAGGGCTCGGCCTCTACCGAACCGCGCCGGCCCGCGGCATGATCCCCCCGATGACCCCGCGGCCGACGTGTCCCGACGGACCGTCCTCCGCGTGAACTTCGGGATGTGTTCGGGTGTAGAAAGGGCGTGGGTTCCCCAGCGGTTCCGCGCGCGTTCCAAGTCAGCAGGGAAGGGTATCCAGATGCCGTTCGAGCTCGCCACGCCGTACGAGCCCAAGGGCGACCAGCCCCGCGCCATCCGTGAGCTGACGGAGGGGCTGAAGCGCGGCGACCGCTATCAGACGCTGCTGGGCGCCACGGGCACGGGAAAGACCTTCACCATCGCCAACGTCATCGCGCAGCACGGGCGGCCGACGCTGGTGATGAGCCACAACAAGACGCTCGCCGCGCAGCTCTACGGCGAGCTGAAGCAGCTCTTTCCCAAGAACGCCGTCGAGTACTTCATCTCGTACTACGACTACTACCAGCCCGAGGCGTACGTCCCCCAGACGGACACTTACATCGAGAAGGACTCCTCCATCAACGAGGACATCGAGCGGCTGCGCCTGCGCGCCACCAGCTCGCTGATGGAGCGCGACGACGTCATCATCGTCTCGTCCGTCTCCTGCATCTACGGCCTGGGCGACCCGCGCGAGTACCGCTCGCTGATGCTGACGCTGGAGCGCGGGCAGCAGATCGGCCGCAAGCAGATCCTGGAGGCGCTGGTCAACATCCAGTACCAGCGCAACGACGCGGCGTTCGAGCGCGGCAACTTCCGCGTGCGCGGCGACACGGTGGAGGTGTACCCGGCGTACGACGAGCAGGGCGTGCGCATCGAGCTGTGGGGCGACGAGGTGGAGCGCATCACCCGCTTCGACCCGCTCACGGGCGACACCATCGCCGTGCTGCCCAAGGCGGCCATCTACCCGGCCACGCACTTCGTGTCGCAGCGGCCCACCATCGAGCGCGCGGTGGGCCGCATCCGGCAGGAGCTGACGGAGCGGCTGCGCGAGTTCACGGGGCAGAACAAGCTGCTGGAGGCGCAGCGGCTGGAGTCGCGGACGAACTTCGACATCGAGATGATGCTGGAGATCGGAATGTGCGCGGGCATCGAGAACTACTCGCGCCACATCGCCGGCCGGGCCGAGGGCGAGCGCCCGGCCTGCCTCTTCGACTACTTCCCGGAAGACTTCCTGCTGGTCGTGGACGAGAGCCACGTGAGCGTGCCACAGATCGGCGGCATGTTCAACGGCGACCGCGCCCGCAAGCTGACGCTGGTGGACCACGGCTTCCGCCTTCCCTCGGCGCTGGACAACCGGCCGCTCAAGTTCGAGGAGTGGGAGGAGCTGACGCCGAAGGCCGTCTTCATCTCGGCCACGCCCGGCGAGTACGAGGTGGCGCGCAGCGGGGGCGTGGTGGTGGAGCAGATCATCCGGCCCACGGGGCTGCTGGATCCCGAGGTGGTGATCCGCCCCGTGCGCGGCCAGGTGGACGACCTGCTGGCCGAGATCCGCGACCGTGAGCAGCGCAAGGAGCGGGTGCTGGTGACCACCCTCACCAAGCGGATGTCCGAGGACCTGACGGAGTTCTTCCAGCAGAACGGCGTGCGCGTGCGCTACCTGCACTCGGACATCGATGCCCTGGAGCGGGTGGAGATCCTGCGCGACCTGCGGCTGGGCAAGTTCGACGTGCTGATCGGCATCAACCTCCTTCGCGAGGGGCTGGACCTGCCCGAGGTGTCCCTGGTGGCCATCCTGGACGCGGACAAGGAGGGCTTCCTGCGCTCCGCGTCCTCGCTCATCCAGACGGTGGGGCGCGCCGCCCGCAACTCGCGCGGCATGGCCATCCTGTACGCCGACCGCGTTACCGGCAGCATGCAGCGGATGATCGACGAGACGGACCGCCGCCGGGTGATCCAGGAGGCGTACAACAAGGAGCACGGCATCATCCCCACCACCATCATGAAGTCTGTGGACGAGATCGAGCGCGCCACCCGCGTGGCCGACTCGCGTAGCGCCAAGCAGGACGCGGCCCAGGCCAAAGGGATGAAGGTGATGGAGGCGCGCACCCCCTTCGGTGCCCGCAAGCCCGAGGAGATGCTGGCCGACCTGGAGCGCGAGATGCGCGACGCGGCCGCCCAGCTCGACTTCGAGCGCGCGGCGCTGCTGCGCGACCAGTACCTGGAGCTGAAGGCGCAGATGGACGGGGCCAAGGGCCTGCCCCAGCGGCGCGTCGTGGGTGGGATGCGGAATGGCTGACGCCCGCGCCTGCCTGACGGAGGCGGAGCTGGTGGACTGGGGCCGGCGCGTGGGCCGCGAGGCGCGCACCCCGCTGGTGCTGGCGCTGGACGGCGATCTGGGCACGGGCAAGTCCACCCTGGCCCGCGCCATCGCGCACGGCGCGGGGGTCGAGGGAGACGTCCCCTCGCCCACGTTCAACCTCCTGTTCCGCTACGACCTTCCGTCCGGCGCGCACGTGCACCACCTGGACCTGTACCGCCTGGAGCGCGAGGACGAGGTGTGGGAGCTGGGATGGGACGAGCTGGGCGCCGACGCCCGCGACCTGGTGATGATCGAGTGGGCCTCGCGCGCCGTCCATCTCCTGCCGGAGCCGCGGTGGGACGTGGTGATGGAGGAGGCGGACAGCGCGGATCGCCGCTGCATCGCCCTGACCGCGGTCGGCGACGACGCGCCCGCGCTTCCTCCGTTGCCTGGGCAGGACGCGTGATCCGGATCGGGCGCATGGGAATGATCCGCACGCCCCGGCCGACGTGGGACCAGTCCAGCCGCGTGGGACCATGCCCGCGGTCCCATCCGTGGAAGTCGCTCGGAGCGCGGGCTTGAGTCCCATCGACGGCCCCGTCCTAGCGCTGGACAGCTCGGCGGGCGTCGGCTCCGTCGCGGTGGGCGACGGCGACCGTCTGCTGGGGGAGGCGGTGCTGAACGTGGGCCCCGGGGCCTCGTCCGCGCTGCTGCCGGCGATCGACGCGGTGCTGCGGACGGCGGGGCTGGCGCCGGCGGACCTGCGCGGCGTGGTGGTCGCCGGCGGGCCGGGCTCGTTCACCGGGCTACGCATCGCGGCGGCGACGGCGAAGGGGCTGGTGGCGGCCCTGGGCGTGCCGATGTTCGCCTACTCGGGACTGCTGGCCGCCGCCGCGGGCCACTGGGGCGCCGGCCGCCCCGTCTGCGCGTTGTTCGACGCGCGCCGCCGGGACGTGTACCTGGCCTGCTACCGTTTCCCGACATCCCCGCCGGGGGAAGGCGGAGCGCCGGAGGACGCGTTGGAGGAGATGGTGGCGCCCACGGCGATGACGGTCGACGAGGTGGTGGCGCGCTTCCGCGGGCAGGTGCCGCCGCTGTTCACGGGCGAGGCGGCGGCCATCCATGGGGCGGAGCTGGCGCGGGAGCTGGGCGCACCGGTCGTGCCCGCGCTGCTGGCGGCGCCGCGGGCGTC
>JAQBQD010000092.1 GCA_028287185.1 Gemmatimonadota bacterium | reverse complement strand
GATCGCCTTCGCCGCGGCGGGGCTGGTGGCGCTCGCCGGCGCCGCGCTGGGGCGGCTCGTGCATCCCGCGGGGTGGGCGCTGGTGCTGGCCGCCGGCGTTCTCGCATGGCTCGCGCACTCCGTGCGGGGCGATGCGGGGCGGCGCGCGGAGCGGCAGCGGGAGTACGAGCGGCTGGGCCTGGACCGGCCCGCGCGGTGGGAGCCCGCGGAGGTGCAGGCGCTGATCGCGCGGCTGGAGACGGCCGCGGCCGAGGCGGCGGAGACGATCCACCGCGCCAAGCGCCGTGAGGTGGTGGAGCGGCGGCTGGGCGAGCTGGACGCGCGGACGGGTGAGATCGACGCGCGCCGGGCCGACCTCGCGCTTCGTGTAGGGTTGGCGCCGGACGCGGACGAGGCGGCGGTGGCGTGGCTCTGCCAGCGCGTGCACCGCTGGCAGGCCGCCCAGCGCGACGTCGGGCAGAAGGAGGCGGAGCAGGGCGCCGCGCGCCAGCAGCACGCGAGCGCATCCGCCGAGCTGGCGGGGTGGATCGCGCCCTTCGCCGTGGCGGAGGTGGCGAGCGCATCCGAGGTTTCCGGCACGCTGCACGACCTGCGCGAGCGGCAGCAGGCGCACGGCGAGGCGCGGGTGAAGCTGGAGGCGGCGGAGACGCGGATGCGGGACGCGAGCGAAGAGGCCGCCCGCTTCCGCGCCGAGTGCGCGAAGCTGCTGTCCCGCGCCGGGCTGGCCGACGACGGCGACGGGCGGATGGAGGAGCTGTGCGCCGTGCGCCCGGCGTTCGCGGCCGCCCGGGAGAAGTACATGGGGAAGCAGCAGGAGGCGCGCACGGCCGAGCGCCGGCTCCGCGAATGCGCTGGGTACGAGGATGGAATCGTGGCGCGGCCTCGGGGCGTGGTCGATATGGAGTGGAAGGCCAGCGAGGAGGCCGGCGAGAAGCTGGACGCGGTGAAGCAGCAGGCCGCCGCGCTGGAGGAGCGCCTTCGCGCCGCGCGCGAGCGCACGGACATGGAGGCGGCGCTGGCGCGGGTGAGCGACGCGGAGGCCGCGCTGCGCGACTGCCGGGAGCGCGACGAGGCGGACGTGGTGGGCGGCGTGCTCCGGGACTACGTGGAGCGTGAGACGCGCGACCGCGACCGGCCCGCCGTCTTCCACCGCGCCCGCGCGCTGTTCGCGGCGATCACGCGCGGGCGCTATCGGCTGGACCTGTCGGACGGCGGCGCGAAGCCGGAGTTCCGCGCGCTGGACACCGGCACGGGCATGGGCTGCGCGCTGGACGAGCTTTCGCGCGGCACGCGGCTGCAGCTCCTGGTGGCGGTGCGCATCGCCTTCGTGGAGACGATGGAGACCGGCGTGATGCTGCCCCTGGTGATGGACGAGGCGCTGGGCAACAGCGACGATGCGCGCGCCGAGGCGGTGATGGACGCCGTGGTGGCGCTGGCACGAGGCGGACGGCAGGTCTTCTTCCTCACCGCGCGCCTGGACGAGGCGGAGCGGTGGATGGCCCGCCTGGGCGGCGCGGGCGTGGAGCACAGGCTGGTCGATCTCGCCGAGGCGCGAGGCGTCGCCCGCTTCGCCGGGCTCCCGCGGCCCGCGCCGGCGACGCTGCGGATGGGCGCGGTGCCGCCGCCGGGTGAGATGGACCACGCGGAGTATGGCGCGGCGCTCCGCGTGCCGCCCGTCGACGTGGACGGCGGGGGGCCGGATGGGGTGCATCTCTGGTACCTGGTGGACGATCCCTCGCTCCTCCATCGCCTCCTTTCCCTCGGCGCGGAGACGTGGGGCGGGCTGCGGACGCTGGTGGAGCACGTGGGCGCGGGGCTGCTGGGCCGCGACGAGGCGGGGTACGCCCGGCTGGAAGCGCTCGGACGTGCGATGGACCGCCTTCTTGAGTCGCGCCGCGTGGGCCGCGGCCGGCGGGTGGACCGCGAGGCGTTGGAACGCTCGCAGGCCATCTCGGCGAAGTTCACCGAACGCGCGGAGGCGATTCGCCAGGAGTGCGGCGGCGATCCCGCCCGCCTGATCGCGGGCGTGGGTGGTCTCTCCCACTTCCGCGCGGATGCGCTCGCGAGGCTGCGCGAGTTCCTGGAACGCGAGGGCCACCTCGACGACCGCGAGCCGCTGGACGACGGCCGTGTGCGCGCAGAGCTTCTGACCGTGCTGGCCCCCGACCTGCGCGCCGGCCACTGTACCCCGGGCGACGTGGAGCGGCTGCTGGCGCTGGTTCCCGCCGGCCGGTGAGCGCGCATCCGCGCTGCTGCGTCGGGGTGGGCCGGTGGTCGCGGCGACGGAGACGCGGGGCCCGCGCGCGGCACGCACGCTTGGGAGCGGCGGCGTCTGCCGTTACATTCCAGGCTATCGAGAACGTGGTATCAGTATCGAGCGGGAGCGGACCGATGGAGCGGAACACCCTGGGCCAGCGCAGCACCCGCCAGCGCGACGTGATCGCGGAGGTGATCCGCACGGCCGCGGGGCCGCTGACGGTGCAGGAGATCCTCGCGCGGGCCCAGGCGGACGTGCACGGCCTGGGCGTGGCGACGGTGTACCGCACCCTCAAGCTGCTGCAGGAGGGGGAGCAGGTGCGCACGGTGATCCTGCCCACCGGCGAGACGCGCTACGAGGCGGCCGGCCTGGGGCACCATCACCACTTCCACTGCCGCGTCTGCGACGAGGTGTACGACCTGGACGCCTGCCCGGTGCGTCTGCCGGAAAGCCGCGCCATCGCGCCCGGGTTCGTGGTGGAGAGCCACGAGCTCACCTTCTACGGCACCTGCCGAAGGTGTGCCTGATGGGCGGGCCGTCCGGCCACACGCAAGCCCGTCCCTTGTGCGCTCCGCATCTGTTATTGATATTGAATTATTGTTTTCGATATACAACCCGGGGCGGTTTCGACGGATGCCCCATCCTCACGACCAACCCTGACGGAGCCATGCCCGTTCCGACGTCGTCCGAGCCTCACGCACCCGTTCCCCGCGCACCGGCCGGCGAATGCACCCGCTCGCTTCCGCGCGCTGGCGGCCGCTTGCATTCCGCAGCTCGGCCATCGTCCATCCACCACCGCAGTTCGGGAGTGCGAGGCGGCCTTCCGTCGATAGCGGAGGCGGCTCAGGAGGCGGGAGCCTCGCCGCGGCTCGCGCGCTGGGCAGCCCTGGCGCCGCTCCTCTGCGCGATCCACTGCGTCGCGACGCCGTTCGTCGTGCTGCTGGCGCCAACGCTGGCCCTGGGCGAGCCGGCCGAGCGGGTGCTGAGGTGGGGATCGGCGCTGCTCGCGGCGGCGGTGCTCCGGGGAGGCATCCGGGTTCACCGGCGGCGGATCGTTGCCGCGCCCGTGCTGCTTGGCCTGGCGCTCTGGGCCCTGGCCGGGTCCGTCGGGGAGGGTGGCGCAGAGCAGCTTCTGAGCGCGCTCGGGGGGGTGTGCACCGCGGCGGGAATGCTGTGGAGCGGCCGCCTTCGCCACCGGGCCGTCTGCCGCGCTTGTGCGTGTGGAACGTGGGAGCGCGGGGAGGCCGCCGATGCGGGCGTCCACATCTGCCACGCGCACGGAGCGCATCCCGGGACGCCGGACGAACGCCCCAGGTAAGCGGAGAGGCACGGCAGCACGCGTCGGAACGGTTCCGCGGTCACCTCGCATCGCGGCGATCTGCCGGCCGGCATTCGTCGGAATCGACCGGCGGATCATGCCGCGCATCTCGCCTGGAAGCGAGGGAGTCGGGTTCCGTTTCGATCATCCGTCGACCGCTCCCTGCTCGCCGTCGATCCCCGCACCAGCGGAGCGGGCCTGCCGGCTTCGGCGAAGGAGGAGGGGATCATGGATGGGACGCTGTCGCCTGCGGGGACGAACCCGAGCACGAAGCCGTCCGGTGGAGCACGCAAACGCCGGCCGTCGAAGTTGGCTCAATGGAATCTCGATGCGGCATCATCTACGCCGACGCTCCGGCGAAGGGCGCGGTAACGATCGCCGCGCATCATCAAGATTCCCCATGCGGCGTCCCTTGCCCCGTCCACCGCACATCCGGAATCCGCCGTACCGCGTCCGCTGTCGTGTGTCTCGACGAGGATCGTGTTCGCCGCCGCAATTCAATGACAGCGCCGGGTCTTGCCGTCGCGGTGGGATGCTTTCGGAAGGGAGGCGGACGTGCAGCCGCGTTCGACGCGCCGCGGCGTGCCCGTGCGCGATCGGCGTGGCCTCATTAGCTTCGGACCACCGCCGGGACGGATCGCGCGGCACGGCGCCCACGAGGGCACCGGTGATGTCTCACCCACCGAGGAGGGAAGCACCATGCGGAAGCTCCACCTGGATCTCGAGAATCTGGAGGTCGCGTCGTTCGCCACGACGGCCGCGCGCACGCCGGCTCGCGGAACGGTGCACGGGCAGGACGAGGACGGCATGGAAGCCCTGCTTCTCACGCAGCCCACCGCCGCCAGCGCGTGCAGCTGGACCAACGGCGTGTTCGCGTGCAAGTCGTGCGGGCCCTGCTGCCTGACGCTGTAGCGGCCCCGGTCCGCCGGTCGGGCGCTCGCCCTCCGGCGCGCCGACACGAGCGGGGGACGGAGCCTGCCGAAGCGCTCCGTCCCCCGCTCTCGTTCGTCATCCACCCATCGCTCTACAGGACGGTCCTTCGATTTCCGGTGGAGGGAGCGGACCCCGCGCTCAGTACGTTCCCGCGACGGAAACCGGCAGCAGGCGGTTGGTGCTGGTTCCGTCGCCGAGCTGGCCGTACGAGTTGTCGCCCCAGCAGTACACGCCCGATGCGGCGGTGAGCGCGCACCCGGAGTAGAGGCCCACGCTGAAGGTGGTGAACGCGATGCCGACCGGCATCACCACGGGCGCCGGCACCGCCGATCCGCCGCTTCCGCCGTTGCCCAGCGACCCGTACGAGTTGGCGCCCCAGCACAGCACCGTGCCGGCGGCGCTCCGGCCGCACGCCTGCGCGTGGCCGACCTCGATGCGGGTGAACGCCACGTTCGCGGGGTTCGGCGCGGCGACGGCGGTGTCGGTGGAGAAGTTGCCGTCGTTGGGGTTGCCCCAGCAGTAGGCGCGCCCGGCCGGGGTGAGGCCGCAGGTGCGGTACGATCCCGCGCTGAGCGCCGTGAAGACGAGCCCGGCGGGCTGATGGACGGCCGTGGGGATCGTGCGCTTCACCTTGGTGCCGTCGCCCACCTGGCCGTACGAGTTGTCGCCCCAGCAGTACGCCTGCCCCGCGTCGCTCAGCGCGCAGGCGTGCTGGCTGCCCATGACGATGGATGCGAACGCCACGCCCGCCGGCTGCACCGCCGCGACGGGCGTCTTGCGTTGCGTGAGCGTGCTGTCGCCGAGCTGCCCGAAGGCGTTGAACCCCCAGCAGTAGGCGTGACCGGACGAGAGCGCGCAGGTGCTGAAGTATCCCGCGGCGATGGACGAGAACGGCGGGGCGGCGGCGACCGGCGTGGGCACGCCCTGGTTGGTGGTGGTGTTGTCGCCCACGGCGCCGAACAGGTTCCATCCCCAGCAGTACGCCGTTCCCGACGCCGTGAGCGCGCAGGTGTGGCCCGTGCCGGCGGAGATGGAGGCGAACGGGGGGACGGCGAGGCCGGGGGGCGTGGGGACCAGCCGCGACGTGGTGGTGCCGTCGCCGATCTCGCCGTACTGGCCGTGACCCCAGCAGTACGCGCGGCCCGCGGCGTTCAGGCCGCACGCGTGCATGTCGCCCGTGGAGAGCGAGGTGAGCCGCACGAAGGCCGCGGTCGCGCTCGGCACCACCGTCTGCAGGTAGACGGTGAAGGTGAACGCGGGCGCGCCGTTGGTCTGGAAGCGCCACAGCTTGTTCGCGCTGGTCTCCCCCGGCGACAGGATGCCGTTGCCGCCCAGCTCCGGCGTCGTCACCTCGTCCGCCGGGTCGTCGTCGTACTCGAAGTAGGTCTGCGCCGCCGAGGTGAAGGCCGCCACCCCCGTGGCGTTCACGACGGTGACGCCGTTGGTGGGCTCGGCGCTGAAGAACACCCGCAGCCCGCCGGCGTCCGCCGTGGTGCCGTTGGCGGTGGCCAGGGAAACGGTCAGCAGGTTCTGGATGGACACCTTCGCCGAGAACTCGCCCGTGGCGCCGTCGAAGGCGGGCGCGCTGCTGACCAGCCGCACGTAGTGGTTCTGCCCGCCGAAGGTGAGCACGTCCATGTGCGCACCCGTCTGGGCCGCGCCGCAGGACAGCAGGCCCGCATGCGTGTCGACGGTGCAGGTGAGCGCGGCGACCCGGGTGCCGGCGGGAGCGGACGGGCCGGCGGGAACGTCGAGGCGGGGAGCCGTCGGCTGGTCGTGGCAGGCGGCGAGCGATGCCGCGGACGTGAGGAGGACGGCGGCGCGGCGGAGCAGGCTATGGAACCGCATGAGACACTCGGGATCAGGAGGAGGCAGGCACGATCGGACGCGCGTCCGGAAACGCCGGGACACGCGTCCACCGCGAAGGCGGCGGCATCCGACGGTGGGCGTCGCCGCGCCTATCCTCCAACGCGCGGAGCCGGGCCCGATCCGGCCACCGCCGCCGACCCATCCCCGTGCGATCCGCCGGGCCGAGGTATTTCCAGGGGTGCTTCGAACGCGCGTGGTGTGGTTCCCGTGCGGACGAACGGACGGACGGCACCCCGATGGGTGCCGCCCGTCCGTTCACGGTTCCTACGTATCGCGCTCCGACTGCGGCCGCCTCAGTGCGCGTAGGCGCCCAGGTCCGTCATCGAGCTGCGCGGCTTCCACTGGCCCTGCGCGACGTACTCCTGCGCCGGCAGGTTGCCCGTCTTGGCGATCTCGGGGTCCAGGGGGGCGCCGGCGCCCACGAGGGCGGAGCCGGCGGCCAGGTGGTAGTCTCCCGCGGCCTGGTTCACGAACCCGGGCGCATTCTGGACGTTCGAGAAGACGGTTCCCATCCCGCTGCCGTTCCACGGCGTGCCGAAGTACAGCACGCTGGTGCCGACGGTGTGCGGGTTGGGATCGGAGGGGAACCAGCCCTTGCTGATCCAGTTGGACGCGATGTCGCCGTCGCCGTAGAAGGTGAACATCGACATGGGCCGGGGCACGCCGCCGGGCGTGGCGGCGAGCGCCAGGAGGACGTTGTTGCGCGCCTGGATCTGGACGCCGGGGCGGAAGAGTGCGAACACCGGGGTGTTGGAGATGGCCCACCACCCCTTGTCCTGCCGGGAGACCACGGTGTTGTTGTAGAAGTAGACCTTGCCCGAGCGCCCCGCCAGGTTCGTGGGGTCGCCCACCACCAGGGCCGAGATCTCCCACGGCAGGGGGCCGGAGGCGGGGTTCTTCATCACCAGCTCGTTGCCGTACACGTAGGCCGCGTCCAGCAGCAGGCCGCCCCACGCGTCGCGCTGCACCACCTCGTAGTCGTGGTTGGACTCCGGGTCCACCAGCATGATGAGCTGCTGCGTGGCCTCCATGTGGTTGTAGCGGATGGTGATGCCCACCGAGCGGTCCTTGATGCCCTCGCCCAGCCCGCCGGGCATGAGCGCGCCGATGAAGTTGTACTGGTACACGGTGCCCACGCCCTCGGTGTAGGCGTTGTGCTCGGCCGCGCTGCCGGGGTTGCCGTTGTCGTGCAGCGAGCTGCCCTCCACCAGCAGGTCGCGGCTCTGCGCGGCTTCGCCGTACTTGCTGTTCTGGAACAGCCCGTTGCCGTTGTCGTGCAGGTGGCAGTTGCGGATGGCGACGTGCTCGGCCCGCTCGATGTAGATGCCGCTGGCGAAGCGGTGCCACGGCACGGTCACGCCCGCGCGGTTGGTGAACTGCGTGCGCATGCTGGCGCCGCGCACCTCCAGGTTGCTGATCTCCAGGTAGCCGGGCTTGTAGCCATAGGGCGCGGCCGTGGTGGGCAGCACCAGGATCATCCCCAGCCCCTCGAAGATCGAGTTGCTGAACGACAGGTTGGCGGGGGCCACCGCGCCGCTGCCGTCCAGCACGGGAAGCTCGCCGTTGGGGCCGGGCACGCCCGTCACGCGGATCCACCTGTTGGCCGCGCCCCGGCTGCCGATCTGCACGATCTCGCGGTACGGCGTGGCGGACCAGTGGATGCGGACGTTGTCGCACGGCTTGAGCGACGTCCAGGGCACGGCGGAGAGCTTCGCCAGCGGCTGCCCGGGACCCACGTCGTACGCGGCGCCCAGGCCGGCGCACGCCGACTGGCTGGGATAGGTGGGCTGGTACGCCCACGGCGCCGGCTGCTCGATGGGGAACTGCGCGGTGCCGACGGGAACGGGGCCCGCGGGGACGCTGGCCGGGTCGGCCACGCCCACCAGCGCGCGGGCGCCGTCCACCATCGATCCCGCCTGCGTGGCCAGGTCCAGCGCGCCGGCCCAGTCCGCCGCCTGCGCCTTGGGCGCCACGCCGGGAAGCAAGGCGGCGGCGGAGGCCACCATGGCGTTCGCGCGGGCCGCGTCCGCCGCGGTGGCGCCGCCCTTCTGGAGGGCGGCCTTCACCCCGGCGATCACGGTCTGCACGTTCTGTGTCTCCACCGCCACGATGCCGGTGCCCAGGCCGTCCAGCACGCAGCCGAGCTGCACCACCTTCAGCTCCGCGCGCTTCTGGTCGGCCAGCGGGGTGTTCGAAGCCGTCATCGCGTCGCGGATGGCCTGCTTCAGCACGTCGATCTTGCCGCTCCACACGGCGGCGGCCGCGGCGCCGTGGTCCACCGTGATCTTCGCGAGCGACTGGGTCACCAGGCCGCTCAGGATGATCACCGGGCCGGTGCCGGCGGCCGCGTCGGCGGACGGCGCGGCGGGGGGAAGGGCGGGCTCGCTGGGCGAGCCGTCGCAGGCCGCGGACAGGGCCGCGAGGCCCAGCGCGAGAAGCACGGCCGCGGCGCGGGCGTGGGCGGTGCGGCGCGGGGTGCGCCGCTTCATCGGGTCATGGGTCATCGGAAAGCTCGCTCGTCCGGGTGGGATGAAGGAGGGCTGCCGCGGGTCGCGCGGACGAAGGGTGGCGGAGAAAGGGAAGGCGTTGCGGGCGCGGAACGCGGGGTCTATTCTCCGTGGCGTCCCGCCGCGCGCGCCGTCCCGGCCGCGCCCGCGGGCGACTCTCCGGGGAGAGCCCGTCCCCCGGGACGCCGTCGCGGCGCCCTCCCGCCTCCTCCCGTCCAGCCCTTCCCTGTCAGACGCGCGGTCCGGGCTCCAGACCGGACACGACGCCCGACAGCGCGCCCGCGCCGGCACCCCCACCCGGACCCTTCGATGCACACCGCTGCACCCATCACCGAGCTCCTGCTGCGCGGACGGGCCAGCCCCGGCGCCACGGTCGAGGGGCTGCTGCCGCTGGTGTACGCCGAGCTGCGCGACATGGCCGACCGCCAGCTTCGGCGCGAGAATCCCGGCCACACGCTGAGCCCCACGGCACTGGTCCACGAGGCCTACATCCGCCTGGTGGACCAGACGCGGGTGCAGTGGCAGGACCGCGCGCACTTCTTCGCCATCGCCTCGCAGGCCATGCGGCGCGTGCTGGTGGACCACGCCCGCCGCCACCGCGCCGCGCGCCGGGGCGGGGGCGTGCGCCCGCTGGCGCTGGACGAGGTGGAGATCCCCCTGCAGGAGCGCGCCGAGGTGCTGGTGGCGCTGGACGAGGCGCTGCACCGGCTGGAGGCGCTGGACACGCGGCTGGCGCGGGTGGTGGAGCTGCGCTTCTTCGGCGGGCTCACCGAGACGGAGGCGGCCGAGGTGCTGGGCGTGGCGGAGCGCACCGTCCGCCGCGACTGGGTGAAGGCGCGCGGCTGGCTGCTGCGCGAGATGGAGGCGGGGCAGTGAGCGGGGAGGCGGACGCCGCCGAGGCCGGTCGCAGGGCGCGGTGGGAGCGCGTGGACGCCGTCCTGGACGCCGCGCTGGACCTCGGCGCGGGGGAGCGCGGGGCCTTCCTGGACGGCGCCTGCGGGAGCGACGCCGCCCTGCGGGCCGAGGTGGAGCAGCTGCTGCGCTGCTGCGGCGAGGCGGACGGGTTCCTGGAGAGCCCCGCGAGCGGCCTGGGCGCGGCGCTGGTGGCGGCGCCGGAGCCAGAGATGCGCATCGGCCCCTACCGCACGCTGGGCGTGGTGGGACGCGGGGGGATGGGCGTCGTCTACCTGGCGGAACGGGACGACGAGCACTTCCGCATGCGCGTGGCCGTCAAGGTGCTGCCGCGGGGGATGGAGGGCGGCCAGGCCGTGCGCCGCTTCCTGGAGGAGCGGCAGATCCTGGCGCGGCTGCAGCACCCCGGCATCGCGCGCCTGCTGGACGGCGGGGTGACGGAGGACGGGCTGCCGTACTTCGTGATGGAGTACGTGGAGGGCACGCGGCTGGACCGGTACTGCGACGCGCGGGGGATGGGCCTGCGCGAGCGGCTGGCCCTGTTCTGCCGGGTGTGCGAAGCGGTGGAGTACGCGCACCGCAACCTGGTGGTGCACCGCGACATCAAGCCCGCCAACGTGCTGGTGACGGCGGCGGGCGAGGTGAAGCTGCTGGACTTCGGGATCGCGCGGCTGACGGAGCCCGGGCCCGGGGCGCGGGAGCACACGGGAACGGGACGCGGGTGGATGACCCCCGAGTTCGCCAGCCCCGAGCAGGTGCGCGGCGAGCCGGTGACCACGGAGAGCGACGTGTACGCGCTGGGCGTGGTCCTCTACCGCCTGCTGGCCGGCCGCTCGCCCTACGAGCCCACGGGCCGCACCCCGCACGAGGTGGAGCGCTCCATCCTGGAGGCGGAGCCGCCGCGCCCGTCCGACACGGTGCAGTCCGTGGGGGGCACGGAGGACGCCCGGCGGCTGCGGCGGCGCCTGCGCGGCGACCTGGACGCCATCGTGCTGCGGGCCATGCGCAAGGAGCCGGAGCGGCGCTACCCCTCGGCCGAGGCGCTGCGCCAGGACGTGCTGCGCCACCTGGACGGACGGCCCGTGGAGGCCCGCGCGGGCACCCGCCGCTACCGCGCCGGCCGCTTCGTCCGCCGGCACCGGGCCGCCGTCGGCGCGGCGGCCGTGCTGCTGCTGACGCTGCTGGGGGGCATGGGCGGCACGCTGTGGCAGGCGCGTGCCGCCGCGCGCGAGGCGGCCCGCGCCGAGCGGGTGCAGGCGTTCCTGGTGGACATCTTCGACCAGTCCGACCCGGAGCGCGTCAACGGTGACAGCATCACCGCGCGGCAGCTGCTGGACGAGGGGGCCCGGCGCATCGACGCGGAGCTGCGGGGCGAGCCCGAGACCCAGGCGCGGATGTACCTGCTCCTGGGCGGCATCTACCGGCGCCTGGGGGTGGAGGGGCGGGCGGAGGCGATGCTGGACCGCGCGCTGGATCTGCGCACGCGGCTGCACGGGCGCGACGACGTGCGCACGGCGCAGGTGCTGGAGCAGCAGGGCCTGGTGGCGGTGGAGCAGCAGCGGCTTCCGCTGGCCGAGCGACTCATGCGCGAGGTGCTGGCCATCCGCGGCCGCCACCTGGCGCCGGACGACAGCCTGGTGGCCGACGGCCACGCGGGGCTCGCCTCCGCCCTGTACATGGGCGGCCGCTGGGACGACGCCGAGCGCACCATCCGCGCGGCGCTCGGCATCGACGCGCGGGCGCGGCACGGCGCCCTGCGGAGCGCGGTGCACCTGGAGCAGCTCTCGTCCATCCTGAGGAAGCGGGGGCAGACGGACAGCGCCATCGCCACGGCGCGCCGCGCGCTGGCGCTCCGCGGCGGGGAGGGGGGCCCGGACCGGCTGACGACACGCACCGCGCTCGTCAACCTTGGCCGCATCTACGCCGCGCACGGAGACTTCGCGGCGGCGGACACGCTGTTCCGGCAGGCCATCGCCTTCGACCGGCGGCGGCTGGGGGCCGAGAGCCGCACCTCGCTGTCCGACCAGGGCGAGCTGGCCTCGGTGCTCGCCCAGCAGGGGAAGCTGGCCGAGGCCGAGCGCCTGGGGCACGCCCTGGTGGCGTCCAGCAGCCGCGCCTATCCCGCGACCCACCCCTTTCCCTACATCGCCCGCGGCAACCTGGCCCACGTGCTTGCCTCGGAGCAGCGCTTCGCCCAGGCGGAGCCCCTGTATCGCGAGGCATACGAGGGCCTTCGCCGCGCCTACGGCCCCGACCACCCGGACGCGGTGGCCGCCGAGGCATCGCTGGCCGCGACCCTTGCCCTCCTCGGCCGGATGGACGAGGCGGAGACCCTGTTCGGCGACGCCGTCATGCGCATCCGCCGGGCGGTGGGCGACGACAACCCGCGCAGCGCCTCGGCCATGCTGGGGTACAGCGAGCTCCTGCTCAAGCGCGGCAAGCCCGCGCGCGCGCTGCCCATGATGCGCACCGTGGCGCAGGTCCTGGGGCACGCGCTGGCGCCGGGGCACCCGGAGCTGCTGCGCGCGGAAAGCGTGCTGGGCGCCTGCCTTTCGCAGACGGGGAGCACGCGCGAGGGCGGCGCGCTGCTGGAGCGCACCTACCGCACCCTGCTGCGCACGCGCGGCTCGGACGACGTGTACACCGACCGCGCCCGCGGCCGCCTGACCGACCACTACGCCCGGACGGGCCGCCGCGACCTGATCGCCACGCTCGCGCCTGCCGCCAAGGTGTAGCGGCTTCCCCGGTCGCCCCGGCCTCGTGCGATGGGCTGCGATGGGGAGCGGTGTATGGGATGGAAGACAGGCGGCGGATCGCTCGAATCTCCATCGTCTCCGCGTCCCTCCGTCCGATCGAGGTCCCACCGCCGCCGCCCGCTCGATGGATGCGGCGCGAGGCATCGCTTTCGCAGGGTCGACGCGACGGCAGGTTCCTTCGCGCCGCGCATCCACGGACTTCTACCGCATCGTTGACTTGAAGCGAGTCGAACGGCTGGGCGAGGCGACGGCCCCGGACGGGACGGTGCTGACGCTGTTCCGGCACGACGGGAACTACACCCTGCGCGTGGCCGGCGTGGAGCTGATGTCCACGCGGCGCTTCCTCTCGGAGGAGAAGCTGGCGGAGCGGGTCTGCCGGCCGCTGGCGGACACCCCCGGCGCCTGCGTGCTGATCGGCGGGCTGGGGTTCGGGTTCACGCTCCGCGCCGCGCTGCGCGTGCTGCCGGCGGACGCGCGGGTGACGGTCGCCGAGATCGTTCCCGGGGTGGTGGAGTGGAACCGCAACCCGGAGTACCCGCTGGCCGCCGCCGAGCTGGCCGACCCGCGCGTGGACCTTCGCCTGGCCGACGTGGCGGACGTGCTGCGGGAAGGCCGCGGCGCCTACGACGCCATCATGCTGGACGTGGACAACGGCGCCGAGGCGCTGACGACGGGCGGCAACGCCGAGCTGTACCGCAGCCGCGGCGTGCGGCTGGCGATGGCCGCGCTGCGACCCGGCGGCCGGCTGGCGTACTGGTCCGCGGAGGAGGAGCCGGAGTTCGCGGCGACGCTGCGGCGTGCGGGGCTGCTGGTGGAGGTGGCGCGGGTGCGGGCGCACGCGACCCTGCGCGCCCGGCACACGCTGCTCCTGGCACAGCTTCCCGCGAAGTAGCGCGGCGGCGGAAGAGGGCGCGCGTCCGTTCCGCATAGGGCGTAGGGACGCACGCCGGCCGGCTCCGCCGGAGGGTCGATCCGAGGCGTGCGACTCGTCCGAAGGCCCAGTGGGTTCAGGGGTTGGTATCAACAGAGATCCCCCGCGGCTGCGGTCGGTGCAGCGATGCGGGGGATCTCTGTGTTGCGAGGCGTCTCGACCCGCCGTCACGAGCCGGTGGATCGAGAGGGACTCGCCGCGCCCGGCCGAGTCGTGCCGGCAGGTCGTGCGGACGAGCCGCGGGGACTCCGCCTCACCCCTTCGGCGCTGGCACGGTCTCGGGGGCAGGCTGCGTGCGGGGCTCCACGTACGGCTGCAGCTTCCGGGTGAGCTTGCCCACGCGGCGCGAGTTGGCGCGCACGTCGCGGGTGGCGTCCTCGAAGCCCTGGTCGTCGCGGATCACCCTTGGCGTGAGGAAGATGAACAGCTCGGTGTCGCGCAGGGTGTCGTGGCGGCTGCCGAAGATCCAGCCGATGAGCGGCAGGCGCGAGAGGCCGGGCACGCCGCCGCGCTCCGCCCCCTTCTGCTGGTCCGAGAGCCCGCCCAGCACCCCCGTCTGCCCATCCCGCACCAGGAGCTGCGTCTCCAGCGAGCGGCTGGAGATCACGGGGTTGCCCTTCACGCCGCCCTGGCTGTTCTCCACCGAGTTCACCTGCTGGCTCACCTCCAGCGCCACGTAGCCTTCGGGGCTGATGGTGGGCGTCACGGAAAGCTCCGTGCTCACGTCGCGGTACTGCACCACGTCCGTGGGGATGCCCGCGTCCGAACGCGTGGTGAGCTGCACGAACGGCACCTGGCGGCCGACGGAGAGGGTGGCCCGCTGGTTGTTGGTGGCCAGCAGCACCGGCCGGCTGAGCACGGAGGCGTCGCCGTGGCTGGCGGCGGCGGCGAGGGTGGCGTTCAGATCGTAGCCCCCCAGCCGCAGGGCGTGGAGCACGATCCCGCCGCTGGGCAGGTCGCCGGCCGTGCCGCCTGCCACGGTGGTGCGGGTGCCGCGGAAGCCGGTGGTGTCCAGGCTCGTGGTGAGGCCCAGGGCGAAGTCCGAGTTGCGCTGCACCTCGGCGATCACGACCTCGATCAGCACCTGGAGCGGGCGGATGTCCACCTGGTCCACGGCCGCGCGGATCAGCTCGAAGTCGTCGGCACTGGCCCGGATCAGCAGCGAGTTGGTGCGCGGGTCGGGGACGATGGTGGTCTCGCCCGAGAGCGACGCCTCGCGCCGGGTGGGGACGGCGCCCGGCACGGCGGAGGGCTGCTGCGGAACCTCCGGAAGCCCCGGGGGAAGCCGGTTCTGGCGGAGCTGGTCGGCCAGGCCGCCGGAGCGCGAACCCGGCTCGCCCAGCGCGCCGGCGCGGCCGTAGAGCGCGTTGACCACCGCGGCCACGTCCGCCGCCCGCGCGTGCCGCAGGCGGATGACGAAGAGCTGCAGGCCGCCGGAGGCGCGCGGCCCCTGCGCGACGGGCGGCGGGGCAAAGACGGACGGCGGCTGCGCCTGCGGCCTGGCACGCACGGTGTAGGTGCCGCCGGCGTCCACCATCTCCATCCCCTGCGACTCCAGCAGGGTCCGGAGCAGGGCGGGGATCTGGGCGCGCAGCACGGGGCGGGGCGCCTCCAGCGTCACCCGGCCGCCGGTGACGCCGGAGCCGAAGAGCACCGGCTTGTCCAGGTAGCGTCCCAGGGACTGCACCGCCGCGCGGACGTCGGCGTCCACCAGGCGCACCGTCACGCTGTCGTTGCGCAGCGACACCGGGTCCCCCTGCGCGGCGAGGGGGGCGGCCAGCGCGGCGAGCGCCGTGAGGGCGGACAGGAACGGCTTGGTCACTGCCATTTGGGCTTCAGGGTCAGCCTCCAGGTGGTGTCCGGTCCCTGCACCACCACGTGGTCGGGGCGAACGGTGCGGATGCGCAGGTCGCCGTACCGCTCGCCCTCGCGGACGACGAGCGCGCCCTGCTGGTTGGGCACGCCTTCCAGCAGCGCCTGCCACGGCGGGCCCACGATGCCGGTGAGGGCCAGCGGCGGGCGGAACCTGGGAGGCGGGGGCGGGACGAACACCCCGCCCGGCATTCCGGGCCCCGGCGTGAGCCCCGCCACCTGGCGCACGAACGGCGCGGCCGCGGGCCTCCGGGCCAGGCGGAACGGGTCGCCCTCCTCGATCCGCCGGCGCGCGTCGGCCAGGAGCGCGGGATCGATCTCCCGCACCGCCGGCGGCGGGGTGAGCGGGGACGGGTGTGCGCGCCGATGCGGGGGGGCCGCCCCGCGGGTGCCGGCCCAGGCCGCGGCGCTCCCGGCGAGCGCGACCGCCCAGAGCAGCCGTTCGATGGAAGCGCGGGTCACCTCCGCTCCCGGGCGGAGGACGCGGCCGTGGAATCGTCCGCGCGGGCGGCGGAGCCGCCGGGCTCGGGGCGGGGCGGGCGGGAGAGCGCGAGCCCCTCCACCGTCAGCTCCAGGTGCAGCGCCTCGGGCTGGGCGTCGGGGGAATCGGGCTGCGCGCCGGTCACCGAGAGGCCCCGCACGGCCAGCAGCTCCGGCCCGCGCTCCAGGAGCTGGAGCATGTGCGCGACCTGCCGCACGTCGCCCGTGGCGTCGGCCTGCACGGCGACGCGGGTGAAGACGCCGGGTCCGGCGGAGTCCGACCTCACCTGCACCGCGTTGAGCTGCATCCCCGCCTGCGCCGCCGCCCCTGACACGATGGCGGCGAGGGTGGCGGCGGCCGCCGCCGGGGTCCGGCCGTCCAGGATCGCGGGGGCGAGGTCCACCAGCCGGCCGCGGCGCGCGTCCAGCGAGTCCGCGCGGGCTCCGCTGCCGCGGACCGTCGCC
>JAQBQD010000083.1 GCA_028287185.1 Gemmatimonadota bacterium | reverse complement strand
CCGGAGCGGCGACCGCTGGACGGGCGGGCTGACCCGCAACAGGCGCCGGAGCGCCGGGACGCGCGCCCGCGGGCGGCGGCGTTACAGGCTGGCCGGGCACCGGCTGTCCCGCGGGCGGCGGAGCGGCAGCGGCGGCCGCGCGGGCGGCCGAGTCGCGGACCACGGTGGCCACGGAGTCGGCGCGGCGCACGGAGTCCTGGCGGATGGAGTCGCGGCGGACCGAGTCCTGGTCGATGATGGGGGCGCCGCCCAGGAAGCGCCGGAACACCTTCGCCACCGGCGTCCGCACGAAGGCCGCGCGGGTGCCCACCGGCCACACCTGCAGCGAGGGGAAGGAGGTGAGCTCCAGCCACATCGTGTCGCGGATCACCCGCGTGGCGGCGAACTGCGGGGCGCCGTCTTGGTCCGTGGCGACCAGCGACACCACGCCGTCGCGGCGCGCCTCGCCCACGAAGGGGTAGGCCGCGCCCTCGCGGCCGTACGTGCCGGCCAGCGAGTCCAGCCGCTGCGTGGCGACGGTGAAGTCGCCGGGCACCGCCAGAAGCTCGGGCACCTCGCGGATGCGCGCCGTGTCGCGCGGCGAGACTTCGAAGCCGGCCAGGCGCCAGGTGCCCTTCACCTCGGGCAGCCCGGCGCGCGCCTCGGGGCTGGGACGCTGCAGCGGAGGCAGGGGCTGCACGCCCGCCCGCTCGCCGCCGCACGCGGCCGCCGAAACCAGCGCCGCCAGCGCCGCCGTCCATCTCGTGCCCCGTCGTGCCACCCTGCCTCGCTTCCGTAAGGGGATCTCCGGCGCGGGCAGCGGCCCGGCGGAATGCGCGCGGCGCGCGCCTGCATCTCCCGTGCCCGCAAGCACCTGAATGGGCCCGGCAGGCTTGACGGCGCCTGACGCGGCGCCTAGCTTCACCGGAAGGGCGCGCCCGCCGCGCCGGCGGTTCTCCGTCTATTCGCGTCCATCCGGAGTCGTCACCATGTCCACCATCGCACGGAGCCGCACGGTCGAGGCCGACCCCGATGCGGTGCTGCGCGAGGCGTTGGAGGCCAGCGGCCAGCGGTTCACCGACCAGCGGGCCGCGGTGTACCGCTTCCTGCGCGGCACCTTCGCGCATCCCACGGCCGACGAGGTGTTCACGGCCGTCCGCGGCGAGATCAGCGACATCTCCCTCGCCACGGTCTACAAGGCGCTGGAGACGCTGGTCACCTGCGGCCTGGCCGTGAAGCTGTCGTACGGTGACGACTCGGCCCGCTACGACGCGCGCACGGACGACCACTACCACTCCCGCTGCCTGCGTTGCGGCATGGTGCGCGACGTGCCCGGCTCGCAGCCCGCCGCGCTTCCGCAGATCACCGTGGGCGACGGCTTCCGCGTGGAGGGCTACCGCGTGGAGGTGGTGGGATACTGCCGCGCCTGCGGCGGCTGACGCCCGCCCCGCCGCACCGATCTTGCGAACGCTCCCCGGCATCCCCCGGGGAGCGTTTCCGTTGGCGGCCCCGCCGCGCGCGGAATGATGGCCGCCCGCGCCCGAGGGTGTCAAGCGCGCATCGGCCCTCGCCTGCCGTTTCGGTCGATGAGGAACGGACCGCCACCCAACCACGGTCCGCCAGTGGCCGTCCAGCGATCGTCCACCCGCACAACCGAGCCGCCGCCCGTGTCGACCGATCCGGCCGTCCCCGCGTCCATCCCCGGCTTCCGTGGCCGCGTCCTGCTCCGCCCGGAGGAGCGCGAGGCGTACGCGGAGGCATCCGGCATCCTGCGCACGCTGCCCGCGGCAGCCGTCGTTCCGGAGGACGCGGACGACGTCGCGGCGCTGGCACGCTGGGCCTCGGCCACGCGCACGCCGCTCGTGCCGCGCTCGGCCGGCACGGGAATGCCGGGCGGCAACGTGGGCCCCGGCGTCGCGGTGGACCTGCTCGCCTCCTTCCGCGCCGTCGGCCCGGTGGACGCGGACGGACGGCGGACGCGAGTGCAGCCCGGCGCCACGCTGGACGAGCTGAACGCCGCCGCCGCGCCTTTCGGCCTCCGCTTTCCGCCCGACCCGTCCAGCTCCGCGCGCTGCGCGCTGGGCGGCATGATCTCGAACAACTCCGCCGGGTCCCACACTGTGAAGTATGGCGCGACCCGGAGGTGGATCGAAGCGCTGGACGTCGTCCTGGCCGACGGCTCGCGCGTCCGCACGCGTCGCGGCGAGACGGTCCGCGACCCGCGCCTTGCGGCCGCGCTCGCGCCGGTGGACGCAATGCTGGCCGTCGAGGGAGATGCGGTGCGCGCCGCCTGGCCAGCCGTGCGCAAGAACTCGTCCGGCTACGCGTTGAAGGAGTACCTGGAGTCCGGCGACGCGGTGGACCTGCTCGTCGGCAGCGAGGGCACGCTGGCGCTGGTGGTGGACGCGGAGGTGCGCCTGGCGCCGATCCCCGCGCGCCGCGGCCTGGCGCTGCTGGAGTTCGGGACGCTGGAGGATGCCGGCGCCGCGGTGCAGACGGTGCTGGCGCTCGATCCTGCGACGTGCGAGATCCTGGACCGCACCTTCATCGACCTGGTCCGCAGCGGCGACGAGGACCCCGGCTACCCGCTGCGCGAGGGGCTGGAGGCGATCCTTCTCGTCGAGATGGAGGGCGATTCGGACGATGACGTCGCCGCGGCGCTGGAGCGGGTGCGGGTCGCGGTCGGGGAGCTGGCCGCGCGCGTGTCGCTGGCGCGGGACGAGGCGGAGGCGCGCCGCTTCTGGCACGTGCGCCACGCGGCCAGCCCGCTGATCGCGAAGCTGGCCGGCGGCCGCATCTCCATGCAGTTCATCGAAGACGGCGTCGTCCCCGTCGCGCACCTCGCCGAGTACATCCGCCTGCTCCGCGCGACGCTGGCGCGGCACGGGCTGCCGGCGGTGATCTTCGGCCACGCGGGCGACGGCAACCTGCACGTCAACCCGCTCGTCGACACCGCCGCGCCCGGCTGGCTCGCCACGCTGGACGCCGTGATCGACGAGGTGTCGGCGGGCATCGCCGCGCTGGGCGGCACCATGACCGGCGAGCACGGCGACGGCCGGCTGCGCGCGCCGCTGCTGGAGCGCATCTGGGGCGCGGAGATGGTGCGCCGCTTCCGCGTCGTGAAGGACGCCTTCGACCCGCTCGGCATCCTCAACCCCGGCGTCATCCTCCCCCTGCCCGGTCAGAAGCCGCTGGACGCCATCAAGTACGGCCTCGCGCGGCCCGGCGAGGACGCGACGGGCGAGGTGTTCACCTCGGGGCTGTAGAGTCCGTCCCGCGGGGAGGGCGATCGCGCCTCATGCCTCCGAGCGGCCAATCGCCTACGTTCGGATCCGCTCCGGAACGGCTGCGTTCGAGCGGGTGCAGCGCCGCACTACGAAACGAGGAAACCTCTCGCCGGTACGCCTCACAGCGGCGACGAGGCGAGGGCGCCGAGGGGTTGGCCGGCTTTCTCGGCGGCCGCGGTCACCGGCCGAAGCGGTGCTTGAACTCGGCGACGGCGGCGTCTCCGGCGGCGTTCACCAGCTTTCCCACCACGGGGTGGATCACCACGCCGGCAACCGCCCCCGCCAGCGTGGGAAGGTGCTTCGCGAACCACTTCGTCACGTATTCCAGCGTGCTCAGGTCGGGCTCCTTGCCGGCGTCGACCACGGCGGCCTCCAGCTCCGCCACGCGCTCGGCTGCGCCCGCCTCCACCTGCGGGGAGGGAGCCGCCTCGGCGATGCGCGCGCGAAGCTCCCCGAGCGCGCGGCGGAAGTCGGCCAGCTCTTCGTCCGTGGGTGGCTCGGCGGCGCGCACGGTCAGGCTCTGCTGGATCCCGGCCCCGATCGCGACCAGCCCGCTCACGTCGCCGGTCACCGTTCCCGAGATGCGGGTTCCTCCCGCTGGTGGCTCGCTCATCGTGCTCCTTTCATTTGGGGACAGGGCAGGAGAGATAGAGCCACGGAGACGGCGGGCTCTCCTGGCCGGCGGCGTCGCGCGCGCTCACGTTCCACCGCAGGTCCTCGCCGGATGCCAGGCCCGGCAGCGCGATCGTGGTCTCTCCCGTCTGCCGCGTCTGCTGCGCGGGCACGCCGCCGGTGCGGCCCACTGCGTACCGGACAACGTACGTCACCGGTGTGCCCGGGACTTCGACGCGGGCCCACGCGAGCCCCAGGCTGCCGCAGTGCCCTTCCGGGTCCGCGGCCGTCGGGTTCCCCGGGGCAGTGTGGTTGGGCGTGGGTGGTGCCGGGCCCGCGCGTCGGATCGTCCGCGGGGGCGCCGCGCCGCTCGGCCCCACCTGGGGTGGCTGGGACGCGCCGCCCCCGCCGGGCTGCACGATCGCCACGGCCGCCACCGCCGCCACGATCGCCGCCGCACCCAGCAGCTTGCGCACGGTTCCGGGGTGGCGCCGCCCCGTTCCCGGCACGCGCAGTTGCCCATCGCTCCGCTCCCCCGGAGGGGGCACCGGTTCGGCACGTTGAGCGGCGGTCAGGCTCAGGCGAGCCGGGCCCTGGGGATCGTTCGTCTCCACCAGCAGCTCGGCGGCGCTCGGTCCCGGGCCCGAAGGCGTGTATGCGACCTGGATCGTGCACGTGCCCCCCGGCGCGACGGTGCTGCCCAGGCATGTGGACCGTGCGTGGAACTCCGCGCCGGGTTGCGACACGGTGAGTGCGCGCACCGCGAGCGGCACGCTTCCGCGGTTGACGAGCGCCGCCTCTCGCACCCGCGGCGCTCCCGTGGCCCCCGGGCCGAACTCGAGCCGGCCGGGAGTGAGCACCGCGCTCGCTGCCGGCGGACGCGGAGCCGGCGCCTCCTGCGGCGCCCTGCCGGCCCCGCGCAGCGCCACGCGTGCGGGGCCGCCCGACGCGTCGTGCTCAACCACCACGGTGGCCGCGGTCGTGCCCAGCACGACGGGGGCGAAGCCGACGACGACGGAGCAGGCGCCGCCCGGAGGCACCACGGCCCCAGTGCAGTCGCCCCCGTACAGCCGGAAGTCTGCACTGCTCCCCTCCAGCCGCACGCGCGCGACCCGCACCGGGCGTCCTCCCGCGTTGGACAGGCGGACGGTCCGGTGCACGGCGGGTGCACGTAGCGGCTGCCGCCCGAAATCCACCACCGCGAGATCCACCCGCACCCGCGCCGGCATCGGCGCCGCGTTGCGAGCGACCGACGGGTGGGCGGGCGGTACAGGTGGAGGGGCCGTGCCGACCCCGGCGAGCACGACCTCGCTCAGCGTTCGGCCCGTGGCATCCGTGACGGCCACGCGGCCCTGCCTGGGCCCTGCTGACGAGGGCGCGAACAGGAGGTTGACGCTGCACGGATGGCCGGGCCTCAGCTCCGCGCGCCCGGAGCAGCCGTCGGTTCCGATCCGGAAGTCGCTCCCGGCGGCCGAGACGCCGCCGATCCGGAGCCCGGCCGTCCCCGGGTTGGTGAGGCGCAGCACCCGCGCGGAGCTCGATCCGCCGACGGGCTGCCCGCCGAAATCCACGATCGCGGGGTCGAAGTCCACCCGCGGAGGGGATGCGCGGTTCACACGGCCCGCGACGGACAGCAGGGTCATCACCCCAACCGCCGCCACCGCGCCCACCGCCGCGACGCTCCTGCGCCCGGGCCGCCGAAGCCTGCGCGGCTCCCGCCCGCCACGCTCGTCCGGCGGGGGCGGAGCAAGCAGGAGATCCAGGTTGTGCCGGGTGATCCGCGCGCCTGCCCGCTCCCCCAGCGCCTCCCGCAGGTCCAGCGCCGACTCCAGCGCCGCCTGCGCGGCGGCCCGGTCGCCGAGGCAGAGGTCCATGCTGCCGAGCTGGTGGAGCGCCCATGCCGCGCCGCGCCGGTCGTCACCGGCCTCGGCCGCGCGCCGCAGCCACTCCACTACCCGGCGCCACGCGTCCCAGTGCCCGGCCATCGCCAGGGCGCCTTCCACCCGCCGGCCCAGGCGCAACACGTCGGGCCACGCTTCCGCGTCCACCGCGCCGCCAAGGAGCGACATCAGCACGTCCTTCTCGGCCACGATCTCGGCGGGCTCGCTCCAGCACTGCTCCACCCACGCGGTGAAGTACGCGAGCGCCCGTGCGCGCCACGCCGCCTCCTCCTCCGCGGGCGCCCCGGCTCGCTCGCGCAGCCGGTAGCGTTCGCCCTGCCGCTGGGCCAGGCCGCGCCGCTCCAGTGCCTCCAGCTCCGGCTCGGCGTCGGGAATGCCGGTGAGCGCGGCGGCGTGGCGGGGAAGCAGGAGCGCGCCGCCGACCGCGGCGAGTAGGAGGGCCAGCTCGCGCTGCCGAAGCGAGGGCTCCGCCGCGCCCGATCCGGCCTCCGGCGCTGGGCCTTGCTCCGCTCTGCCGCCGTCGGCCAGGGCTCCGGCTCGCCGGCCGGTCGCCCCCTCGGCCAGGGGGACGTCGTCGTCGCGTACGCGCGCGGCCGCCTGGAGAAGCGGGAGCGGGAACCCACCGGTCGCCTCGCACAGCGCCGGGAGAGCCGCCACCTCGTCGAGGCTCAGCGGGCGCTCGAGCTCGCCTTCCAGGAGGGTGCGTGCCGCGTCCGGCTCCAGCCCGGCGAGCGCCAGCGCCCTCACCTCGCCCCACGCCCTCCGCACGGGCGCCGCCCAGAGGAAGGTGCATCCCGGCGCGGCGTTCAGCACGTGCTCCATCTCCTCGCGCGCCAGGTCCACGTCGTCGAGCACAACAAGCGCCTGCCACGACAGCAGCAGATGGCAGAGCTCGGGATAGGTGGGCTTGATCGGGGCGTCGCTCTCGAACAGGGCGTCGAAGAGGAGCTGCAGGAGGTCGCCGGCGGGCTGGCGGAGGGCGGGGAGGAAGACCACACCGCCGGGAAACGATCCCACGGCCGCGTCGTGGACCAGGTGGCGGAGGAGGGCGGTCTTCCCGGCGCCCTGCGGCCCGGAGAGCTCCACCGGACGCGCGGAACGCAACGCGGCGGCCGCACTTTCCACCTCCCGCGCCCGGCCCACGAGCCGAGGGAAGGGGCGGGGGCGAAGGAAGACCGGCGCGGCTCGGGGCCGGGGTCTCACCCGCTCGGCCGGCACAGCCACGTTGACGACACCTCCGTGCACCGATCCGATCTGGAGGATGTGCGTACCGACCGCCACCTGGCCGCTGACGTTTCCGCGGATTTCGGCCTCGATGGCCGTCGTGAGATCATTGCTGGACATCGCCGCCTCGAGGAGAGGGTCCGAGCGGCTGGCATCTCCTGGCGCACCACGGAAGTGGCGCGGGGAGCGGAAGCAAGGGGTGGGCTCGGAGGAGCGAGAGGGGAGGCGGCGGCGGACTGGCCCCGCCCGGCCATCAAAACGTCGGACCGCAAGGCGCATACCAGCCGAAGCGATTCGGACAATTTCTATAAACAATTCTGAGGAAGCATCTTACGAGCCGCGAGCCTACGCACTCGGTGGGCCGGGTGGGACGCGTTTGCCACGGGGTGTGGGGCATCAGCGACGGAGGGCGGGCGGGGCTAGGGGGCTTCCACCAGCGCTCCGCGGGCCTCCTGGGCCCATGTGGTCAACGTCGATTCGTGGCACTGCCGGCCCGTCGTGCGCGGACGACCCTCACGGCAGCGAGAGGCGCCGACAGCCCGGGGTTGACGCGCCGGCTCCCAACGATCGGCGCGTGCATCCCTCCGCAATCGGCGCGATCGGCGCAGCGCAGCACGCAGGAGCCCCGGCGGGCATCGCTGCCGGCCGGGGCTCTCCGTCCCCACGTCGGGGATGACGTCGAGCTACGCGCCGCCGCCCGTCCCCCGCACCACCTTCGCCGTGGTCACGATCTGGCCGGCGTGGCGCTGGGCGTGCTCGGCGGCGTGGAAGAGCAGGCCGATGACGTTGCTGGGCAGCGCGGCGCGGCCCACGGTGCGGGGCTCCAGCAGCGCCTCGCGCGGCGTGCCGCGGTACGCGTCCAGCGCCGCCTGCACCGCGCGGCGCACGCCGGCCAGCAGCGCGTCGGGGCCCACCAACGGGTCGCAGCGCTCCGTCTCCAGCTCCAGGAACGCGCGCTGGTGGGCGTCCAGACTGCCGCCGCGGGCGTAGGTGAGCAGGCGGTCCAGGCTTCCCACCACGTGCCGCAGGTGGAAGCCGATGGACGCGGCGCCGCCGGGGCTGGCCCACACCTGGTCCGGCGAAAGGCCCGCGGCCGCGCGTTCGATCTCCTCGCCCGCCTGCACCAGCGCGTGCGCGGCGGGCATGAGCAGCGGATCCACGCCTTCGATGGGGCCGCGCAGCCAGGCTTCGGGCATCTTCATCCTCCGTGGTGGTAGACCCGGTTCGCGTCCGCCGGGAGTGGGAAGCGTCAGGAGATGCGCCCGCGCACGATCTCGACCAGCAGGTCCGCGCGGTTGAGCGACGGATCGTCGGTGACGCGCTCCAGCAGGTCGCGGAGGATCTCGCCGTAGAGCGGGCCGGCGGGCAGCCCCAGCGACCGCAGCTCCGCCCCGCCGATGGCCAGGTCGCCGATGCCCAGCGCCTGCCCGGCGCTCAGCACCCGGCGCACGCGCCCCCGCAGCGCCGCGACCTTCCGTAGCATCTCCTCCGGTCCGCCGCGCGCGCGGGCGTCTGCGATGCGCAGGCGCAGCAGGTCCCACACATGCTCGGGCCCCACGCGCCGCAGCCAGCGCCGCACCTCGGGCGCCGGCGCGTCCGCCGAAGGCAGGTCCGAGTGCTGCGCCACCAGGTGCACGGCGCGGTCCGTCTCCGCGTTCGAGAACCTGAGCCGGCGCATCAGCTCGCGCGCGAGGGCGGCGCCGGCGCCGGCATGGCCGGGAAACGCCTCCGCCCCTTCGGCCGCGAACGGCACGGCGGGCTTGCCCACGTCGTGCAGGAGCGCGGAGAGGCGCAGGTGCGGGCGGTGCCTGGGCGCGGCGTCCGCCGTGCGCAGCAGGTGGGTCCACACCTCCGCGTCGCCGTCGGGCACGCCCACGCACGCCTGCAGCTCGGGGTAGAGCGAGCGCAGCGCCCCGCTGGCCTCGTACAACCGCAGCGAGTCCGACGGGCGGTCCACCTCGCGGAACACCTTCATCAGCTCTTCGCGCACGCGCTCGGCCGAGAGGGCGGGCAGCTCGTCCGCGACGGCGCGGGCTGCCTCCCACGTCCCCGCATCGACCGACAGCCCGAAGCGGCCGGCGAAGCGCAGGGCCCGGAGCACGCGCAGCCGGTCTTCGCGGAAGCGCTCGGCCGGCTCGCCGACGGTGCGGACGATGCCCGCCGCCAGGTCGGCCGCGCCGCCGTGGGGATCGCGGACCTCGTGGGTGAGCGGGTGCCAGGCGACGGCGTTGATGGTGAAGTCGCGCCGCTGCAGGTCGTCCTCCACCGTGTCCGAGAAGAGGACGCGGGCGTGCCGGCCATCCGTCTCCACGTCGCGGCGGAAGGTGGTGACCTCGTACATCCGCCCGTCCTTCCCCAGGACGCCCACCGTGCCGTGCTCGATGCCGACCGGCACCGTGCGGCGGAAGAGGCGGCGCACGTCGCCCGGCCGCGCCGCCGTGGTCAAGTCCCAGTCGCCCGGCGTGCGGCCGGCCAGCGCGTCGCGCACGGCGCCGCCCACGGCCCAGGTGGAGAAGCCCGCCTTCTCGAGCTGCCGGGCGATGAACACCACGTCCCGCGGCGCGCCCAGGTCGGGCCCGCCGTCCACCTTCGCCGGCGCACCCGGCCCCGCCGCACGCTCCACCGTCACGCCCCCACCCCTGACGCGGGGACGCGAGTTCCCCCGCGCGGACGCGCACCAATCCGCCGAACTGTCCGCGTAACCCCTTCCATCGCATGTGGATGGAACAGGCGGGGGGATTGGCGGACGGGTGTTGCGGCGTTAGATTCGTGAACCACCCACACCCCCAGGCACATGAAGATCATCCACTTCCTCGAGCGGTCCGGCGCGACCGACTCGTTCCGCGAGTCCGTGACCGCGTTCGTGCGGACGGGCCGCGCCAACGAGCACGTGGTCTTCGACTATCGCTCGCCCGCGGTGAAGGTGGAGCGCGCGCTGACCAAGGCGCTGGAAGAATACCCGGACCTGCCGCTCGAATCAATCGAGCTGGACGCCTCGTCGGGCTGCGAGTTCTACCGCGGCGTGATGACGCTGCGGGGCGGCGGCGAGGAGCGGCGGGTGCGCTTCCAGTGGGACTGCAAGTGGCGGGCGGAGCAGGAGGGGTGGCGCGACTACTTCGGCTTCGCGGACCAGACCCGCGCGGCGCGCGAGTTCGGCCACGACTGCTTCATGCGATGGGAGGAGGAGCCGGTGCTGGAGAGGGCCGGCTGACGCTCGAAAACGGAGGGTGTGGAGGGGACGCGGGGCGGGGATCCGGAGCACGGACCCCGCCCCGTTCTCATGGGAGGCCCGGGGCGCGGAGGCCTACATCCGTTTGCCCGCCGGGCGTTCCGCCGAGCGGCTTCCCGCACGGCCCGTTGTATGCAAGTGTGTGTCTGACAACGACATCTGAATTTACGGCATCGGGCGTGTGGTCGCCCGCCCCAGGTGCCCCGCCCTCCTCGGAGGAAGCCATGCTGAAGTCCGCCGCCCTGCTGATCGCCTTCTCGACCGCCGCCGCCGCCCCGGCCGGCGCCGTGCGCGTGCCCGTGACGCTGCGCGGCTCGCCGGCCTCCATGGTGCGCCAGAACGAGGTGGCGAAGGAGAACGAGCTCACCTTTCTGCGCACGCCCGCGCAGGTGCAGGAGTTCGTGGCCGCGGGCAAGCTGGTGCCGCTGCCCGGCAGCGCCGACTACCAGGTCGCGAAGGGCACGGGCTGGCCGTACGCGCGCCCCGAGACGCGCAACTTCGTGGAGCGGCTGGCGCCCCAGTACCACGCCGCCTGCGGCACGCCCATGGTGGTGACCAGCGCCACGCGCCCCCTGGACCGCCAGCCGAAGAACGCGCACAAGCTCTCCGTGCATCCCACCGGCATGGCCGTGGACCTGCGCGTGCCGAAGCAGGCCAGGTGCCTGGGCTGGCTGGAGACGAAGCTGCTGGCGATGGAGACGGCGGGCGAGCTGGACGCCACGCACGAGATCCACCCGGCGCACTTCCACATCGCCGTCTTCCCCGCCGGCTTCCGGACGCCCACCACGTCCGCCTCGCTGCACGCGGGCGCAGGCCACGGCGAGGACGCCCAGGTCGGGCCGGCGGCGGCGGGAACCCAGGCGAGCGGGGGCAGGCAGGCCGCGGGCGCCGCGGCGGCCAAGCAGGACGCCGGCCAGCCCGCGCGGTCGGCGCTCGCCACGCTCGGCGGCATCGCGCTGTCGGCGGGCATCCTCTTCCTGATCCTGCGCGGCCGGCGCCGCGACGGCGGCCCGGTAGGCTTCGGCGGAGCCGCGGAGCGCGAGCACGACCGCGCCGCCTGACGGGCCCGTCCCCCGAGACGAACGCCCCGGCCTTCCACGAGGAGGCAGGGGCGTTCGTGTATCATCCACCGTCCGGTCCACGGTCGGCCGTTGCCGCGGATGGACGGACGTCAGGTCGATGCCGGCGCGGGTGCGAGAGTCGATGCCGGAAGTGGGTCGCGGAACATCAAGGCGCCGAAGCCCGCGGCGAAAACGGCGTAGACGAGCGCGACGGGCCAGAGGAAGCGAGCCGCTGGCGTGCCGGCGACGAGCTTCCCGCAGGCCAGCGCGGCGCAGAGGAAGTGCAGCAGGTTCGCCGTCAGCACCGGCCGGCCGTAGATGCCGCCGATCAGCGTGTGGCGAGACATCCAGTCGAGCGCCGCGAAGCCGAGATAGAGCGCACCGGCCACCTGCACCAGCAGCACCGGCGCGGGTCCGGCCGGGGTTCCGCTCCAGCGCAGGATCTCGTCCGGCAGGAACGAGGCGGCCAGGCCGGCCAGCGCGAGCACGGCGGCGCCGGCGGTCATCAGGATTCGAGAGAAGCTCATCGGTCGGTTCGGTGATTGGGAGAGACACGGTCGGCGTCCGTCGACTCCCATCGACGGAATTCTACATCTCCGCTGCATCGGAAGATGCGTCCCGGTGTCGCGTACGGAGGCCCGGGCGCATTCGTTTCCGTGCATCCGCCGAATCCATCCGCCCCGTCGGTCGACACCCCACAAACGCGCGAGGCGGTGCCGGACGGTTCGACCCGCGGACGGGACGCGCCGACCGCCGGTGGATGTTGATGCGCGCGAACACGTGCCACGACGTGTGCCATGCAAACCCCCGGACGGAATCGCCCCCGTTGGTCCGGGTCGAAACCGCTGCGTACGGGGGGATCTCACGCGTCAGGACAGCAAGGGCTCCGACGCCCACCCGGCGGCGTGGATCGGGTTCGATGCGCCGGTCGATCCCGCGTCCGCCTCCGTTCGCTCTCCGGTGCGGGTCCAGCGGCGGCGCGCCGTCCGGCACGGTTCACTTGCGTGCGGGGGACCACGCCCGTACACTGCACAATAGGCCAAACTGAGCGGCCGCAAACTGCTCTCCCGGCGACCGCATGAACTCGTCCCATCTGATCGTCGTCGTCCTCGCGTGGGCAGCCGTCGCCTGGGCCGCGGCGGTCCTCGCGGCGTATTTCGTCTCCTACCGGCGTTTCAAGCGGGGGATCCGGAGGTCGCTGCTTCGCCTGGCGCGCGGCGACGACCTGGTGCTCCACATCGCCTCGGGCGATGCGCGGCTGCTTCGCGAGATCGCGAAGACGCTGGTTCCGCCGCGCAGGCCCAGACAGCCGCCGCCCCGCACGACCCCACCGGACCCGCCTCCCTCCAATCCGCTGCACGTGGTGATCAACGAGCTTCCAGCGGACCCCTGACGCTCCCGCGGCACCCAGGCACGACGATGGAACACCTTGCTTCCCCGCCCAACCGCCGCGTCCAGCACGGCACCGCCGGAGCCGCCGGAGCGGGGTGCGGCACGCTGCTCACGCTGTGGGTGAGCTCGCTTCCGCAGGAGAACGGCGCGAAGCTGCCCCTGCTGCTGCTGGTGCCCACGGTGTCGGTGCTGCTCGGCGCGGGATGGCTGTGGTGCCAGGCCGAGGTGTCGCGCTACGTTCGCGAGAAGAAGCTGAGGTCCATCGCGGCGGCCGCGCGGGAGACGCTGGAGGACGCGCTGAGGGATCCCAACATCGACCAGGCCCACCGCCAGAAGCTGCAATCCAAGCTGCAGGAGCTGAACCTGCACCTGGCCGACGAGCGCCTCAACGAGCTGCACTCGCTGCTCACGCTGCAGCCGGAGGCCGTGCAGCGGGCCTGACGCCGGGGCCCGCCGCAACGAAACCGACGCCCCGGCTTCCTTCACGGTCGCTGGGGCTCTTTCGATCCTGCGGCAACGCCAAACGGGGCCTCGCGGTGTTCGATCCCCGTGACCATCCGTCTTCCCAGGCGGGCGGTGATGGGTGGACGGCGGCCCGCCGCTCGCTGCAGGGAACCGGCCGCCGGCGCGCTCGGATCGTCCCGGTGATTGGCCCAGGCCCGTTCGACGGAGCCGGGGGATACGGCGGCGTGGAATCGAGCCGCGTCGATGGACATCGAAGGGCGGCCGGCGAACGCCCTCCCCTACGGGCGACCGAGACTCCGCGACGCAGGGCGTTTGACGGTGGATGCTCGGGGAGGCAGATTCCCGCCGCAATGCCGTCCACCGACGGGAGTCGATCGTCCCCCCCGCGCTTCCCTGCCCCGCATCCAATGTCGCTCCAGGCACAAGCTCCCGCGCCCGCGCCGGGCTCGTTCGACGAGAAAGCAGGACGCACACTGCGGCCCGTGGTGGCGCTCGTGCTGTTTCTGCTGGCGGTGTTCGCGGGCGGGGCCCTGCTGGCGCCGTGGCTGTGGCGCGCGGTGCAGGCGGTGGCGGCGTCGCATGCCGCGCTGAGGCCGCTGGCCGCGCACCCGTTCGCGCGCTACGTGAACCGCTGCCTGCTTCTGGTGGCGCTCGTGGGTCTTCCGCTCTTCGTGCGCGGCGCGGGCATCCGCCGGTGGGAGGACGTGGGCTTCCACCCGCGGCGCGTGGCCTGGCGGCGCTTCCTGGCGGGGTTCGGGCTGGGGTTCGTGTCGCTGGCGCTGGTGTGCACGGTCGCGCTGGCGGTGGGCGGCCGCGCGTTCGACCTCGACACGACGCCGGGCGAGGTGGCGGGAAAGCTGGCAGGGGCACTGCTGACGGCGGTGATCGTGGCGGTGCTGGAGGAGCTGCTGTTTCGCGGCGCCATCTTCGGGGGGCTGCGGCGGGCGATGCCGTGGGGCGCGGCACTGGCGGTCGCCAGCGCGGTCTACGCCATCGTCCACTTCCTCGGCCGCCCGACGGCGCCGCGGCAGATCGGCTGGGACACGGGGCTGGCGGTGCTGCCCGGCATGCTGCGGGGATTCACGGAGGTCGGCACGCTGGTGCCGGCGTTCTTCAGCCTGACGCTGGCGGGCGTGGTGCTGGGGCTGGCGTACCAGTGGACGGGCGACCTGTACGCCTCCATGGGCATCCACGCCGGCTGGATCTTCTGGCTCAAGTCGTACGGCTTTCTCACCGACGGCGCCCCCGCCGCCAGCGCGCGCATCTGGGGCAGCGACAAGCTGATCGACGGATGGTTCGCCTTCGCGATGCTGGTGGTGGTGCTGGCGGTGGTGGCGGCGGGGATGATGCGGCGGCGGGAGGCCCTCACCTGGCCGCGTTAGCGCGGGCACCCTCTCTCGCAAGCGGGTGAAGGGAAGCACGGCAGGTGCTCCGCGGGCGATCCACGCTCCGCGTCCGTTCCATCGCGTCGCGCGTGCGGCGCCCGCTGCCCGGCGCGATGCCGACGGCCGCGCGAAGCGAGCCCACGAAGGTGGGCGGACATGTCGTTGCAGCCCCGGGATTCATCCCGCGGGCCCCGCGCACCCGGCCGCCGCTCACGCCGACCTTCTCCTCCTGCACCGGCCGGCCGCGGTCGAGGCCGGCTTCCGCCGAATCCGGGTCCCCGCCGGATGTACCGAGCGATCCGTGGATCGCCGGACGCCCGCGAACCTCACTCCTCCAGCAGCGCGCGGACGTGGCGGAGCAGGTCGTCGGGGCGGAAGGGCTTCTGCATGAAGGCGGGGCGCTCGCCGTCCGCGCCGTGGTGCACCAGGCGGTCCTCGGTGTAGCCGGACATGAAGAGCACCTTCAGGCCGGGATGCAGCCGGCGCAGCGCGTCGGCCAGCTCGGTGCCGCCCACGCCCGGCATCACCACGTCCGTCACCAGCAGGTCGATGGGGCCGTCCAGGCTCTCGCCCACGCGCAGGGCCGCGACGCCGCCGTCCGCCTCCAGCACGGTGTATCCGCCGCGCTCCAGGATGCGGCGGGCGACGGAGCGCACGGCGGCCTCATCCTCCACCAGCAGCACCGTGCCGCGGCCGCGGGGGAACTCGTCGTGGCCGGCCTCCGGGTCCACAGCCGCCGGCGCCGAGATGCGGGGCAGGTAGACGCGGAACGCCGCGCCCTTTCCGGGCGCCGAGTCCACGCACACCACCCCGCCGCTCTGCCGCACGATGCCGTAGACGGTGGACAGGCCCAGCCCCGTGCCCTTGCCCACGTCCTTGGTGGTGAAGAAGGGCTCGAAGACGCGGGCGCGGGTGTCGGCGTCCATGCCCGCGCCCGTGTCGCGCACCAGCAGGCGCACGTACGGCCCGGGCTCCAGCGCGTCGCCCAGGTTCGCGGGCGGGGGGTCGCCCACCTCGTCGTTGCACGTCTCCACCGTGACGCGGCCGCCGTGGGGCATGGCGTCGCGGGCGTTCACCAGCAGGTTCATCAGCACCTGCTCCAGCTGCGACGGGTCCACCCGCACGCGGCCCAGCGCCGGGTCCAGGCGGGTGACGAACTCCACGTCCTCGCCGATCACCCGCCGCATCATGCCCTCCATGTCGCGGATGCGGTCGTTCAGGTCCACGGGCTCGGGCTTCAGGATCTGGCGGCGGCTGAACGCCAGGAGCTGCTGGGTGAGGCGCGCCGCCCGCCGCGCCGCCTGCTCGATCTCGCGCAGCTCCTCGCGCAGCGGATCGCCCTCGGGCAGGTCCATCATCAGCAGGGCGAGGTTTCCCAGGATGACGGAAAGCAGGTTGTTGAAGTCGTGCGCGATGCCGCCCGCCAGCCGGCCCACGGCCTCCATCTTCTGCGACTGGTGCAGCTGCTGCTCCAGCGCCCGGCGCTCGGTCAGGTCGCTGGAGACGCCCACGATGCCCACCAGCGCGCCGGACGCGTCGTGCAGCGGCGCGTCCGTGACCCGCGCGGGAAAGGTGCTGCCGTCCTTGCGCCGCACGTCGAGCTCGCCCGACCAGCTCTCGCCGCGCAGCAGCGCGTCCATGATCTCCCGCGCGGCGGCATGCGAGTCCTCGCTGGGCGTCAGCTCCACGACGGGGCGCCCGGCGGCCTCCTCCGCGGTCCAGCCGTAGAGCCGCTCGGCGGCGGCATTCCAGTAGACCACGCGCCCCTCGGCGTCGGTGGCGATCACGGCCTCGCCCACCTCGCCCAGCAGCGCGGCCTGGAAGCGGATGCGCTCGGCCGCCCCCCGGGCCTGCTCCACGTCCCGCACCGAGGCGACCACGCCCTCCACGGTGCCGTCCGAGGCCAGCAGGGGGGTGGCGTTCAGCGACAGCACCATGCGCCGGCCGTTGGGCGCGTCCACCAGGCACTCCACCCCCATCACGGCGCGGCGGGTGGCCAGCACCCGCACGAAGGGGCGGGCCTCGGGCGCGAACTCCTCGCCGTCCGCGCCCACCACGCGCCAGGCGCTCACGTCCAGCGCCTCCGGAGAGCACTCCGCCACGGGGGCGCCCAGGATCTCCTCGCCGGCGCGGTTGGAGAAGACGATGCGGCGCTCGGGGCTGACGATCCAGATGGCGTCGTCCACCGTCTCCAGGATGCGGCGCTGCCGCTCCTCGGCCTCGCGCCGCGCCCGGTCGGCCAGGCGCTGCTCGGTGACGTCCTCCACCAGCGTGGTGGTGTAGAGGAAGCGGCCGTCGGGGTCACGCACGGCGGCCACGAACAGGCGCGTCCACACCACGTGCCCGTCGCGGTGCAGGTAGCGCTTCTCCAGCGCATAGCTGTCGCGCTTCCCCGCCAGCATCTCGCCGAACAGCTCCAGGTTCGCCTGCCGCTCGCCTTCGTGCGAGATGCGCGAGAAGCGGAGGCCCCGCAGCTCCTCCTCGGAGTAGCCCAGCATCTCGCGGTAGGCGCGGTTGGCGTGGCGGAAGCGCCCGTCGGCGTCCACGCTCACGATGCCCACCGAGGCATGCTCCACCAGCACCCGGAAGCGCTCCTCGCTCTCGCGCAGCGCCTCCTGGGCGCGGCGCTGCTCGCCCACGTCCTGCACGATGCCGATGAAGTGGTCGGGGTCGCCCTCCTCGCCGCCCACCCGCGAGACGGTGACCAGCGCGTGCAGCACCGAGCCGTCCCTGCGGCGGTAGTGGCGCTCCACCTCGAAGCTGGCGCCGCCGGCGACGCCCTCCATCAGCCGGCCCCACTCGGCCCCGGGGTCGTCGGCCACGGAAAGCTCCACCACCCGCGCCCCCACCAGCTCCTCTCGCGCGTAGCCCAGCATGCACAGGAGCCGGCCGTTCACCTCCAGCCAGCGCCCATCGGCCGAGACGTGCGCCACGCCCACGGCGGCGTGCTCGAAGAGGCTGCGGTAGCGCCGCTCGCTGCGCCGGGTAGCCGCGGCGGCCTCGCGCCGCTCGGTGACGTCACGCAGGGTGAGCAGGCCGCCCACCACGGCGCCCGCGTCGTCACGCATGGCCACGGCGTCGGACTCCACCCAGCGCACCTGCCCCGACGGGAGCCGCAGCCGCAGCAGGGCGGCGGGCACCGCTCCGGCCCCCGCCAGCACGCGGGCCAGCGGCAGCTCGGCGGGCCGCACCGGCGCGCCGTCCGCCGTGGTCACCTGGTGCTGCAGGAAGTACGCGTCCGGCCCCATCCCGCGCCACGCGGCGCCGCCGTGCAGCCGGTCCGCCGCCTCGTTGGCATAGGTCAGGCGCCCCTCGTTGTCCGTCACCATCACCGCGTCCGCGATGTGGCGCAGGACGGCGGCGTGCTCCAGCGCCAGCTTCTCGGCCTCCCGGCGGGTCCGCACCTGCTCGGTGACGTCCAGGCCCTGCGTGATCACGGCCGAGACGCCGCCGTCGGCCCCCAGCACCGGCTGGAAGACGTAGCTGATGAAGATCTGCCCCTCGGCGCCCGTGTCGGGGTCGCGCAGGGTGACGGGCACCTCGCTTCCCACGTGCGGACGGCCGCTGCGGTACACCTCGTCCAGCACGTCCACGAAGCCCTGCCACGCGAACTCGGGGAACGCCTCGCGCGCGGTGCGGCCCAGGAGCGGCCGCCCCACGAGGCGGCGGTACGCGGGGTTGGCCGCCTCGAACACGTGGTCCGGGCCGCGGGTGACGCAGATGAAGGCGGGCGACTCGTCGAACGCCACGAGCGCCGCCTCGGCACGGCGCGCGGCTTCGGCTCCGGCGGCGGGGTCGCGCGGGGCATCCGGCGCGGAGGGGGCGTGCGACATGGAGAGCCTGCGGAAGAAGGGCGGCCGAACGCGGCCCGCGAAGGCAAACCCCTGTGATGGTCGCGTGTTTGCCCTGAATGTAACGGCCCGCCGGAGGCCCCGGAAGCCGCCGCGCGGGCGGGCCGGCCCCGCGGCGGGAGGCGCGCGGCGCTCTGGCAGGCCGCGGCGGGGTGCGATATACTTACCCGAAATTCCGGACATCGGCGGCAGGCGCGCGTCCCGGGTCCGGGGGGCTTCACCCATAGCGGAATCCCATGGCCACCACGACCAAGAAGCGGCCGCAGGCGGAGACGGGGCTGGACCTCGACACGCTCAAGCGGTTCTACCGGACGATGCTCCTCGCCCGCCGGCTGGACGACAAGGAGATCCAGCTCAAGCAGCAGAACAAGATCTTCTTCCAGATCTCGGGCGCGGGCCACGAGGCGGTGCAGGTGGCCGCGGCCGCGCATGCCCGTCCGGGCTACGACTGGTTCTACTTCTACTACCGCGACCGCGCCTTCACCCTGGCGCTGGGCATGACCCCCCTGGACCACATGCTCCAGGCGGTGGGCGCCGAGGCCGACCCCTCGTCCGGCGGGCGCCAGATGCCTTCGCACTGGGGGCACCGCGCGCTCAACATCGTCTCCACCTCGTCCCCCACGGGCACGCAGTTCCTGCAGGCGGTGGGCACGGCCGAGGCGGCGGTGCGTGCCCGCAAGCTGGGCGACCCCGTGCGCGAGACGGCGCAGGCCAAGGACGACGAGGTGGTGTTCGTCACCACCGGCGACGGCACCACCAGCGAGGGCGAGTTCTGGGAAAGCCTGAACAGCGCCTGCAACCTGAAGGTGCCGGTGGTCTACATCGTGGAGGACAACGAGTTCGCCATCTCGGTGCCGGTGGAGGTGAACACCGCCGGCGGCGACATCAGCAAGCTGGTGGCGGGCTTCCCCGGCCTGCTGGTGCTGAAGTGCGACGGCACCGACCTGGAGGACAGCTGGCGGGTGATGGGCCAGGCCGTGGCGTACGCCCGCGCCGGCAGCGGCCCCGCCCTGGTGCACGCCAAGGTTATCCGCCCGTACTCGCACTCGCTCTCGGACGACGAGCGCTTCTACAAGACCGAGGCGATGCGCTCGGACGAGGCCACGCGCGACCCCCTGGTGCGCGCCGCGGCCCTGCTCCGGGCGCGCGGGGTGAAGGACGAGGAGTTCGCGGCCATGGACGCGGACGTGGCGGCCGAGGTGCAGGCGGCCACCGACGAGGCGCTGGCCTCGCCGCAGCCCGACCCGTCCACGGCCATGCGGTACCTCTTCTCGCCCGACGTGGACCCCACGGCCGAGCAGTTCGACACGGAGGACGACCCGCGCTTCAGCGGCGGCGAGACCACCATGGTGGACCTGATCAACGCCACCCTGAAGGACGAGATGCGGCGCGACCCCCGCATCGTGGTGTTCGGCGAGGACGTGGCCGACTGCTCGCGCGAGGACGTGCTGCCCGACGTGAAGGGCAAGGGCGGCGTGTTCAAGGTCACCGCCGGCCTGCAGCGCGAGTTCGGCGGCACGCGCGTGTTCAACTCGCCGCTGGCCGAGGCCAACATCATCGGCCGCGCCATCGGCATGGCGCTGCGGGGCTTCAAGCCCGTGGTGGAGATCCAGTTCTTCGACTACATCTGGCCCGCCATGATGCAGATCCGCGGCGAGCTGGCCACCATGCGCTACCGCAGCAACAACACCTGGACGTCGCCCGTGGTGATCCGCACCACCTACGGCGGCTACCTGAAGGGCGGCTCCATCTACCACTCGCAGACGGGAGAGTCCATCTTCGCGCACTGCCCCGGCCTGCGCGTGGTGATGCCGTCCAACGCCGTGGACGCGGCGGGCCTGCTGCGCACGGCCATCCGCTGCGAGGACCCGGTGCTCTTCCTGGAGCACAAGCACCTGTACCGCCAGGTCTACAACAAGGGCGCCTATCCCGGCCCCAACTTCATGATCCCGTTCGGCAAGGCGCGCACCGTGCGGCCGGGCAAGGACGTGACCATCGTGGCCTGCGGCGCCCTGGTGCAGCGCTCCGTCGTCGCCGCCAAGGCGGTGGAGGAGCGCACGGGCATCTCGGCCGAGGTGATCGACCTGCGCACGGTGGCCCCGTTCGACATGGAGGCCATCGCCGAGTCGGTCAAGCGCACCAACCGCGTGATCGTGGCGCACGAGGACTCGCTGGCGTGGGGAATCGGCAGCGAGATCGCCGCCCGCATCGCCGACGATCTCTTCCCCTGGCTGGACGCCCCGGTGAAGCGCGTGGCCAGCATGGACACCTGGGTGGCCTATGCCCCGCAGGTGGAGCGCGCCATCCTGCCCGAGCCCGAGGACGTGGCGAAGGCGATCGAGGAGATCGCGGGCTACTGATCCGCGGTAGGTCTCGAACGCACGAACGAAGCGCCCCCGGCCAATCCGGCCGGGGGCGCTTCGTCTTGCGACACTCGTTGGACATAGGCCAGTCGTATCAACACCTTCGCTGGTCCGAACATGTATCCCCTCCGACTGGGCGGACTTGAACTCTCTGAGTCAGCAGTCCCCAGGGAATCCCCGCCTTAGGTTCTAAGTTCCTATCGCGGCGCGAGTGCACAATAGTAGCCGGGCTGCACGCCTACTGCGTTTCGCGTCCCGGAGCGTATGATTCAACCGACGGGGGAGCAAGGATGACAAGCCGTCTCCGAAGCCATTGTCTTCCCCCCATGAGACGGAAGGGAAACCGTCCTCACCCGCCCTTGGGCAGGTCTCCGCAGGCGGCCGGCGTGCCGTCCGGCTTGTGGACCTGCACGTAGTGGCCGCCGTCCATCAAGGTCGACATGGCGATGTTGACGGTGGTGGTGCTGGTGCCCTTGCCGTCCTTCTTGAGGTCGATGGGGGTGAGCGGTGCCGTGACGTTGCCGGGCGCGGCGCACCGGCCGTAGTGGATGTGCGCCGCCACGCTGCTGTCCGCCGGCGCGCCGCTGACGGTCAGCGTGAGCGTGGACGTGGCGCCGTCCGCGATCGCGGTCACCTCGCCCGCATAGCCGGAGTTGTTGAGCGGCGCCAGCTCCAGCGTGGCCTGCGTGCCCGTGTTGACGGCCGCCGGTGCGGGGCTCGGCGCGGTGGAGGCAGCCGGCGCCACCGACGCGGAGTTGGCCGGCGCGGCAGCGCTCGATGCCGCGCCGTCCGCAACGCCGGGGGCCGCTCCCTCGTCCTTCTTCCCGCACGCCGCCAGCAGAAGCGGCAGCCCCGCCAGCACCAGCATCCCGTGAGCGCGCATCGTCCCTCCCCGTGTGAATGGTGGCGCCGCGAGTCGATCATCCACCGGCAACGGCAAGTCCTCGGCCTCGCCTCCGACTTCGGCCATCCGTCAGCCGCCGGCATCGGCCCACGGTTCGGTCGATGCACAGGCCGGCGATCCGCTTCGTCTACGAACCTCGTCCATCCGGCCGCGGAACGCAGAGCCGGCCCTGATCCACCCGATCCACCGATCTCAGGTCTACGGCTCGCTCCGCGGAGGTGCGCGGTGCGTCAGCTCACGCCGTAGACGGGGACGAGCGCGCCGTTGATGGTGACGGCGGCGGGGGTGGTGAGGAAATGGATCACGCGGGCGATCTCTTCGGGCGGCGTCCAGGCGCTGTGGTCGGCGTTGGGCATGGAGCGCCGGTTGGCCTCGGTGTCGATGGTGCCGGGCAGCACGGCGTTGGCGCGCACGCCCTGCTTGCGGTACTCCTCGGCGATGGCCTCCACCAGCGCCGAGAGCGCGGCCTTGCTCACGGCGTAGGCGGCGTTGTTGGCCCGCCCCTCGCGCGCGGCGCGCGAGCCCACGAACACCAGCGAGCCGCCGCCGTCCTTCACCATGCGCGGGATGGCGGCGCGGGCGACCAGGTAGGCGGACTTCACGTTCAGGTCCATCATCCGGTCCCACCCCTCCACCGGCGTGTCGGCCAGGCCCACGCCCCCGAACCAGCCCCCCACCAGGTGCGCCACGGCGTCGATGCGGCCGCCCCACTCCACGACCTGGGTGATGGCCTCCTGCGAGCCGCGCTCGGTGGTGAGGTCCAGGGCGAAGGTGTGCAGGTTGCGGCCGAACTCCTGGGCCAGCGCCGCCAGCGACTCCTTGGTGTCCGTCTTGTAGAGCGGCACGGCCACGCGTGCGCCGTTCTCCAGGAAGGTGCGGCAGACCGCGCGGCCAAGGTTGCCGGCGCCGCCGGTGACCAGGACGACGGGTTCGCTCATGGCGTCTCCGATGGGGTCGGTGATGAGGAAGGTTCCGCGGGGGCGGACGGATCGCGCCCCGCCGCGCGGGTGTGGGCCCGGAGGCGCGCCCCCAGCTCCGGCGTGAGCGCGCCCTCGGCGAAGCGCCAGGCCCAGTTGCCGGCGGCCGTGCCCGGCGTGTTCATGCGCGCCTCGCTGCCCAGGCCCAGCACGTCCTGCAGGGGTACGATGGCGACCTGGGCGCGCGAGCGAAAGACCGCGTCGATCATCGCCCACCCCAGCTCGGCGCCGCCGGCGTCGGTCATGGCCGCGAGCGCCGCCTTCTCCGCGGGCCCCGCGCCGGTGGCCCAGCCCAGCGAGGTGTCGTTGTCGTGGGTGCCGGTGTACGCCACCACGTGCACGGGGTGGTTGGCCGGGTGATGCGGGTTGTCCGGCTCGCCCAGCCCGAAGTGCAGCACCCGCATGCCCGGCAGCCCCAGCTCGTCGCGCAGCGCCTCCACCTGGGGCGTGATGATGCCCAGGTCCTCCGCGATCAGCGGAAGGGGCCCCAGCTCGCGCTCCAGTGCGTGGAACAGCCCGGCGCCGGGACCGGGGCGCCAGGTGCCGTTCACGGCCGTGGGCTCGGCCGCGTCGATCTCCCAGTAGCTCTCGAAGCCGCGGAAGTGGTCGATGCGGGCCACGTCCACCAGGGCGAAGGTACGGCGCAGGCGCTCCACCCACCAGCCGTAGCCCCGGCGCTCCATCTCGTCCCAGCGGTACAGCGGGTTGCCCCAGCGCTGGCCGGTGGCGCTGAAGTAGTCGGGCGGCACCCCGGCCACCACGGTGGGCATGCCCGCCGCGTCCAGCGCGAACAGCTCGCGGTGGGCCCACACGTCGGCGCTGTCGTGCGAGACGAAGATGGGCACGTCGCCCACGATGCGCACGCCCCTCGCCGCCGCATGCTCCCGCAGGGCCCGCCACTGCCGGTCGAAGAGCCACTGCGCCAGCTCGTGGCGCTCCACGTCCTCGCGCAGCTCGTCGCGGGCGCGGGCCAGGGCGTCGGGGCGGCGGTCCCGCAGCGCGGGGTCCCACGCCGTCCACCGCGCGCCCGCGTGCCGCTCGCGGAGCGCCATCCACAGCGCGAAGTCGGGCAGCCACGCCGCCTCGCGGTCGCGAAAGGCGTCCAGCTCCGCGCGCAGTCCCGGAGACGCCCAGCCGGCGCGCCAGGCCCCGTGGGCGCGGCGCAGCAGGCGGTCCTTCCACCGCCCCACGCTGGCGAAGTCCACCCGGCCGGCGGGCAGGTCCTCGTCCATCTCCAGGTCCGCCTCGCGCAGCAGCCCGTCGGCCACCAGCGCCTCGGGCGAGACGAGGAGCGGGCTGCCCGCCATGGCGCTCAGGCCGTCGTACGGCGAGCCGCCCTCGCCCACGGGTACAAGGGGGAGCGTCTGCCAGAAGGTCTGCCCGGCGTCGGCCAGCCAGCTCACGAAGCGGTGCGCCTCGGCGCCCAGCCCGCCGATGCCCCGGCCCGGCAGCGAAGTGGGGTGCAGCAGCACGCCCCCCGCGCGGTGGGGGGAGAAGGAGACGGCGGCCGTCAATCCTCGTCCTCCTCGTCCCCGTCCTCGCCGACGGCGTCCGCGGGCGGCGCCGGGAGCACGAAGGCCACCTCGGCGCGGTCCAGCACCAGGCGGGCGGGCACGGGCTCGCCGCCGCGCGGGGCGTCCTCGCGGCACACGCGGCACAGGCGGTACGCGTCCGCCTCGCCCCCGACCAGCGCGCCCAGGTCCACCTCACGGGGCTCGCCCCACACCTTGTTCACCACCATCCACCCTCGCGCCGCATCCGGCGCGTCCGACGCGCTGCGCTCCAGCACCAGCACGTCCCCCATCGTTCCGCCCACGGCCCGCAGGACGCCCTCGCCGTGCAGCAGCGCGTGGTCCACCTTCAGGCGGTTCACGCGCCCCACGAACGAGCGCAGGTCCATCCCGCGGCGCTCCCAGTCGGCGGGTAGGGTGGACACGACGTCCATCCGCCTGCGGAAGCCGAACTCGTAGCCCACGGGCATCATCACCCCGGCGGAGTAGCCGGCGGCGAAGGCGTAGCGCTGGCGCTGCACGGCCTCGTCGCCCTCCGTCTCGGCGGCCAGCCGCTCGGTGTCGTGCGACTCGGGGAAGGAGATGGAGGGGGCGATGCGGCGGAACTTCTCGTGCTGCTCCAGCGCCCAGCCTTCGGTGAAGCTCCACCACTTGCTGCTGTTGAAGAAGTAGTCGAACCCCGCCTCGCCCAGCGCCGCCACCTCCTCCACCGGCGCACCCAGCGTCTCGGCGAAGAACTGCACCGCGGGGTCGGACCGCCGCGCCTCGGCCACCAGGAAACGCCAGAGCTCCACCGGCACCTTGTACGCCGCGTCGCAGCGAAAGCCGTGGAAGCCCAGCTCCACGCCCTGCCGCACGAGCGAGCCCCAGAAGCGCCACAGCTCCTCGCGGTCGGCCGCGTGGGCGTTGTCCACCTCGGCCAGGTCGCCCCAGACGGTGATCTTCGAGGGATCGTCGGGGTCGCGCACGAAGGGGCTCTGCACCTCGCCCCGGTCGTCGCGCAGGAACCAGCCCGGGTGCTCCTTGATGAGGGGCGAGTCCTTGCTGGTGTGGTTCACCACCAGGTCCATCATGGGCTTCAGCCCCATCCCGTTGATGACCCCCAGCGCCGTCCGCAGCGGCTCCAGCGAGTACTCGTCGCCGCCGGGCGGGACGAAGAGGGGGTTCATCCGGTCGTACTCCTTGGGCGCGTACAGCGAGCCCGAGAAGCCGGGATAGTGCCAGGGGTTCAGGTAGAGCCAGTTGAAGCCCATCTCCCGTGCCCGCGCGGCGTGCTCGGGCCAGCGCGTGACGGGACCCACCAGGCGGGGGAAGAGGTTGTAGACCAGCGGCGGCGTCACGACGCGCCCCCCACGATGGCCTGGATGCCCAGCAGCGGCACCCAGATCCACTCCGGCCGGTTGTTCATCTCGTAGCCCAGCTCGTAGATGGCCTTCTGCAGCTCGAACACCGCCAGCGCCCGCGTGAACGCCTCGCCGTCGCGCGGCAGGAAGGGCGCGTCGCCGGCGGCGGCCAGGTAGCCGCCCAGGAAGGCGCCGCGCACCTCGCCGAGCCACGAGTCGCCCCAGCGCCCCAGCGACTCGCGCATGCCCATCGCCCCCGTGTCGTGCTCGCGCACGGCCATGCGCAGGGCGTAGTCGAACGAGCGCAGCATCCCCGCCACGTCGCGCAGGGGCGAGTGCTTGGCGCGGCGCTCGGGGAGCGAGCGGGCGGGCTCGCCCTCGTAGTCCAGGATCGCCCAGTCGCCCGTGAGGCCCACGTCTGCCCGCAGCACCTGGCCCAGGTGGTAGTCGCCGTGCATGCGCGTCATCACGGCGCCGGCGTCGGCCAGCACGTACAGGTCGTCCATGCGCGACGCCAGCCCCGCCGCCTCGCGGGTGACGGTGGCGAGGGCGTTCTGCACGTGGCCAGGGAAGTACCCGGGCATGCGGTCCAGCCGGCGCCCCACCTCCTCCACCGTGGTCTGCGCCTCGCGCCGCATGGCCTCGGCCCAGCCGCGCACGTGCTGCAGCGTGATGGGCTCGGGCGCGAAGTCGGGCTCGTCCGCTCCGGCGGAGGCGAGGGCGGCGTGCATCTGGCCCGTCACCTCGCCCAGGCGGCGCACGGCGGGCAGGTAGTCGCCCATCATCCGCCGCACGGCTTCGCGGCCGGACACGGAGTCGGGGTCCGCCGCGCTCCGGCTGGCGGCGGCGAAGTAGCGGGCCAGCGCGCGCCCCGTGAACGCCCACGCGTCGCCGCTGTTGGGCACGTACTCGAAGAGCGCGGCCACGGACGAGGTGGCGCCCGCCGCGTCGGTGTAGTCGATCCACCCCGCCAGCGCGGGCGAGGCGCGGAAGGCGGTGCGCTCCAGCAGAAAGCGCGACACCTCCAGGTCGGGGTTGACTCCCGCCTCCACCTTCCGGAACACCTTCAGGATCAGGCGGTTGCCGAAGACGATGGAGGTGTTGCTCTGCTCCGCCGCCATCGCCCGCACCGGGCCCTTCACGTCCTGCACCGCGTCCAGCACGGGCGTGCGGTGCCCGCGGAAGGCGCCGCCCGCGCCCCGCACCTCGGCGCCGTCGCGGATCATCTCCAGCAGCGCACGGGGCGCGCGGCGGTCGGCCAGCGCCTCGTACACGCGGAAGTCGCCCGACTCGCCTGCGTGGGTGAGGAGCGACTCGGCCTCCGCGCCCGGCTGCGCGGTGGGGCGGAAGGCGACGGGCAGCAGGTACGTCTCGGGCTCGCCCTCGGCGTAGCGCACGCGGACGAGGGAGAGGAGGGTGCGGGGGCCGCGCTCCTGCTCCAGCACGGCGCCGTCCTGCATCTCGATCGACGCGATCTCGCGGGCCTTGCCGCGGAACCAGCGCTGCCGGAGCAGCCACTCGTGCGGGATGCCGCCCGTGAGCGCGGCGAGCGAGGCGGGGCTGGCCAGCAGCGCCGCCTCGCGCTCGGCCCACTCGGCCGGGAGGCCGGTCTCGTCCTCGTCGCCCTCTGCCTTCACGGCGCGCAGCGCGAACCAGAAGAAGCCGTAGGGGCTGAGGGTGAGCGCGTAGGGCGTGTCGGCGATGGGCAGGAAGGGCGTGTTGCCCAGCATCTCCACCAGCGTGCGCCCGGAGAAGCGCGACAGGTCGAGCTGCACGGCCTGGGCGGTGCCGCTCAGGTTGTTCACCACAAGCACGTCGTCGCCCTCGTGCTCGCGCACGTAGGCCAGCACGTGGGGGTTGTCGGGCTCCAGGAAGTCGATGGTGCCGCGGCCGAATGCGTGGTGCGCCTTCCGCACCTGGATCAGCCGCTTCATCCAGTTCAGCGCCGAGTACGGGGAGCGCTCCTGCGACTCCACGTTGATGGCCTGGTAGCCGTAGACCGAGTCGGTGACGGCGGGCAGGTACAGCCGCGCCGCCTCGGCCCGCGAGAAGCCGCCGTTGCGGTCCAGCGACCACTGCATGGGCGTGCGCACCCCGTCGCGGTCGCCCAGCCAGATGTTGTCGCCCATCCCGATCTCGTCGCCGTAGTAGACGACGGGCGAGCCGGGCATGGTGAAGAGGATGCTGTTGAGCAGCTCGATGCGCCGCCGGTCGTTGTCCATCAGCGGCGCCAGCCGCCGACGGATGCCCAGGTTCAGCCGCATGCGCGGGTCGCGGGCGTACTCGGCGTACATGTAGTCGCGCTCCTCGTCCGTCACCATCTCCAGCGTCAGCTCGTCGTGGTTGCGCAGGAACATGCACCACTGGCAGTCGGGCGGGATGGCGGGCGTGCGCTGGATGATCTCCACGATGGGCTTCCGGATCCCCTGCCGCACGGCCATGAAGATGCGCGGCATGAGGGGAAAGTGGAACGCCATCTGGAACTCGTCGCCGTCGCCGAAGTACGGCCGCACGTCGTCGGGCCACTGGTTGGCCTCGGCCAGCAGGATGCGCCCCGGATAGTTCCGGTCCAGCCGCGCGCGGAACTCCTTGAGGATGTCGTGCGTCTCGGGCAGGTTCTCGCAGATGGTGCCTTCGCGCTCGATCAGGTACGGCACCGCGTCCGCGCGGAAGCCGTCCAGCCCGCGCTCCAGCCAGAACTCCATCACCTGGAACATCGCCTCCTTCACCGCCGGGTTGTCCCAGTTCAGGTCCGGCTGGTGGGCGAAGAAGCGGTGCCAGTAGTACTGCCCCGCCACCGGGTCCCAGGTCCAGTTGCTGGGCTCGGTGTCGGTGAAGATGATGCGCACGCCGCTGTACGTCTCGTCCGTGTCGCTCCACACGTAGAAGTCGCGCTCGGGACTCCCTTTCGGCGCCCGCCGCGCGCGCTGGAACCAGGGGTGCTGGTCGCTGGTGTGGTTCAGGACGAGGTCGGCGATCACCTTCAGCCCGCGCTCGTGGGCGGCGTCCAGGAACGCCTGGAAGTCGTCCACCGTGCCGTACTGCGGGTTGATGCCGTAGTAGTCGGCGATGTCGTACCCGTCGTCGCGCAACGGCGAGGGATAGAAGGGCAGCAGCCAGATGGCGCTTACCCCCAGGTCGCGCACGTAGTCCAGCCGCTCGATCAGCCCGCGGAAGTCGCCCACGCCGTCGCCGTTGGAGTCCTGGAAGGCCTTGACGTGCAGCTCATAGAAGACGGCGTCCTTGTACCACAGCGGATCTGAGCTCACTCTCCGGCGCTCCTGGCAAGCGGTGTGTGGGCGCCCTGCCCGCGGGCGGGCGCCGGACCTGCAAACGTGCACGTGCGATCGCGCCGCGGGGCTGCACGAAGCGTTCCCCCTGGCGCTCAGCCGCGCGCGGGAAGATGTCGCCCCGGGACAGGCTGCACCGCGGGGCGACAAGGTCGCTCACGGGGGACGCGTGCGAAAGCCCGGCGGGTGTTTCAGGAGCATAGATGCGGAGAGGTGATGCGGTCCTTGTCGCCCTTCCCCTGCCGGACGACCACGGCTCGGCGCTCGAAGTCGACGTCCTTCATCCGCAGCCGCAGCCCAGCGCCTCCAGCAGCCGGAGAGCCCGCCGCCGTACCGCAGGCCGGCCACCAGTGCGTGCGGGCCCGCGAGGTGCCCCATCACGGCGCGCACCTCCTCGGGTGAGGACCGCGGGAACGCGGCGCGAGCGCCGGGCGCGCACCGCCTCCTCGATGCGCGGAAGCTCGATGCCGAGCACTTCGCGGTACAGGAAGAGCAGCGCGCAGAGCGCCTGGTTCTGCGTGGATGCCGCGACGTTGCCCTCGACGGCCAGCCAAGTGAGGAACGACTGGATCTCGCGGGCGCCCAGGTCGCGCGGGTGCCGCTTGCCGTTGTGCACCACGAAGCGGTACACCCATTGCGCGTACGCGCGCTCGGTGCGTAGGCTGAAGTGCTTCAGGCGGGCGGTCCGCCTCACCTGGTCCAGGAGCTTCGGCTCGTTCATCAGGGTGCGGTCGGTCGGCGGAGGGAGCTGGAACCGGTTATACGTTGTTTCCAGATAACGCGCTGTTTCCAGATAACGCGCTCATCAAGAGCGTTATCTCGCCACCGCGCGTACATGGCCGCGTGGCGCTGCGGGAGCACGGAACGGATTGAGTTGCAGGTGCGTGAGTTATCGGTGCTTGACGCTGGGGTCCTGCGAGTATTATCTGGATACGAGCGGAATCGCCATGCGCGCCGCCGACGCATATTAGCCGGAATTCTGTCCACTGAACAACCCGTTAGGCGGCTCACCATCTTACAGCGGCTACAAATACGTGACCATCGATTCCAAGATCGCAACTGCATTTCACGAGGCGGGACATACGGTTGTGGCGTACCTCTCAAGCTTCCATAGTCCGATCGGTACCATGCGGCTTCTCTCCGCGGACACGGGGGACACGCTTGTAAGCCTCAGCAAGCGGAAGTTGCGCGAAGCGGGTAAAGCGGGGGACGCGAGTGCGCAGACGGACCCTCAAGTCAGTACCGAGTTCGCACTGATTCAGCTTGTAGGCTACGCTGCTGAAGTCCACCTGTACCGAAATGCGGCCGGGGGATCGGAAGGCGCTGCGCCCGATAGATCGATGTCTGCGAACGACTACAACGCAGCACGAGGGGCCGTGGGTACTGAGAACATACCAGTCATCGAGAACGCAGCACGTGAGATTGTAGAGATACACTGGGCCGCAATCGACGTACTGGCGAGGCGTCTGCTCCGCGACAGAAGCCTAGATGCAGTGGACGCGCTCGATATCCTCGATGCTATGTACGGTGCCCCGTGACAAGGCATTCTCGCTCTGCAGGGAGAGGGGTCGCCGCGCCCGCCGCCTAACAATCGGCTGCAGGGGGATGCGGGGCCGTCCATCCTTTCGCCGGACGACAGTCTTGCGCGCCCGCCCCACACCCCCGACCCTTGTGTTAGGCCGCTGGAATAGCCTCTCCCGGACGCAAAGCCCCGGCTTGCATTTGCATATTCGACTTCTTGGGCGCTACTTTGGGCCGATCATTGGTGCGTTGCAGCGCCCCACAGTTCGTGACGACTTCGGCGAGAGTGCTTCTCCATCATCGTCAGGAGAGGACGGGGTGAGGAACCAATCGACATTCGGCCCAGAGTTGATTCTCGATGAGTGAACCCCTTGCGCTTTCGGAGATAACCCCCTCAGCAGCGTCCGAAGTGCCGTGCGCTGCGCAGGTTGCGGGAGGGATACCGGTGCCAGCAGTAAGGCTCCTTCAGATAATGTCACCGGGGGAGTGGGAGGGCTTCACTGAAGAGTGGCTGTCGTTCCACAAGGCTAGTGGAAGTTACCATTCCATCAAACGCTACTCCGGCCCAGGCGACTTAGGACTGGACGTTGTTGCCTTCACGGAAGCGGAGGGCTTTGACAAGCCCTGGGACAGCTACCAGTGCAAGCACTACGACCACCCGCTGACGCCTGGCGACGTGTATGGAGAGATCGGGAAGATCATCTACCATTCGTTTCAGCGAACACCACCTTACAACCAAAGGTGCCGGGTCCCGAGGAGGCACGTGTTCATTGCGCCGCTCGGCGTCGGAATCATGCTTGGACGGTTCTTGAGGGATCCGATCCGGTTCAAGAAGGAGGTGCGTGCGAAATGGGATAGCCATTGTGGGCCGGCCATCGGAGCGGGGATTCCCGCCCCATTGAAAGGCGAACTTCTGGCATATTTCGATGACTTCGAGTTCTCCATTTTCGATGACCGATCCGCTGTGGAATTGATCGAGCAGCACGCCCAAACCGTTTTTTACGCTCCTCGCTTTGGCGGCGGCCTCCCGCCGCGCGGAATGCCTGACGTCCCGCCCTCGGAGCCAACTGAGGTAGAAAGTCTCTATCTCCGCAAGTTGCTCGACGCATATGGGGACCATGTAGCAGCGACCGTATCCGATAGAACGGCCTTGGCGCTCTATCCTGAACTCGAGAGTCATTATTACAGACAGCGTGTGCTCTTCTACAGCGCAGAGTCTTTGCGGAACTTTGCGCGTGACCGAACTCCGCCCCGGACGTATGAATCGCTACGAGATGACATCTATAACGGCGTAGTCGACATTTGTGAGGGCCCTCATACAGACGCGCTGGCCCGCGTTCGCAACACTGTGACGGCAGCTGGGCAACTTGACGTGAGTGGAAACGCGCTCGTCGGAGTAACGAAGATCGCAGACAAACAAGGAATCTGTCACCAGCTCGCGAACGAGGATAGGCTTACATGGAAGAAGCCGTAACCGACAAACTGGTGGGTCCCTTCAACAGCGCTCTGGAGACCGGAGTTCGGACGCTCACAGTTCTAATTGCTTGTTACCCAAGAGCGCATGACTTGGGCAGGCTGGTCCAGTACGACTACCTAGCCGTTCATTCGGCGGATGCCGATGGGCCACCCAGCCTTCATCCGCCGTTGCCCCTTCGCTCTGGCGAACTCCTCGTCAGGCGTGGGCTGATCGAGTCCGGTTTACGCCTAATGATGAGTCGGTCTCTTGTCTACCGGGAGGTTCACGTTAGTGGGTTTCTATACAGAGCTGATGACTCGGCCGCTTCGTTCCTCGATAACGTGAAGTCTTCGTACATGGTCGCCTTGCGGGATCGAGCCGAGTGGGTGGCGGCCACGTTCGACATCCTAACCGATGACGAGCTGAATGCCATCATTAGACACTTGTTCGAATCGTGGACCACCGAATTTCAGCCGGTTGGGTTCGGAACGCAGGCAGAGCTAACGCTATGAGCGGTATCATTCTTCGATATCTCGCGTACTTCGGACCGGAACGGACACCTGCCGATCTCTCATTCGAGCCGGGTCTGAACGTCATCTGTGGAGCCTCTGAAACGGGCAAAACCTTCGTCGTGGAGAGTATTGACTTCATGCTGGGCCAGGGGGCTCCGGTCCGCGACATACCGGAGAGGCACGGCTATGATCGGGTTAGGCTCGCTCTTCAGAGCGATGACGGACGGCAACTCACCCTAGACCGTAGCGTGGAAGGCGGCGAGTTTAGGGCGTACGAGGAACTGCTTGAGCGCGCTTTGCCCGAAGCAGCCCCGAAGACGCTCAGGTGGCGCCACAATGCCAGCCACCGGGACACGCTGTCCCATGTCTTGCTGAGCTTCGCAGGGCTTCCATCAAAGGTTCTGCGAAGGAACCTAGCCGGCGCAACCCGCTCGTTGAGCTTTCGAGACATGGCGCGCCTTTGTGTTGTTAATGAAGAGGAAATCCAAGGGCGAGGGTCTCCATTTTTGTCCGGTCAATACACTACCGCCACGTCGGAGTATGCCGCTTTCAAACTTCTCCTCACGGGTGTCGACGACAGTGCGCTGGTAGGAGCAGAAACCCTGCCAGGTCGCCGAGAACAGGACGCTGGAAAAATTGAGCTTCTTGATCACATGATCGACGACTTGGAAGCGGAGCTGGATGAGAAAGGTTCTGAGGAAGCAGAACTAGACGATCAGCTTGCCCGTCTCAATAACTCGATTCGACAGCAGAATGAGGCACTGGCGACGACACAGAAAGCTCTAGATGTCATTCTAGAGCGCCGCTCTGCAGCAGCAACCGAGATACGGAGCACGGCTGCTAGAGTTGCGGAGATCGATGAACTCGTCGAGCGATTTGGGTTGCTCGACCGTCACTATCAAACTGATCTTGATAGGCTCGCTGCTATACACGAGTCCGGCTCGTTGTTTGTACACCTTGAAAAGCAGCCGTGCCCCTTGTGCGGAGCAGCGCCCGGCAACCAGCATCTCGATACGGATTGCGAGGGCAACACCGAAGCCATCGTCACAGCGGCTGAGGCTGAGATGGTCAAGATCGCGCGTCTGCAGCGTGAACTTGAGGATACCACTAATTCTCTTGCCGTTGAGCGACAGGGCTTGTTGAGCGGACTACATGATGCACGCACTGCGTACAAGGCGTCTGAGCGGGAGTTGAATGACATTGCCTCCCCCGCGGTTCTTTCCGAGCGAGCGTCCTACAACGTTCTCGTGTCGAAGCGTGCTGAGATCCTGGCTATCCTCGATAAGGTCGAAAGGCTGAAGAGGCTCACCGCGCACCGCGCCGATCTTGACCCGGAGCAGGCTGAGGTTGAACCAACCTCCTCCGGTGCCAGAACCCAGGTATCCAAGACTGTGCTCAATGAGTTCGCTCAAACGGTCGAGCGAATTTTGCAGGAGTGGCATTTCCCGAACGCCACCCGGGTGTTCTTCGATGAGGCGAAGCGCGATTTCCAAATAGCAGGAAAAGACCGAGGTAGCACTGGGAAGGGCCTTCGGGCGATCACACATGCAGCAGTGAAAATCGGGCTTATGGAGTTCTGCCGTGAACGAAGCTTGCCGCATCCAGGCTTCGTTGTTCTCGATTCTCCGCTCCTAGCGTACTGGAAACCGGAGGGCGACGAAGATGACCTGCGAGGCTCCGATTTGAAGGAGATGTTCTATAGCTATCTGCTCGGGCTCCGACAGGATAATCAACTTATAATTGTTGAAAACGAGCACCCACCGGATTCCGTGTTGGACAGAGCAAATGTGACGGTATTCACTAAGAACCCGCATCAGGGCCGCTATGGGTTCTTTCCGGGCGCCTAACTTCGTGTGCGGCGGGTTGCACACAGGGTAATGACCGAAGTAACGGGGGACCAGCGGGCAGCGGCCTAACTGCAGGCGTGCAGTGGATGCGGAGCTTGGCCAACTTCTGAGTGGGGGCTGAGCTACGGCGTGGTCGCTCCGCACCACTGACACCGCGGTCGTTAGGCCGCACGCACGCTTCACGACCGCCGTCAATTCCCAGGAGGAGCACCATGGCCAAATACCTGATCTCTTTTCCAAGCGCGGCAATGGTTGTGCCCGATGGCGAATTGGGAGCGGTAGGCCGCGACGCGCACGCTGTGATCGATGAGGCGAAAGCCGCCAGTGTTTACGTCTTCGGCGGCGGAATCGACGAAGACGTACCGCCCGTGCTCGTCTCGGCTGACGGCACGGTTGCAATGGGAGGCTATCCTTGGGCGCCCACGCTCGACGGCGGCTTCACCGTGTTGGAACTGCCTTCGCGCGACGAGGCCGTCGCGTGGGCGGCGCGTATCGCCAAGGCCTGTCGGTGCGACCAGGAACTGCGCGTCTTCGGGTTCGACCCACAGTCCTGAGGGCGACACTGAAATGGCGCGGGAAGTGTGCGGCCCGACAATTCATCAAGCCGAAGCCGCTTCGCGGCTCGGCTTAATTCAGGCGCTAGGCGGCGAGGGCCGTCTCTGCGACACCGCGAGTCAGCTCCCCGACGCTCTATGACCGGCATCGGACTGCGACCTGTTGCGGCCTCGGATCTCGACACGTTCTTCGAGCACCAGTGTGATCCGGTCGCTCTTCGCGTGGGCACGCTCACGTCACGCGACCGAGCCGAGTTCGACACCCACTGGGCGAGGATTCTCGCGGATCCTCTCGGGATCCTGCGCACCGTCGAGAGCGAGAGCGCCGTGGTCGGGTACGTCGGCAGCTTCGTGCGGGAGGGTCTGCGCGAGGTCGCATACTGGTACGGGCGGGAGCACTGGGGGAAGGGCATCGCGACCGCCGGGCTACGAGAATTCCTCGCCGAGGTCCACGAACGGCCGCTCTTTGCCCGGGTGACTGTGGACCATACGGCCTCCCGCCGCGTGCTCGAGAAGGTTGGCTTCTTCATCGAGGCGAGGGAGTCCACGGTCGAGAGTTCCGGAGACGAGGTCGAAGAGTTCCTGCTGCGGCTGGACTGACCAGGATTCGCGCACCGCGCCGAAAATCGGCCGCGGGGGATGCGAGGCCGTCCATCTTTTCGGCGGGCCGAGAGCCTTGCGCGTCGGCCCCGCACCCCTGACCCTTGTCGGTTACTGCTGGACAAGATTCGCGGCAGCCGCAGGTGATCCTACCCGCGGCTTGCGTGTGTTTCAAGGCGGCGCCGCTGTACCACCGCGCGCGCGTTCATCGTCTTGACCCGAACCGGGTCGGACTCAGTTCAGGCGTTGACGAGCCAGGCCGAACACGGTAGGTTGAACATGATATTTCATGAAACCCCTGGGGCTCACATGATTAACCTGAACGAGATTCACTCGCTTTCCGACTTCCAGCGGAACGCGCGGGCGTACGTGGAGCATCTGAAGGCGACCGGCCGTCCGCAGGTTCTGACCGTTCACGGGCAGGCCGAACTCGTCGTGCAGCACGCGGACGCGTACCAGAGGCTCCTCGATCTAGCAGCCAATGCCGCGGCAATCGTGGGCATCCAGCGCGGCTTGCAGGGGATGTACGACGGGACCGGCGAAGATGCCGAGGATGCGTTCGCCTCTCTCCAACGTGAACTCGGGATCGCGGAGCAGGCGTAGTGTTCCGCGTCAGGATCGAGATCGAGGCCAAGAACAATCTCCGGCAGCACTACCAGAACCTTCGCTCGCGGAACCCTGGTTCGGAGTACCCCGACCAGTGGTACTACGGGGTTCGAGCCGCCATACGGGATCTTGCCGGATCGGCCCAGCAGTGCGGACGGGCGTACGAAGACCGTTTCTTCGTCGGAACGATCCGTCAGCGGCTCTTCGATTCGTACAAGATCCTCTTTGCGATCCGTGAGGATACCGTCCATGTGCTCCACATTCGGCACCAAGCGCAGGACCCAGAGGAGCTGATCCCTTGAGGTACCTACGGCAGCGTACGCAACGGCTGAAACGCCAGACGCGGCCTAACAATCGGCTGCAGGGGATGCGGGGCCGGCCAAGTTCTGCCGGGACGAAAGTCTTGCGCGCCGGGCCCGCACCCCTGACCCATGTGTCGTTCTACGCCACGTGCGGCAAGTACGGGGCATCACCAATGAAACGAGAGAAGAAGGATATGACGCTTAAACGGATGGACAACGTCCTCATCGTTGTCGACGATCTCGAAGCCGTCAAGGCGTTCTTCATCGAACTGGGCCTCAAGCTCGAGGGCGAGTCGACCGTCGATGGGCCTTTGGTCGGGGACCTGATCGGGCTCAAGGATGTCCGGGCCACCCTCGCGATGATGCGGACTCCCGATGGGCAGGGCATTGAGCTGGACAAGTTCCACACGCCCGACGCGATCAGGTTTGGGCCCGTGGACGCGCCGGTGAACACGCTGGGCATCCGTCGCATCATGTTCGCCGTCGACGGCATCGACGACATCGTCGCGCGCTTGCGTGCCAACGGGGCCGAGATCATTGGCGAGATGCAGTACGAGGATACGTACCGGCTAGCCTACATCCGCGGGCCTGAGGGCATCATCGTCGCGCTTGCAGAGCAGCTCGGCTAACGCGTGCCGGGTAGCGAGCGAGACCCGGGTTGGCAGAGCCATAGACAACCTCGGTGGTGGAGCTGGTCGACTCCGGCGCGGTGACGGCCGAACAATCGGCTGCAGAGGATGCGGGGCCGTCCAGGTTTTCGCGGACGAAAGTCTTGCGTGCGGCCCCGCACCCCCTGACCCTTGATCCGTTCGGCCGCTGGAAACTTCGCGGCAGCCTCACCGTGATCCGGCCCGAGAGGCACCATGGCAGTGGATCCGAGTCATACGGTATCGGTGCAGAGGGCGCGGCCGCGAGGCATCGCCGCCGTGCACGCCCGGCTTGCGGCGGAGCGCGTCCCCGCAGCCTTCGCGGCGTACCTTGATCAGGTCTATACGGCGGCGCGCGACGGCGCCGTCGCCCTCGACGGCCAGAACGTCTTCCTCTACCGCGACGGTTCGGACGGCGAGGTGGAGGTCGATTTCGGTGTCGGAGTTGCCACGCCGTTCCCCGCGGCGGGTCCGGTGCGATACGCCGAACTCCCCGCAGGGCGGGTAGCCACGGCGACGCACTGGGGCGACTATGGCCGGCTCGGCGAAACGCACGCGGCGGTGGTCGCCTGGTGCCGCGCCCACGCACACGTGCTCGCGGGCCCGCGCTGGGAGGTTTACGGGCACTGGAGTCCGGGGGACGCCCAGCCGCGGACGGATGTGTACTATCTCCTGGTCGAGTAGGGCGCCACGCTCGATGCACCCGCGGCCTAACAATCGGCTCCCGGGGGGGGGATGCGGGGCCGTCCATGTTTTCGGCTGAACGACAGTCTTGCGCGCCGGCCCCGCACCCCTGACCCTTGTGTCGTCAGGCCGACATCGGAACATGCGAGAGGAAAATCATGAGCAAAGTATTCGTCAGCATTGGACTTAGCCTCGATGGCTACATGGCACCGGAAGGAATGTCCATGGACAAGCCTGAGTACAAGAACTGGGGCGCCAAGTGGGGTGCGCTGATGGGCTGGATCATCAACCAACGGTACTTCCGCGAGAACCTCAAGTTCGGACCCGGGGGAGAGACCGGCCCGGTCAACGACCTGGTTCGCAGCACCACGGAGCGCATCGGTGCCAACATCATGGGCAAGCGAATGTTCGACCAGGGCGAGCAGGCCTGGCCAGAGGAGGCTCCGTTTCACACACCGGTATACGTTCTTACCCACGAGAAACGCGAACCCTGGGCGCGCCCCGGCGGGACGACCTTTTACTTCATCAATGACGGGCCGGAGCATGCCCTGGAGTTGGCTCGGGAATCCGCAGGCAGTCGTGATATTCGTATCGCGGGTGGAGCGGATGTGATCCAGCAGTACCTGAACCTGAGTGTCATCGACGAGCTGGAGATCGCCCTGGCACCCGTGTTGTTCGGCGGCGGGCGGCGTCTCTTCGAGAACCTGCGCGAGCCCGCGCCGCAGTTTCGCATCGACAGGGTTCTCGATGGTCCAGCCGCCACACACCTGCGCTATGTGCGTCAGTGAGGGCGGCCTAACAACGGGTTGCAGCGGACGGTCCGCTGCGCGGCCAGCCGCTGAACCGGAGCGTTGGGCCGCAACAGCTTCCCCGCGGTCCTCCTATGTCGAGTCGTTTTGAAGAAATCCCTCAGTGGGTTTTCTAGATTCTACGATCCTCCAGCCCTTCTCCACTACGGCGGGTTTCTCTACGAAAACGAGCCAGTTGACGAGTCGGACAGGATCTAGCAGAACCCACAGGGGATGGCCAACTTGGAGGCGCTCCGCGACATCTTGCACGTGAACGAGCGCGCACTTCCAGTTTGCACTCTCGCCGAACAGTCTCGCCGAAGTCGGGCGAAAGAACGACAAGGCGTATTTACGTTGGGCTTACGACGTCCTCGATCATTGGGAGGTGTGCATCGAGGAGTCAGACTACGACTATGGCAATCCTGAGGTGGTGCGTCTGTTGGACGGTAAGGAGTTCGGGTATTTGGGAGGCGGCGACCGGTTGCTCCTCAAGGACGCAATCCTCCTTGGGTGCGACAGTTTCCTTACGTTTGAAAACCGGCTACCGCGCAATGCCGCACATCTTGGCCGACGAACGAGCCTAGGTGTGTTCACGCCGACATCGATGTGGCAGGTGCTTCGCCCTTGGGCTGCGTTGTTCTACTGACGCCGTTCAGCCGCTTGACGCCCGTGCAGTCGCGGCCTAACAAGCGGCTGCAGGGGATGTGGGGCCGTCCATGCTTTCGCCGAGAAGAGGCTTGCCCGCCGGCCCCGCACCCCTGACCCTTGTGTCGTTAGGCGCCGCCGGAACAGGCCCCGGCGCGGCGCACGCGGTGTGGCGACAGGCTCCCGTGCGCGGTACCCCCATAGCCGACGGATCCACGCTGTAGGCAAGCCACCGCCGCGCCATGGTTCGACGCGCTTCGGCGGCCGCAGATGCGGCGTGGCGGTCTGCTCGCACCCATGGCGACAGTCGGAGGTGACCTCTCCGCAGCTGCCGAGTATTTGGCCGCCCCGCACCCCCGGACCTTCTGTCGTTGGGCTTCACATATATTAAACGCAGATAGGGGCAAGAGATGAAGCAAAGCGAATTGTTCTTTCGGCTCGGTGGTACGGCTTGGCTGCTAACCGTCGGCCTGTCCTTGCTCACTCTCGTTACGCAGTGGCTCACAGGCTTGCACCTTCCGCCTTATGCTTGGCGCATTTTGTGGCTACTTGGCGGCGGTGGCGGCTTGGCATCTATGATCGCTGGAGGCGTCTGTGCAATCTGGGATGACTGAGTGCGACGCCGTCCGACTAGCACTCCCAGCCGACATGGCTGCTTCGCTGCAATGCGGATGCAGCTACACTCGTTAGACGCCACTGGACCAAGTCCCGACGCGCTCGGCCCGGCGACGAGCTATTGTGGCCGGTACTCTCGCGGTTGATGAGCCAGGCACGGCGGTCAGCCGCCGCCTAACAATCGGCTGCAGGGGATGCGGGGCCATCCATGCTTTCGCCAGACGAGAGGCTTGCGTGCCGGCCCCGCACCCCTGACCCTTGGTCCGTTAGGCGCACCTGCCACCATCCATATCTGGATGAGCGCCGTCCTCCGAAGCGGCGGGCTGTAGCCACGCGGACCTGTCAGTCACCGCGTCCGATCAGTTCCCGCTTTTCGTCCTCGGTAATTTCGACCTCCGCCGGATGCCCACTGTCGCCGGGAAGTTCTCGCCGGTCAGCCCGTCTGGCTACGGCCAGCGAACCAGCGGCGCAGACCGCGCTCGCCATGGCGAGGGGAGGGCCGAACACCAGGAACTCTCCCCACAAGGCGCCCCCTCGAAGGGCCGCGCCCACGACGAAGGTCCCGGACAGCAGAAGGCCGCTCACGGCGCCCAACCCCGCGAAGCGCGAAATCGACATGCGATCAAACCCGCGACGGCCGCCGATAACCATGAGGGTCCCGGAGAATATGATGCCGGCAACGAATCCGAGCGGAGCAAACAGCAGGGCAAACGGAAGGTCGGAGTAGAAACCGGGCACCCGCGCCAGCAGGAGCCCCGCACCAAACCATGCCGCTCCCCAGATGAGGCCCATCCCGATTGCCGCGCGGATGCGTCGCCCCCACTTCTTCATGACTACCTCCCGACGCTCAATCGGACGCGCTTGCCGCGTGCGGACGATAGAACGACAAGCACTTTGTGATGCAGAGTACACCTCGGATAGGCGGGGGTCAAGAGCATCCAGGAGCGATGGCAGGGCATGCGAGAGCGGCGCGCGCGCGGTGCCTAACGAATCGTTGCAGCTGCCGTGGCGGCGCAGCGTCCCCACGGCAGCTGCTCCAACTCTGCCGCCACGCGCCCGAACTCGAGCGTTAGGCCGCTGACCAAACATCGCGGCAGCCGCAGGGAGCGCGTCCCGCGGCTGCCGTGTTGTTCCATCCTGACCCGCTCAGGCGGCGAGGCGCCGCACCACCTCTCGCGCACCCTTCCGGTAGACGGTGAGGCACACCAGCTCGTCGTCCGAATCGTGGATCTCGCCAGCGGCTGTGCTTCTGCTCGATGATGGGCCAGATCATTCGCGCTCCGCGTGGTGCGGCCGCCGTGGTGACCGTCGCGCTGGCTGCGACCGCTGCGGTGAAGGAAATGCTGAGAAGAGGACGACGGGAGGGGAATCGAACGGGCGCGGAGGTCGTGACCTCCGCGCCCGTGGTTCATCCCGGCCTCAGCACCGCGCCTCCGGTGAGATCCGCTCCGATGTGCACCGGCTGCTGCACGAGCGCTTCGACTTGCGCCGCCTGACCGTGGAGATCGAGCTCCGCGGCTTCCAGAAGCTCGACTGCGCCGCACTGGGTGCTGAGTCGAGGAATCACGTCTGGCAACCGAAGTGATCAAGACTTCGTCGCGGTGCGGTCACGCCGCGGTTCTTTCTACCCAAACAGCACGGCCGTTCATCCTCGATCCGGCTCTTCGCCACCGTGCCGCCGCGAGGCGAGCGTCACTGACCCGTCAGCGGAAGCTGTCGAGCGGCGGGCGTTCTTCCGACCATTCGGCCGCCGTTTGATACCGCTCGCCCCCGTTGCGGCGCCACTCACGGAAAGAGCGTGGCGCAGGGCTGCTGCTCCCGCCACTCTTCGCCTCGCCCGCTGACGGAAGTGCAGGTTCGAGCAGGCGTTAACCAACCTTTCCCCTTGGTCCGAAGGAGTGCCCATGCGCAAGCTGAAGCTGGACGTTGAGATGCTGCACGTGGAATCGTTCGAGGCCCTTCCGGCGCCGAAACGGCGCGGAACGGTAGGCGCCCATCTCATGGAACCCCTCTACCAGGACCCGTTCATCGACTGGGAGGGGGGAGGTGGCGGAGGCGGGGGAGGTGGGGGCTACACCGTCGGGACCTGCATCGGCCCGACCTACTGCTGTGCCGAAACGTGGAACTGTCCGGTGATAAACACGAACACCGCGAGCCGGGTCGTTTCGGCGATCGCGAGTCCCTGCACGTGCTAGATGATGCGGCCGTAGGGGCGCCTGGCTGCACCCGGAACCGCCACGCTGGTGGGCGGCCGCGACGAGCGCCGCGCCTCCGGCGAGATCCTGGCGGACGTAGACGGGCCGCTGCACGAGCGCTTCGGGCTGGATCACCTCACCTGCAAGCCGGGCCGCGCGGGTCCAGGAGCCGCGGCGCAGGGGTGCTGAACGCGTCGTAGACGACCCGATCCACCGTGCCACGGGCTGGGTTCCGGCGGTGCGGAGGACGGGACGGCGTGCCGCGGCCCGGGCTAGGGCAGCGGCACGCCTTCGTTTCTTCCCCATGGTTCCATGCGAACGCTCTACCTGCTGGGCGGCTGCTTCGTTCGCGCTCTCGTTGCGCGCGACCGCGCCGGTGGCTCTTCTGGGGCCGCGGGCGACCCCCGCCCGCTCACTGGCAATCGATGATCGCCGAAATGGCTGAAGCACAGGCGCGCGAGCCAGGGGAGCGTGTACGAGAGCTACGTCAGCTCGCGAGCAAATTACGAGAAACCGACTGACATTCCCCGCGGGTGCGGCCGAACAATCGGCGGCAGCCGATGCGGGGCCGTTCATGCTTCCGACCGACGACAAGCTTGCGCGCCGGCCCCGTATCCCTGACTCTTGTGTCGCTAGGCGGGTTCTCCCACGACGAATGCACGATGAACCACCTGCGAGTGCGCAAACTTCCGTGGAATCTCTTGAGCTGGCCTGGCGCGGCGGGATGGCTTCTCCTCCTTGCTGGGGTGTGCCCATCCTGTGCCCCAAGGAGTGACGCTACCACCCATCGACAGCCGACGACGAGTGACTATGCGGTGTATGCGACCGTGCTCCGCGCGTACTTCATGGCGCCGCCGGCGGATGCCCATGCCGATGGGGAGCCGCAGGTCTGCGAGATCACCGCACCCGTGAATCATCTCAGGATCGTGCGCGAGACGATGCTGCGTCGCCGGCCTGGCCGGAGCCGAGACTCCGCGCTCGTCAGCGAGCTATCGCCCCACGCTGCCCGGCTGCTGCCGGCACTCCGCGCACTCTCGGCCCGGCCTGCGCGGGTGCTGGATCCTGACAGCTTCGCCGTTGCCGTGCCCGTCGTCCTCGTTGCCGGCACACAGGACGGGCGGGGGATGGAGAGTCCCATCACGCTCTCGCGGGTCGCGTACAGTCCAGATGGCACCGACGCGCTTGTGCTGGCCGTCCAACCCTGCAACGGAGCGCGCGAGCTCGCGATGGATCCGGACGGCGATGAGGCTGCACAGGGAGAGTCCGTTCTCGTCGCGCTTCACCGCCAGCGGAGTGCCTGGGTGGTACGGGAGCAGGTGTATCTTTACGTGGAATAGCCGCGCAGGAGATTCCCCCTACCCGGCCGCCCGCACTGACCTCCGCCCGCACCTGGTGACGACGTGCCAGGTGGCGATGACCCGCGCTGTGGCCTTGAAGCCAAGCTGCTGCAGCACCCGGCCTCCGTGAAGGCCGACGAAGCGCGCCGGAACGGTACGAATCTTGTCGCATGTTGCCACGAAATGTTGACCGAGCCAACGCCTTTCGTCTGCGGGCACATCATCGGCTCCGGTCCCGGGTGGCTCATTTCTCGATGGAGAACTTGACATGGGGAAGCCAGCAAAGAACACGATCTGCCTCTGGTACGATGGAACCGCCGAGGACGCGGCGCGTTTCTACGCCGAGACCTTTCCCGACTCGTCCGTCGACGCGGTGCACCGCGCACCGGGAGACTATCCGTCGGGGAAGCAAGGGGACGTGTTGACCGTCGAGTTCACCGTGATGGGCATTCCGTGCCTGGGGCTCAACGGCGGGCCTGCGTTCAAGCACACCGAAGCGTTCTCGTTCCAGGTCGCAACCGCCGACCAGGCCGAGACGGATCGCTACTGGAACGCGATCATCGGCAACGGCGGCCAGGAGAGCGCGTGCGGCTGGTGCAAGGACAGGTGGGGGTTGTCCTGGCAGATCACGCCGATCGCCCTGACCCAAGCGATCACCGATCCCGATCCCGCTGTCGCCAAGCGCTCGTTCGATGCGATGATGCAGATGGGAAGGATCGACATCGCTGCAATCGAGGCGGCGCGCCGCGGTTGAGATTGCATCTCGCTACGGTGCCGGCAAGTCGTGGTCTGGCAAGCCTACGGTCGGCGCCGCGGTGGCGGAACGGCGTGCCGTGCCGTTCGTGGACCTGGACGCGGACTTCACGACGAGGAACGGTGACATCTCGACCGATCTTGCCGTGCATGGCCACGATGCATACGCCGAACAGCATGTGTCTGTCTATTCTGCTCTGGTCGGCGAGCCGGAACGGCTCGAGGTCATCGCGCTCTCGTCCGGCTTCATGATGGATCGACACGATGTCCATCCCGACCACATCCGCTGGCGGCAGCGCATTGCGTCGAGCGTTTCGACACGGCGAACGTGATCCCAAAGCCTGTCATGCAGCGTGCGCTGAAGAGCGCTGGCCCGAGCGCGCGGACTGCGTGAACGCGCATGGCACGTCCAGCCCCGTGGCGACCTGACCGAGACGCGCGCCATCCGCGACGTGTTCGGCGACCACACCGAGAAGCTGGCCGTATCATCCACGAAGAGCATGCTGGGCGGCAGCGCGGCGATCGAGGCGGGCATGGTCGTGTTCGCCCTGCGCGACGCCCGTGATGCCGCCCGACATCAACCTGACCAACCCCACCCCGAGTGCGACCCTCGACTACGTGAGATCGGTGTGCTTCGATCTCATTGTCCCATCATGGAAGAATTCTGGTCCTCGGCATCCCACTTACCACCCCTCTCCACGAACAGCTTGACACGGCTCGAATCGTTCATCTATTCTTCCGGGGTACCCGCGCACAGGGCGCCGTTTTTTGCTTCTTGACGTTGCAAAGGAGACGTTTCATGAGTGAGAAAAATCCACTGCACGGCACGTGGTACAGCTCTGTCGGTTCGAAGCTCGTGCTGGAGATCAAGAGCACCGCGCTGGAGGGGAAATTCGAGAGCACTCAGGATCCGGGCGCCCCCGTTCCCGTGTTCGGAGCCGTCGCAAGCATCCAGCCCAATCCCAGCTTCCTCCCCGTGTCCTTCTCTGCTTCCTGGCCTGCCGGCAATGGTTACGGCCCCTCGGTGACGAGTTACACCGGGCAATACACCAAGGTGGACGGCCACGAGCAGATCGAGATCATCTTCCTCCTGGCAAATCAGGTGGAGAGCACCGTGCTCTGGAAGTCCGTGAGCATCGCGTCGGAAATTTTCACGCGCAAAGCACCGTAGCACGGGCTGCCGCCCGCGCCAATGCGTAGGGCTGTCCAATCACACCGACAGTCGCAGGTGATCGTGTCCCTGCCTGCGGCCGCCTTCTGTTGTCCTCGGCCCGCCTCAGGCCGCGAGCGGTCGCACCACCCCTCGCATGCCCTTCCGGTCCACGGTGAGGCAGACCAACTCGTCGTCGGATCGCGCACCTCCCACTCGCGGCCCCGCCCTGCTGGGTCGCGCGCGAGGATTGGGCGGGTGCTCCGTGTTCCAGCGATGCACGCTGAACCGCCGGGCCATGCCGCGTCCGTAGCGCCTCGTACCTGTCGAGGCGAGCGGCCCCGGAACCAACAACGCGAGGGCACCCGCTTCCGCCGGCGCCCTCGCGTTCTTTACGAGCCCGCGGGAAAGACCGCTAGAACTGCTCCTCGAAGAGCTGCGCGCCCTTCTCGCGGATGTGCGGCCACAAGCCCCGCTGGCGCCACTCCCGCAGGTTGATCTGCTTCGACTTTGTCAAGTCGTACAGGAACGACTGCTCGATCTGGGCTGCGAAGCCGGCGTCCTGGATGCCCAGCACGTTCTCCTGGTTCAGCTCGTCGCTGCGCACGTCCATGTTGGCGGAGCCCACGAGGGACCAGACGCCGTCCGCCACCACGGTCTTGGCATGCATCATCGTGGGCTGGTATTCGTAGATCTTCACGCCCGCGGACAGCAGCTCGTCGTAGTAACCTTGCCCCGCCCATGCGATGCTCTTGGCGTCCGTGCGGTTCAGCGCGGGCACCAGGATGCGCACGTCCACCCCCGCGCGGGCGCGCTCGGCCACGATGGTGCGCGTGGCCTTGTCCGGCACGAAGTACGAGCTGGCGATGTACAGCTTCTTGCGCGCCGAGGCGAAGCTGAACCAGAAGGTCTTCCGCAGCGGGTGGTTGTCGTTGCCGGGGGACGAGATGACGTTCAGGTGGCGGGTCACTGCCTCGCCGGGACGCGGCGCCTCCACCGAGTCGGGGAAGAAGGCGGGGCCGGCCAGCACCTCGCCGGTGTTGCCCGACCAGAGCTGCGCGAACACCTGCTGCAGGCTGATGGCCAGCGGACCCGTCACGCGCACCATGCTGTCGTGCCAGTGCTCGGGGCTGTCCGCGTTGCCGATCCACTTGTCCGACACCGCCTCGCCGCCCGTGTACGCCACCAGGCCGTCGATGACGACGGCGCGCCGGTGGTTGCGCTTGTAGAAGCGGGTGATCTTGCCCCAGGTGAGCGCGTCGAAGGTGGTCACCCGGCCGCCGGCGGCCTTGAAGCGCTCCAGCCCCTCGTCGGGAAACTTCATCGCCCCCATCCCGTCCAGCACCAGCCGCACCTGCACCCCCCGCTTCGCCGCCGCGATCAGCGCGCCCAGCACGGCGTCCGTGGCCTTGCCCGGCTCCCAGATGTAGACCATGAAGTCCACCGTGCGCTTCGCCCCCCCGATCTCGCGGATCACCGAGGGAAAGAAGGTGTCGCCGTTGTTCAGGAGCTGCGCGCGGCCGCCGGTGCTGACGGGCGCGCCCACGGCGCCGGCCAGCGCGTCCACGAACTCGCCCGTCTCCAGCCCCGGGCGCGTGGTGGCGAACATCCGTTCCGGCTGGCGGCCGTAGTGCGAGAAGAGCGACACGACCACCCCCACCGCCGCGAGCACACCCAGGGCGGCGAAGAACGACACCCAGTGCGGGATGCGCCCGTGGGGCTCCTTCCGTTCGCCCCGCAGCTCCTTTTCCCTCTTCCTGCGCCAGGGAAGCCGCATCTCAGTATTGCTCCGCGAAAAGGACGAAGAAGCGCTCCAGGATGCGCGGCACGATGCCGCGTCGGCGCCACTCTTCCAGCCGGATCTCGGTGCACCGCTCCAGGTCCGCGCGGAAGGTGTCCTCCACCTGCCGCCCCAGCGCCCGGTCCAGCATCCCGATCACGTTCTCCTGGTTCAGCTCCTTGCTGCGCACGTCCAGGTTGGCGCTGCCGATGATGGACCACGCGCCGTCCACCACCAGCGCCTTGCTGTGCATCATGGTGGGCTGGTACTCGTAGATGCGGACGCCCGCCGCCAGCAGCTCGTGGTAGTAGCTGTGGCTGGCCAGGCGGATGGGCCAGGCGTCGGTGCGCCGCCCCGGCAGCAGCAACCGCACGTCCACCCCGGCGCGCGCCCGGTCCTCGATCACGCGGCGCGTCTCGCGGTCGGGCACGAAGTAGGGCGTGGTGATCCAGATGCGCTCGCGCGCGCAGCGGAACGACATCCAGAACACCTTGCGCAGCGGGTGCGACTCGTCGGCCGGCGAGCTGATGACGTTCACGTGGCGGAACACCTCCACGTCGCCCGCCCGCGGCGCCTCCTCGTCCTCCGGGTGCCGCGGGAAGAAGCGCTCGCCCGCCAGCACCTCGCCGCAGACGCTCGTCCAGAGCTGGGCGAAGGCGCTCTGCATGTGCGCGGCGGGGCGCCCGGTGACCTCCACCATCAGGTCGCGCCAGTGGTCCGGGCTGTCGGCGTCGCCCTGCCACTTGTCCGCCACGGCCGCGCCGCCGGTGAATGCCACCACGCCGTCGATGACGATGGCGCGCCGGTGGTTGCGCCGGTAGAAGCGGGTGAGCTTGCCGAAGCGGAAGCGGCGGAACCACAACACCTTCACCCCCGCCTCGCGAAGCCGCTTCAGGGTGCGCCCCGGCGCGCCGAAGCCGCCGAACGCGTCGAGCATCACCCGCACCTCCACCCCCGCCCCGGCCCGCTCGCAGAACGCCTCCATGAAGGCGTCGCCCGTCCGCCCCGGCTCCCAGATGTAGACCATGAAGTTGACGCTGTGCTTCGCGTTGCGGATGGCGTCCAGCATGGCCGGGAAGATCTGCACCCCGTTGTTGAGCAGCCGCGCCCGTCCACCGTGCGACACCGGCGCGTTCACCGTGCCCGCCACCGTGAGCAGGAAGTCGCGCGAGGTGACGGGGGGCGCCGCCGTGGTGGTGAACTTCTGCGGCCGCCGCCCCAGCGCGAAGAACAGGGTGATGACGGCGCCCGCGACGGCCGCCGCGCCCACGCCGGCGAACAGCAGCAGCCACCAGGGATGTCCGAACAGGCTGTCGATCACCGGGACCGGCTCGCGAGGGGGTCAGGCGCCGCGAAGCTCCACGCGGGCCAGCAGGGGGTGGTGGTCCGAGCCGAACACCCGCTTCCCTCCCGGCCCGTGCTCGTCCAGCCGCGCCACGCGCACGCCGGCGATGCGGCCGCGGGCGGCGTGGTACAGCACGTGGTCCAGCAGCAGGCGCACGGGCCCGCGGAAGCTGTATCCCCACTCCCCCACGGGCGCCGCGGGGGTGAAGCCGCCCCGCACCAGCGCCCGCACGGCGGGATCGCGCCGGCCCAGCGGGGTGTTCAGGTCGGCGCCCAGCACCACGCCCCCCGGCCCGTCCGCCCGCACGATGCGCCGCGCCAGCTCGGCCGCCTGGGCCGCGCGCCCCGACCCGAAGCGCCAGAACCACCCGTCGTCGCGCGGGGGCCGGCCCCAGGTGTCCAGGTGCGCGCTCACGAAGGTGATTCCCTCCAGCCCCGCCACCTCGGCCGCCACCGCCACGCGGCGCTGCTGGATGAGCGGCAGCGGAAAGGCGTGCGAAGCCGCCAGCGCGGCGGTGCAGAAGACGGCGTTTCCCCGGTCGCTGCGCTCCGCGCCGTTCCGCATCGACGGGGCGTAGCGAAGGCTCAGCCCCAGCTCTCGCGCCGTGTCCACCACGTCGCACTGGCCGCCTTCCACGATCAGGCCGCCGTGGTGCGCGGAGGCGGCGCGCGCCGGCACGCTCTCGTCGGTGCGATAGGCCTCCTGCGCCAGCACCACCAGCGGCCGCGCGGCGTCCACCCCCGCCCCGCCCCACTCCCCGCCGCGCAGGCGCTCCAGCACCTCGCCCAGACGCGCCGTGCCCACGCCCAGGTTCCACGACAGCACGTCCACGCCCGCCGCGCCGCCCGCCAGCGCCGGCGCCAGGTCCAGCGCCACGGGCCGGCCCACGTTGCCGTGCCAGTGCGCCAGGTCGGGATGGTCGGCCTCGCCGCCGATCACCTCGAACTCCGCCGCCCCCGGTCCAGTGTCGGCCGAGCCGGAATCCGCATCGAACCGCCGCGCGTGAGATGGGATGCCCGCCTCCGTGAACGCGTCCGCCGCCGCCCGCGGGGGCCCTTCGCCACCCCGCGCGCCCAACGCGCCTGCCGAAGTCAAGAATCGGGCCGACCCCCGGAGGGATCGGCCCGATTCCGACGTCTGCCTTCGCGGATGCACCAGCCGACGCATTCATCGGATGATTCCAACGCGCCGGTCCCGTCGGCGATCAGCGGGCCTTCTCATAGGAGCGGAGATCAGCGGCCGGCGGACCCGACTCGGGCGTGACGAGAGGCGCTGTCCCGCCGAACGACCCGCGGTCCGCCGCCGTGGTACCGGGCTGTGGCGCCACGTTGACGGGTGGCAGATCGACCTTCTCCCAGCCCTGCACGCCCACCGCCGCGCCGCCCAGCAGTCCGACGAAGCCAGCGATGATGCCAAGCTCGCCGATGACGATGGCCGCCACTCCGTCGTCGTTCCTGCTGGTGCTGCGGCGGGCCCATTCGGCTTCCTTCACGCCGAGCGGGACCGCGGCCACCGCCAGGCCGATGCCCAGCCCGCGCATGGCGCCGGTCACGCGGTTCCGCCCGTGCGCGCGCTCCATGGCCTCCACCTGCCAGCGCGCCACCGCCAGCCGGCCGCCGCCGTGCTCCAGGTCGATCAGCACGGAATCGCCGTCCGCACGCTCCAGCGTACCCGCCTTCCAGCCGCGAAAGGCGAGCGGCGCCGTCATGCGCACCTTCTCTCCCCGCGCGGCCATCCGGCGCGGCGGCGTCACGGAGTCCACGGACTGCGCCCGCAACGGAGCCGAAAGCGCGAGAAGGCCGAGCAGTGAAGCAGCCAGGATTGATCGAGCCATGGGATTTCGCCCTCGGTGGATGGGGAACGCGTCGGCCGGTCATCGTCCGACAAAACGTATGTCTCCACCCACCCGTGCCACCCGCCGCCCGACGACGCAGCCACGGCATCCTCGAGACGCAGCCCGTGCACCTGTGGACGAGTCGTTCGCCATCAACCGAGCAGTTCTCCGCCGCGGACGTATGCCAACGCGTCGCGGATCTCTGCAATCTGCGAAGGCAGACTTCTTGTGTCTTCGCTGCCGATGTAGCATCCGACCGCAGACGACATCGGCCCCGCACGTCCAAAGACGCCGGGGCCGATCATCATCCTTCACCTATTCCGTCTATTCCGCCGAATGGTTTCGACGGGTGGCGCTCACACCACCCGCACCACCACCGTCTCCGAGATCTTGTCGTGCAGCGCCTGGCGGTTGCGGTCCCAGAAGATCTGCGCGAAGCCGAGCAGCCCTGTGAAGATGGAGGCCGCGTACCCGCCGAAGCGCTCGAAGGCGGCCCAGATGCCGATCTTCTCCGCGTCCAGGCGCACCACCCGGATCCCCATCAGGCGCTTGCCGGGCGTCTGCCCGTTCCACAGCGCCAGGAACGCGGTGAAGTACAGGCCCGTCCACCCGAACCCCAGCCCCAGCTCGTCGGAAACGGTGGCGATCAGGTGCAGCAGGCCGCGCTTCTCCAGCGCCTCGTTCTGCTCCTTGGCCTCCTGCGCCGTGGCGGACAGGGCGTCCCGCTCGGAGCGCAGCTTGGCGAGGCCGCCGTTCAGGCGCCGCAGCGTGTCCGTGGCGAGCATGGCGCCCAGCTGCGGGGCGAGGGCCGCCGCGCGGGCCGTGTCGTGCGCGCGCAGGGCGGCCGTGTACGCCAGCGCCAGCGAGTCGGGCCGCGCCTTCGCCACCGGCACCGCACGCCGCAGCCCGCCCGAGTCCGCCGCGGCGGTCAGGACGCCGGCCAGCCAGGGCCGCGCGGTGTCGGCCTCGGCGAACGAGTCCAGCGCGCCGCGGATCTCGGCATCCTTCATCCCCGTCGCCCGCAGGTGCTTCACCAGCTCGCGGGCAACGGGGCGCGCCTCACCCTCGTCGTCCGCCTGCTGCAGCGCCACGAAGCTGGCGCCCGAGCTCAGCCCGTTCAGCACGCGCGAGCCGCCGCCGCCGCCCTTGGGCGCGTCGCCCCCCAGCCCCATCAGCGCGGACGTCGCCACGTCGGTCACGCCCTTCTCGGCGCGGTGGAACAGGCGCATCCCCAGGGTGAACAGCACCAGCGCGCCCAGCCCGCGCATCCCCAGCCGCAGCATGCGCCCGCGCCCCGGCGCCGCCGGCCGCGACGACCAGCGGAAGAACACCGCCACCAGCGCCAGTCCCAGCACCGTGGCGCCGCCCACGTTCACCAGGAACGCCACGCACAGCAGGTCCAGGCCCATGGCCACGGCCCGCCGCCCGGGGCGCGCCAGCGGCATGCCGATCAGCCCGGGGGCGACGGAGAAGGCTTCCTGGGTGATGGAGTCGTGCGCGGCGTGCGCCATGGAATGCAGCGGGAGGGAGCGTGCGGAAGAGGCGGCGGACGCGCGGGGGAACGCCCGTCGTCCGGCAGCGTCGAAGCTACACCCCATCCGCCGATTCCGCAACGGGTTGCGGCTCTCGGCCGGTTCGCTTGGGTGATCGATGCAGGGTCGATCCGGGCGCGCGCGTCAGCGGATGCGCCGCGACGGGCCGGAGCCCAGGATGCCCCGCTTCAAGGTGGCCCAGCGAACCCGGTCGACCTCGCGCGCGGGCGACGGAGCGGAGTAGAAGGCGACGATGGAGTTGGTCTCCACCAGCGCCGCCACGTACACGATCGTGGCCCGCCGCCCATCCTTGCCGGCCTCCACGAACAGCACGGGGTATCCGTTCACGTCGTAGCGCTCCACCGTCACGTCCGTGAATCCCCCCTTCGTGTAGGCATCCGCCAGCATCGTCTCGTCGCCGTCCGCGCCCATGAACATCCTGCGGTCCTGGTCGTAGCCCAGGCTCAGGCTCAGGCGCACGGAGTAGAAGCCGTCCTTCATCCGCACCTCGGGATCCGCCGCCTGCGCCGTGCTGTCGGCGGTGCTCATCCAGTACGTCTGGTCGCGGTGCGTGGTCTGGGCCACCGGCACGTATTCCGCCGGCATGCGGAAGCGCACCGGCAGGTCGGCCGCGAAGTGGTGCCGCGTGAACTCGTCGAAGCTCAGCTCCCGGAAGCCCGCCGGCAGGCTGTCCTGCGCCGCGCTCTGGGCCTGCACACACGCCGCGGTCACGCACAGCAGCACGGGGAGGATGAACAGCGCACGGCGCATGTTGTTCCGGGGGCAGTCGTTCGGAGGGCAGGCGGCCGCGCGGGCGCACGGGGCCGGGAGGGGCGGCAGGTCCGTCGGCGGATGCCGAAATCGACCGAACATCCGGCAAGGACCAGCTGCCGCCCAAGATTGACGCGCATTCCACGGCTGGCAAGCTTCTCGATTGCGCTCCGGTCGATGAACGGACGAGGGCCCGCAGTCCACTCGACCGCGGGCCATCGTGTTGTCCATCCGCCGAAACGTCAACGCGGACCGGCGATCCAACGGCTCCGCATGGACTTCACGCGTCAGCCCGTCGACGAACCCCGCGTCCGCGTCGGCTGTCGCGATCCGCGACGGTGTGTGCCGATCATCAACCGACGACGCCGTAAACGCCGTTCGATGCGACAAAGTCGGCAGTCCGTGAGACGGAATGCCGGCGGCGGATCACATCGACTTGTACGACGGGCCGCTGCCGCCCTCGCGCGGCGTCCAGCGCGGGCCCACCACGTCGGTGGCCTTGCAGTCGATGCAGTTGGGCGCGTTCACCACCAGGCGGTCGCCGTCCAGCTCGTAGACGCCGGCGGGGCACAGGTGCACGTACATGCGGGCCACGTCCGCGGGGATGTCCTGACCCACGATCAGGTGGCTGGGAATGTCGTCGCGCGTCTGGTTGCCCGACTTGAAGACCGCGTCCACCTTGCTGAAGGTGAGCTTGCCGTCGGGCACGAAGAGCTGCTCGGGCGTGACGGCGCGCGGCTCGTCGGCGTCGGCGTGCATGTCGATCTTGCCGCCGGGAAAGCGGCCGCCGGTGAGCGTCATGAGCGCCGCCTTGGCGCCGCCCACGAAGAAGCCGTCCTTGAACGCCAGCCGCATGTTGCGCGAGCGGTACATGTCCTCCACCACGTAGCTGTGGTTGAGCACCTGGTCGAACGAGGACAGCGCGTCCGGGGCCAGGTCGCCGCCCTTGAGCGCCTCGAAGATGGCCCGCGCCGCGTAGATGCCCGACTGCATGGCGTAGTGGATGCCCTTGAGCGACGGCACGTCCACGAAGCCCGCCGTGTCGCCGATCATCAGCAGCCCCTCGCCGTAGCGCCGCTCGGGCAGGGCGTAGTAGCCGCCCTCGGGGATGGTCTTGGCGCCCCACTCCACCATCTCGCCCCCTTCCAGCTGCTTGCGGAACAGGGGGTGCAGCTTCATGCGCTGCATCAGCTCGTGCACGTCCAGCGTGGTCTGCCTGTAGTCCAGCCCCACCACCAGGCCCAGCGCGACCGTGTGGGGCCCCAGGGGATACATGAAGCTGCCGCCGAAGGCGTCGCGCGGAAGGGGCCAGCCCAGCGTGTGCACCACGTGGTTCAGCGGCGTCTTCACCTCCCACACCTCCTTCACGCCCAGCGCGAAGAGCTGCGGGTTCTCGGAGGTGATGCCCTGCCAGTCGCGGTACGCCTGCGCCAGCGGCCCGCGCGTGCCCTCGGCCAGCACCGTCACCCGGGCCGTCACGTCCGTGGGCGGCTCGTACCCGCCCTTGGGCTGGCCGTCGCGCCCCAGGCCCGTGGGCACCGTGCGCACCCCCTGCACCGCGCTCCCCTCCACCAGCAGCGACTCCACCGGAAAGCCGGGCAGCACGTTCACCCCCAGCTCCTCGGCCTTCCCGCCCAGCCACCGCACCACCTCGCTCAGCGACGCCGTGAAGTTGCCCTTGTTGTGCATGGGCGGCGGCGTGGGGATGCGGATCTTCCCCGTCTCCGTCAGCAGGTAAACCGCTTCCTTCGATACCGCCTGGCGGAAGGGAAAGTCCGCGTCCGTCAGCTCGGGAAAGAGCTCGTGGAAGGCGCGCGGGTTCACCACCGCGCCGGACAGGTTGTGCTCGCCCAGCGCCGCCGCCTTGTCCAGCACGGCGATCTGCAGCTCGCCCAGCGATCCCCCCGCCTCGCCGTCCGCCTTGGCCAGCCGCGCCAGCTCGATGGCGCCCGCCAGCCCCGCCGGCCCGGCGCCCACGAACACCACGTCCATCTCGATGGCCTCGGCGTCCGGCGCCTCGGCGCGGACCAGCACCTCGCGCGGCAGCGGCGCCTGGTGGCGGGCGGGGACGACGGAGCCGGATGCGCTCTCTGCCATGGGGTCTCCCTGTCGCGCCGGCCCGCGTCCCGTCCATGGCGGACGAAGGCGGGGGCGTCGGGTTGTCTTCCGGTGGATGAAGGGCCGCCTGCCGGCCCGGAGTTCAGCGTGCGGGAAGATACAGGCCGGCGGGGACGGCGCAAACCCTCGGCGCCGGTCTCAGGACCCCGTGATCCGCGGATCGTCCGCCGGCCGCCGACCGTCCCCGGCTCCGGATCGACCCCGTCTCCGTCGCCACACTAACGTCCAGGACGACGGGGAGTCCATCACCCGCCCAGGAAGTGCACGGAGTACCAGTGGACGAGCGCCTGGCCCCACGGCTCCGTCACGGCCGCTCCCAGGGCCAGGAAGATGCCGAACGGCACCAGCTTGCCGGTCTTGATGGAGATCGGCGCGAAGATGAGCGATCCGAACGCCGCCCCTAGGAACACCGTCAGCAGCACGCCGACGGGGCCGAGGAAGGCGCCCACCATCGCCATCATCTTGATGTCGCCGCCGCCCATCGCGTCCTTCTTGAAGGCCAGCTTGCCGAGCACCGCCACCAGCCACAGCAGCCCGAACCCCACCGCCGCCCCGATCGCCGCGCGCCTCCACCCGATACCGCCGGGCACGAACGCGAAGGCGAGGCCGATGACCAGCCCGCCCAGCGTGAACTCGTCGGGGATGATGTACGTCCGCGCATCCGAGAGGGCGATGCCCAGCAGGGTGGTGAAGAACACCGCGGAGCCCAGCGCCCGGAGCGTGAACCCGAAGCGCAGCGCCGCCGCCACCCACAGCAGCGCCGTCGCCAGCTCCACCAGCGGATACTGCACGGAGACCTTGGCCCCGCAGTAGCGGCAGCGCCCGCGCAGGAAGATCCACCCGAAGACGGGGATGTTGTCGCGCCACCCGAGCTGCGTGCGGCACGACCCGCAACGCGAGCGCGGCGTGACGACGGACTGGTCCGCGGGCCAGCGGTAGACGCACACGTTGAGGAACGAGCCCACGCAGGCGCCGACGATGCCGGCGTAGACGTACAGGACGGCGAGGGGCATGGCCTTTCAGCGGAGCAGTTCGTGGAGAAGGATGGCCCCCGCGGCGGCCACGTTCAGCGACTCGGCGCGCCCCCGCAGCGGGATGCCCACCAGCCGGTCGGCGCGGCGGCGGGTCTCATCACCCACTCCCGCACCCTCGTTGCCCAGCACCAGTGCCGCGCGCACGGGCCGCTCGCCCAGGAGCGCGCCCTCGCCCGCCGCCGCCAGCACGGCGAAGCCGCGGGCCCGCAGCCACGGCTCCAGCGCGTCCCACCCCACCTCCACCACCGGCAGCCGGAACGACGCGCCCATCGCGGCCCGCACGGCCTTGGGGTTCCACGCGTCCACCGTCCCCGGCAGCAGCACCGCGCCGGCCGCCCCGAGGGCCTCCGCCGTGCGCAGCAGCGTCCCCAGGTTGCCGGGATCCTGCACCGCGTCCAGCACCACGATGGCGGACGGCGCCTCGCCGGACGCGGGGGACCCGGAGGGACGAGGAGAGTCCACGGGGATGCCCGGCGGATGCAGGTCGTCCAGCGTGGCGGACGGCGACTCGGCCATCACCACGATGCCCTGCGGCGTGTCGGTGCCGGCGAGGGCGCCGAGCTCCGCGTCCGTCACATCGCGTACCTCAACTCCTTTCGCAGCAATCGCTTGCAAGAGACGGACACCGCGTTCTGTGTCCTCCAATGAGGACGAAGAGGCAGCCAGGCGCACGCGCAGGCGGGACGCGAGAAGGTCCTCCACGGTGCGGATTCCCTCGGCCAGGAAAAGGCCCTGCGCCTCGCGGGCCTTGCGCAGCCGCAGGGCGTGGAACTGCTTCGCTTCGCGGCGAGAAAGCATCCGGTCCGTTGGTCCAGGAATTGCCCGGTCCGGCGCAGGACCAACCGAACCCTGGAGACTGCTATGAGGATTGGACTTACCACGTTCGCGGCGCGTTCCGTGGCCGTCGTGGCGCTGGCCGGCACGGCCGCCCTCGGGGGATGCGCGTCCGCTTCGTCCGTGACGGTGCAGCAGGAGCAGCAGGTGGGCGCCGACTACTCGCGCCAGATCAACGCGCAGCTCCCGCTGGTTCGCGACGCGGCCAGCAACGACTACATCAACGAGCTGGGCAAGCGCATCGCCCGCGTGGCCGACCCGCGTGGCATCCCGTACACGTTCTACATCGTCAACTCCGACGTTGTCAACGCCTTCTCCATCCCCGGCGGCTACGTCTACGTCAATCGGGGCCTGATCGAGCGCGCCAGCAACGCCTCGGAGCTGGCGGGCGTGCTCGGCCACGAGATCGCGCACGTGGTGGATCGGCACTCCATCAACCAGATGGCCAAGGCGCAGAACGCCAACAACCTCCTGGGCGTGCTGGGGACCGTGCTGCTGGGCCGCGCCTCGCCGGTGGTGCAGCAGGGCGCGCAGGTGGCGGTGCAGGTGGGCGGCAGCGCCATCTTCGCCGGGTTCAGCCGCGCGGACGAGCGGCAGGCCGACCACGACGGCGTGATCTTCGAGACGCGCGCCGGGTACAACCCGCGCGGCATGGTCACCATGTTCCAGAAGCTGGTCACCGAGGAGCAGAACAGCCCCGGCCGCCTGAGCCAGTTCTTCGCCACGCACCCCGGCGCGCAGGAGCGCATCACCAACGTGCAGGCCGAGATCAACGCCACGCCCGCCGCGCGGGCCACCAACCTGACCACGGACACGCGCCCGTTCCAGAGCTTCCGGTCGCGGCTGCGGACCCTGACGCCGTACCCGTCGGACCGCAAGTGACCTTCGGGCGGCGTACGTCGCCTTCCGGAACGAGGGCGGGCCTCCGCGCGGCGCGGGGGCTCGCCCTCGGCGTGGTCGCCCTGGGCCTGGCCGGCTGCGTGAGCGACCGCCAGGAGCAGCAGCTCGGCGACCGGGTGGCCGCGCAGATCGACGCGCAGGTCCCCATGGTGCACGACGCCCCGCTGGCGCTGTACGTGAGCAATCTGGGCGGCATGATCGCCCGGCACAGCGACCGGCCGGACGTGAAGTACCGATTCTATATCGTGGACACCGACCAGGTGAACGCCTTCGCGCTGCCGGGCGGCCACATCTACATCAACCGCGGCCTCATCGAGCGCACCCGCAACGTGGCGGAGCTCTCGTCCGTGCTGGCCCACGAGATCGGGCACGTGGCGGCGCGGCACGGCGCGCGCAACCTGCAGCGCCAGCTCCGCACCAGCTCGCTCGTCGGCGTGCTGTACGAGATGATCCTGGGCCGCGAGCCCGAGATCCTGAACCAGGACGCGCTGAACCTCGGCGGCGCCCTGTGGTCGGCCTCCAACTCGCGCGCCGACGAGGCCGAGGCGGACCGGCTGGCGGTGAAGTACCTGATCCGCACCGGCGTGGACCCCAGCGGAATGGTGCAGCTCCTGCGCCGGCTCATGCGCGAGGAGCGGGAGCACCCGGAGCCCGGCAACCAGGTCGCATGGTTCTCCACGCATCCCACCACGGAGAGCCGCGTGGTGAACGCCGAGCGCGAGATCCGCGCCGACCTGCCGCTTGGGCCTCGCAGCCTGGCGCTGGACAACGCATCTTTCCCCGCGTTCCTCAAGCGGATGGAGTCGCTCCCGCCGCCCCCCATTCCCGTGCCGCTGCCCGTGCCCCAATGACCGAACGCCCCCCCATCGCGCTGACCATCGCCGGATCCGACTCGGGGGGAGGGGCGGGCATCCAGGCCGACCTCAAGACCTTCCACGCCTTCGGCGCGTTCGGCACCTCGGTGCTCACCGCCGTCACGGCGCAGAACACCCTCGCCGTCACCGCCGTCCACCCGATCCCGGCCGACGTCGTCCGCGCGCAGCTCCACGCCGTGCTCGCCGACCTTCGCCCGCGCGCGCTCAAGACGGGGATGCTCGCCACCGCGCCCATCGTCCGCCTCGTCGCGGACGAGGTGCGCGCCCGCGGACTCCGCGCGCTGGTCGTGGACCCGGTGATGGTCTCCACCAGCGGCCACCGCCTGCTGGACGCCGGCGCCGAGCGCGCCCTGCGCGACGAGCTGCTGCCGCTGGCCGCCCTCGTCACGCCCAACCTGGACGAAGCCGCCATCCTCGCCGGCTTCCCCGTGACGGGCGAGGACGCCATGCGCCGCGCCGCGGAGACGCTCGTCTCCGGTGGGGCGGCCGCCGTGCTCCTCAAGGGCGGCCATCTCGCGTCGGACGAGCTGGTGGACGTGCTGTACGACGGCCGCGAGTGGCACGAGTGGCGCCGCCCGAAGCTGGCCACCCGCAGCACCCACGGCACCGGCTGCACCCTTTCCGCCGCGATCGCCGCCGGCCTCGCGCACGGCCGGCCGCTGCGCGAAGCCGTCGCCGACGCGCTGGACTACGTGCAGCGCGCCATCGCCGCCGCGCCGGGGTACGGCGCCGGGCATGGCCCCCTCAACCACCTGGTCGCGGCGCGTCCAACGGCCTGAGCTCCCCTCGTTCCGCACCTGCTCGCCCGCTCCCTCTGTCCACTTTCAATTCCAGCTGCTATGCTACAGCTCCTAACGGGCTCTCGCGGGCATATGCGCCCCGTCTCTTACACCTTCGGGAGCCCACCCCTTGAAAACCCATCGCGAACGGTTTACATTCCTCATGCCCGAGCTATTCCGGATCAACGGCTTCACGGTGATGCTGTACTTCCGTGACCATCGCCCGCCGCACGTGCACGTGTTCGACGCCGATGGGCAGGCCATCGTCAACCTGGCGCTGGACGGCGGCGCGCCCACGTTCCGCGAGGTGCGGGGGATGAGCACGAAGGGCGCGGTCCGGGCGCTCCGGGTGGTGCACGAGCACAACGAACGATTCCTCCAAGAATGGAGCACGATCCATGGCTGATCCCACCGGGCTGGAAGCGGCGGCGCTGCTGGAGCAGATCGAGGCCGCCCGCGCGCGCGCCGCGGAGTCCGACCGCGTGGAGCCGCGCGCATCCGCCGTCCGCTACCGCGCCGACGAGGGCGTGGTGGAGCTGGCGCTGACCAGCGGCCTGACGCTGGCGTTCGCGCCCGCCATGCTGGCCGAGCTGGGCGGCGCGGGGCCCGCGGAGCTGGCCGAGCTTGGCCTCACGCCGTTCGGCGACGCGGTGACGTGCCCGCCGCTGGACGTGCACATCCACGTGGCGGGCCTGCTGGCGGACCTCACCGGGCTGGCGGCGTGGTGGCAGCTGGAGGCGGTGCGCCGGGCCGGCCGGGCCACCAGCGACGCCAAGGCACGGGCCGCCCGCGTCAACGGGCAGAAGGGCGGCCGCCCCCGCAAATCCGCCCCGCCGCGCGGCGAGACACTGGCGCCGCAGCGCCGGCAGGGGTGGATGGTGCGCGAGCGTCCGTCGCATCCCTACGGCCCCGAGACGCAGGATCCGGCAGAGGACACGGACGGCGAGTCGTAGCTCGTCGTGCAGGCCCCACCGCCAACATCGAGAAGCCCTGCCGGGCTCGCATCCGGCAGGGCTTCTCGTTTCCGCGGAAGCCGCGAAGATCAGTGCCGCGCCGCCGCCCGTGGAGCGACGCGCATGCGGGCGTGGAAGCGGTCCGCCAGCGCCTCGCCGGCGGCGGGGTCCAGCTGGGCGGCGGCGGCCTGGCGCTGCAGGGCCGTCAGCCGGACGTCCAGGTCCGGGTGCGTGCGCGCCAGCCGTGCGCGCAGGCCGGAGGCGGCGCCGCGCCCCTGCTCCCCCTCGTGCAGGCGCGTGAGGAAGGTGGCGAGGCCGTTCGACCGGTAGCCGGCGGCCGCGGCGTACACCTGGCCGAGGGAGTCGGCCTCCATTTCCTCGCGGCGGTCGAAGCCGGTGAAGATGGCGCCCGCGCCCAGGTCGGCCACCTGGTCCAGCAGCGGGCCGGTCAGGTCGGCCTCCTGGCGCACGCTCTTCAGCATGTCGGCGCGCTGGATCTTCTCCAGCACGTGCTTCGCGTCCACGTGGCCGATCTCGTGGGCCAGCACGCCCGCCAGCTCGGCCTCGCTCTGCATCATGGCCAGGGCGCCGCGGGTGACGAACACGTAGCCCCCGGGCGCCGCGAAGGCGTTCACGTCGTCCGAGTCCAGCACGTCGAAGCGGAAGGTGATCTCGTTGGCCCGCGGCGACATGCGCGCCACCACCTGGCCCACCAGGTTCACGTAGCCCACCAGCGCCGTGTCGTGCACCACGTGGTATCGTCCGGCCAGCGTCGATGCGATGTTCCGGCCGATCTCGATCTCCTTCGCAGGCCCGATGGGCGCCCGGGAGACGACCGCCGCCCCCGCGGCGCGCGCCAGCCGGTCGCGGAGCTGCGCGCCGGCCGTGGACGCGGAGAGCAGGGCTGCCAGTGCGACGAAGCCGGCCGCGATGCGGGTTCTCATGGGATCTGCTCCTCCTTCACGGGCATCGCCGTCCCGAGCCTGCCGGCGCGGATGAAGTCGTCCAGCGCCAGAACGTCCACCGGGCGGTGCTCCATGGCGATCACCGCCATCGTGTCGTTCCGGATGGTGAGCTGGCCTTCGGGCGTGCTGACCTTGCTTTCCGTGCTGAGCGCGCGCGAGCCGGCGGTAGCCACCACCTCCTGCGAGCGGTTGGACCCCAGCTGCTGTGCCGTGGCCGTCATCAGGTTGCCGAAGGTCCGCCGGGTTCGGCTGCTCGCCAGAAGCGCGTCCGGGAACGCGGTGCTCGTCGCCGGCCGGCGAAGCGTGACGCGAAGGACGTGGCGGTCGGCCGCGCGGTCCACCAGGCGCGCCGGGCCGCGGTCCTTCGGCTGGCCGCGCACGTCGAAGCGGGCGGCCACCGCCTGCGCGATGGGGTCCGCCGCCGCGCGGTGGTCGCGGAGCGCGGTGGCGGAGACGCCGGTCAGCACGCTCACGTTCGCCCCGTCGGCCAGCAACACCAGCGGCTCGCCCACGCGGCCCCCCTCCACCTTGCGGATCTCGGCGCGCCAGCGAGGCGGCTGCGAGTACGTCTCCACCTGCGCCACCAGGGCCAGGGTGTCGGTGGCGGCGTTGGAGGTGGTGAGCGGCGCCAGGCGCCCCGCCTGCCAGCGGCCCGGCTGATAGACCTGGTCGGTCCACCGTGCCTTCTGGGCGTGCAGGGGCGCGGCCGCCAGCAGCAGGCCGGCCAGCGCGGCGAGGGCGGCGGCGGGCACCGCGCGGGGAGGCGCCGCCGCGCGCCGGCCCGTGAGCTCGTGGATCTGCACCGCTTGCTCCTTTCCTTTCACCCGTACCTCGTCCAGGGGGCGCGACTCGTACGCGTTCCCCAGCGCCTGGCGCGTGGCCTCGCTCACGATCACGCGCGTGCCATACTGCTTGTTGAGCCCTTCCAGGCGGCTGGCCAGGTTCACCGTGTCGCCGATGGCCGTGTAGTCCAGCTTGTGCCCCAGCGAGCCGATGTTGCCCACGATGGCCTCGCCCGTGTTGATGCCGATGCCGATGTCGATGCGGATGGGGCGCCCCTCGGCCTCCCAGCGTGCGTTCAGGCGCTCCAGCTCGTCCACCATGTCCAGCGCCGTCTCGGCCGCGCGGCGGGCGTGGTCGGCCACCGGCAGCGGCGCGCCCCAGAACGCCATGACCGCGTCGCCGATGAACTTGTCCAGCGTGCCGCCATGGCGGAAGACCACCTCGGACATGCGCGCCAGGTACTCGTTCAGCACCTCCACCACCACCTCGGGCGGGTACGTCTCGCTGATGGTGGTGAAGCCGCGGATGTCGCTGAACAGTAACGTGAGCGGGATGCGCTGCCCCCCGAGCCGAAGGCCGCGGTGCTCGTCCGCGAGCTGGCGCACGTACTCGGGCGAGACGTAGCGGCTGAACATCTCGCGAACGCGGCGCTTGTCGCGTCCCTCGGTCATGTAGTTCGCCACCATCCCGCCCACGGCGGCCAGCGCACCGCCCGTGAGCGGGGCGACCAGGTCCAGCCAGATGCCCGCCCGGAACGCCAGGTGCGCCGCCGCCAGCGAGGCCAGCAGCACGGCCGCCGCAGCGAGGGCCTCCGCCAGCGCCGAGCCGAGCAGCGTCACGGCCGCGCCCGCCAGCAGCGCCACCGCCACCACGAACGCCACGTTCGCAGCGCGCGGCGCCCGTACGATCCAGCCGTACTGGAGCAGGTCGTCCAGCATCGCGGCGTGCATCAGCACCCCCGGCGCCTGTCCGAACGGGGTCACGCGCAGGTCCAGCAGCCCCGCCGCGGTGGTGGCGACGAACACCGTCTTGCCCGCGAGCGAGGCGGGATCGACGTCCGGTGCGTCGCCGCGCGCCACCTGCTCGTAGCTGTTGGTGACCAGCGAGAACGGGATCACGCGATACGTCTCCCGCTTCCCCTCCAGGAACGGCCCACGCCAGCGGATCAGCATCCGCCCGTCCGTCAGCGGCACCGCCACGCTGCCGATGGTCAGCCGGTCGCGCTCGACCTTCACCGCACCGCCGAAGCGCGCGGGATTGGCGATGCGGGCGGCGGCAACCGCCAGCGCGGGATACAGGCGGCCGTCGTGGCGATACAGCAGGTCCGCGCGCCGCGTGGCGCCGTCCTCCGGGTCGGAGAACAGGTTCATCGACCCCAGCGCCAGCGCCGGCCCGCCGAACGCGGGAAGCGGGACGGCCGTCACCCGCGCCAGCTCCGGCAGGGCGAGCGAACCCGGCGCGGACGGGACGGCGAAGCGCGGCAGATAGGCCGTGGACGTGTCGCCCTCCGCCTCGCGCGCGCGCCGCTCGCGGTCCGCGTCCCCGGCGTGCAGCGCGATGGGCAGCACCACGTTGCCCGCCTGTGCGATGGCGTCGGCGAGCTCGGCGTCGCTGCCCTGGCGGACCAGGTCGGGCTCGGCGAAGGCCAGGTCGAAGACCACCTGCTTAACGCGGGCGCTGCGGAGAAAGTCCAGCGCCCGCGCATACGCGAAGCGCGGCCACGGCCACTGGCCCAGGCGCGGCCCCAGCGCCTCCATGCTGCGGTCGTCGATCGCCACGATCACGATGTCCCGGTTCGCCGCCGCGGGCGCGCTGTTGCGCATGCGAAGGTCGTAGCTCTGCAGCTCGGCCTCGCGCATGCCCGGCGTGTCGCGCAGCGCCAGCGCCCCGCCGGCTGCCACGGTGCCGCCCAGCACCCCGTGCAGCAGCCATCGGCGCAGGCGTCGCGCGCGGGCGGTGGTGGCGGCGGGCTCGGGCATCTCGACGGTCGGGAGATTGGGGGATGCTTTCGGTAGATCGGCGGACGCGGGGATCGTCCGGCCTGGCGTCGCAGGAGCCTGGTTGATCGATGCCCGACCGTCAGCCTCCGTCGATACGAGAGAAGCACGGCCCATAATCGACCGAATCGACCGAATCGACCGTGGGGACCGATCGACCGACCCTCCGCGGGCACCGTTCATCCTGCGAACCGGCCGTGCGGCGGCGCCCTCGATCGAGAGCGCGCCGCCGGCACCGGGTCAGGACGCGGCTTCGGAGGCCAGGTTCAGGCCGGCGACGCGGGGAAGGATGCCACGCACCAGGGCCACCAGGCGGTCGCGGACGGAGGCGCCCACCTCCATCACCTCGGCGTGCGACAGGGTGCTGCCCCCAAGCCCGGCCGCCAGGTTGGTGATGGCGCTGAACCCGATGCAGCGCATGCCCATGGCGCGCGCGACCAGCACCTCGGGCACGGTGGACATGCCCACGGCGTCCGCGCCCAGGCGGCCCAGCATGCGGATCTCGGCCGGCGTCTCGTAGCTGGGCCCCAGCAGCGCCGCGTACACGCCCGAGAGCAGGGGAATGCGAAGCTCCCGCGCCACCTCCTCCGCGATGCGCCGGTACTCGGCGTCGTACGGATCGGACATGTCGGGAAAGCGCTCCTCGCCGGCGGCCACGCGGCCGATGAGGGGGTTGCGGGCCATGAAGTTGATGTGGTCGGCCATCAGCATCAGGTCGCCCGGGCGCATGCCGGGGCGCAGGCCGCCGGCCGCGTTGGTGAGCACCACGGTGCCCGCCCCCAGCGCCGCCAGCGCGCGCAGCGGCAGCGCCACCGCCTCGGGCGCCCACCCCTCGTACAGGTGGAAGCGACCCTGCATCGCCACCACTTCCACGCCCTCCAGCCGCCCGGCCACCAGCCTGCCGGCGTGCCCCTCCAGCTGCTGGGTGCGGCGGGGAAAACCGGGGACGTCCTCGAACGGGATGCGCACCGCGTCCTCGATCTCGTCGGCCAGCCCCCCCAGCCCCGATCCCAGGACCAGCACGGCGTGCGGCGCGCGCGTCACCCGCTCGCGCAGGAAGGTGATGGTGTCTTCCAAGGGTCTGCTGCTCGGCATCTCTCTCGTGGGGAACGGGCGGATGCGGAAGATGCACCCCGCCGCCGCACGCGTCAACTTCGCCGCCCGGGCGCCGCGGAGCCCCGTCCACGGCCGGGTGCGGACGCGGCCCTACACCTGTTTCCCCTCCACACCCGTCGGCGGACTGAAACTCCGGCCCGGTAGAATCCGAAGTAGCCCCATCCTCCGGCGTGACGCCGTCCGTTTCCCCCCCCGTACACTCCGCAGCTTCCGCATGCTCCAGATCACCGGGCTTTCCAAGACGTATCCCCACGGCGTGCGCGCGCTGGACGGGGTGAGCCTTTCCATCGGCGCGGGCCTCTTCGGCCTGCTGGGACCCAACGGCGCCGGCAAGTCGACGCTCATGCGCACCCTGGCGACGCTGCAGGAGCCGGATTCGGGTTCGATCACGCTCGATGGGATGGACGTGCTGCGCGACCCCACGGGGCTGCGGCGCAGGCTGGGCTACCTGCCGCAGGAGTTCGGCGTGTATCCCGGCGTGCCGGCGGAGGTGCTGCTGGACCACCTGGCGCTGCTGAAGGGGCTGACGAACGCGGCCCAGCGGCGGGCGCAGGTGTCGGACCTGCTGCACCGCACCAACCTGCACGCGCACCGGCGCAAGGCCGTCAGCAGCTTCTCGGGCGGCATGCGGCAGCGCTTCGGGATCGCGCAGGCGCTGCTGGGCGATCCGCGCCTGGTGATCGTGGACGAGCCCACCGCGGGGCTGGACCCGGAGGAGCGCAACCGCTTCCACGACCTGCTGAGCGAGGTGGGCGAGACGGTGGTGGTGATCCTCTCCACCCACATCGTGGAGGACGTCCGCCAGCTCTGCCCCCGCATGGCCGTGCTCTCCCACGGCCGCGTGCTGTGCGAAGGCGAGCCCGCGCGGCTGCTGGACGCGCTGCGAGGACGCCTGTGGCAGCGCACCGCGGAGCGCGGCGAGGTGGACTCGCTCCGGGCCGCGCACGCCGTGCTCTCCACCCAGCGCCAGGCCGGCCGCACGCTGGTGCGCGTGCTGGCCGACGCCCGCCCGGACGCCGGCTTCGCGCCCGCGGAGGCGGACCTGGAGGACGTGTACTTCTCCGCGCTCTCCGCCGCGCGGGCGGCCTAGCCGATGCGCGCGAGAACCTCCGTGCTGCGCGGCATCGTCGCCTTCGAGTGGCGCTGCCACGCGCGCCACCTGGCGTTCTACGCCGCGGCCGCCGGGTTCGTCGGGATGGCGGTGCTGCTCGTCGCCACCGGCTACGGGCCGGACGGCGTCAACGTCAACTCGCCGTACGTCGTGGCACAGGCGATGGGCCTGCTCTCCCTTCCCGCCGTCTTCGTGCTCACCGTCTTCTGCGCCGCCTCCGCCCTGCGCGACGCGGAGAGCGGGATGACGGAGATCGTCTACGCAACCTCCGTGAGCCGCGCGCAGTACCTGTTCGGCCGCTTCGCCGGGGCGCTGCTGGCCGCGCTCGCGGTGCTCGCCGCCGCCGCGATCGCGCTGATGGTGGCTCCCATGCTCGTCCGGGTTTCGCCGGAGCGACTGGGCGCCGTCCATCCCGCGTACTACCTGTGGGGCCTTGCCGTCGTCGTACTCCCTAACCTGCTGTTCGCCGGATCGCTGGTTTTCGGCGTGTCCGCGCTCACGCGGAGCGCGCGGGCCAGCTACGTGGCCGGCGTCTTCGTCTACGCGCTGTACCTGGTCGCCGCCACGCTCATCGACTCTCCGCTCATGGCGGGGTCCGCGCCGCCGTCGCCGGGCTCACTGGCGCGCGCGGCGGTGCTCGACCCCTTCGGCCCGTCCGCCTTCTTCGAGCAGACGCGCTACTGGACGCCGGCCGAGCGCAACGTGCGCCTCCCTTCGCTGTCCGGGCACTTCCTTCTCAACCGGATGCTCTGGACGGGGGTCTCGCTCGCCGTGCTCGCCCTCGTCCACCACCTCTTCGCCTTCCGCATCGCGGCGCGAAGCCGGAGCGGACGGGCGGACACGGCGGCGCCGTCGAAGCACGTGGGCGGCTACCAGACCGTCGCCGTCCCTTTCCGCAGTTCGCCGGTCCCGTGGCACGCGCTGCTCTCGGCCACACGGCTGGAGCTGCGCTACGTGCTGCGGAGCTGGTCGTTCGCGGGGCTGATGGCGCTCTGGATCTTCTTCGTGGGCATGGAGGTTGTGACCGGCGTCAACACGCTGGAGTACGGCACGCGCGTCTACCCCACGACGGGGCTGATGGCGGCGGCGATCGGCGGGCCGCTGGGGATGATCGGCATCGTCGCGCTGGCGTACTACGCGGCGGAGCTGGCGTGGCGCGAGCGCGCGGCGCGGTTCGACGACGTGATCGACGCCACGCCGGCGTCCAGCGCCGTCTTCCACCTGTCGAAGCTCACCGCACTCTGCGCGATCCCCGTCGCCCTCGCCCTCACCGGCGCGTGCGTGGGCGCCGCGTACCAGCTTTCGCGCGGGTACGAGGGCATCGAGATGGGCCCGTACCTCACGCTACTCTACGTCGAGTGCCTGCCGCTGGCGCTGTTCGCGGCGGCCGCCCTGCTGGTGCAGACGCTCAGCCCCAACCGCTACGCCGGCATCGTCTTCTCCCTGGCCGCCGCCGTCGTCGTGCGCCGCGGCGAGGCGTTCGGGCTGAACCACGCGCTTGTCCGCTACGCCGGCGCCCCCGCGCTTCCGCGCACCGACATGGGCGGATGGGGCCAGGGCGGCGAGTCGTTCGCGTGGTTCATGGCGTACTGGACGTCGTTCGCAGTCCTCCTCGGCTTCCTGACCTTCGCGCTCTGGCGCCGGGGCCGCGCGGCGCCGCTCATCGCGCGCATCTCCGCCGTTCCGCGGACGCTCGGGCGGCGTGGAGCCCTGGGCGCCGCGGCCTGCGTGGCGCTCTTCCTGGCCACCGGCGCCTTCGTCTTCCACGGCACCAACGTCGTCAACCGCTACGAGACGGACGCCGCGCGGATGGACTGGAAGGCGGCGTACGAGAAGGCGTACCGGCCGTTCGCAGCGGAGCCCCAGCCGAGCATCGTGGGCATTCGCGCCAACGTGGACCTGTATCCCGCCGAGCGGCGCTACCGCATCGACGGCACGTACCGCCTGGAGAACCGGACCGGGCGCGAGGTGCGGGACGTATGGGGCTCCCTGCCGCGAGACATCCAGGACGCGCGGATCGAGATGGCGGGCGGCCCGCCGGCGGAGCACGACGCGCGCTTCGGCGTCTACCGCTTCCGGCTTTCGCGGCCGATGGCGCCCGGAGGGACGGCGGAGCTGCGGTTCCGGACGGACGTGGCGCAGCGCGGCGTGCGCACCGGCGATTTCGACCTGTCGGTGGTGGAGAACGGCTCGTTCCTCGCCAGCCGCTCGTCCTTCCCCGCCCTGGGGTACCGCAGCAGCTACGAGCTGGACGACCCGGCCCAGCGGCGGAAGCGCGGGCTCGCCGGCCCGTCCACGGAGACGGCGCTGGCCGCGACGGAGCCTGCGGGCGGTGCCGATCCCAGCGCCGCGTGGACGAGCTTCGAAACTACGGTCTCCACCTCGGCGGACCAGGTGGCGGTGGCGCCGGGCGCGCTCGCGGGCGAGTGGCGGCGGGGCCGGCGGCGCTACTTCCGCTACGTGATGGACCGGCCGATGACGGGCCAGTTCGCCTACGTCTCCGCGCGCTACGCGGTGAAGCAGGTGCGCCATCGGGGCGTGCTGGTGCAGGTGTACTACCATCCCACGCACGCCTACAACGTGAACCGCATGCTGGCGGCCGCCACGCGCTCGCTGGACCTGTTCGGCGCGCGCTTCGGACCCTATCCGCACCGCGAGCTGCGCATCGTGGAGGTGCCGTCGTACTGGGGATTCGGGGCGCTGGCGCTGCCGGGCACGGTGTACTTCGTGGAGGACCGCGGATTTCTGACCGACGCCCGCGACAGCGCCGACCTGGACCTCGTCACCCGGCGCGTGGCGCACGAGGTGGGGCACCAGTGGTGGGGCCACCAGGTCGATCCCACCGACCAGCCCGGCGCCTCCATGCTGGTGGAGACGCTCGCCAAGTACAGCGAGCAGATGGTGCTGAAGGAGACGCACGGCGAGCGCGCGCTGCCCGCCCTGCTCGCCTTCGACCTGGACCGCTATCTCCGCGGCCGCGCGGGCGAGGAGTCCGTGGAGGCGCCGCTGTACCGCGTGACGGGCGAGGCGTACCTCTACTACGGCAAGGGCGCGGTGGTGATGTCGGGCTTGCGCGACCTGCTGGGCGAGCCGGCACTGGACCGCGTGCTCGCCCGCCTCGTCCGCGAGCACGCGGGATCGGACCATCCGCCCACGTCGCTGGATCTCATCGCTCTGCTGCACGCCCAGGCACCGCCGGAGCAGCGTGCGCTCATCGACCAGTGGCTGCGTGAGGTCGTGGTCTACGACCTGGCCGCGGGCCCCGCGACATGCCGCCGCCTTCCCGGCGGGGGCTTCCGCGTCACCGCGACGGTGGATGCCGGGAAGACCATGCGCCGCGGCGGGCGGGACGTACCGCTGCCGTTCGACGAGGCGCTGGACGTCGCTGCCTTCGCCGCCAACCCGCGCGGACTTGCGTCGGCCGGCAGAATCCTCTACTCCGCGAAGCAGCAGATCCGCGGGCCGCGCACGCAGGTGTCGTTCACGGTCGCGCAGGCGCCGGCGTACGTCGCGGTCGACCCGTACGTCCACCGCGTCGACCGCGACCCGTCCGACAACCTGCGGAAGGTGGAGGACTGCCGGTAGCCCGCGGCCGGACCACCGTCGGACTACGGTCGGACCTGCACGTGGAGGTTCGGAGGTGGCGGGGCGAGGGGACGGTCCGTGTCGTTCGCGGGAAGAGAACGAGCCCGCGGAAGCGCTTCGGCTTCCACGGGCCCGTGGGTTCCCCGCCGGTCCGCCGACCCGCGTCTGCGGCGGACAGCGGCGCTCAGGCTGCGGCGGTCGGGCACGTCACCGTGTAGGGGCAGCACGGCGTGGTGAGACAGTTGGTGCGCGTCACGGGGATCGCGTCGGCGCCGTTGGCGTGCACGGTTCCCTGCACGCCGCTCGCGTCGCCCGCATCGAACGTCGACACCTCCAGCGTCTCCACGTCCAGTTTCAGCTTCCTGTCCATCTCGCACCTCGCCGTTGAAGTTTTGGCAGGCGGCCGTCCCCTTCGCGGCAGCGCGGCGGGAGCGGCGGCGGCGGCGCATACACGCTCGGAAAACGCCGCCACGTAGACTCTAACGCCCGCTACTGCCAATGACAACCGTGCTGGCGCAAAAACGGGAAGTGCAGTAGAAACATGAGCTGCCTGTAATCCCATGAGATCGCGACCGTCCCATGGCAAGTCGAAACACATCAACCAGTTGCGTGTCAGTTCCTTCTACGTTTGAGCGTCTGTACGAGTGAGGCTGTGCTCTCTCAGCTTTCTCTCGTGCGGCCGGCACCGAGGCTCTGTGGCTTGTGTACAGGGCTGCGGTTGAAGATGCTTTTTGAGAATGGCAGCGGGCGCGGCGGCGGATGTCGCAATCCTGATCAGGGTACGTGCCGAGTGGCCCCCGTGCCGTAGATACGCCTTGATGCGAAGGTGCGGAGCGGGCTTCGGCTGCGGAGGGATCAGTGGGTCGGCAGGGCCGCGGCATTGCCGATCATGCGGTGGGGGATGATGTTCAATCGGCCGGCCGGACCTCGTGCCGCCGGCGCGTTTCCGACAGCCGCGATCCCCGCACCGACCCGCCGATGGAGCCCGACCTGATCCTGGTGATCGACGACGAGCCGCAGGTGCGGCGGGCGGTGCGGAACGCGCTGGCGGGGGACGGCGTGCGCGTGGTGGAGGCGGCGACGGGCGAGGCGGGCATCGACGCCGCGGCGGCCGAGCGGCCCGCGCTGGTGGTGCTGGACCTGGGGCTCCCCGACCTGTCCGGCATCCAGGTCTGCGCCGAGCTCCGCAAGTGGTGCTCGGCGCCCATCGTCGTGCTCTCCGCCCGCCATGCCGACCACGAGAAGGTGCAGCTGCTGGACGCGGGCGCGGACGACTACGTGACCAAGCCGTTCAGCCCCGCCGAGCTCCGGGCGCGCGTGCGTGCGCAGCTCCGCCGGGCGCGCGCGCAGGCGCCGGACGGCGCGCAGGCGCTGGCGTTCGGCGGGCTGGCGGTGGACGTCGCGCGGCGGCGCGTGGAGCGCGGCGGGCAGGCCATCCACCTGACGCCCACCGAGTGGGACCTGCTGCGCGCCTTCGTGCGGCACCGGGGGCGCACCCTCACGCACGGGCAGCTCTTCCGCGCCGTATGGAACCGATCGGACGGCGACCCGCAGCAGTACCTTCGCGTGCACGTGGCCAACCTGCGCCGCAAGATCGAGATGGACTCGCTGCGCCCCGCGCTGATCGTCACCGAGCCGGGCGTGGGCTACCGCTTCGAGGGTGGAGGCGCCTGAGCGTGCCCGCCTCCCCGCGCGGCGCGGCGCGCGAAGCCCTGCTCTGGACCCTGGCCGCCGCGCTGCTCACGGCCGCCATGCTCCACGTGCGCGACCGCATCGGCGAAGCGCACGTGGCGCTCGGGTACCTGCTGGTGGTGCTGGGCGCCAGCGCGCGGGGCGGGCGGCGGGTGGGAATGGGGCTGGCCGTGCTGGCCTTCCTCGCCTTCAACTACCTCTTCCTGCGCCCCTACTACACGCTGGAGGTGCGCAACCCGCTGGACTGGCTGGTGCTGCTGGCGTTCCTGGCGGCTGGGGCCGTCGCCGCCCAGCTCCTGCACCGCGCCCAGCGCGAGGCCGCCCACGCCCGCCGCCGCGCCGACGAGATCGACCAGCTCGCCACCCTGGGCGCCGAAGCGCTCAAGGCCGCCCGCGCCGAGGACGCCGTGGTCACCATCGCCGGCGTGATCCGCACCGCCCTGGCCGTGGACCGCTGCGACATCTATCTGCGCGACGACGCCACCGCCCGCCTGCGCCTCATGGCCCGCAGCACGTCCGCCGATGGAGCAGTCGACGATCGTTCGGGCACATCGACGGACACGGCCGGCGCGGGGGATGGATCGTCGGCCATCGGATCGGTCGATGGTCTCCGTCGCGATTGGCGAGCGCGAGGCCGTCGGTGGAATCCGAGGACCGACGCTGTCGCGGGTGTTCGATCAACGGGCTCGGCGGACGGAGCTTCGCGCCGAGCGACCGCAGCATGGGATGAGGCGCGGATCGGTGAGATTTCCGCGGAGATGGTCGATGGCGTGTCGGCTCCGTTGATCGATCACAGCGCCGTTGAGACGGTGGATACGGCCGATAACCGTCAAACCGCGATTTCGGTGGATGGGTTCTCTGCGGACGACGTGTCGATCCCGGAGACGGCGCTGTCGTCGGCGGAGTTCCTGCGCGGCACCGACTCGCGGAGCTGGCTGATGGCGCTGCGGGTGAAGGACGAGCCGGTGGGCGTGCTGCGGCTGGAGACGGCGGGGGGGCTGATGCTGGATGCGCGGCAGCGGCGCTTCGCCGAGGCGCTGGCCTACTACGCGGCGCTGGGGCTGGAGCGCGTGCGGCTGACGGAGGCCGCCGGCCACGCCGAGGCCCTGCGCGAGGCCGACCGGCTGAAGGACGCGCTGCTGGCTTCCGTGTCGCACGACCTGCGCACGCCGCTCACCACCATCAAGGCGCTGGCCCACGAGCTGGCCGCCGGCGGGGACGAGCGCGCGCACGTGGTGGAGGCCGAGGCCGACCGGCTGAACCGCTTCGTCGCCGACCTGCTGGACCTGGCCCGCCTGAACGCCGGCGCCCTCCCCATCCGCCCCGAGCCCGCCGCCGCCGAGGACGTGCTGGGCGCCGCGCTGCAGCAGGCCGCCGCCGTGTGGCCCGCGCGCACGGTGGACGCGAGCGTGCAGCCGGGCGAGCTGCTGGTGGGGCGCTTCGACTTCGTGCACACGCTGCACGTGATCACCAACCTCATCGAGAACGCCGTCAAGTACTCCCCCGACGACACCTCGGTGGAGGTGGCCGTCCACTCCGAGGCCGGCCGCATCGTCTTCACCGTCGCCGACCGCGGCCCTGGCCTGGCGCCGCACGAGCGCGAGCACGTGTTCCGCCCCTTCCACCGCGGCGACGGCCAGCAGGGCCCCGGCAGCGGCATCGGCCTGGCCCTCGCCCGCCGCCTGGCCGAAGCGCAGGACGGCGAGGTGCGCTACGAGCCCCGCCCCGGCGGAGGAAGCCGCTTCACCCTCTCGCTCCCCGCCATCCCCCCCGACGAGCTCGCCCGCCTCTCCTCCTGACGCCATCGACCGGAAACGACGCGGCGGTCCCCGGCACCATCGCCGGAGACCGCTCCCGTCCATCCGTCCGCCGGCCCGCGGGCGACGTGGACGCCGTCGGCCTCACCAGTGCGCGGGCTTGTAGTCCTTCAGGAAGCATCCCCACACGTGCTGCCCGGTGTTGAACCCGTGGATGATGGGGTCCACGATTCGCGCCGCGCCGTCCACGATGTCCAGCGGCGGGTGGAAGCGGTGCTCGGCCTGCTTCCGCGCGGCGATCTCGGCCGGGTCTTCGTCCGTCACCCAGCCCGTGTCCACGCTGTTCATGTGGATGCCGTCCGCGTGATAGTCCGACGCCGCGGTGCGCGTCATCATGTTGAGCGCCGCCTTCGCCATGTTGGTGTGCGGGTGCCGCGCCGTCTTGAAGCGCCGGTAGAACTGCCCCTCCACCGCGGACACGTTGACGATGTGCTTGTCGCGCTCGGGCGTGCGCAGCATCAGCGGCTTGAGGCGGGCATTCAGGATGAAGGGCGCCACGGCGTTCACCAGCTGCACCTCCAGAAGCTCCACGGACGCCACCTCGTCCATCATCAGCCTCCACGAGTTGCGCCCGCGAAGGTCCACCTGCTGCATGTCCGCGTCCAGGCTGCCGACCGGGAACAGGTGGTGCTGCGCCGCCGCCTCGTCCGGCAGCAGCGCCACCTGCGAGAGCTGCGCCGCGTGGGTCAGCCCCGCGACCGCCGGCATCACGGTCGATTCCGCGGAGGCGGGCAGCGCGCCGCCCTCGGGCAGCATGTGGTAGCCGCGCAGGCCCTCGTAGCTGCCCAACAGCCCGCGCACGTGCTGCGGCAGGCGATCCATCGGCGCCGACTCGCCCTCCATCATGTGCTCGTAGAAGGCGGGCGGGCGGCGCACCGTCTGGCAGGCGTTGTTGACGATGAAGTCCAGCCGCTCGCGCGTGCGCAGAAGCTCGCTGCAGAACGCCTCCACGCTGGGCGTGTGGCGCAGGTCCAGCCCAAAGATCTCCAGCCGGTGCCCCCACTCCGCGAAGTCGGGCTCCGCCGCGTAGCGCACCGCCGAGTCGCGCGGAAAGCGGGTGGTGACGATCAGGTGCGCGCCCGCGCGCAGCAGCTTGATGCCCGCCTGGTAGCCGATCTTCACCCGGCCGCCCGTGAGCAGGGCCACGCGCCCGCGCAGATCGGCCAGCTCGCCGCGCTTGCGGAAGTTCTCCTCGGCGCACGCCGGGCAGAGCTGGTCGTAGAAGTGGTGCAGCGTGCGGAAGTCGCGCTTGCAGACGTAGCAGTTCTGCGTCTCCAGCGACTCGCTCCCCCGCGGCTCCCCCGCCGCGTCGAAGCCGGTCGGGGGAAAGAGCGTGGGCGTGGCGAACACCGGCTCGCGGCGCAGCCTGCGGATGCCCACCTCGTCCAGCACGCTTTCCGCGCGCTGCACCCGCGCCTCCTTCCGCCCGCGCTTCGACGCCTTCAGCAGCTTGCGCCGGTCGTCCGCATCCGGGCGCGAGACGCGGCCCGCCGCCGTCATCAGCCGCCTGCGCTCGTCCTTCGTGAGCCCCGCCAGCAGCGCGCGGTCGTCCACGATCTGCTCCAGCAGCGCCGCCGCCGCCCGCGCGCGCTCCGGGAACGTGACGTCGGCCGCTTCGATCAGCACCGCGGGCTTCGGGATAATGGTCTGCATGTTCTTTCGGTTGATTCGGATCGAGCACGCGGCGGCGAACGCGAACCGCGCCGTCGACCGCCGCGTGACCAGCCCTCGCGGGATCGAACGGCGCCGCATCCGTCGGAAGAGACGGCCGCCCGTCGGGGGCATCGATGGAAAGATAACCGCGAACGGCGGAGAACTGCATGCCCCACCGTCGTTTGCGCTGTGGAACAGTCGGCCGGTTGTGCTTCGGAGCATCCTGCGCGGCGGCTGCCGTCCGACGAGCCGCGGCAGCCTCCAACGGGAGCGCACCCTTCTACAGCCTTGACAGGTGCTTCTCGGTTGCCCCAAATTGAGGGCATCTGCCCCGTTTTTAGGGCGGATGCCCCCTAAGCAGGGCAAGGTGCGGTATGCTCGTACGGCCTCTCAACGCCATTCTGGGTTCCGTGACGAAGGTGCAGATCCTTCGCGCGCTCCTTCCCCTCACGTCCCCGGCGTCGGGACGCGAAACGCAGCGTCTGGCAGGCATCCGGTCCAAGGGAGCACTCCAGAGCGCCCTGAACGACCTTTCCGACCTGGGTATCCTGCGGCGGGAGCAGACGCGCGGCAGCCACCTGTACCGCATCAACCATCGGCACGAGCTGTACGCGCCGCTCGCCACCCTGTTCGAAGCGGAGGCGACCCGCATGCAGCGCCTCCGAACGATGCTCCACGCGGCGATCAGCGAGAACGGGCTGGAGGGCTTGGTGGTGTCGATCATCCTGTACGGCAGCAACGCCCGGGGCAGCGCCCGGCCCGCCAGCGATGCAGACCTCCTGGTGCTGGCCGGCGACGAGTCCGCGGTGGAAACCGTAGAGCACGCGCTGGCCGAAGCGGGCACCGCCATCGAAGACTCGCTGGGCGCGCGGATCTCCGCGTATGTGGTGCCCCGCGCCCGCGCCGAGCAGCGGCTCACGGACGGAGACCCGCTGATGCAGGATGTCGCATCCGAGGGCCGGCTTCTTTATGGAGAACCTTTTCCCGCTGAGGCTCGAACATGGTGAGGCTGGGACAGACGAAGCAGGAGGACCGCTCGCGCGCCTCGAAGTACCTCGCCATCGGGCGCGCCCTGCGCGAGACGGCACGGACGCTCGGGGTGCTCGGCGAGGCGAAGTACGGAAACGGGCTTGCCATCGTCGCCATCCATGCGGCGATCGCCTACACCGACGCGCTGACGATCACCTTTCGCGAGATCAAGTCCACGGACGGAGACCACGTGCGAGCCGCGGACGTGCTGGTGCACGCACTGGGGCATCGCGCACCCGCCGAGCAGGTCCGCCGCCTGAGGAGCATCCTCGACGCGAAGACCCACGCCTCCTACAGCGGCAGCTACTACACGGTGGACGAAGGAAAGCGGCTGCTCGAGCAGGTGAACGCGTATGTCGATTGGGCCGACGCGCTGATCCAGGACACCGCCTGACGTTCCGGCACAGGACACGTGGCAGGACTCCGCCGGCGGGCGGGGATTCGACGGGAGATCAGGTGGATGAAGCGGCGTCTATGGCCACCCCGCGCCCCGCGGGTACGCCGCGATGGAGAAGGAAGGCAGCATCGAGCCATGGACGTTCGAGCGCGCACCTCCCGCCCGCACGACGTGGCGGCACCGGTGCGCGGGGCCGTCCGGAGGATGGTGCAAGGCGATGCGAAAGGCCCCGGGACCGTGATCCCCGGGGCCTTTCGCATTCGATGGTGCCTGCGCCCACCGCACCGGGCGAGCGTCGCCGACGTGCGCCGACCGTGAGCGTCCAGGGCCGTCGCGGACCGCTGGGCCGGAACCACCCGGGGCGAGCCCGATCGACGCGGGCACCGGGTCACCGAGGTCGAAGTTCCCGGCTAAAGGACCGTCGAGGTGCTGTTGAGCGCCCCCGGCGTGCCCTTGTTGGCGGCCTGGTAGTTCGTGGTGGCTGAGGCCCAGTTGGCCCCGTCGACCGTGGAGTTCTCGAGCGCGGGGTCCGTCAGTTCGCGGGCGACCCCCGCCGCCGCGGCGATGGAGGCGTTGGAGTAGCGCACCGAGTCGATCGTCGCGCCCGACGCGGCGCGGATCCGGAAGTAGTCGGCGGCGCTGTTCGAGAACTGCAGGCCCGTGGCGGTCCCGCCGACCTTGTGGGTATAGAGATAGTCCACGGTGATCCCCCCGTTCTTGGCCGGATCCTGCGTCCGGCCAAGAACGCGGTACGCCCCGGCGGGCACGATGAAGTCGGCGGGGACCGTGTCTACCGCGCCGATTCCCGCCCCCGAGCCGTCGTTCAGGATCATCCCCACCAGGTTCACGGGGAACCGGCCGGCATTGTAGATCTCCACGTACTCGCCGGAGCTGTCCTGCACCGTTCCGCCCGGGTTCGCCATCAGCTCGGTGATGACGATCAGCGGCTCCAGCGGGGTGGAGACGTAGACGACGAACGAGAAGGTGCCCACGCTCGGATCCACGTGCATCTTCCACTGCCGCGGGGCGGACGCCTGGTTCGTGCCGAGGATGGTGTCGTACTGGAAGAAGGGCTGCGCGGGCGCGGTGAAGGTCGCCACATCGTCCGCGTTCGCGACGTAGGCGCTCCCGGTGCCGGAGGTCACCGCCGGCCCCGAGGAGAAGAAGACCCGGATCCCCTCGGGCGCGAGGTTCACCCCGTCCGCCGTGCCGATCTTCTCGGGCAGCAGGTTCTGCACGGTGACGTCGAACTGGAAGATCGAGTCCGCGGCCGTGTAGCTCGCGTTGCTCGACGTGAGCCTGACGTTGCTGTTCTGCCCGCCGAAGATCGTCCGGTTCGCGCCGGATGCCGCCGCCGAGCAGTGGATCGTCGCGTTCGAGACGCTGCCGGTGCACGTCAGCGCCGCGAGGGCCGCCGAGGGCGTTCCCCCCGCATGCTGCACCCCCTTCGGACCGGCAATGTCGCGGCCGGAGCAGGCGGCGGCACCGAGCGCCGCCACGGCTGCCAGGAGCAAGCCGCGCACGTACCGCGGATCGAGGATCGTCGGCATGGTGGACTTTCCAGGTTGTGAGATCGGAAGGCATGAAAGCGAGTCGCGCAGCGGAGGCTATGGCGCAACTCGGTGCCGCAGAGGGGAGGGAGGAGCTTGGACGGCTCACCCCAGCTAAGCACGTCCCATGCCACCCGTAGAGTCTCGTTGCGGGTCCGATTTTCGTCGGAAGGTCGGGATGATCGGCCCGTGCCTTCGCGAGCCGCCCGGGGTACCCGGCGCAGAAACCCGAGCCGAATGATCCCCTTGATGCGCCCTGCGGATCGGGCGTGAGGTCAGGCGTGAGCCCATCGGGCCCCTGGCCCGCGCCACCCGTCGGGAAGGAGGAAGGTAGGCCCGCCGCAATCGCGTTCCCGCGTCGAACGCAGAGCTCTCGTCTCGGGGATGCCGAACCGAGGGGCCGCGGGGAGAACCGCGCCTTGCTCAACTTCTGGACGCGCTCGCCCGAGCTCGCTCACAAACACGACAGTGCCCGATGGCTCCATCCACCGGTGAACCGTCCGTGACGAGCGGCCCATCTTTGCGCACCGCATCCGGTTCGCTCGGAGGTCCGATTCTGCGATCGAACCCATCTGGACTGACAGACTGCTGCTGGATCATGCGCAAAGGGCTCCGCCGGCAGCTCTGCCGACGAAGCCCTTTGCGATTGCAGGGACCCGTCCCCCGCGCCTGCGGCATGATCAATCGATCAGCCCCGCCACGGATTCACCGCCTTCGCGGTGCACCGCACGGGCCGGCTCTGCAGGCGCGCCTCACCCCGTGGCCTGCGCCGCCTTGATCATGTCGAACATGGGGAGGTACATGGCGACCACCATGCCGCCCACCACCACGCCCATGAACACGATCATGATGGGCTCCAGCACCGAGGTGAGCGCCGACACGGCCGCGTCCACCTCGTCGTCGTAGAAGTCGGCGATCTTGGAGAGCATCTCGTCCAGTCCGCCCGTCTGCTCGCCCACGTTGATCATCTGCACCACCATGGGCGGGAACACGCCCGACGCCTTGAGCGGCTCCGCGATGGTGGCGCCGCCGGCGATGGAGGCGCGCGACGCCATCACCGCGTCGTGGATCACCCGGTTGCCCGAGGTGCGGGCGGTGATCTGCAGGCCCTCAAGGATGGACACGCCGGACGAGATCAGCGTGCCCAGCGTCCGCGTGAAGCGCGACACCGCCGACTTCCGCAGCATCACGCCCAGCACCGGCAGCTTCAGCATCAGGCCGTCGATGACGAGCTGCCCGCCGTCCGTCTTGTAGTAGCGGCGCAGCAGGAAGATGCCGCCGATCACCGCCGCCACCATGTAGATGATGTAGCTCTGCAGGAAGCCGCTCACCGCCAGCACCACGCGCGTGGGCGCCGGCAGGTCCAGGTTGGCCTCCTTGAAGATGCCGGCGAACACGGGCACCACCTTCCACAGCAGGATGGTGGTGGCGATGATCACCACCGCCAGCATCACCGCCGGGTAGGTCATGGCGCCCTTGATCTTGCGCACCAGGGCGTCGTTCTTCTCCAGGAAGGTGGCCAGGCGCAGCAGGATGGTGTCCAGGATGCCGCCCGCCTCGCCCGCCGCCACCATGTTCACGTACAGGTCGGTGAAGACCTTGGGGTGCTTCTTCATCCCGTCCGCCAGCGTCATGCCCTGCTGGATGTCCGAGAGCACGGCCGAGATGACCTTGGCGAAGATCTTGTTCTCCGTCTGCTCGGCCAGGATGCTCAGGCTCTGCACCAGCGGCAGGCCCGAGTTGATCATGGTGGCGAACTGGCGGGTGAAGATCACCACGTCGCGCGTCTTGACGCCGCTGCCGAAGGTGATGTTGATCGCCTTGGCCTTGGCCTGCACCGACACCGGCCGCAGCTTCTGGCGCACCAGGTAGCCGACGACCTCGTCCTTGCTGGGAAGGTCGATCTCGCCGGTGAGCAGCTCGCCGCTGTTGGCGCGCGCGCTGTAGGTGAATACGGGCATGGGCGTCCGGGGTTACGCGGGGATCGGCTCGCCGACCATCTTGGCGAACTCCTGGGGATCGGGCGACCGCTTGATGCACTCCTCGAACGTCACCTCGCGCTGGATGTAGAGCTGCGAGAGCGCGTCGTTCAGCGTCTGCATGCCGTGCTTCTTGCCCGCCTGCATCACCGAGTAGATCTGGTGCACCTTGTCGTCGCGAATGCAGGCGCGGATGGCGGGCGTGCAGATCATGATCTCGGCCGCCATCGAGCGGCCGCGGCCCCGCGCCTTGGGCAGCAGCTGCTGCGTGAGCACGCCCTCCAGCACGAAGGCGAGCTGCGCGCGGATCTGCGACTGCTGGTGGCTGGGAAAGACGTCGATCACGCGGTTGATGGTCTCGGCCGCCGAGTTGGTGTGCAGCGTGGCCAGGCACAGGTGGCCCGTCTCGGCGATGGTGAGCGCCGCCTGGATGGTCTCCAGGTCGCGCATCTCGCCCACCAGGATCACGTCGGGATCCTGCCGCAGCGCGTACTTCAGGGCCTGCCCGAAGCTCTTGGTGTCGCTGCCCACCTCCCGCTGGTTCACCATGCACCCCTGGTGGCGGTGGATGAACTCGATCGGGTCCTCGATGGTCAGGATGTGCCCGCGGCGCTCCTTGTTGATCTTGTCGATCATGGCCGCCAGCGTGGTGCTCTTGCCCGAGCCCGTGGGCCCCGTCACCAGCACCAGGCCCCGGGGGCGCTCGGCCATCTTCTGCACCACGTGGGGCAGGCGCAGCTCCTCGAACGTCTGGATCTTGAAGGGGATCTGCCGTACCGCCAGCGCCACGCACCCGCGCTGCCGGTACACGTTGCCGCGGAAGCGCGCCAGGTTCTGGATGCCGAACGAGAAGTCCAGCTCGTCCTCCGTCTCGAACCGCTTCTTCTGGTTCTCGGTGAGGATCGAGTAGGTGAGCTGCAGCGTGTCCTTGGGCGTCAGGATGTGGTTCAGCCCGCTGTCCGTGATGTGGCCGTCCACGCGCAGCTTGGGGCGCTCGCCGGCGGTCACGTGCAGGTCGCTGGCGCCCTTCTCGATCATCTCCTCCAGCAGCGTCCGCAGGTTGATGCCCGCGGTGGGCACGGCCGGCTGGCCCTGCGTGGGTACGGCTTGGGTCTGCATCGCGGCTTCTTTTCCGTGGATAGGACCGGCGGGCGGGCCGATCAGCCCGCCGTCTCCTTGATGACCTCTTCCAGCGTGGTGACGCCGCGCGCCACCTTCTTCATCCCGTCCATGCGCAGCGTCAGCATCCCCTCGCTGACGGCCTGCTCCTGCAGCTCCACCGTGCTGGCGCCCTGCAGGATCATGCGCCGCAGGGTGGGCGACATGGCCATCACCTCGTACAGGCCCTGGCGCCCCTTGTAGCCCGACCCGCCGCAGGCGTCGCATCCCTTGCCGCGGAAGAAGGTGATCCCCTCCAGGTCCGCGCGCTTGAGGCCCGCCGCGCTCAGGTACTCGTCGGGGTACGTCACCTCCTCCTTGCACTCCTTGCAGATGCGCCGGGCCAGCCGCTGCGCCGTGATCAGGTTCACGGCCGAGGCCACGTTGAAGGGCTCGATCCCCATGTCGATCATGCGGGTGATCGTGCTGGGCGCGTCGTTGGTGTGCAGGGTGGAAAGCACCAGGTGGCCCGTGAGCGCCGCCTTGATGGCGATGCCGCCCGTGTCGATGTCGCGGATCTCGCCGACCATGATGATGTTGGGGTCCTGGCGCAGGAAGGCCTTCAGCGCCGCGGAGAACGTCATCCCGATCTCGGTCCGCACCTGCACCTGGTTGATGCCGTGCAGGTTGTACTCGACGGGGTCCTCGGCGGTCATGATGTTGACCTCCGGGGTGTTGATCTTGGACAGCGCGCTGTACAGCGTCGTCGTCTTTCCGGAGCCCGTGGGGCCGGTCACCAGCACCATCCCGTACGGGTTCATGATCGCCTTCATGAAGTCCTGCTCCGCCCGCGGCTCCATCCCGAACTTCTCGAGGTCGAGCGTCAGGTTGCTCTTATCCAGGATCCGGAGCACGATCTTCTCGCCGAACAGCGTGGGCAGGGTGCTGACGCGGAAGTCGATCACCCGGCGGCCCATGCGCAGCTTGAGCCGCCCGTCCTGCGGCACGCGGCGCTCGGCGATGTTCAGGTCGGAGAGGATCTTGAAGCGCGAGATGAGCGCCGCCTTCATCTTCATGGGCGGCCGCATGATCTCCATCAGCACGCCGTCGATGCGGTAGCGGACGCGGATGTCCTTCTCGTAGCACTCGAAGTGGATGTCCGACGCCCCCTTCTGCACCGCGTCGGTGAGGATGCCGTTGATAAGCTTCACCACCGGCGCCTCGTCCACGGCGGCGGCCAGCGCGGTGGCGCTGATCTCCTCCTCCGTGTCCTCGACGACCTCGATCTCCTCGTTCTCGAACGCCTTGAGGAGCTCGTTCATCCTCTCGTCGTTCTGCTCGTACTCCCGCTCGATGATCTTGCGCAGCGTGAAGTCGCCCGCGATGACCGGCTCGATGTCGAAGCGGGTGATGAACTTAAGGTCGTCGATGACCCCCAGGTCGGTGGGGTTCGACATCGCCACCGTCAGCGTGCGCCCCACGCGCCGCAGCGGAAGCACCTGGTGCTTCACCGCGATCTCGGTGGGAACGAGCTTGAGGATCTTGGGGTCCAGCTTCACCCGCTCCAGGTCCACCGCGGGCACCCGGTGCTGGCGCGCCAGGGCGCGCACCAGGTCCTGCTCGGTCAGAAAGCCCAGCTTCACCAGGCTGAAGCCCACGCGGGTGCCGCCGGCGCGCGCGTCGTCCAGCGCCTTCGCGAGCTGCTCGCGGGCGATCAGACCCTCGTTGACGAGCTGGTCGCCGATGCGGTCAGCGGGTGCGGATACGGCCATGGGGTGCTTGCGAGGGGCGGGTCCCCAGCCGGGCGGCGGGCGTGGCGCCGGGGTGGTGCATCGGGGGGATGAATGTGGAAATTCGCGCGCAAGACGATGCGCTGTCAAGGGGTAGCGCGAACCGCGGCGGGCGGCGCCACCCGCTCCCCCCGCCGCGTCCTTCGCACCCGCGGGTATCAGCGCCTGGAATCGGCACCGAACTGCTCCAGGCCCGCCGGTTGCCGCCCCGAGCTCCGATCGCGGAAACCGGTTCCCGCGCCGTCCAGCGGCTCTCGATCCCTCCTTCGCCGGCCGATCGGCGTCGTTCCCGTCTCCGCGCGTCAGGTCGACGGGCGCCGGGCCTCACGCATCATCTCGGCCTCCATTCCTCACGGCGACGGACGTCCTACCGGACACTCGCCATCGGCGGATCAGACCCGTCCCCGACACCGCCGCCGAGATTCCGTTCGACCGCGCGACCGCTGCCGGCGTCAACTCCCGGTGCGGACGAGGGGCCGCAGGCGCGCGAGCTTCGCCGGCCCGATTCCCGGCACCTTCGCGAGATCCTCCACCGTCGCGAAGCCGCCGTTCTTCGACCGCCAGTCGACGATGCGTGCCGCCAGCGCGCGGCCGACGCCGGGCAGCGCCTCCAGCTCCGTCGCCGTCGCCCGGTTCAGATCCACCGTTCCACCGGCCGTCGAAGCAACCGCCGACGGGGTGCCGGGGGACGACGGCGGGGGCGTCGCGGCGCCGGCCGCGTCCGTCGAGGTCACAGTCGATGCCGTCGCGGGCCCGGCGGGAAGGGAGAGATAGGGTGCCAGGCGGGAGAGGGTGCCCTCGCCGACGCCGGAGACGGCGTCGAGGTCGGCGGTCGTGCGGAAGGGCCCGTGCTGCGTGCGCCAGGCGACGATGCGGCCGGCGAGCGCCTTGCTCACGCGCGGAAGGCGGCGCAGCTCGTCCTCCGTCGCGACGTTCACGTCCACCTTCTCGCCCGCACCCAGCGGCGTCGCGGCGAAGGCGTCCGCGCGCTCGGCGGCCTGGGAGCGGGCGAGCAGCGCCTGCGCCGCGGCGGGGGTCTCGGCGGCGGGATCGGGCGGGGCCCACTGCGCCGGCGCCGGGGTGCTTCGGAGGCCGCGCGCGCCGGCCCCGGCGGCGAGAAGGAGGGCGAGCACGCCCAGCGCCAGGCGCTCCTGCTTGGTCGCGGCCACGTCAGCCTCCCCGGTAGATGAGCTCGGCCACCACCTCGCCCACCGTGCGCAGGGTCTCGCGGCTGGCGTTGCGCGGCAGGTCGTCCGGCGAGTGCCAGTAGGCGTTCCCCGGGCCGAAATCGAGGTCGATGATCTCCACCGCGGGGATCCCGGCGCGGATCAGCGGCACGTGGTCGTCGTCGATCTCGCCGGCGGAGGTGGTGGGAAAGGCGTCGCCGTAGCCCATCTCGCGCGCCAGGTCCCACACGCGCGCCACCGCTTCGGGCGCCGCGCGGCGCGAGCGCTCCTCCACCTCGAAGCGCGCGTCCGGATCGGCCACCATGTCCAGCACCAGCGCGTACCGCGGCCGGTAGCCTGCGGGAAGGTGATCGGCGAACCACCGGCTGCCCAGGTACATGTCCCCCTCGCCCGGCCCGTAGTCCTCGCCGTCCGTCAGCAGCACGTCCACCCCCACGGGCGGAGGCGCCGCGTTCAGCCCCTGCGCGATCTCCATGATGAGCGCCACGCCGGAAGCGCCGTCGTTGGCGCCGGGAACGGGCAGGCGGCGGCCGCGGGCGTCCGACGCGCGGTCCGCGAAGACGCGCGTGTCCCAGTGCGCGACCAGCAGGATGCGCTCGGGGTTGTCGGCCTGGAAGCGCGCGAACACGTTGGACATCCGCAGCGTCTTCCCATCCCCCGCGACGTGCGTGAACGGCTGCACGCGCACCGAGTCGGCGTGCACGGAGGCGAAGAAGTCCGTCATCCAGCGAAGCTGCCGGGCGTGCCCGGGCGCGCCGGCGTAGCGCGGGCCGAACGCCACCTGGTCCGTCAGGTAGGCCCACGCGCGGTCGGCGTTGAAGGCGGGCCGGTCCGCGGGCCTGGACGGGTCGGGACGCGACGGGCCCCCGCGCGCGTCCGCGCAGGCCGGCGCGGGAAGGAGCAGCAGCAGCGGAAGCGCGAGAAGGCGCGCGGAACGGTACACTCCGGGCAGCGGTATCACGGGCTCGTCATGGAGGCGAAGTAGAGGCGTCGCGCGGCGGCAGGTTGTATGCGGGTGGGACGGGGAATATACTAGAGCGCACGTTTCGGCCCAGCAAGCCCCCTCGGGAAGGCCCATGAAGATCTTTACGCGGTACCTCCTGCGGGCGCACGTCGGCCCGTTTCTTTTTGCCTTCATGGCGCTCACCGGGGTGATCCTCATCAACACCCTGGCGCGCCGCCTGGCCGACCTGGCCGGCAAGGGGCTGCCCGGCGGCGTGGTGCTGGAGTTCTTCATCCTGGCGCTGCCGGCCACGGTGGCGCTCACCTTTCCCATGTCGGTGCTGGTCTCCATCCTCTACACCTTCAGCCAGTTCACCTCCGAGAACGAGATCACGGCGCTGAAGGCCACGGGCGTGGACCTCAAGCGCCTGCTGCTGCCGCTGCTGGCGGTGGCGGCGCTGATCGCCGCGTTCATGGTGTGGTTCAACGACCGCGTGCTGCCCGAGAGCAACCACCGCTGGAGCGTGCTGTGGGCGGACATCGCCCGCAAGACGCCCACGCTGGTGCTGCAGGCGCAGACCATCAACCGCATCCCCGCCGCGGACGGGCGCGCCTTCTACATCCGCGCCAGCCGGATCGACCCCGCCACCAACCGGCTGTGGGACGTCAGCATCTACGACGTCAGCAACCCCCGCACGGCGCTCACCATCTATGCCGACTCGGGGAGCACGCTCTTCAACACGGCGCACACCGACCTGGTGCTGCACCTGTTCAGCGGCCACATCCGCCAGGTGAACCTGGACGACCCCGCCACCTTCCACCTGGTGCAGTTCCGCGAGCAGGTGATGGGCATCCCCGGCGTGGGCACGGTGCTGAACGTGAACAACGCGGACCAGGACTCGTACCGCGGCGACCGCGAGATGACCATCGGGATGCTGCGCGCCCGCATCGACACCATCGCCCGGCAGAAGAAGGAGACCCGCGCGCGCGCGCTGAAGGTGGCGGACGAGGACCTGGAGCGCGCGCTGAAGGGCGTGCCCGGGCAGGCGCCCACGGCGGACCCCGGCGGCATCCGCCCGCCCCCGCTGGCGGCGTACACGCGCGAGGCCGCCTCCACCATCTCCGCGGCGCAGCGCTCCATCGACGACTACGACCGCGACATGCGCTCGCTGCAGGTGGAGGTGCAGAAGAAGTACTCCATCGCCTTCGCCACCCTGGTGTTCGTGATCCTGGGCGCGCCGCTGGCCCTGCGCTTTCCCGCCGGCGGGATCGGCATGGTGATCGCCAGCAGCCTCGCCATCTTCTCGCTCTACTACATCGGCCTGATCGGCGGCGAGGCGCTGGCCGACGCGGGCCGCACGACGCCCCTGCTGGCGATGTGGATCATGAACGCGGTGATGACGGTGCTGGGGCTGATCGGGATCACCCGCATGGGCCGCGAGACCTCCACCGGCCGCAGCGCGGGGTGGGACGGCGCCCTGCAGGCGCTGCGCGGCATGCTTCCGCGGTCCCTCCGTCGGGATGGCGCGCGATGAAGATCCTGGACCTGTACGTGGCGCGGCAGTACATGCGCACCTTCATCCTGCTGGTACTGGGCATCCCGCTGCTGTTCGTGGTGGGCGACATCACGGACAACATCGACAAGTACATGGAGCGGCACGTGACGGGGGCCAAGCTGGCCCTGGCCTACGTGTACCAGTTCCCCCTCTTCATGCAGTACGCCTTTCCCATCGCGGCGCTGGTGGCCACCGTGTTCACCATCGGCGGGATGACGCGGCACCAGGAGATCTCGGCGGCCAAGGCGGGCGGCGTGAGCTTCTTCCGCCTGGTGCGCAGCATCATGCTGCTGGCTCTGGTCCTGAGCGCGGGCGCGTTCGGCCTGGGCGAGCTGGCGCCGGTGACGCTGCAGAAGCGGGCCGAGCTGATCGGCGAGAACAAGGGAACCAGCGCCACCTCGCGCAACAACTTCGTCTACCAGACGGAGCAGGAGGGCGTGCTGACGGCGCGCCGGCTGGACTCGGTGGAGAAGCAGATGTGGGGCGTGGTGCTGGAGCGCAACGCCTCGCGCACGGGCCCGGGCATGCACCGCCTGGCCGAGTTCGCGCAGTGGACGCGCGCGCGTGGATGGATGCTGCGGAACGGCTACGTGCGCACGCTCGCGGCCGACGGCTCCGAGAAGCTGCAGCACTTCGACTCCCTTCGCGTGGAGGGCCTGCGCGAAACCCCGGAGGACCTGCTCGCCGAGCCGAAGGACCCCACCGAGATGCGCTACGCCGAGGTGCAGCGCTTCGTGACCGCCATCGAGCGCTCGGGCGGCGACGCCAACCCGCTGAAGGTGGAGCTGGCGCAGAAGATCGCGCTGCCGTGCGCGGTGTTCATCATCGTGCTCTTCGGCGCGCCGCTGGCCACCAGCAGCCAGCGCGGCGGCACGGCGTTCGGCATCGGCATCAGCCTCGGCGTCACCATCCTGTACATGCTCATGTTCCGCGTGGGCAAGGCCTTCGGCAGCAGCGGCGCGGTGGACCCCATGATCGCCGCGTGGTCGCCCAACGCGCTGTTCCTGCTGGCCGGCGTGGTGCTGATCGGCCGCACGCGGACGTAGGGCCGGCCGCCGACCGAAGCCCGTCGCCCCGTCATCCACCCGCCGCGCGCCGTCCTGAGCCGGATGCCCGAGACCACGCGCACTCGGTTGATCCCCACGCCCGCGTCCGGGACCCTGGATGGGATGGGCTCCGCGCCCTCTGGACCGACGTCGAGGGCGGGAGCGGTGCCGGGTAGCCGCGCGGCCGGGCGTTCGAGCACCGGATCCCGCGCGCATTCGAGCCGAGCGGCGCCGAGGTCCGGCGGCCGTACGAGGCGCGGATGGACGACGAGGGGGTGGAACGGATCGACGGTGCAGCTCATCGTGAGGGACTCGCCTGCCCGGTGGAGGCGAAGGACACCGCTGGGGGGGCCGATGCGCGCCCTCCGCACGCCGGCGCCACGGCGACCAGCGCCGCCCGCCGGACCCGCCCGCGCATCGTTCCTCCCCCGCCGCAGGTTCTTGAAGGCCGCGGCACACGCGCGTCTACCGGCGGCGGAAGAAGGGAGCTCCGCGACCCGTCAGGTGCCCCGCGGCTTCGCCCTGCGCGTCGCGGGGGCGGCGAGCGGGTCGTCCGGCCAGGGATGGCGCGGGTAGCGGCCGCGGAGGTCCTTGCGGACCTCGAAGTACGAGCCCCGCCAGAAGCCGGCCAGGTCGCGCGTGACCTGCACGGGGCGGTGCGCGGGCGAGAGCAGGTGCAGCGTGAGCGCCACGGCGCCGCGGGCGATGCGCGGGGTGTCCGCCAGCCCGAACATCTCCTGGAGGCGCACGGCCAGCACCGGCGCGGCGGGGTCCGAGTAGTCCACGGGGATGCGCGAGCCGCTCGGCACCGTCACATGCGTGGGCGCCAGCTCGTCCAGCGCGGCGCGGCGGTCCCACGGCAGCAGGGCCAGCAGCGCGGCGGAAAGGTCCAGCGCGCGCAGGTCGTCCGCGGTGCGGATGCCGTGCAGGTGCGGCGCGAGCCAGTCGTCCAGCGAGTCCGCCAGCGCGCTGTCGGACACGTCGGGCCAGGCGGTGGACTCGGCGTGGTGCAGGAAGGCGATGCGCTCGCGGGTGCGGCGCGCGGCGTCCGTCCACGGCAGCGCGTCCACGCTCTCCGCGCGGATGCCGTCCAGCATCGCGGCGGCCACGGCGGCGGGATCGGGGTCGCGCAGCGTGGCCTCGCGCAGCACGATGGCCCCCAGGCGCTCGCGGCGGCGGGCGCGCACGGCCCGCGCATCCGCGTCCCACGCCACGCTCTCCTCCGTCGTCACCTGCCCGCCGAAGTGCTCCTCCAGCTCCGCCGGCGTCACCGGCGCGGCCAGGTAGACGCGGCTGTCGCGGCCCTGCCCGTCCAGCTCGGGCACGACGAGGTACGGCTCCGCGGCAAGCGGGTCAGGCCCGGCGAACGAGGCGCCGCGTCCATTCCGCAGCAGGTAGCGCCCGCCGCCGCCCGGCCGCCGCTGCGCGATGCGGTCGGGATACGCGAACGCCAGCACCAGCCCCGCCGCCGCGTCCTCATCGACCTCGCCACGGATGTCCGAGGAGATGCGGAGCTCGCGGCGCCAGCGCTGGGCCTCCGCCGCGGCGCGCCGCACGCCCTCGCGATCGACGCGGCCGCCGGCGACGAACGCCGATCCCCCGCCCCGCCCGGTGTTCCGCAGCGCATGCAGGCGCAGGCGAAGGTCGGCTTCCGCGGGGCCGCCGTCGGTGCGCAGCACGTCGCGGTCGCCGAGCAGCGCGGCGAGGGCGCAGGCGACGGCGCCGTGCCCGATCTCTTTCGCGCGCAGCAGCATGTGCGCCAGGCGGGGATGCAGCGCCAGCTCCGCCATCCGCCTTCCGTGCGCGGTGATCGATCCGGCGGGGTCGACCGCGTCCAGCTCCCGCAGAAGCTCGCGTGCCTGCGAGAAGGCGGCTGTCGGCGGCGCGTCCAGCCAGGAGCGCTCCGCGGGATCGGCCACTCCCCAGGCGGCCAGCTCCAGCGCCAGCGGCGCCAGGTCCGCGTCCAGGATCTCCGGCGTGCCGTGCGCGGGAAGCGAGGCGTGCAGGTGCTCGGGCCACAGGCGCCAGCACACGCCTGGCCCCACGCGCCCCGCCCGCCCGCGCCGCTGGTCGGCCGACGCGCGCGACACGCGGACGGTCTCCAGGCGCGTCATGCCCGTTCGCGGCGCGAAGCGGGGCACGCGCATCCACCCGCAGTCCACCACCACGCGCACGCCCTCGATGGTCAGGCTGGTCTCGGCGATGGAGGTGGCGAGCACCACCTTGCGCCGTCCGGGCGCCGATGGGGCGATGGCCAGGTCCTGCATCTGGGCCGGCAGGCTTCCGTGCAGCGGCGCCACGCGCACGTTCGCTTCCAGCCCGCCGTCCACCAGCATCGACTCCACCTGCCGGATCTCGCCGGCGCCCGGCAGGAAGACGAGCACGTCGCCCTCCGCATCCGCGTCCAGCGCGCGCCGGACGGCGGACGCGACGGCGGGCGGCAGACGGCCCTCCACCGCGCGGTCCAGGTAGCGCGTCTCCACCGGCCACGCGCGGCCTTCGCTGGTGATGACCGGCGCGCCCCCGAGCAGCTCCGCGACGGGGGCGCCGTGCAGCGTGGCGGACATCACCAGGATGCGGAGGTCCGGGCGCAGGACGGCGCGGGACTGGAGGGTGAGCGCCAGGCCCAGGTCGGCGTTCAGGCTCCGCTCGTGGAACTCGTCGAAGATCAGCAGCCCCACGCCTTCCAGCGCCGGGTCGGACTGCAGCATGCGCGTCAGCACGCCCTCGGTGACCACCTCGATGCGCGTCCGGGGGCCGACCCGCGTGTCCATCCGCATGCGGTGGCCCACGGTGTCGCCCACGCGCTCGCCCAGCGTGGACGCCATGCGGGCGGCGGCGGCGCGCGCGGCCAGGCGGCGCGGCTCCAGCATCACCATCCGCTGCCCGGCCATCCACCGCTCGCCCAGCAGCGCCGGCGGCACGCGCGTGGTCTTGCCCGCGCCGGGCGGCGCCTGGAGCACGGCGGCACCGGCGTCCGACAGCGCGGCGCGCAGCTCCGGCAGGGCGTCTTCGATGGGAAGGTGGCTCATCTCGCGTTCGTTCGGGGGATGCATGGTTCCGTTGTACACCGATCCCGCGCGTGAGGCCGGCGGACCGTGGGCCTTCGGGGTGGATGGCGGACGTCGTTCGGTGTCCGATCGCCGTTCCGTGAGTCGCGGTCGTTGCTGCGGTGCGGCGCCGGGACGCACCTGCGCCGCACGTCGCGCCGAGGTTCGCGCCCGCGCGAAACCGGCCCACGCGGGTGGGCGGATTGCCCGTGCAGCCCCGGGTCTCAACCCGAGCGGTGGTTCAGCCCCGTGTCCATCCCCCGTACGTTGGAGCCGCGAGGTGGGGCGTTCACGGCAGACGCGGTCATGACACGCCGTAACGTTTCGTCCCCCGTCCGGGGCGAACGTGAAGCTTCCGCCCGCGCGGGTCGACGCACATATTGCCGCCGCGGTTCCCCACCGCCGGCGGTTGCGCCGGAACGACCCTCCGCCGGATGCGGCACTCCGCCGCGAGCATCCCCCGAAGACATCTGGAGCGATCCCTATGGGCATGGACCCGAAGGCGAAGTACGTCGCGGCGGCGCTGGCGACGGCGGCGCTCGGCGCGTGCAGCGGCGCGAGCCCCACCGAGCCGGTGCAGCCTCCGCAGGCAGCCCGCTCCGCGCGGGAGATGCAGCGGCCCCTGGGCCAGCTCCAGCGCCACCTGGACGGCACCACCACCCCGGCGCCCGGCGTGACGCTGCCGCAGGACCCGTTCGGCTCGTTCTTCCACTCGTAGCATGATCCCCGGCCCGCCCGGCGCTTCCTCGCGGAGCGCCGGGCGGGCGCGCGACTCCTCTCCGAAGGACCCGTGACCCCAACCCGCATCTCCGTGTGCCTCATCGTCCGCGACGAGGAGGCGTTCCTGCCCGCGTGCCTGAACTCGGTGCGGGGCGTGGCGGCGGAGGTCGTGGTGGTGGACACGGGATCGATCGATTCCACCGTGCGCATCGCGCGGGACGCGGGGTGCGTCGTCATCCACCGCGCCTGGACGGACGACTACGCCGCGGCGAGGAACGCCGGCATCGACGCCGCGGCGGGGGACTGGATCTTGTGCCTGGACGCCGACGAGCGCCTGGTCACGCCGGACGCGCTCGCCGCGCTGCTGGCGGACGTCCCGGCGGAGGTCGGCGGGTTCCTCGTCGAGCGGCACGACGTGGTGGCGCACGCGTCCACGGGGCGCACGGACCGCTATCCCGTGGGCATCGTGCGCCTGTTCCGCCGGCACCCGGGCATCCGCTACGTGGGCGCCGTGCACGAGCGGCCGGGCGACACCATCCTGGCCGCCGGCTTCTCCATCGCGCGCGCGCCGCACGTCCGCATCGCCCACCTGGTGAGCGGCCGGCCGGACGAGGTGCTGCGCGCAAAGCAGGGCCGCTACCTGCGCCTGCTGGAGCGCGAGACGGCACGCGACCCGGGGGACTTCTGGGCCGCCTACTACCGCGCGAAGACGCTGTGGTACCTGGGCCGCCACGCCGACGCGGAGGCCGGCTTCCTCGCCATCGCGGACGCCGTGCGCTGCGCGGCGCCCATGCGCGCCTCCGCCCTGGCGATGCTGGGCGCGCTCTGCAACGAGCTGGGGCGGCACGCGGAGGGGCTCTCGTATCTCGACTGGAGCCTCAAGGTGTTCCCGCTCCAGTCCCTCGCCGCCTACCTGCGCGGCGAGATCCTGTACGCGGCCGGCGACTACGCCCGCGCGGCGGAAGCGTACGCCGGCGTCGGGTCGGCCCTGGACGGCGGCGAGCCGCGCGAGTGGCTGCCGGGCGACCTGTACCTGGCGGCGGAGAAGCGCGCCTACAAGCTGGGATGCTGCGCCCTCGCGGCCGGGGACCTGTCCGCCGCGCTGGCGCACTTCCGCGCGGGGCTGGAGGCCGACGGAGAGGATGCCGCATGCTGGCTGGGATGCGCCCACGTGGCCGCCGCATCGGGCGACCGCCCCCTGGCCCGCGCTCTCGCGGAAGGCGCCGCCGAGCGCGATCCCGGCTGGCGGCTGCCCGGCGCGCTGCTGTCTGCGCTGGAGGATGGGCCGGTGGAGGTGGCGGGCGGGCGATCAGACGGTGGACTGGTCGGCGGAAGCGAGGCGTCGCGCTGACCCACCGGAGACGAGAGTTCGGATTGTCGGTCGGAGTCGTCGTCGTGCGTGGCGTGGCGATGTCCGGCGGGCGGCGGGCCGTGAGCCCTGGCAGGCGGACGGCGGACGGTGGCCGTGGAGGGCGATGCCCCGGACGTCCATGGGGATGAACCCCATGGCTGGAGCTACGATCGCCTGGGTGGGGGGAGCGCGCGGTTTCGGGGGTGCGGCGATCCGAGCGCAATCGACGGTGCGGCGGTTCGCCGGGGAGCGGCATCCTTGCGCGCGGCGTCGCGATGCCCGATCCTGCTGTCCATCCCCTGAGATACGCCGTTCCCGCCGCATTCCGCCGCTCCGCACATCGTCCCCATCCGCCGCATGACCGATCCGCCGAACGATCCGCTGGAGATCTCCGCCGCGTCGATGGGCGTGGCCGACGCACGGACGGACGCGCCGGACATCCCGGGGGCGTCCATGGATCCGGATGGTTCGAGCGCGTCCGGTGGTCCGGAAGGCGCGGGCGCGTCGGACGGTGAGGACGGGAAGGACGGGGAGGCGGAAAGGAAGCCGGGGCGCGCGCCGCGGCCGGTGTTCAGCGGGGCGTGGGAGCAGGAGCTGATCATCTCGGGCGCGGTGGTGTTCGCGCTGCTGCAGTTTCCGCCGGTGGTGGACGGGCTGATGCGCCGCACGGCGCCCCACCTGGCCGGCGTGTCGTTCGCGGCGGCGATCGGGGCGTACGAGTACGTGAAGCTGATCCTGACCACGCTGATCGCCTCGTTCGTGGTGCACCTGTGCGGGCGGGCGTACTGGGTGGGGCTGATCGGGCTGAACTCGGTGTTTCCCGCGGGCGTGCGCTACGACGAGCTGCGCGCCGGCCCGGTGACGAAGGAGGTGTACGCGCGGCGCCTGCCCACGCTGCCGCGCCTGATCGCCGTCGCGGACGACGCGTGCAGCATCATCTTCTCGGCGGCGTTCATGCTGGTGCTGCTGTTCGCCGTCACGGTGGTCTGGTCGGGCGTGGCGGGGCTGGTGGCATGGGTGCTGACGGAGCGCGTGCTGGGCGGGCGATACGGCCGTCCGGTCTTCTTCGGCGTGACGGCGCTGCTGTTCGTGCCCCTGATGCTGGCGGCCGCGCTGGACCGCCTGGCGGGCGACCGCATGCCCCCGGCGGGGCGGCGGGTGACGCGCTGGGTGATGGAGACGGCGATGCGGGCGCTGGCGTACGGGGCCTGGGCACCCATCATGCTCACCCTGAACACCAACTTCCGCCGCGGCTGGGCCACGCCGCTGCTGATGCTGGCCATGTTCGGGCTGATCGGCCTGAACGCCGTGCAGATGGTGGCCGCGCTGAAGCCGGGGTCGATGTCCCTGAACGGCTCGGCCTACCTGCCCGCCGCCACCGACGGCCGCGCCCTGCGCGCGGAGTTCTACGAGGACCAGCGCGACGACGACGCGGTGTACGCGCGCATCCCCTCCATCCAGTCGGACGTGGTGCGCGACCCGTACCTGCGGCTCTTCCTCCCGTACTCCGCCCCGGTGCAGGACCCCATCGTGGCCGCGCGCTGCCCCGGCGTCCGCCCCCTGCGCGGCGGCCGCGCGCGCGCCGCCGGCCAGCCGAGCGACGCGGAGGTGGACGCGCTGGTGGCCTGCCTGCTGCGCCTGCAGCCGGTGACGCTGAACGGCAGGCCCCTCGCGGGCGTGCGGTTCCGCCTGTACACGCAGCCGCGCTCGGGGCTCAGCGGGCTGCTGGCGCACGTTCCGGTGGATGGGCTGCCGAAGGGCGAGAACGAGCTGCGCGTGGCCGTGCCGCCCCCGGCCGACCCCGCGGACGCGCCCGGGACGCCCGCGCCCCCGTACGTGATCCGGTTCTGGCTCTGAACGGGCGGCGCCGCACTTGCACCGCCGCCCCGGCGCGCTAGAATGCGCGCGGGCCCGGACGCGTTCCCGGCCCGCCGTCCAACCCCAGCCCGCCGCACACATGCCACGCAAGATCCTGGGCGCCCTCGCCGCGGCCGCCCTCGCCGCCTGCTCGGGCACCGCCGCCACCGTGTCCACCCCCACGCCCGCC
>JAQBQD010000077.1 GCA_028287185.1 Gemmatimonadota bacterium | reverse complement strand
GGGGCCCAGCCGCGACCCTGCCAGCGTGGCGCCGATCCCCTGGCCGGCCGTGCTGGACAGCTTGAGCACCGTGCGCGCGCCCGCCACGCGCGCCAGCGCCAGCGCCGCGCCGGCGGCCAGGCCGTACTGGTGCACGTGCACCACGTCGTAGCGCCGCCCGCGGGCCAGCATGAACGCCGCCAGGCTGGCGGTGGACGACGGCAGGTGCAGGCCCCGCCGGAAGAGGCACGGGAGCCGGCGGACGCGCACGCCGTCCCGCCACTCCTCCGCAGGCCACGCGTGCGAGCGGCGCTCCGTCACCACGTCCACCCGGTGCCCCCGACGCACCAGGGCGGCCGAGAGGCGCTCGGCGGCGCGCTCGTATCCACCGACGAGAGGATGGAACTGCGGGCACACCATCAGCACCCGCAGCGGCCGCGCGGCTGTGTCCGTGGACGCGGGTCCGGCGGCGTCCGCGGAGGCGGAGGACGGGCGGGGGGCGGCGGCGGCGCTCACTTGACCACCACGTAGTAGACGACGAAGACGCTCGCCAGGGCGCCGGCCCAGGCCGTCAGCAGCAGGGCACGGCTCCCGGCGCGCAGGCAGCGCCAGGCGTACGCCGCCACCGCCACCATCACCGGAAACGCGGGCATGCGCCAGCGGGTGGTGTCGTGGACGATCCAGGCGAGCACCGCGTACAGCCCGAGGAAGAGCAGCAGGGGAATCCACCCCACGCGCGCGGCCGGCGGCGAGGTCGCGCCATCCCCCGGCTCGCTGTTCGCGTCCCCGGCACCGGCATTGGGACGGAGAGCGGGCTCGTAGAGGGCCGGGGCGCCCGCGGGGCCGGTTTCCGGATCCGGGTGCCGCCCCCTGGCCACGAGCACCAGGCCGTACAGGAACAGCGGCGATCCCAGGAAGATCCACGGCAGCGCGGTGAGCCCGCGGATCGCCATGTCCACGTCGCTGCGCGACGCGAGCGCGTCGAGGCGCAGGCCCGCGGTCTCGCCGAACAGGTACAGGACGGGGAACGCCACCACGCCCAGGGGTCCCGAGAAGCCGTCGCCCTGGTCGCGGTAGAGCTGGAACGCCGTGCGGAGGCTTTCGGGATCCAGCCCCCGGCCGGCGCCCTGGGCGCCCAGGGCGCTGAGCAGGCTGGCCCGCGTGCCCACGTACAGGAGGCCCGAAAGCAGCACGGCGGCTCCCGCGATCATCCCCGCCTTGCGGAGGCGAGACCGGTTGCCGGCCAGCACCACGGTGCCCGCCAGGACGGCCGCGTTCAGAAGCACCAGCGGGCTGCGGAGCGGGATCAGCAGCAGGGTGGCGCCGCCAATGAGCACCCAGGCGCCGCGCCGCCGCCCGTGCGCCACCAGCCGCACCATCCCCAGCAGGAAGGCCGACTGCAGCAGCACGATGAGCATGTCCTTGAGCAGCCAGAACCAGTACGGCCAGAGCGGCGTGGCCACCAGCATGGCCGCGGCGAAGGCGTAGCCCGTGCGCCGCCCCTCCAGCGCCTCGCCCACCTGGAACCAGACGACCGCCAGCAGCAGGTAGAAGAAGAGGTTGACCGCCTTGCGCGCGAGCACGCTGTCGCCCGCGAGCTGGTTCACCCAGGTCAGCAGTAGGGGGTAGCCTCCCTGCTCGAAGCCGGGAAACTGGCGGAAGTCCACCCAGGCCCGCAGGCCTTCTAGGGTGCGCACGGACACCAGGTAGTAGGTGGAGTCGTCGCCGCGGGTGAAGGGCGCGAAGTCGTTGAGCACCACCAGCACGCACACCAGCCCCATCGCGGCGTACGCGACCATGGCGGGAAGCCGCACGCCGCGCCCCCGCTCGGCGCGCGCGGCGGCGCCCACCGCGCAGGCCAGGAGCGCCAGCAGGAAGAGGAGCTGGGCGAGCATCACCCGCGCGCCGGACGGGAGCGCGTCACGCGGCGGCGGACAGCACGCACGTGCGCTTCCAGGTGCCGAACATCAGCAGCGCCCACACCCGCGACGCATGCGCCGCCCCGTGGCCGTAGAACTGGGCGAGGGTGCGGCGGATCACCTCCGGGTCCAGGGGCGCCATCACCTCCTCGCTGCCCAGGGTGCGCTCCACCACGGGGCGAAGGGGGCCCCGCAGCCACTCCTCCAGGGGGATGCCGAACCCCATCTTGGGGCGGTACAGCAGGTCGTGCGGCAGGTACTTCTCGCCCAGCTTCTTGAGCAGCGCCTTGCCCACCCGGTTCCGCACCTTCAGGTGCGCCGGGAGCGAGGCGCAGAACTCGATCACCTCGTGGTCCAGCAGGGGCGAGCGCGTCTCGAGCCCGCAGTGCATGGACGCGATGTCCATCTTCACCAGCAGGTCGCCCGGCAGGTAGGTGCGGTTGTCGATCCAGAGCATCCGGTCCACCGGGTTGGACGCGGCCTCGCGTGCGCGGGCCAGCCATTCGCCCCGCCACGCCTCCAGCACCCCCCCGCCCGCCCCCGTGAGCTGCGTGCGCGACGCGTCGCCCCAGTACTCCGAGTACATGGTCACGGACTGCAGCTCGGGGTGCGCGGCGCGCAGCAGCCAGCGGCGGCGGATGCGGGCGGGGATCGTGGAGGCCTCGGCGAGGCTGCCCGCGGCGCGGGCCAGCTGGGCCGGCGAGTTGAGCCCGCCCAGGAGCCGGCCGGCGCGGATGGCCGCCGGGGCCAGCCAGTAGCGCGGGTAGCCGCCCAGCAGCTCGTCGCCCCCGTCGCCGTTCATCGCCACCTTGACGTGCTTCCGCGCCACCCGGGACACGTGGAACGAGGGGACGGCGGACGAGTCGGCGAAGGGCTCGCCGTAGTGGCGGGCCAGGGGCGCCAGCAGGGACTCCACCTCGCCGTGGATGATCTCTGGGTGGTGCCGGGTGCCGTAGCGGTCGGCCACCGCCTGCGCGTAGGGGAGCTCGCTGAACGCCTGCTCGTCGAACCCGATGCTGAAGGTGCGCACGGGCTCGGCGCTCATCTGCGCCATCATCGCGACCACCAGCGACGAGTCCACCCCGCCGCTCAGCAGCGCGCCGACGGGGACGTCCGCCACCATCCGCAGGCGCACGGCCTCGCGCAGCTTCTCCTCCAGCCCCTCCACCGCCTCGCCCACGGAGAGCGCGGCCTTGGGCCGGTAGTCCACGTCCCAGTACTCCGAGACGCGCAGCCCCGCCCGGTCCAGCACTGCCCACGACGCGGGCGGCAGCTTGCGGACGGACCGGTAGATGGTCCACGGCGCGGGGATGTACTGGAGCTGCAGGTACAGCTCCAGCGCGTCCGGGTCCATCGCCTGGTCCACCAGCGGGTGCCGGACCAGCGGGTCGATCTCGGAGGAGAAGACGATCCCGCCGGGCGTCAGGGCGTAGTTGAGCGGCTTCTTTCCCACCCGGTCGCGGGCCAGGAAGAGCTCGCCCCGGCCGGCGTCCCACAGCGCGAAGGCGAACATCCCCCGCAGCCGGCGCACGCAGTCGCGGCCGTGGCGGCGGTACAGGGCCAGGATGACCTCGGTGTCGCTGTGCGAGCGGAAGGGGTAGCCGTCGCGCTCGCACTCGGCCCGGAGCGCCTGGAAGTTGTAGATCTCGCCATTGAAGGCGATGGCGTTGCCCGTGCCGGGGTCGAGCATGGGCTGGTGCCCGGCGGGGGACAGGTCCAGGATGCTGAGCCGCGCGTGGCCCAGCGTGCAGCGCCGCTCGGGCGACGTCCACACGCCCCGGTCGTCGGGGCCGCGGTGGCGCAGCCGGTCCACGATGCCGCCGACGCCGCCGTCACCCGCCATGCCGTCCCAGTCCACGCGCCCCGCGAATCCACACATCCTGCGTCAGCTCCTTGCTCGGTACCGCCCCGCGCCCGGTGGCGCGGGACCGCCTACGCCGCCTCGCCGCCCGCGCGGACGAAGACGTACTCGTTGCAGTCCGGCCCGCCCCCGTGCGTGGACAGCCGCAGCAGGCGGAAGCCGCGCCGGGTGCAGAACTCGAAGATCTCCTCCGGCTTCGCCACCTCGAACGGGAAGCCTCCCACCCAGTCCAGCAGGTCCCACCAGGGCGACATCCCGCGGTCGCCGCCGTACTCCCTCCACGTCCGGCCCGGGCGCCGCTGCAGCAGGTCGCGCAGGGAGGGCTTCCACCAGATGTGCGCCAGGGCCGGGACCACCACCACGAAGCGGAGGGCGCGCGGCAGGCGGTTGTACAGGCGCTTCACCCGGCGCCAGCGGCGGCTGGCGCCCCCCTGGTCGTTGTAGATGGAGACGAACAGGGTGCCACCGGGCGCCACCCGGGCGCAGACGTTCTCCAGCCCGTCCCACATGTGTCCCGTGTGGTGCAGCATCCCCCAGCAGTACACCACGTCCGCGGTCCCGAGCGTCTCCAGGTAGGCCGCGTCCAGCACCGACGCGCGGTCCACCGTCCACTCGGCGTCGCCGGGAAAGTACGTCGCGCGCAGGTGCTCCGTGCACGCCACCGACCCCGCGTCGTAGTCGAACGAGTGGACGCGCGCGCCCAGCCGGCGCGCGGCCAGCGAGAACAGGCCGCTTCCCGACCCCGCGTCCAGGAAGCGCTTCCCGCGCAGGTCGTCCACGCCCAGCATGTCGCGGAGCGAGTCGACCGCCGTCCGGATGCGGGCTTCGTCCAGGCCCTCCAGGAAGCGGGCCCAGTTCCGGCCGAACGCGAAGCGGAACGGCTCGGCGTCCGCGGGATTGGCCTGCAGGGTCATGGGATCCGGGGGTCGAGAGTCGTCACGCGCCGCTCCCGCGCCCGGCCCGGCGGGGGGCGAAGGCGCGGGAAGGCGCGGCCGATGTGGATACCGTGCCGGAACTTAGCGGGCATGGGCCCGCGGCGCAAAAGCACGGCCCAGCGCGGCGTACATCTCCAGGTACTGGTCGGCCACGCGGCCGATGCCGTAGCGGGGCTCCACCTCGGCCCGGGCCCGCGACGCCAGCGAGGCCGCCAACCCAGGCTCGGTGGCCAGGCGCCGCATGGCGCCCGCCATGGCGTCCGCGTTCCCCGGCGCCGCCAGCAGGCCCAGGCGGCCCCCGTCCAGGAGCGCCCGGTTGGGCGGGATGTCCGTCGCCACGCAGGCGCGGCCGGCCACCAGCGCCTCCAGCAGCGTGTTGCTCATCCCTTCCGCCAGCGACGGCTGCACCACGGCGTCCGCCCACTCCAGCCAGGGCTGCGGGGAAGAGTAGCCCGCGAAGCGCACGCGGGCGCCCCCGTCCGGCATGGCCTCCACCGCGCGGCGCACCTCTCCCTCCAGGGGGCCGCGGCCCACCAGCGCCAGCTCGCAGTCCGGCACGGCGGCCAGCAGCCGCTCGAAGGCGCGCACCAGCGTCACGGGGTCGCGGTTCTCGGCGAAGCGGGCCAGGAAGAGGAAGCGGCGGGCGACCCCCCCCGGCGGCAGCGGCCCCACCTCCACGCGCTCCACCCCGTTGGGAATGCGCGTGATGCGCGCCGCCGGCACCTTCCACTCGCGCAGCTGCCCGCCGATCTCGTCCGAGATGGCCACCCAGCGATGGACGCTGCGCACCATGCCGCGCACGACGGCGGGCCCCGCCAGCGAGGTGGCCGCCGTGGTGAGCAGGTCGAAGAGCGGCCCCCCGCACCCCACCTTGCAGACCACGGGCTTCCCCAGCTGGGCGGCGGCCCCGGCCGCGAACGCGCAGAGGGGAGCGGCCAGGTGGCAGTGCAGCAGGTCGAACTCCGCCCGCCGCGCCTGCACGGCCCGCCGCGTCTGCATGCGGCGCAGCAGCGTGTTGGGCACCCCGGCCCCGCGCGGGAGCACCCGGGCCAGGTCCGACACGGGGAAGCGGTGCACCGTCAGCCCGTCCACGGTCTCCCGCGCGGGCCACGCCGGGTCCTCCAGCGGGGCCAGCATCTGCACGCCGCAGCCGCGCCCGATCAGCTCCAGGGCGAGCTTCTCGGCCTGCCGCTCGGCGCCCCCCACCACCGGCCGCGTGGGGGGAAAGCTGGTGCAGAGCATCAGGACCCGCACGGGCCGGCCGGGAAGGACGCCCGTCACCGCCCCGGCTTGACCGCGATGCGGCCCGTGTCGTCGATGCGCCCCAGCAGCAGCGGCGACGGCAGCGCGTCCAGGAACTCGTCCGTGGCCTGGCGCGCGCCCTCCCAGAAGCCGTAGTCGTCCACGATGAGCACGCCGCCGGGGGCGAGCCGCGGGTACAGGTGCTCCAGCTCGTGGCGCGTGGAGGCGTACCAGTCGGTGTCCAGGCGCAGCAGCGCGACGCCGGCGGGGATGGTCCCCGGGAGGGTGTCCTCCACCTTCCCCTTCACGAAGTGCAGGCGCGCCTCGGGGTACCCGGTGCCCAGCAGGTTGCGCCGCACCTCGTCGATGGGCGAGTAGCACCATCCCCCGTCCTCGGCGGGGCTTCGGCTCCAGGTCTCGAGCGCCACCTCGCCCTCGTGGCTCACGTCGCGCTCGTCGGGCTTCGCCATCCCCTCGAAGGTGTCGTACAGGTAGAGGTCGCGCTCCGTGTCGCCCCCCTCCAGCAGCGCCAGCGCGCAGAGCATGGCGCTGCCGCCCCGCCACACGCCGCACTCCACCACGGCGCCGGCGATCCCCGCCCGGCTCACGTGGCCGACGGCCTGGTACAGCGCGTACATCCGCTCCACCGAGGTCATGGTGAAGGGCCGGCAGCGCTCCAGGAGGGCCAGGAAGCGCGCGTCGCGGGCGATGTCCGTGGGCACCCCCGGCGCATGCGCCGCCGCCCGCACCACCTGGTACCCCAGCGCCCCCAGGCCATTCCGGATCGCGCTCCGCAGCGCCCCGGGAACCAAGCTTCCTGCCATGGTGCCGTCTCTCTCGCGTGGTGTGCGGGCGTCCTCCGCCCGGTGTGTGCCCTCACGGTCCCGCGTCGCCGCGCGGATACCTCCGTTCCGCGCCCGCGCTCCGTATCGGAAGAAGGCCTTCCTTCGAACGTGCGGCCGGCCGAGCGGGAACGGCGCTCCACGTCGCCCCGCCTCCTCCCGCGCGGGACGCCCGGTCCGCGCCGCGCCTCAGTCCGCCGCCGCGGGCTTCTCCCCCACGGCCGCCACCGCCAGCGGAAGCGCCTCGCTGCGGTCCAGCGGCCCCAACGCCAGAGCAACCCCGTTCGCCACGAGCTGGCCCAGCAGGCGGAGCGGCGCGATGGCCGAGACCAGGTGCGGCACGGCGCGGTGCCGGGGGCGCGCGGCGGCGTGGAAGCGCACCGAGAAGCCCCAGTTCAGCACCAGCGTGGCCACGAAGCCGCCGATGGAGGCCGTCTCGACGACCCGGAAGCCGGCGCGCTCCAGCTCCACCCCCAGCCCCGCCGCCGTCCAGCGGCGGAAGTCGTGGGGAAAGCCGTGCACGGGGAACGCGAAGGGGACGGACACCATCAGGCGCCCCCCCGGCGCCAGCACCCGGAAGGCCTCCGCGAGGATGCGGTCCGGCCGCTCGGCGTGCTCCAGCACCATCAGCACCGTCGCCCCCTCGAACGACCCTTCCCGGAAGGGAAGGTCGTAGCCGGAGCAGAGCACCCGGGGCCGCTCCCCCCGCGCCGCGATGGAGGGATCCTCCGCGTCGCGCCCCGACGGGAGGTCGGTGGGCACGTAGGTGGTGGACGGGTCGAGGAAGCGCCTGGCGTACCCCGTTCCCGCGCCGATGTCCAGCACCCGTCCCTGCAGGTGCCCGCCCAGCCGGCGCATCACGGGCGGGATGAGCCGCGAGGTGAGGTAGTGGCTGTGCCAGGGCGGCGCGTCCAGCTCCGGCCCCTCCAGGCGGGACCAGAACCCGTTCCACCCCGCCGCCGCCCGGGCCGCGAGGCCGGCGGAAGGCCGCTCCGGCGGGCCGTCCGCCGTCACCTCCGCACCCACACGGCCCGTGCCGGCGCCAGCGCGCGGGTGAACCAGTCCGGCGCCACCACGCGGACGCAGAGGGCCGCCACGGCCATCCCCACCGGCAGCTTGAACCCCAGGCTCACCAGCGGCATGGGATGCCACGCCCCCGCCCCCGCCACGCCCACGGCCGCGATCCCGGCCAGGGCCGGAAGGAGCACTCCCCAGCCGATGCGCAGCGGAAGGAGCCGCTCCGACGACCAGAGGCAGCCCAGCGCCACCACCAGGAAGGCCGCGCACATGTCCACCGCCGCCGCCAGCGCGCCGAAGCGGGGGATCAACAGCACGTTCAGGCCCAGGCTGACCCCCGTCGCCACCCCCCACCACATGGCCTGCAGCGGCGTCCGCCGCATGAGCACGATGCCCGTGGCCGCGAGGATCGACACCCCGTAGAAGAACATCGCCCCCGCGAACCAGGGGATGAACGCGGCCGCCGCGTGGAAGCGGCGGTCCGCCAGCAGCCGGAGGATGTCGCCGCCCGACATGGCCACCGCCAGCCAGGCGATGCCCAGCAGCGTCACCATCCGCGTCCACAGGCGGCCCAGGTCGGCGGCGCTGGTGGCCCGCTCCTGCTCGAAGACGCGCGCCGCCTCGGGAAACCACACCATCAGCACGGCGCTGTTCAGCATGAGGCCGATGGTGCCGATGCTGCTGCCGAAGGCATAGCTCCCCACCACGTCCTGCGGGGCGTGCATCGAAAGCAGCCACCGGTCGGCCGAGGACAGCATCCAGTACATGAGCGCGGAGCCCACCCCGGGAATGCCCAGCCGCACGATGCTCCAGCGCTGCGCCCCGTCCAGCCCCGAGGGCCGGGCCAGCTCGCGGGGGGAGGGCGTGCCCGTGACGGCGATGGTGACCGCCAGCCCCACGACCGTCCCCACGAGCAGCGGCCACGCGTCGCGCCGCCACGTGTACGACAGCGCGACCCCGGCGGCGACCTGCGCGGCGCCCGCGGCGACGATGGCGACGGCCAGCCGCACGTACCGCCCGCGCAGCCGGGCGCGGGCCTGCGCCATGGTGCTCACCACGGTCAGCATGCCCGTCGCGCCGACCAGGACGCCCAGCGCGGGCCCCGTGCCGGTGCGGGGCGCGACGACGTAGACCCAGACCAGGACGCCCGCGGCCGAGAGCACGGACGACGACACGATCACGAAGCGCCAGCAGAGCCGCTCCACCGCCGTCCCGTCCTGCGAGACGCCGCCGAAGAAGTAGCGCGCGTACGACAGGTCGATGCCCAGCAGGGCGAAGGTCCCGACGAGCGTCGTCAGCGTGCCCACCAGCGCCGCCGTGCCGTACGACGCGGGCCCCAGCAGCGCCGTGAGCAGCGGCGCGGTGAGCAGCGACGTCGCGCTCACCAGGGCGCTGGCGACGGTGATCGTCCCCGTGCCCGCGAAGATCCGGCGGGCCAGCGACCGCGACGGCGCACGCGCGGGCGCCTCGGGGAAAGCGTCGCCGGAGGGAGCCATCCGCCCCGCGGCCGCGCTCATCCGGCGGGCTTCCGCAGGTGCGCCATCATCGCCAGGCCGTACAGCCCCATCCGCTCCACGAGGCCCGCGCGGCGCAGCAGGGCGTGCCCCCGGGGGCCGAACGCGGCGCGCCCCGCCGCGCGTCCC
>JAQBQD010000055.1 GCA_028287185.1 Gemmatimonadota bacterium | reverse complement strand
CAATACACGTATGGCCGGTGGCTAGAGCGCGGGGGATCACCCGATCCCATCCCGAACTCGGAAGTTAAGCCCCGCTGCGCGGATGGTACTGCCGGGGCCACCCGGTGGGAGAGTACGGCGCCGCCGGTCTACACCTTCACGAACGCCCGTTCCCTCGCGGATCCAGCGAGGGGACGGGCGTTCGTGCGTCCGGAGACCTCGTCGGAACCCGACGGCCTGTCGGTCGGCGAGGCGCGATGGACGTCGGTGGGACCGGTCGAACTCGGCCCGGTAGCGCGACGGTCAGCAGGGCGCGCGGCCGCCGTTCCCCTCTGCGTCACGGAGCTGGGCGCCGCGACGAGGTCGTCCTTGAAGATCGAGTGCATAGAACAATGGGCGGGGTTCTGCCTACGCGGACGGCGGTGCAATAGGAGCCGGCGTCATCTCGCCCGCGGAGACGACCTGGTTCTTTCCCCGCGCCTTCGCCTCGTACATGGCGGCGTCGGCGCGGCGGAGGAGGGTGGTCTCGGCGACGCGGGCGGGGGTGCCACCGGCGGCGGGCACATGGCTCGCGACGCCGACGGACGCGGAAATGGCGCCGCGCAGGTGCAGGGCGCGCAGTCCCTCGCCGTAGTCGCGATCGAGAAACACGGTGTCGCAGATGGCGGCGCGGATCGCCTGCGCGGTGTCGACTGCTTGAGAGAGCGTGGTTTCCGGAAGGCCGACGACGAACTCGTCGCCGCCATAGCGGGATAGGACAGCTTCGTCGCGGGCTACCACGCGGCGCAGGACGAAGCCCACCTCGCGCAGCACCTGGCTGCCGGCCAGGTGGCCATGCGTGTCGTTGACGGCCTTGAAGCCGTCCAAGTCGAGGAAGACCACGGCGCATTCCCGACCGCCGGCGTCGGCGTCAGCCAGGATCTGCACCAGGCGCTGATGCAGCCAGCGGTCGTTCGCCAGGCCCGTCAGGTCGTCGCGGCGGGCCAGCTCGGCGGCGCGGCGGGCATCGAGCGCGTTCTGCAGCGCGGACGAGGTGTACCCGGCGAAGATCTGGAGCAGCAGCAGATCGCGCGCGGTGAAGGGCTGCCCGTCGAGGCGATTGATGAGCTCGATGACGCCGCACACCGTGCTGCCGATGGAGATGGGCACGGCCACGATGCTGCGCGTGCGGTGCCCCGTCTCCTCGTCCACCTTCGTCAGGAAGGCGCGGTCGTGGTGCACGTCGCGCGACAGGTGCGGCTCGCCGGTGCGGTACACCTGGCCCACGATGCCCTGACCGGCGCCGATGCGGCGCCCCGGGAGGCCGGCGGACGAGCCGCCGAACGCGGCGACGAAGCACAGCTCGTTGAGATCGCGCTGGGGGCGCTTGCCGCGTGGGTCGTCCAGCAGGATGGAGCCGGACTCGGACGGCACCAGCTCGCCGGCCTTCTGCAGGATCTCGCGGAGCTGCGCGGCGAAGTTGACGTCGCCGATGTCCGCGGAGGCCTTGTGGCGCTCCAGGAAGCGCTCCAGCTCGGTCGCGGGCAGCGCGTGAAGCTCGGGCATTGGCGGCGGCAGCGGATGGAGGCGGAGGCGTGCGGAGGGAACCCCGTGGACGAGTCCCCAATCTTACCCGCCGCATCCCGCGCGCGCAAAGCTTCCGCGCGTGCCGGGGGCGTCCCATCCGCCATCCGCGGCTTCCGGTGCCGCCGGGGTCGACGACGCGGCAAGGGTTTCGGATCGTATCTGATTCCGAACCGGCGCGCCGGCACCTGCTCGCGCGGCGGCGGCCGGGTGCGCGGAGGGCGGCGGAAGCGCGGAGGAAAGCAGCGGGCACGCTCCCGTTTCGCCATGTTGCAGGACTCTGGCGTTTCCCGTATACTCTTGTATTGTCCTGAACCGTCATTTCGGGGCTCCCTGCCGCACACCATCCCCGCCCAACCTTCCCATGAGCGAGTCCGCGGAAGCCACCGTGCCCATCACCGTCCTCATCGTCGACGACGAGGAGCTGCTGGTGAAGAGCTGCGGGCAGATCCTTTCCAGCGAAGGATATACGGTGTTCACGGAGGGACGGGGGCGGAACGCGCTGGACAGCCTGCGCCGCCACCATCCGGACATCGTGCTGACGGACCTGATGCTGCCGGACATGGACGGGCTGGCGCTGCTGAAGGAGGTGAAGCGCCTGGCCCCGGAGACGCTTGTGGTGATGATCACCGGCTTCGCCACGGTGGACAGCAGCGTGGAGGCCATCCGCGCCGGCGCATACGACTACATTCCCAAGCCCTTCACCGCCACGCAGCTCCGCATCCTGATCGGGCGCGCGGCCCAGCAGGTGCGCCTGGTGCGCGACAACGCCCACCTGCGCGACCAGCTCAAGAAGCAGTACAGCTTCGAGAACATCATCGGCACCAGCGAGGCCATCCAGAAGATCTTCTCGATGATCAGCCGCGTGGCGCCGACCGACGCCAACGTGATGATCTCGGGCGAGAGCGGCACGGGCAAGGAGCTGATCGCCCGCGCGATCCACGCCAACGGCCGCCGTGCGTCGCGCCCGTTCATCGCCATCAACTGCGCGGCGCTGCCCGACCACCTGCTGGAAAGCGAGCTGTTCGGCCACGAGAAGGGCTCGTTCACCGGGGCCGACGTGCTGCGGCGCGGGCTGCTGGAGCAGGCGGCCGGGGGCACGTTCTTTCTGGACGAGATCTCGGAGATGAGCATGGATCTCCAGGCCAAGCTTCTCCGGGTGGTGCAGGAGCGCAAGATCCGCCGCGTGGGCGGCGACGCGGAGATCCCCATCGACGTGCGCTGGGTGTCGGCCACCAACCGCGACCCCGACACGGCGGTGCGCGAGGGCCAGCTTCGCCAGGACCTGCTGTACCGCCTGAACGTGGTGCCGCTGCGCCTGCCCCCCCTGCGCGACCGCCGCGAGGACATCCCCGCGCTGGCGCAGCATTTCTTGAAGCGCTACTCGCAGGAGTACGAGCGCGGCCAGCTCCGCTTCACCCCGGACGCCCTGCGCGTGCTGACGGAGTACCCGTTTCCCGGCAACGTGCGCGAGCTGCAGAACGTGGTGGAGCGCATCGTCTCCATGTGCCTGCCCGGTCAGGAGATCGCGCCGGTGGACATCCCCGACGAGCTGACGGTGCGCCACTCGGGCAATGGCCGCCCGGCGCTGCACTTCAACGCCGACCAGCCCTTCCACGACGCCAAGTCGGACGCGATCTCCGTCTTCGAGAAGGAGTACCTGCGCGACCTGCTGCAGCGCCACGGCGGCAACATCAGCCAGGCCGCGCGCACGGCGGGCATCGATCGCAAGACCATCCACCGCATGCTGGTGAAGTACCAGCTTGCGGGGCGGGACGACTGACGGACGGCTCGATCGAGCGGATCGAGGTGCAGGGTTCGATGCGGGACGACGGGGGCTCACCGGCGACGGTGGGCCCTTCTTCGTCCCGGAGTGGAGACATTCGCTCGATTTTGCACGGACGTATGCATTCGCGGACGACCACACGAAGCTTGCGTTCGCAGACTACCGGCCTGGACCGCGTCGGGGGTGGGACGCGCGGTCGGCGGTCGGGAGGCCGCTGGCGTAAATTGGTGCGGTCGATGGGACGGCAGGAGCCTATCTTCGGTGGGTGCCGTCGGCCTCGGGCCGGCTCGACCCCCCTCGTTGCTCCAACGTCCGTGGACTTCCGACGCAATCCCCGGCCATGAGGTGAAGATGTGCATCCGCTCGCGCGGGGATGAGCGGTCGTGGTGAGCGCGAGGAGTGCCGCCGCCATGACGGCCTGGGCGCGGGCGGGGGACGGTGTTCGACGCGCCCTGCTGGGGCTCGCGCGTGCGAACGCGGTCCTGGCGCTCAGCACGGCGGCGGCGACCTGGATGGTGCAGGTGCTGGCGCGCGTGCCGGTGGAGCCGGTGTCGCCGGCCATCGTCGGGCTGGTGTTCTACTCCGTCTACACGCTGGACCGGGCGGCCGACCACGCGGCGGACGCGGTGACGCACGCCTCGCGCGCCGGCTTCTCGCGGCGCTACCTGCGCCTCCTGTGGGCGTCGGCTGGGGTGGCGTATGTGCTGGCGGTGGCTCTGGCAGCCATGCGGGGGGCGTGGAGCGTGGCCGTGGCGCTGCTTCCGCTCGCGGCAGTGCTGCTCTACACCTTCCGCATCATGCCGCCATCCATTGCGCGGCGGGTGGGATTCGCGCGGGTGAAGGAGGTTTTCGTCCTCAAGAACGTTTACGTCGCGGCGACCCTGGGCGCCGCGCCGGCGTTGCTGCTCGTCGCCGCGCCGGGGCCCGTGGGCGACGCGCGCGCGATGCTCGGCGCGGGAGTGTTCATGTTCGCCCGGTGGTGGATCAACGTGCTGGTCTTCGACGTTCGCGACGAGGCGGGCGACCGGCTGAACGGGCTGCGGACGGTTCCGGTGGTGCTCGGACGCGCGCGAACGCTGCGGCTGCTGCATGCGGCGAATGCGCTGCTCGGCGCGATGCTGCTCGCGGCCCCGCTGGCGGGACTGCTCCCGCCTGCGTTCGCGGTCCTCGCCGCAAGCTCGCTCTACGCATGGTACTACCTGTGGCGCCTGGAGATGGACGGGGACGTGCACTTTCTCTGCGACGTCATCGCGGACGGGGAGCTGGCGGTGCAGGCGAGCGTTCTGCTGGTGACGGCGGTGTAAGCAGCTTGGAACTCTTCGGAGAACACTCTCACGACTGGTTCCACCTGGAATTTTTCAGCAAAGGCAGCGGCTTGGATTCGGGGCCGCAATCGACTCGGCGTTCAGCTGCAGGTTGAACTGTTCTGCGGATCGAAAACTGGCTGTCGTCAGGACTCAGCCCTGCGGTTGGTACCCGTCATTCATAACCCGAAGGCGCCTGTTTGACTCATAGAACGAAACACCCATTGTCTTTAAAAAACCGAAATTTGCGTCGTTTTGGACATGGTCCTTTCCGAGTTCCCCCGGCAACCAACCCTTCACATTTGCCTCGTATGCCAATAGCCACTGGTTTTGGTAGAGCTCGTCAGACCGCATCAGACTTGCCCACCATTCGGTATTTAGACCGGTATGGATTAAGCCGTTTGCATCTGCATCAAGGGCTAAAAGTGCTACAAACGAATCCGACATACGTGATATGGCTTGGGCGGAATCGGCATCAATGTGAAGTTGGAAGGCCAAGGTTGCCCATAATGCCCAAGCCACCTCACTACCGTGTCCGAGCGGAGCATGAGATCGAATCGTCAAGTTTATCGCATCGCAAAGCTTGGTCGTTTGAATTGGCAGGCCACGCTGCCTCGCCCTGACCATTGTCGGTAGAACAAATTGGAACGTCCCGGGTTCGGCGATTATAGCTTGTATAAGGATGTCGTGCACGAGGCTCCAATTGCCCGTCAGGATTTCGACACCCGAGAGACGCTGGACGGCATACCCCACGACGGACTCGGTAGGAAACAGCCTAGCGTTTTCGAATACACGATCGAAGAATCCGACGATATCGCTTGCTTGGCCTTGGGCGGATTGGCGGAACGGGTAGTTTCTAATCTCCGAGACCCATCTTGCTTCAAACGGTTGGGGCAAGTCAATTATCCGAGTCTTAGAGGAATTTAAGGCCAATTCCATCTCACCGAGTACTTCTTGCAGAATCGCCAATCCTGCTTCTGCTTCCGAACGGGTAGAAAATCCGAGCTCATATTCGTCCCACATTCGGAATCCAGATAACCGAGGACATTCTCTGCAAAATTGTTCATCCACCGCAGAAAGAATCAGATCAGCAATTGCCAATGACGTATCTGGGCCGATCGGAATGCCAAGTGTCTGTCCCCCCTGCGCATTCCGCGACGATTTGTCTAGTTCATTTCCCATCGCTGGGCCGAAGCGATTTTTCCTAATTTTTGACCAAGCTTTCCCATGGAGTGCCCATGGAATACTATGGGTGTAAATCGAGTGATAAAAGCGGGATATGTCGGCTTTAAGAAGATACCGCACTGTTGCGTGAGAACTCGCACGAGCGAACCTGATGTCCACCCGCGGTGTGAGGATAGCGCGTCCCCATGGGAAATTGTTATGTTTCGGACTACTCAATGCGAGTTCCGACCTCCGATAGTGAGGCGAAATCTCAGCCCATCTCTCTGCAATAGTTATTGCTAAGCGATAGAATAACACGGGATTAGGTATTCCGAGTGTTCGCCGTAACGTTCCGACCCGCGCTATATTGTGGGTTGCGAGGCGGGCGTCCGCCGGCAGCTTGGAGAACGACTCGGGGAGTTTAGCGCTCGGGTCTGTGACAGCAATACCAAAGGATTCCGTCGTAAAGACGGGGGGGAGCTCTTTGGGAAAGTACCCATGTGTCAGTAGTCTACGTAGGCTAACCATGCTGGGTATGTCTCTGTCAATTAGAGTAAAACGCTGGACTGGACGCTGACGAGCAATTGACGGGTGGCGGCCTCGGGATCGCTCGCAGACATCACGGCGCTGACGACGGCGATGCCAGCGGCGCCCGCGGTGATGACGGCGGGCGCGTTCCCGGCCGTGATGCCGCCGATGCCGACGATGGGGATGCGGACGGAGCGTGCCACTGCGGCGATACGCGCGGTGCCGACGGCATCGCCGGCGTCCAGCTTCGTGGCGGTGGCGTGGATTGGACCCACGCCCACGTAGTCGGCGCCCTCCAGCTCGGCGTCCATCGCCAGCTCGGGCGTGCTGGCGGAGCGGCCGAGCAGGAAGCCCGGGGGCACGATGCGGCGGGCGGCGGCCAGCGGAAGGTCGTCGTCGCCCAGGTGCGCGCCGTCGGCGCCGGCGGCGAGCGCCACGTCCACCCGGTCGTTCACGAACAGCAGCGCCCCCGCGGCGCGCGTCTCGGCGAGCAGCGCGCGGGCGATGGCGACGCTCGCGCGCGGGGTGCGCGCCTTGTCGCGGAGCTGGATCGCCCGCGCTCCTCCACGGAGGGCCGCGCGGACGATGTCGACGAGGTCGCGGCCGGGCGGCAGGCGCTCGTCCGTGACGACGATCAGCGCCAGGCGCGAGGCGAGATCCGGATGCCTGCTCACGGCGGCGTCGCCTGCGCGGCGGCGGCCGTCTCGCGCTTCGCGGCCAGCTTCGCGGTGTTGTGCTCGGCCAGCGAGCGGGTGAAGACGTGCGTGCCGTTGGAGCGGGCGACGAAGTACAGGTAGTCGTCCGCCGACGGGTTCAGGGCGGCCTCGATGGCGCCCTTGCTGGGCGAGGCGATGGGGCCCGGCGGCAGGCCCGCGTGGGTGTAGGTGTTGTACGGGTTGCCGGCCACGTCGCGGATCTCGCCGTACAGCAGGCGCGCCGTGTGGCGGCCCAGCGCGTACTGCACGGTGGGATCGGCCTGCAGGCGCATCCCCACCGTCAGCCGGTTGTGGTAGACGGCGGAGATCACGGGCCGCTCCGTCCACACCTTGGCCTCCTTCTCCACGATGGAGGCCAGCGCCACGGCGTCGCGCTCGCTCATCCCCGACTCCGCCAGCTTGGCCCGCATCGCGGGCGTCCAGGCCGCCCTGTAGCGGTCCGTCATCGCGCCGATCAGCTTCGGAAGCGGCGTCCCGAGCGGGTAGACGTACGTCGCCGGGTACAGGTAGCCTTCCAGCGTGGGCCCGGGCACGCCGTACTTCGCCGGTGCGGTCGGGTCCGCGAGCACGCGGAGCACGGAGTCGGGGGGCAGGCCCGTCTGCTTCGCCAGGCGCGCGGCCACCTGCGGGAGCGTCCATCCCTCGGGGATCACCCAGCGGATCTTCACCACGTCGCCGCGCTCCAGCCGGCGAACGATGTCGGCGAAGGCGTCGCCGCGCCGGAACTCGTAGATGCCCGGCTTGATGCCCTTGCCGCCGCCGTTCACGCGCCCGTACAGCTTGAACATCGCGGTCGAGCCGATGATGCCGTGCGCGGCCAGCGAGTCCGCCGCCGTCGCCAGGCCGGCACGCGGGGGCACGGTGACGCGGATCGGCACGCCCTTGGGATTCCCGCCGCATGCCGCGGCTCCCGCGAGCGCGGCGGCGAGGACGGCGGTGCGGAGAAGGCCGCGCGTCGGTCGCATCCCAGGACGGTGGAAGATGCCGTGGACCGGACGAATCAACGGACCGCGCTCTTCGGACGGGCGATCAGGCATCGGCGGCCTCCTGCGCTTCACGGCGGCGGCGGGTGAGCCAGCCTTCCAGGATGATGGCGGCGGCGGCGGCGTCCACGCGCTCCTTGTCGCGGCGGTCGCTGCGCTTGAGGCCCAGCTCGCGGATGGCGCGCTCGGCCAGCACGGAGGTCATGCGTTCGTCCACCCAGCGCACGGGCAGCCCGGTGCGCCGCTCCAGCTCGGCGCCGAACTCGCGCACCTCGGCGGCCCAGGGGCCCTCGTCGCCGTCCAGGCCCAGGGGCAGACCCACCACGCACTCGTCCACCTCCTGCTCGCCCACCAGCCTGCCGATCTCGGGCCACGGCGGGCGCTTGCCGGGGCGGCGGGCCAGGGTGGCCAGCGGGGTCGCGATGGTCCGCGTGGGGTCCGAGACGGCCACGCCGATGCGCCGCTCTCCGAAGTCGAAGGCCATGCTCCGCGCCATCTTCCAATCCTCCATGAACGCAAAACGGCCCGCCGCGGCGGGCCGTGTGCCGTGCGGCGGCCCTCAGCCCAGGCGGGCGACGGCCTCGTCGGGGGTGGCGCCGGCCTGGATGGCCGCGTACACGGCACCCAGCGCCTCCTCGCTCCCGAAGAGCAGCCGCGAGCCGCCGCCGGCGCCCGGCACCTCCATCACCACCACGGGCGCGCCGTCGGCCAGGCGCACCAGCAGGTCGGTGAACAGGCCGGTGGAGATGTGGCAGCCGGCGGGGCCCCCGTCGCTGCCCTGCTCCATCCAGTCCAGCAGGTCCAGCGCCCCCAGGCCCGGGTGCGGCCGGCTGTGCTCCAGGCGGCCCCATCCCAGGCGCTCGAAGTAGCCGCTGGCGCTTTCCCAGAAGCGGTCGGTGGGCACCGCCAGGGCGTGCGCTCCGCCGTTCTCGTGCGAGACGTGGGCCCACAGGTCGCCGTACACCGATCCGCCCACCTCGTACCCCACCTCGCGCAGCAGCGTCACGGCCTCCAGCGGGTCGCGGTCGCCGGTGAGCGCGCGGCGCACCGAGGAAAGGAGCTCCGCGGGAACGTGCAGAAAGCGGGTCGCCGTGGCGGTCATGGCAGGTCAGAGGTCCAGGGTGGGTTCCGCCGCGGCGTCCGCGGCGGGGGGTGCTTCGGTGGATTCGTCCTGCTCGCCGTCGCCCGCGGCGGGCTCGGAGCCCTTCGCGGACTTCCGCGGCTTGGGCTCCTTCGCGGCCTTCGGCTCCTTCGGCGGCTTGGGCTCCTTCGGCGGCTTCGCGGGCTTCGCCACGGCGGCGTCGACCGCCTCGACCGAGCCGCCGGCCAGCTCGAGGAGCCGGGGCTCGTCCAGCTCCACGACGCCCAGCTCGCGCGCCCTGGCCTGCTTGGAGCCGGCGTCGGCGCCGGCGACCAGGAAGTCCGTCTTCCCCGTGACACTGCCCGCGACCCGCCCGCCCGCCTGCTCGATCACCTTCGTGGCGTCCGCACGCGACAGCGTCGGCAGGGTGCCCGTGATGACGAAGGTGCGGCCGGAGAAGGGGCCCGTCGCCGGCTCGGGCTGATCCTCGGTCATCACCACGCCGGCGGCGCGAAGCTTCTGCACCACCTGCACGTTGCGCGGCTCGTCGAACCAGGCGCGGAGGGCCTGCGCCATGATCTGCCCGATGCCGTGCACGGCAGCCATCTCGTCCGCGCCGGCCGCCATCAGCCGCTCCATGCCGCCGAAGTGGCGCGCCAGCGTCTGCGCCCCGATCTCTCCCACGTGGCGAACGCCCAGGCCGAAGAGCACCCGCGCCAGCCCCTGCTGCTTCGATGCCTCGATGCCCGCCAGCAGGTTCTGCGCGGACTTCTCCTTGAACCCCTCCAAGCGCAGCAGATCGGCTTCCGTGAGACGATACAGGTCGCCGACGTCCTCCACCAGCATCCTCTGCCCCGGCGCCGCGTTCACCACCAGGTCATCGGTCGATCCGTCCGCCCCGTCTTCCGCTCCGCCCGCCGCGATCGCATCGACAGGCTGTGCATCGGCAGAGCCGTCCGCATCATCGGAATCGACCGAATCGACCGAATCGACCGACGGCGCGGTGGATTCAGCCGAGCCCGCGGCAACCTCGGCTGAGTCCGCCGGCTTCTCTACCGGCGCGGGCACTTCCGCCGCGTCCGTCGATGCCTGCTCGTCGGAGCTGCCGACGGGATCCGCGGAAGCGCCAACCTCGACCGAGCCGTTTGCCGATGCCGCGCCTTCAGCCGACGCTTCATCGTCGGCCCGCGGCGTCGTGAGCAGGGTGGCGATGGTGCGCTCGCCCAGGCCACGGATGTCCATGGCGCCGCGGGAGGCGAAGTGCACCACGCCCCAGTAGATGCGCGCCGGGCAGGCGCTGTTGGGGCAGTACACCATCGCCTCGCCCTCGGGCCGCTCGACGGGCGTATGGCAGGTGGGGCAGTGGTCCGGGATGCAGTAGACGGGGCCGCGCTCCTGGCCCTCCGCCAGCACGGGGCCGACCACCTGGGGGATCACCTCGCCGGCGCGTTTGACGAGCACGCGCTCGCCCACGCGTACGTCCTTGCGGCGGATGTCCTCCTCGTTGTGCAGCGTGGAAAGCTTCACCACCACGCCGCCCACCTCCACCGGCTCCAGCACCGCGTACGGGTTGAGCGCCCCCGTGCGGCCCACGTTCACGCGGATATCCAGCAGCGTGGTCTCCACCAGGTCCGGCGCGTACTTGTAGGCGGTGGCCCAGCGCGGCTCGCGCCCGCCCACCACGCCCAGCTCGGTGTGCAGCCGCAGCGGGTTCACCTTCACCACCGCGCCGTCCACCTCGTAGTCCAGCGTGCCGCGCGTGCCCTCGAACTCGCGCACGAACGCCAGCACGCCCTCCATCCCCGCGCACACCCGCGCGAACCCGTTCACGGGAAAGCCCCACGCCTTCAGCGCCTGCAGCAGGTCCCACTGCGACGCGAACGGGGGCTCGCCCGAGCCCGTCTCCACCGCGTAGGCGAAGAAGCGCAGCGGCCGCTGGGCGGTGATGCCCGGGTCGAGCTGGCGGAGCGATCCGGCGGCGGAGTTGCGGGGGTTGGCGAAGGTGGCGAGCCCCTCGGCGGCGCGGCCGGCGTTGAGCGCCTCGAAGCCGGAGAAGGGCAGGTACACCTCGCCGCGCACCTCCATCAGCGGGGGGGGCGTGGGACCGCCGTCGCGGAGGCGGAGCGGCACCTGGCGGATGGTGCGCAGGTTGCGCGTGACGTCCTCTCCGATGGTGCCGTTGCCCCGCGTGGCGCCCTTCACGAAGACGCCGTCCCGGTAGGTCAGCGCGATGGCGAGGCCGTCGATCTTGGGCTCCACCACGTAGCCGGCGGTGAGCACCTCGTCGGCGATGCGGGCGTTGCGCGTCTCCCACGCCACCAGCTCTTCGGGGCCGAAGGCGTTGTCCAGCGACAGCATGGGCGCCAGGTGCGGCGTCTTCTCCAGGCGGCTGGCGGGCTCGGCACCGACGCGCAGGGTGGGCGAGTCGGGGGTGCGCAGCTCGGGGCGCGCCTCCTCGATCTCCCTCAGCTCGCGGAACAGGAGATCGTACTCGCGGTCGGCGAGGGTGGGAGCGTCCAGCACGTGGTACTGGTGGCCCGCGCGCTCCAGCAGGGCGCGCAGCTCCGCGGCGCGGGCGGCCGCGTCCGGACCGGCGGTCATGGGGGGGAGGGCATCTCCGTGGCGCGCACCACGCGGTTGCGGCCGCCCGTCTTGGCGGCGTACAGCGCCTCGTCGGCGCGCTTCAGCAGGGCCTCGGGGCTGTCCACGCCCGGGGCGGGGAACGAGGCCACGCCGCAGGAAACCGTCATGCGCACCAGGGTGGCCTCGTCGCGGTACTCGTGCGCCTCCACGGCGTGGCGGATGCGCTCGGCGAAGCGGGCGGCCTCCTCCTCGTCGGTGCTGGGCAGGATGACGATGAACTCCTCGCCGCCGTAGCGCCCCACCATGTCCACCTCTCGCGCCGTGTCGCGCAGGATGTGGGCGGTCTCGTAGAGGATGACGTCGCCCGTGGGGTGGCCGTAGGTGTCGTTGACGTTCTTGAAGCGGTCCAGGTCGAGCATGGCGACGGCGATCAGCTCGCCGCTGCGGTGGCTGCGCTCGAACTCGTCGTGCAGCAGGGTCTGCACGTGGCGGTGGTTGAACAGCTCCGTCAGGCCGTCCGTGATGGACAGCTTGCGCAGGCGCTTGTTGGCCACCTCCAGCTCGCGGTTCTTCTCGTCCAGCTCGTCCTGCAGGCGCTTGATGCGCAGCATGGAGCGGACGCGCGCCTCCAGCTCGGGGAAGTTGATGGGCTTGGTGAGGTAGTCGTCGGCGCCCGCCTCCAGGCCCTCCACCTTGTCCGCCGTGCTGTCGCGCGCGGTGACCAGGATGATGGGGATGAAAGGCAGCGACTCGTCGGACTTGATGCGGCGGCTCACCTCGTAGCCGTCCATCACCGGCATCATCACGTCGCACAGGATCAGGTGCGGGGGGTCGGCCAGCACCCGGTCCAGCGCTTCCTGCCCGTTGGTGGCGGTCTCCACCTTGTAGCCGCGCGAAGACAGGCGCGCATCCAGGATCTCGACGTTGTCCGGATGGTCGTCGACGACCAGGATGCGCGTGGGGGACGGCGCGGCGGCCTCCGCTTCGCTCAAGCCTTGACCTCCCGCCCCGCGCCGATGAACTTCTCGACCTCGGCCACCACGCGCCGCGGCTCGCACGGCTTGGCCAGGTAGCCGTCGCAGCCCACCTCGGTGGCCTTGGCGCGGTCCGTCGCCAGGGCGTGGGCGGTGAGCGCGATGATGGGGATGGCGCGGGTGGCCTCGTCGCCCTTCAGGATCTTGGTGGCCTCCCACCCGTCGATGATGGGGATGGAGATGTCCATCAGGATCAGGTTGGGGTGGTCCTCGCGGGCCATGCGGATGCCGTCCTCCCCGTTGCGCGCTTCGATGACCGTGTACCCGAAGTGCTCCAGGATCGTCCTGTAGACGGTCCGGTTGTCTTCGTTGTCCTCCACGAGGAGGACCGTCTTGCTGGAGTCCGACATCCGGAATGCCTCCTGAATCAGGATCGACCTGCCGCGGATGCGACGGCGGGAACCGGGTTCTCGCGCGGGGCGGCGTAACGGGTAAACTATACCTGCGCGCGCGGACGCCGCAAGTCGGCTCCCGGCCCCGAAAACGGGTCGCGCGCGTGGCACGGCCCTGGCACGGCCGTTGCTTTTCGCGGGGGCACGGCCCCGCCCGCCCATCCATCCGTTTCCCGGAATCCCCCCATGTACTACGACGACCAGGGAAAGCGCTTCAACCTCGTCAGCGGCCTGGTGTGCGGTGCCGTGCTGGGCGCGGGCCTGGCGCTGGCGCTGGCCCCCCGGCGCCGCTCGACGGCGGCCCTGGTAGGCCAGGCGGCGGCCGAGATGGGGCGTGGCGCCGCCCGCCGGCTGGGCGGGCTGCGGGCGGAGGTGGCCGGCCTGGCCGACGACGCGGCCCGGGCGGGCCGCAAGCGGTTCCGCCTGTAGCACGCTCCGTACCGCGGGCGCGTCCCTCCGCGCGAACCTCACCCCGATCCCAGCCCCGATGCCGATCCACCCGGAGGAGATGGAGCCCCTGTACCGCCGCCTCTTCGACAGCCGCCGACTGGTGGTGGTGTCGAACCGCGAGCCGTACGAGCACCGCTGGTCGGAGGAGGTGGGCGAGATCGAGGTGCGCCGCCCCGCCGGCGGGCTGACGAGCGCGCTGGACCCGCTGATGCAGGCGCTGGGCGGCACCTGGGTGGCGTGGGGCAGCGGCGAGGCCGACGCCAACGTGGTGGACCGCGACAACCGGGTGCGCGTGCCCCCCGAGGACCCGCGCTACACGCTGCACCGCATCTGGCTCACCCACCACGACATCCACCGCTACTACCTGGGCTTCGCCAACCAGTTCCTGTGGCCGCTCTGCCACCTGCGCCCCGACCTCACCCGCGTCCGCAACCGCTACTGGGAGCGCTACCGCCGCGTGAACCAGCGCTTCGCCGAGGCGGTGGTGGACGAGGTGCGGGGCAAGGCGGCGGCGGTGTGGGTGCAGGACTACCACCTGGCGCTGGCGCCGCACATGATCCGCGCGCGCCGGCCCGACATCACCCTCGCGCACTTCTGGCACATCCCCTGGCCCCCGTTCGACGTCTTCCGCCTGTCCCCCCAGGCGGAGCACCTGCTGCGGGGCCTGCTGGCCAACGACCTGATGGGCTTCCACCTGCCCACCTTCGCGGACAACTTCCTGCGCTGCGCGCGGCGGCTGGCGGGGGCGGAGGTGGACTGGGACGCGAAGACGGCGACGCTGGACGGCCACGTCTGCCACGTGGGCGCCTTCCCCATCTCCATCGACGTGAAGCAGTACCGCGACGCGGCCACGGCGCCGGGGGGGGAGGAGCAGATGGCCCGGCTGCGGCAGCGCTACGCCCCCAACGGCGAGATGGTGGGGATCGGGGTGGACCGCATGGACTACTCCAAGGGCCTGCCCGAGAAGTTCAAGGCGCTGGAGTTCCTGTGGGAGCGCTACCCCGAGTTCCGCGAGCGCTTCACCTTCATCCAGGTGGCCGTCCCCAGCCGCAGCGACATCGAGGCGTACGACGACCTGGACCAGAAGGTGGACCGGCAGGTGTGGCAGATCAACGACCGCTTCGGCACCCCGACGTGGCGCCCCATCCACCTCATCAAGCAGTCGCTGCCCTCGGACCGCCTGGCCATCCTGTACCGCATGGCCGATGCGTGCATCGTGAGCTCGCTGGCGGACGGGATGAACCTGGTGGCCAAGGAGTTCGTGGCCAGCCAGGTGGACCGGAAGGGCGTTCTCGTCCTGTCGCTCTTCGCCGGAGCGGCCGAGGAGATGGAGGACGCGGTTCTCATCAACCCCTACGACCCCGAGGGATTCGGGCTGCAGATCCGCGCCGCGCTCTCGCTTCCCCTGGAGCAGCGGCGCGCCTCCATGGACCGCCTGTCGGGCTCGCTGCGAACCATCTACGACTGGATGGGCGACGTGTTCACCCGCTGGGGCGAGATCTCGAGCGCCCGCCCCGTGCTGCCGCCGGTGGAGGCGGCGGACACGCTGACGGCGGAGCTGCTGGAGGACGGGGCGGAGGCGGGGTATCTGGATTGACGGGTGGGGCGGGAGGGGGGAACGTCGGTCGCTCGGCCGGTCGATGTCACGGCGGTGGGCTTCGTCGTGGGTTCCGGAGGGGGCGGCCGATACCGGTGACGCGTAGGGTGGAGAGGCGATGACGGAGGCGGTGCGGTATGCCCTGCGGGGCGGCAGCGAGGGGCGGGAGCGGCTGCGTGTGCTTGCCCGCGTGATGCGGCCCACGACGCTGGCGCTGTTCGACCGCGTGGGCATCGGCGCCGGAATGTCGTGCCTGGACGTGGGTTGCGGCGGCGGCGACGTGACGCTGGACCTGGCCGCGCGCGTCGGCCCGTCCGGCCGCGTCGTGGGGGTGGACGTGGACGCCGCGAAGGTGGACCTGGCCCGCGCCGAGGCCGCGGAGCGGGGCGCGGCGAACGTGGAGTTCCGCGCGGCGGACCTGCGGACCCTGGCGGACGAGCCGTTCGACGTGGTGTACGCGCGCTTCGTCCTGTCGCACCTCTCCGATCCCGCCGCTGCGGTGGATGCCTTCCGCGCGCACCTGCGCCCCGGCGGCATCGTGGTCGTGGAGGACACCGACTTCGCAGGCTACTTCGCCCATCCGCCGACGGAGTCGTTCGACCGGTTCGTCGAGCTGTACTGCGCCGTGGTGCGCGGGCGGGGAGGCGATCCCGGGATCGGCCCGCGGCTGCCGCGGATGCTCGCCGCCGCCGGCCTGGGGCAGGTGGGCGCCGCCGTCGTGCAGCCGATGGGCACCACGGGCGAGGTGAAGCGGGTGAACCCGCTCACCATGCAGAACGTAGCGGCCGCGGTGGTGGCCGACGGCCTGGCATCCGCCGCGGAGGTGGACCGAATCGTCGCCGACCTCCACGCCTTCGCCGAGGACCCGACGACGCTGGCGGGCGTGGCGCGCGTCGTCCAGGCATGGGGCCGGGCGCCGGGCTGAACGGCCAGGCCTCTTTCCCGTCGCCCGTCGTCCGGCGAACAGGACGTCGCGGCCGCCGGCGGTCCGGATGCCCTGATTCCGAGGAGAACGACAGCGGGGCGGCACCCATCCACCGGGTGCCGCCCCGCTCGCCGTCGTTGGACGCCCCGGCCGAGGCCGGGGTTCGGCGTCAGTCCGTGGCCTGGAGCTGGGGCTCGGCGGCGGGGGCGGCGCCGGAATCGGCCTGCAGCTCCTCGATGACCTGGATGGCGCCGCTGATGCGCAGCAGGGTCTCGCGGAGCGCGGCCTGCTGGCGGTCCAGCTCGGCCAGGCGGGCCTGGCCGGCCACGAAGTCGCTCTTCAGCTCGTCGAGCCGGGCCTGCAACTGCTCGTTCATCCTGCTCTCTCCTGCAACGGGTGGGTGGTCGCGCACGCCCACCCGTCCAGCGCGGACGGGCGGGCGAGGATCGTCTGCCGAAAGCTACTGCATCAGCACCATCACGGGGATCTTCCCGCGGCCCGAGGACAGCGACCCCAGCGCCTTGCCGATGATGGTGCCGCCGGCCTGGCCGCGGTCCAGCACCTTCTGCGCGTGGCCCTTGGTGGGACTGGTGGTGAGCAGGTCGCCGGCGCGGATGGGGGCGATGTCCGCATCCACCTTGCAGTGCGCGTAGGCGCCCAGCGTCACCATGCGGCCGAGCTGGCCCTCGCCCACCGAGGTGGAGCCGTCGCCCGCGTCGTCGTCGCCGGCCAGGTCCTGCAGCGGGTGCCCGGCCTCGCCCTCGGTCGCCTTCTTCTTTCCGCGCTTGGGCTTGGGCGACTCCTGCGCCTCGGCGTGGGGCAGGTCGCCGCCGCGGGTGACGCTGTCCACGATCCCGCAGACGCGGGTGTCGTAGGCGCGGTCGCACAGGTCCACCTCGGGGATGGGGATGGTGTTGCCCGTGGCCCAGAAGCGGGTGGCGTCGCTCTCGCCGATGATGACCACGTCGCCCTGCTCCACCTCGTCGCCCGCCATGTTCACGAAGTGGTCGTAGACGTAGCCCGGCTTGGCGCCGCTGCGGATCCTCAGGTTGTTCACGTCCATGTCGCCCTTCGGCGTGATGGTGACGATGTCGCCCACCGCCTCCGTCCACAGGCGCGCGTTGCCGTCCTGGTTGTACCACACGTAGCGGTCGCCGGCCGCGAGCGCGTTCATGTCCTGGTTGGCCGGCAGCGTGCGCCGCGCGAAGCTGATCTCGGCGCCGGAGCCCGACGCCTCGATGCGGCCCACGATGTCGCCGGCGCGGGGCAGGGGGCCGACCGCGATGCGGGTGGCGACGTGGAACTGCACCGCGGGGTCGATGCCGATGCCCGTGCGTCCGCCGCCGCGGTTGATCACCACGTCGTTGCCCAGCTCGTTGATGCGCAGCGGCTTGCTGCCGTGCGACTGCACCCACGAGTACTCGGTGTTGTATCCCAGGCGCAGGTTGGATGCGTTGGTGGGTCCCAGGATCAGGGTGTTGCCGCCGGAGTCCTGCGGGCCGTTGATGACCTGCAGCTTGGCCTCGGGCGTGGTGGTGGCGATGCCCACGCGGCCGTCGCGCAGCACGTTGAACGCGTCGCTGGCGCCGGCCACCCAGAGCGCCAGGCGCCCGCCGCCGCGGTTGCACAGCTCCACCCGGTTGTCGATGCCGTCCTTGGTCGCTACGCGCAGGAAGGCGTTGTCGCTGGTGGACTCGAAGAGGCCCACGGCGCCGTCCGTTCGCACGTGCAGCACGTGGGTGGGGGCGTTGGTGCCGATGCCCACGGGCCCGCCGACCAGCCACGAGTTCCCCGCCGTGCTGAGGCGCACGGCCGCCGGGTCGCCCTGGTGGCCGATCTCGAACGAGTGCTCGCCGGCCGAGTTGTGGGTCTGCCAGCGCAGCATGCCGTCGGCGGGCGACCAGAGCTTCTTGTCCGCCGCGTTCTGGTTGGCGAAGCCGATGCCGTCCGTGATGTTGAGCTGCTGCTGCATCTTGTCGGTGCCGATCGCCACCCGGCCGTCCTTGTAGGCGATGCCGCCGGCGACGCCCACCCAGGGCGAGGGCGTGCCCGCCTGCACCACGGCCGCTCCCGCGGCGGAGGTGATCTTGCCGTCCACCACCAGGTCGCCGGCCACGTGCAGGCGCGCCTGCGGGTTGGGGGTGCCCAGGCCCACGCGCCCGGTGCCGTCCTGCACCATGAAGTGCACGGCCCGCCCGTCGCCGAGCCAGAAGTCGCGGTGCCCCGCGGTGCGGCCGCCGCCCACGCCCATGTCCCAGTTGGACTGGCCGCCCTCCTTGGTGAAGAGCATCCGCACGCCGTCGCCCGGCGCCTCGATCTTGAGGGGGGCGTCCGCCGCCACCACGTGCAGCGGCGCGGTGGGGGCCGGCGTGCCCACGCCCACCTTGCCGTCGCGCGTGATGTTGAAGGCGTCGCCCGCGCCGGCCACCCACAGGGCCAGGCGGCCGCCGCCGCGGTTGGCCAGCTCCACGCGGTTGTCGATGCCGTCCTTGGCGGCGACGCGCAGGAAGGCGTTGTCGCTGGACGACTCGAAGAGCCCCACCGCGCCGTCCGCGCGCACGTGGAAGGCGTGGCTGGGCGCGGCCGTGCCGATGCCCACGGGGCCGCGCACGAAGCTGATGCTGCCGCCTCCGCCGTCCGCCCACTGCGACGCCGCCCCGCCCGCCGGGGCGGCAGCCGGCGCCGATCCCGCGACCCCTTTCGCCGCGCGGATCTCGCCGTCCACCACCAGGTCGCCGGCCACGTGCAGGCGCGCCGCGGGGGCGTTGGTCCCCACGCCGACGTTCCCGCCGTTGAGCCAGGAGTTCCCGGACGTGCTGAGGCGCACGGCCGCCGGGTCGCCCTGGTGGCCCACCTCGAACGAGTGCTCGCCGGCCGCGTTGTGGGTCTGCCAGCGCAGCATGCCGTCCGCGGGCGACCAGAGCTTCTTGTCGGCCGCGTTCTGGTTGGCGAAGCCGATGCCGTCCGTGATGGTGAGCTGCTGCGGCACCTTGTCCGTGCCGATCGCCACCCGCCCCTCGCGGTACGAGATGCCGCCGCCGATGCCCACCCACGGCGAGGTGGGGGCCGGAGGCGCGGAGCCCGGCGCCGCCCCGGCGATGCCCCGCGCCGCGCGGATCTCGCCATCCACCACCAGGTCTCCCGCCACGTGCAGGCGGCCGGTCGGAGCGTTCGTGCCGATGCCGGTGTTGCCGTGCGGGTCGATCGACAGCAGGTCGCCCACGGCGTCGGTGTAGAGGCGCAGGCGGCGCGTGTCGTTGTACCACACGAAGCGGTCGCCCGCCTGGCCGGCGAACCCCTGCTGCCTGCGGTCCATCAGCGTGAGCTCGGCCGTCGATCCCGAGGCCTCGATGCGGCCCTGCGCCACGCCGGCGCTGTACGGCCCGGCCGACAGGTGCCCCGCCACGTGCACGCTGGGCGCGGCCGTGGAGAGAGCGCCGTCCGCCGCCGCCTGCCACGGCGACGGCGCGCCGGGGGCGGAGGGCTGCCCGGGTGCCGCGCCGGCGATGGGCCGGGTGCTGCGGATCTCGCCGTCCACCAGCAGGTCGCCCACCACGTGCAGGCGCGCCTGGGGACTGGCCGTGCCGACGCCCACCTTGCCGGCGCTGGAGGCCGCCAGCACCACGTCGTTGCCGATGTCGTTGATGCGCAGCGGCCGGCTGCCGTGGGACTGGATCCACGAGTACCCGTCGGCGTAGCCCATGCGCAGGTTGGCGCCGCTCGTGGGCCCGATCACCAGGGCGTTGCCGTTGGAGTCCTGCGGGCTGTGCACCACCTGGAGGCGGGCCTCGGGCGTGAGCGTGCCCACGCCCACGGAGCCGGCGTAGCCGATGCCCAGCGACACGTCCTGCCACTTGCCCCCGCCGCCCGCGGCTCCGGAGCCCCCCGCGAGGACGGGGACCGTGGTGCCGGACGAGGCGCGGATCTCGCCCTCCACCAGCAGGTCGCCCACCACGTGCAGGCGGGCCTGGGGCGTGGCCGTGCCCAGGCCCACGAACCCGTCTCGGGCCACCGTCAGGGCGTCGCCGCCCCCCGCCGTCCAGAGCGCCAGGCGGCCGCCGGGGCGGTTGGCCACCGCCACGTGGTTCTCCATGCCCTCGCGGCTGGCGATGCTGACGAACGCCTCGGGGCCGATGGACTCGAAGAGCGCGACCGCGTCGTCGGCGCGCACGTGGAAGCGCTTCGAGGGATACTCGGTGCCGATCCCGATGCGGCCGTCGCGGGTGATGTTGAGCACGTCGCCGCCGCCCGCCGTCCACAGCGAGAGGCGGCCGCCGCCGCGGTTGGCCAGCTCCACCCGGTTGTCCTGCCCCTCGCGGGTGGCCAGGCGCAGGAACGCCATGCTGCCGCGCGACTCGAAGAGCGCCACCGCGTCGTCGCCGGACACGTGCAGGCGGTGGGTGGCCGCGGTCGTCCCCACGCCCAGGCTTCCGTTTCCGGCGGGGGCCACCAGCACGTCGCCGCCGGCATCGTTCAGGCGCAGGGACTGGCCGCCGCCCGCCTGGATCCAGGCGTGGTCCGCCGCATATCCCAGGCGCAGCCCCGCCCCCTCGGCCGGCCCGATGGTGAGCCCGCCGCCCGTTGAGTCCTGCGGGGCGCCGTCCACGTGGAGGTGCCTGGTCGTGACGGACGCGGACGCGACCTGGCCGGCCACGCGCATGTCGCCGTCGGCGACGAAGTGGCCGTGGAGCTCAGCCGTGACGGGTCCGGAGGCGAAGAGGCGCGGCCACTGGTCCGGGCTGCCGGTGCTGGTGAGGGTGAGGGCGCGAACCTGGAGGTCGCCCGCCTTGCTGCCGGCGTTGCGGCGGAGGTAGTTCCCGTCGCCGTTGTCCGTCTTCGGTGCTCCCTCCTTCGTCACCCAGACGCGGCCCAGCACGAGCTGCAGCCCGGCGTTGTCGGGCGGGTTCTCGCTACGCTCGATGAGGGGCGCGGGAATCCACCGCCCGAACTCGTCGCTCACCCCGTCGGAGATGGGGCCGCCCGGGTCCTCGCGGAAGGCGACGGTGATGTAGACCGTCTTGCCCACGAAGGGGCTGAGGTCCACGCTCTGCTCGCCGGGAAGGACGATCTCGTGCCCTTCGGCGTCGTAGGCGGTGCCCTCCTCCACCGTGAGCTGCTGGGTGTCGGGCGAGTAGCGCAGCTCCAGGCCGTCGGCCACGCCCCAGGTGTGCAGCAGCTTGTTGTGGAGCTGCCGCATCTCCATGTGGTACGCCTGCTCGTCGGTGAACTCCTGCACGGACAGGAGCTGGTGGTCGAAGAAGCGCAGGCGGGCGGTCGGGTTAGCCATGGGCGGTCCTCGTGGATGCGGGGCGGGCGATCTCGCGGGTGATCAGGGTGTCCCTGCCGACGGTGGAGCGGACGCCGATCTGCATCGTCGGCCCCTCCACCTGCAGCGTGTATACGGTGTGCGCGGGCTTCTCCAGCTCGATGACGGCGGCCACCACCTCGCGCGTGCGGCGCAGCGAGGCGGCGTCCAGGCACGGGTCCCAGATGCGGACCCGGAAGAAGTGCGGGGGCCCCCCGCCGATGACGGTGGTCTCTCCGACCCGGGTCCGCTCGCCCACCCGCATCTCGGGGGCGGCCTCCTCCACCGTCACCTCGGGCTGCGCCTCGGCCGGCGCGGGCGGCCCGCCGGGCGCGGCGTGGGCGTACTGCGTGTGGATGCGGATGGCGCTCTCCAGCCCCAGCTTGGTGCCGCGGCGCCGGTACAGGGGCACGGCGCTGCGCAGGAAGGCGCGGCGCTCCTCGAGGCCCAGGTCGGAGCGCAGCCCCAGCGCCACCCAGCCGGCCAGCCATTCCATGAAGTCGGCGGGCACCACCTCGGGATCGAAGAGGGTGCGCAGGCCGGCGATGCGCCCCTCCAGCCCTCCTCCTCCTCCGTCGGGCGCGCCCGTCAGGACCTCCTCGAAGGCCAGCAGGAAGCGGCCCAGGAAGTTGGGCTGCTCGCCCGCGTTGAGCTGGTAGATGGCGGGCAGGTGCTGCAGGTAGCTGCTGGCCGGCGCCGGGGCGGCCTTCACGGGCACCGCGTCGGGCCCGGACGTCGGGGCCAGGGTCGCGTCGCTCATGCGGCCTCCACGGGGGCGGCGGGCCGCTGGGTGATGCGCACCTCGGCCACCTCGCCGCGGCCGAAGCGCACCGCCTGGCGCCCCAGCCGGTCGCGCGAGAGGCGCTCGGCGTCCGCGCGCAGCTCGACGGCCACGGGGCGGATCCAGGCCGGGAGCCCGGCGAGCGCCGCCGCCACCTCCGCGCCGGTCACCG
>JAQBQD010000043.1 GCA_028287185.1 Gemmatimonadota bacterium | reverse complement strand
GGACCCGCGCCCTTCCGCGGAGCGCCGCCCGCCTTGGGGCCCGAGCGCGCCGGCGCGGACCTGCGCGGCGCCTCTTCCCCGTCCGTCGGCCGGGGAGCGCGCGTGGGCACGGACCTGCGCGGCGCCTCATCGCCGTCCGTCGGGCGAGGGCTGCGGCCCGGAGCCGATCCGCGCTCGTCCGCCCCGTCCTCCCGCCGCGGGAAGCGCGGGCCGCCACGCGCGGGGCCGGAGCCGGCCGGGCGCCGCGGAGGCCGACCGCCGTCGTCCCGGCCGAACTTCGAAGGCCGCGCCCCTGCCGCCTTCCCCCGCGGGCGCTCGCCCGTGGACGGACGCGCGGGACGATCGGAGCGCTCCCCGTCGCCGGTCCTCGTCGGCCGCTCCGTGCGATCCCCCGCCGCAGCGCGTGCCGGCTTGCCGGTGGATGGACGGCGCTCCGACCGCTCAGTGGTGGGCCACGCCGCCTTCGCGACGCGCTCCCCCACGGTCGGCTTCTCCGTGCGGTCTCCACGATCGTCCGCCGGCGGAAGGGACGGGCGATCGGTGCGATCGGTGCGATCCGAGGAGCGGGCCGGACGGCCGGCCTTCGCGCCGCCGGGGCGCGCCGTGCGCTTCGGGCGCTCGTTTCCGCTGCCGATGCCGCCGCGCTCGGGACGGTCGCCGCGCGGGGGACGCGGGGTGCGCGCCGGAGCCTCCGCGCGGCTGCCGCCCTCCGGCTCCACCCACCTGCCGCGCGCCGGCCGGTCCTTCGGGGTCGTCGACGGCCGCGTGGGACGGGCGGAATCGCTGCGCCGCGGGGGACGCTCGCCGCCTTCGGAGCGCACGGGGCGCGTGGGACGGTCGGTGGACTCGTCGCGGCGCGTACGATCCGCCGGGCTGTACTTTCCCTTCGCCCTGGGCACGGATGCGCGCGGAGCGGGGGCCGCCCTGGACGGCGAATCCTCGACCTCGTCGCGGCTCTTCCGCGCGGGGCGCTCGGCGTCCTTCTCCGCCCCCTTCGGCGGCAGCTTTCCGAACCCGCCGCCGGCCACGGTGCGCGGGGCCTGGAAGGCGCCCTTGCCCGAGCCGCCGGGACGCGCGCCCTTCCACGCCGGGCCCGTGCGGCTGCCCGCTGCGCGGCCCGTGGGCTCGGCGGAGGCGCGGGGCGCGTGCTTCGGCGCCTCGACGGCGTCCTCGCGCTTGGGCCGGACGCGCCAGTCGGCGGAGCGGGGCGGCTTCTCCAGCGAGCGCCGCGGCGGGGCGTCGCCGCCAGCGCGGAGCTTCTTCGCGGCCGGGGCCTCCAGCGCGTCGGCGGTGGTCGTCTTCCGCGGCTTGCGCCTCGCGTCGGGGTCCAGGCTGCGCAGCTCGCTGGGGGCCACGATGCGGAACTTGCCCGCGGGCAGCTCACCCAGCTCCACCGGCCCGAAGCGGCGGCGCACCAGGCGGTGCACGGGGTGGCCCAGGGCGTCCATCATCCGGCGGATCTCGCGCTTCTTGCCCTCCTTCAGCACGATGCGCAGGCGGTGCAGGTTGTCGCCCGTCTGGTGCAGGCGCTGCACCTCCTCGGCCTTCGCCACCCCGTCGTCCAGCTCCACGCCCCGCAGAAGGTGGGCGACCACCTCGGAGGGCGGCTGGCCCTCCACGTCCACCATGTACTCCTTGCTGGTGCCGAAGCTGGGGTGCAGCATGCGGTTGGCCGTCTCGCCGTCGTTGGTGAGCAGCAGGATGCCCTCGCTGTCGCGGTCCAGCCGGCCCACGTGGAAGAGCGAGTGGTACTTCTCGGGAATCAGCTCGTAGATGGTCTTGCGGCCGTACGGGTCGTTGCGGGCGGTCACGTAGCCGCGCGGCTTGTGGAGCGCCAGCCAGGTGATCCCCACCTGCTCCACGGGGTCGCCGTCCACGGCCACCTTGTCGTGGCCGGGGCGCACCTTGGTGCCGGGCGCGGTGACGGTCGCGCCGTTCACCTCCACGCGGCCCTGGGCGATCAGCTCCTCGCTGGCGCGGCGCGAGGCCACACCGGCGCGGGCCAGGTAGGCCTGGAGGCGGAGGTCGCCGGCGCGCGGGGCGGACGGTCGGTCGTCGGATCTACGGGGCATGGGCTTTCGCCTCCTGTTCGGTCGTGTCGCGGTCCCGCTGGGCCAGCACCACGGGCAGCTCCTCGGACCGGGGAAGGTCGTCCAGGAAGCGGAAGCCGAAGTGCTGCAGAAAGAAGGGCGTGGTGCCGTACAGCAGCGGGCGGCCGAGCCCCTCCCCCCGGCCGACGACTTCCACCAGGCCGCGCTCCTGGAGCGTCTTGAGCACGCCCCCGGCGCCGACGCCCCGGATCTCCTCGATCTCCGCGCGCCCCACGGGCTGGCGGTACGCCACGATGGCCAGCGTCTCCAGCGCCGGGGCCGACAACCGGGTCGCGGAGGGCACCGTGTCGAAGCGCTCCAGCACGGGCGCGTACTCGGGGCGCGTGAGAAGCTGCCAGCCGCCGGCCACCTCGAAGACGCCGAAGGCCCGCTGCTCGCGCTCGTACTCGGCGCGAAGCTCGGCCACGGCCTCCTCCACGCGCTCCTCGTCCAACCCCTCCTCGGCGCGCGCCAGGTCGGCGGCCGAAAGGGGGGACTGGCTGGCGAAGAGCAGCGCCTCGACCATGCGGCTCACCCGCACGCTACTCCCCTTCGGCCGCGCGGTAGATCCAGAGCCCGGCGAAGGGGCCCGATTGCCGCAGCCGCACGGCGTTGCGCTTGGCCATCTCCAGGCAGGCCAGCACCGTCGCCACCGCGTGCATGCGCGTGCCCCAGGGCCGCACCAGCGCCGCGTACTCCACGCGCTTGGCGGCCGAGAGCGCGTCGCGGATCAGCTCCATCTTCTCCTCCAGCCGCACCAGGCGCCCGCGGAAGCGGTAGCCGGGCTCCGGCTCGGCCAGGCGCGCCGCCAGCGCCGCCGCCGCGGCCCACACCTCGCCCCACTCCGTGTGCAGCGGCAGGTCGGCCGCCGGAACCGGGGGGCGAACCTCCACGAAGCCGCGGGCGAACAGGCGCGAGCGCTCGCGCTCGGCCCGCTCCAGCAGCCGGGCCGCCTCGCGGAAGTGCTCGTACTCCAGCAGGCGGCGCACCAGCTCGGCGCGCGGGTCCTCCTCGTCCTCCCCGTCGTCGTGCCGGGGAAAGAGCATCTGCGCCTTGATGCGGATGAGCGTCGCCGCCATCTCCAGGAACTCACCCGCCCGCTCCAGCTCCAGCCGCTGCATCCCGCGGATGGCGGCCAGGAACTGCTCCGTGATCCGCGCGATGGGGATGTCGAAGACGTCGATGTCCTGGTTGCGGATCAGGTGCAGCAGCAGGTCCAGCGGCCCGTGGAAGCGCTCCAGGTCCACCTCGTACGGGTCCCGCGCGGCGGGCGGCTCCAGGACGGCGATCACAGCAGCCCGAAGGGCAGGTCCACCACCGCCACCACCGCGTCGTTCGCCCCCTGCGCGAGCGGCCAGATGAAGCCCAGCGCCCCGAAGATGACCAGCCCCCACAGGATCATCATCCCGTAGCGGGAGAACTCGCGGTACGCCTCGGCCGCGCGGGCGGACAGGTAGTGCACCACGATGCGCGAGCCGTCCAGCGGCGGGATGGGCAGCAGGTTGAAGAGGGCGAGCGCCACGTTCAGCTCGCCCCCCAGGCGGCACATCTGCAGCGCGATCTGCAGCGACCGCCCGATCTCGAACCCCGACCGCAGCGCGAACGCCAGCGCCTCGCCCACCACGGCGAACACCAGCACCAGGATCAGGTTGCCCGCGATGCCTGCCGCCGAGGTCAGCAGATCGCCCCGCCGGAAGTCGCGGAACTTGCGCGTGGTGACGGGCACGGGCTTGGCCCATCCCAGCAGCGGCGCCCCCGTGAGCGCCGCCATGATCGGCATCAGCAGGGTGCCGATGGGGTCGATGTGGGCCGCCGGGTTCAGCGTCACCCGGCCCAGCCGGTATGCCGTGTCGTCGCCCTGCTTCAGCGCCACCCACGCGTGCCCGAACTCGTGCACCGTGAGCGACAGGATCAGCAGCGGCAGGGTCAGCAGCAGGTATTCGAAGGGAGACATGGAGGCGCAACCTAGCGGCGGCGCGGGGGAATGTCAAAGCGGCACGCCGCAGAGACTTGACACGGGGGCTGGCTTTCCCTACGTTTCGGGCTTCTGGATTTCCGAGCACCGACACCCCTGTTCCGGTGCATCCGCACCGAATCGCTGGAGGCCTTACTTTGCCGAACGTCAAGTCCGCCGAGAAGAGGATGCGGACCAGCGCGGTCCGTGCGGAGCGCAACCGCCAGGCGCGCTCGCGTCTTCGCACCGCCATCAAGAAGGTCCGTCAGGCCGACTCGGCCGACGTGGGCGCCACGGCGCTCCAGGAGGCGATCTCGCTGATCGACCGTGCGGCTTCCAAGCGCCTGATCCATCCGAACAAGGCCGCCCGCGCCAAGTCGCGGCTGACCGTGTTCCTCAAGAAGAAGCTCAGCGCGTAAGCAGCCTCCGGACAAGCACCGGATTCGAGGGCCCGCCGACATCGTCGGCGGGCCCTCGGTCTTTGTGCGTCCGGCGTCCCCGTGGGCCGTTCGCGTCCGCGCGGAGCCGCCTATGCGGCGGGAACGTACCGGATGCGGATTGCCTCGATGTCGTGGATCCTGTCTCCGACGTTGGCGGCGTCGCAGGCTTCACGCAGCCAGCCGGTGCCGCTCCAGACGCGGTAGCAAATGTGCGTGTTGGGCGGGTTCGACATCAGGTAGATCCGCAGTCTGCGGATCGGCTTCGCGGGTACGCCCGTGCCTAGGACACTGATGCAGGTCGTGCCGATGCATCCTGTTCCCGTTCCGGCGAGCGCCGGCGCCAGCATCATGTTGCGCGGGGGGGCGACGTTGCAGTGCAGCGCACCCCACGATCCGCCGGCCTGCACGCGGTAGCACACCGTGCCGACCTCCGCGACCGATGGCTGCACCCATAGCCCTTCCATTCCAGGAGCCTGTCCGGCGATTCCCGCGACCTGCATGTCACGCCGTGGTGCCTGGGCGGGGCGTCCACTCCGGCTGGCCGCCCAGTACGACAGGTACGAGCGCCAGGTCCCGGTGCTGTCGGCGTCGGCGCGTGAGGCTCCGGCCGCCGTCAGGTCCACGATCGATCCATCCGGGGCCACGTTGCCGATCAAATCGAAGCGCGGCGAGGCCATGCCGCCTCCAAGTTGCACGGCCCTGGCAAAGCCCCGCACCCTGTTTTGCTCGATGCGGCCCTGGTTGAGCGGCAGGCCAGGCTCGTGCACGAGGATCGCGGGCGAGGAGGCGAGCTGTGCGACGCTGGAGTATACCTCGTTTCGCGCGATGTACGTCCCGGAGTGGCCCGCCGAGAGATTGTCGCCCACGTCCACCGCGGCATCGCCCGCGGGCAGCGGCCGTGTGAAGCCGACACCATTGTCCGTAACCTCCGTGTAGCCGGCTGGAGGTTTGAGCGCGAGCTGTATCCGCGTGTTGGTGAGTGTGTTGTTTGCCAGGTAGAACTCCGTCGAGGTTTCCTTGTTGACCTCTCCGAAGCTGTCGGCTCCCGTGTACTGCAGCGTGTTGTGGCTGAGCCAGAGTGATACGGGGCTCGTGTCCCCATCATTCTTGAGACGAAACAGAACCCGCGCGAAGACCGAGTTCGCTACGGGAAGTCGCGCGCCGTTCTGCGTGAGGGTGTTCCACGAGAAGCGAACGTTCCGGTTGCGGAAGTAGGCTGCGGCGGTCGCCCCCCAGGCCGTCAGCGCCGTATTGTCGTGGTACGTGACGTTCGTGCTGCCTTCCGCATCCAGGCAGATGTCGAGGCACTTCTCGGCATAGCCGTATCGCACCTCCACGGACTCGCTGCGCGATGTGAAGAAGCCCGTGTTCGTATCGACGATGGTATCAAATTCCATCGTGACGTCTTTTACCCACGTTTGATTGACCGCGACATTCCTGTCGAACCCAGGGCGATCGGAGAGGTGCCCGCGATCGCTGTCACCACCCGAGAGCGCGAAGCCGCCCCAGTACCGCTCCGCGCTGACTCTCGCGATTAAGACGTCCCGGCTGTACTCGATGCGGACTGCGAAGTTTGAACCGAGGCCTCTGTCCTGTCCTGGCCCTGTCCCGTGGCTGTCGAGCACCTGGATGTCGCTCGACATGCAGTTAACCTCAAAATCCAACCGAGAGACAGAATCCGGAGTTTCGCATCTCTCCGCCTGCTTTGTCTTGATCAGCCCAATGCCTGTGGCGCGGTTGTTTCGGAAGATGATGTAATGCGATCCAAAGGCGTGAACCGCGAACTGGTTCTGGGTGGGACGCAGGGCCTTGAACCCAAGGTCGCTGACGGTGATTCCTGACTGCGAGTAGACTCGGAAGACGTCCGTCTCCCAGCCGCTCGCGGTATCGACCAGTACGGCGAGGTCGCGCCCGGCGCCGTGCACCAACGTGTTGCCGTGTAGCTCGATGAACGGGTTCACCTGGTACGTTCCCGCCGGAAACCACACCTCGTGGGCACCCGAATCGGCATGTGCGATGGCCCGTTTGATCGCTGCCGTGTTTGAGTCGGCACTCGCGCCGGTGGCAGCGCCGTAGTGGGCGACGGAGACCTTCGGGTCGGTTGGATCTGATATGGCGTGCGGCGGCGCGGGTGGTCCATGGAAGTCGCCCGCCTCCGGTGAGAGGCCGTGCCCGGAGAGTGCCACGCATGCCGCCGCGAGGCAGAGGGAGGTGATGGGATTCATCCGATTCCTTGAGCCTTCCGGTCGCAAGCGAGCCGCATGGGGTGAGAAAGGAGATGCGCCTGGGTTTTGGAGGAGCGACGAGACGCCGGCTTCGTCCTATGCCCAACGCATTAAAAAATAAACCTAAAAGGAGCGCAAGACAGGACGTGAATAGATACGCATGCATTGGAGGAAAACACAAGCACGCCGTGTGTTTAGGTTGATTCCTCCATACGAACCGAGCCTCGCTCTCCGAAGAGCGAGGCTCGGTTCCTTGTCCTGGAAAATGGCCGGACGCCTACAGCTCTGAGCCGCAGACCTCGCAGTACCAGGCGTGGGGCTCGTTGGGGGCGCCGCACTCCTTGCAGATCAGGCGGCCCGCGGGGGCGGCGCCGGCGGGTTGCGTGGGCAGGTCGCTCGCCTTCGGCGCGGAAGGGGGCGTGGCCGCACCCGGGTTTCCGGCGATGGCGCGGTCCAGCTCCTCCAGAAAGGCCAGGTCGTCCTCGGCGATCCCGCTGTCCCCGGCTGGCGGCTTGTCGCCCGAGAGGCGGTCGAGGAACTCCAGGCCGCTCTCGGACGAGGTGCCCGATTCCCACTCGGCCGTCTTGCGCTCCAGCGTCTCCAGCCAGGGCAGGTCGTCGTCGTCCCCCGCCCCGTCGCCGCCCGGGAACTCGTCGCCGAAGGGGTCCCGGCCCGCGGGACTCGCCGGCGTCGCGTCCGCGGGCGGGAAGACGGGCAGGTCCTCACCGAACGGGTCGCCCACGGGCTCCTCCTCCGCCGCGTCCGATTCGGCGTGGGCCGGCTCCGGGGCGGTCGGCGCCTCCGCGACAGGGGCAGAAGCCGGAGATTCGGCCGGGGGTGGCTCAGATTCGGGCGCAGCGTCGGCCGGCGTGGGGGCTTCCTCCGCCGGCGCGGCGCGGTCCTCGGCCCGCGCGTCGGCCGTCGCCGCCACGGACGCGGCGGCTTCGTCGGCGTTGCGGATCTCCTCGACCAGGTGCGCCAGGTCGTCCACGTCGGCGCGGGTGGCGGCGAGGGCGGCGTCGGCTTCCTCCACCGCGCGCTCCAGGTCGGGGCGGGCCTCTTCCCACGCGCCGCCGTCCAGCTCGCCGATCAGGTGGCGCAGCCGCACCTCGTCCAGCGCCTCGCCCACCGACACGCGGCGCTCCTCGGCGCCGTTCAGGTCCGCCTGGCGGGCCGCCAGGTCGCGCTCCAGCTCCTCGCGGTGCGTGGAAAGCTCCTCGGTCACGCTCTGCAGGCGGGCCTCGTAGTCGCCGCGCACGCGCTCGGCCACACGCTGGTTGGCGTCGCCGCGCACCTCGTCCAGCTTCGCGATCCAGCCCCGCAGCCGCTCGCGCTGCTCGATCAGCTCGTGGACGGTGGAGCGGTTGTCGACGGGAGAGTTCATGCCGGGATCATCCTCGGGAGGTGCGGGCCGCGGCCTAGCCACGGAACAGGTCGATCAACACGTGGGCCACCTCCGCCGGCTCCACGGGCTCCACCTCGGCGGAGGGCGGAAACGCGGGCGGGCGGAAGAGCGACCGCTCCAGGTTCTTATCGTACGACGACCACCCGCCCGCGTCCACCCCCGAGAGCGCGGCGATGGCGGGATTCATCTTGCTGTCCAGGTCGTCGGCGTAATGCAGGATCAGCGCCTCCAGCGTCTGCGGCACCTTGGGGCTGGCCCACTCGTGGCGCCCCTGGTGGCTGGCGATCAGGTGCTGCAGGTGCAGCAGCGCGTCCGGCGCCAGCCCCGGCACAGCCTCGGCCTCCGACGCCACGAGCTGCAGGCCGATCAGGATGTGGCCCAGGAGCTGGCCCTCGTCCGTGTAGCCGAACGTGCGCCGCGCCGTCAGCTCGCGCACCTTGCCCACGTCGTGCAGCAGCGCCCCCGCCACCAGCACGTCCCGGTCCAGCCGGGCACCCTGCTCCTGGTAGTGCGCCGCCAGCCGGTCGGCGCTGCGGGCGACCGAGATGGAGTGCTCCATCAGCCCGCCCAGGTACGCGTGGTGGTTGCGCTTGGCGGCAGGGTGGATGCGGTACTGCCGGCCCAGCGTCGTCTTGCGCCCCACGCAGCGGGCGACGAGCGTGCGGAGCGCGGGGTCGGCGATGGAGTCCACCAGGGCGTCCAGCTCGCGCCCCATCTGCCCGCGGTCCCGCGGGGAGGACGGCAGGAACAGCTCCAGGTCGTCGTCCGTCACCGCCAGCGTCTGCATGGTGACGACGGTGAGCTGCAGGCGCTCGTTGTAGACGGAGACGCGCGCGCGGACGCCGACCACGTCGTCGGGGCCGAACTCGCGGTCCAGGCGCTCCGCGTCGTCCCACACCTTCGCCTCGATGGTGCCCGTGCGGTCGCCCAGGACGAGGTTCAGGTAGGGCTTGGCGTGCTTGGTCTCCTTGCGCTGCTTGTCGTGGACCAGGAAGCAGGCCGTGATCTCGCGCCCGTCCGCCAGCTCCGCGACCGCCGGGCCGGGAAAGCCGGCGCCGCAGTACGTCCTGGGGTCGGGGCGCAGCGCGCCGTTCATCCGCCGTGCAATGCCGCTCACCGCGCCTCCGCGCTCCATGCCGTTGCTCCGCCCACGATCGTCCGCACGGCCCTGCCGTGCAGCGTCCATCCCGCGAAGGGCGTGTTGCGGCTCAGCGACACGAACTTCGCCGCGTCCACCGTCCACTCCGCCCGCGTGTCGATCACCGTCACGTCCGCCGGCGCGCCCGCGCGCAGCGTGCCGCCGGGCAGGCCCAGGGCCCGCGCGGGGGTGCAGCTCATGCGGTCCACCAGCGTGGCCAGGTCGATCACGCCCTTCTCCACCAACTCCGTAAACGCCACCCCGAACGACGTCTCCAACCCCACGATGCCGTTGGGTGCGTCCTCGAAGGCCTGCTCCTTCTCGTCGTAGTGGTGCGGCGCGTGGTCGGTGGCGATCACGTCCAGCGTGCCGTCGCGCACGCCTTCCCTCACCGCATCCCGATCCGCGGCGGAGCGCAGGGGCGGGTTCATCTTGGCGTCCGTGCGGTACCACTCCACCGCCTCGTCCGTCAGCGAGAAGTGGTGCGGCGACGCCTCCGCCGTCACGCGCACGCCCCGGGCCTTCGCCGCGCGGATCATCTCCACCCCGCCGCGCGTGGCTACGTGCTGCACGTGCAGGCGGCCACCGGTGAGCTGCGCGAGGAGCAGGTCGCGGGCGATCATCACGTCCTCGCTGGCGTTCGGGACCCCGGTCAGCCCCAGCCGCGTGGCGACGATGCCCTCGTTCATGGTGCCGCCGCGGGAGAGCGTCAGCTCCTCGCAGTGCACGGCCACGGGCAGGTCGAAGGTCAGCGCGTACTCCAGCGCCATGCGCATCACGCCCGCACTGCTCACGGGGCGCCCGTCGTCCGTCACGCAGACCGCGCCGGCCGCGGCCAGCTCGCCGAACTCGGTGAGCTGCTCGCCCTTCTGGCCCAGGGTGATGCACCCGCTGGGGTACACGCGCGCCAGGCCCGCGCGCAGCCCGGCGGCGAGCACGTACCCCACGGTGGCGGGCGAGTCGATCGGCGGATCCGTGTTGGGCATCGCCACGACGGAGGTGAAGCCCCCCGCCACCGCCGCCCGCGCGCCGCTTTCGATGGTTTCCTTGTGCTCGCCGCCCGGCTCGCGCAGGTGCACGTGCACGTCCACCAGCCCCGGCGTCACCACCAGGCCGGACGCGTCGAAGACCTCCGTCTCGGCGGAGGCGTCGAGGCCTTCGCCGATGCGGGCGACGATGCCGTCCACCAGCAGGACGTCCACGACGGCGTCCATCCCCTGCGACGGATCGACGACGCGGCCTCCACGGATCAGGACGGGACGCGCGCTCACGGGTCGCCTCCCTGCTTCACCGCCTCGGCCTGCTCCGCGCGCCCGCCGGACAGGAGGTAGAGCACCGCCATCCGCACCGCGACGCCGTTGGTCACCTGCTGCAGGATGACGGAGTGCGGCCCGTCGGCCACGTCGCTGTCGATCTCCACGCCGCGGTTCATGGGGCCGGGGTGCAGGATGAGGAGGTCGCGCGGCCCCGCCTCCACGCGCGCGCGGGTCACGCCGAACACCCGGTTGTACTCGCGCAGGCTGGGGATGAAGCCGCTCTTCATGCGCTCGAGCTGCAGGCGGAGCACGTTGAGCACGTCGGCCCACTCGATCGCCTCCTCGATGCGCCGGAACACCGTCACGCCCAGCTCCGCGACGGCGGCGGGCAGCAGCGTGGCGGGGCCGCAGACGGCCACCTGCGCACCCAGGCGCTTCAGGCCGTGGATGTTGCTGCGGGCCACGCGCGAGTGCAGCACGTCGCCCACGATGCACACCTTCAGCCCCTCGATGCGGCCCCGGTGGTCGCGGATGGTGAGCAGGTCCAGCAGCCCCTGCGTGGGGTGCTCGTGCTTGCCGTCGCCCGCGTTGATGACGTTGCTCGGGATGCGCTCGGCCAGGAAGCGCGCGGAGCCCGACGACGAGTGGCGGATGACCACCATGTCGATCCCCATCGCCTCCAGGTTGCGCGCCGTGTCCACCAGCGTCTCGCCCTTCTGCACCGAGCTGCCGCTGGTGCTGATGCTCACCGTGTCGGCGCCCATGCGCTTCTCGGCGAACTCGAACGACACGCGGGTGCGCGTGCTGTTCTCGAAGAAGGCGTTGACGATGGTGCGGTTGCGCAGCGCCGGCACCTTCTTCACCGGGCGAACCGAGATCTCCTTGAAGCGCTCGGCGGTGTCCAGGATGGACAGGATCTGCCCGCGGCTCAACTCTTCGAGCCCCAACAGGTCCTTGCCCAGCGCGGGCGCCGTCTGCTCGGGTGCCTGCGCCATCAGCCGTTTCCTCCCACCACCTCCACCCCCAGGCTTCCGTCCGTTCCCGGCACCAGCACCTCCACGCGGCCCCCCTCCGGCACCGGCACCTGTGCGCCCACGATGTCGGCCTGGATGGGAAGCTCGCGCCCGCCGCGGTCCGCCAGCACGCAGAGCAATATGCGGCGCGGGCGGCCGAAGTCGGCCAGCTCGTCCAGCGCCGCGCGCACGGTGCGGCCCGTGTACAGCACGTCGTCCACGATCACCACCTGCTGCCCGTCGATGCCGCCGTCCGGCAGCTCGGTGCGCCCCACCACCGGCCGCGGCCCCACCACCATCAGGTCGTCGCGGTACAGGGTGATGTCCAGCGAACCCGTGGGCACCTGCACGCCCTCCGTCCGCCCGATCTCGTCCGCCAGCCACCGCGCCAGGTCCACGCCGCGCCGGTGGATGCCCACCAGCACCAGCCGCTCGGTGCCCCCCGTGCGCTCCACCACCTCGCGCGCCATGCGCGCCAGGGCGCGCTCGACGGCCGCGGTGTCCATCACGGATCTTCGCTGGGAGTCGCTCATCACGGCGGGCGCGGGCGTGTGCGGCAGGGGGTGGAGAACGCGGAAACTTAGCCCCGCCCGCACGGCGGTGTCAACGCGGTGGACAGGCACAAACGGGCCTCCCGCCACCGCACGGCGGAAGGCCGCTACCCTGCCCTCGGAAGGCTGGGTCGACGGCCGCGGACGCCGATCATCGACCAGGATTCGCCGACGCGAATCGTCCGATCCGCGCGTGTCGGAGAAAGCAGCGATTCAGGCCGAAGCGATCGCCGGCTCGGGCTCTCCACCGGACACGGGCGCGTCGCCGGAAGAGCCGGCGGACGTACAGGCCACCGTGCACGGCGATGGCGCCGCCGGACGAGAGGATTGGCTTCCAGCCGCAGCGTGGGGCTCGCCACCCGGGTGCTCACCAGGTCGCCGATGCGCGACCGCAGGACGATCGCGGCGAGCAGGTGCTTGAAGTGGCCTGCATCCAAGAAGAAGTCCATCAACGGACTCCAGCGGTTGAGAGCATCGCGATGGACGGGAGGCACGGGACCCTCAGCGAAGACAGCGGAGGCACAATCCGTCTCGAAGGAGCGGGCTCGGGGAGTGCCGTGCGGGGCGCTACTCGAGGGGCTCCTGCGGCGCGTCGGGCTCCGGCCGGCGGCGGCGGGCGCGGAAGAAGGCGCGGAGCACGTCGCCGCACTCGCGCTCCAGCACTCCGCCGACGAGATCGACGCGGTGGTTGAGGCGCGGGTGCTGGACCAGGTTTCCGAGCGAGCCCGTCATGCCGGCCTTGGGGTCCGGCGCGCCGTAGACCAGGCGGGGGATGCGGGCCAGGACGATGGCCCCCGAGCACATGGTGCACGGCTCCAGGGTGACGTAGAGCGCGCAGTCCAGCAGCCGCCAGTGCCCGATGGTCTGCGCCGCGCGGCGGATGGCCACCATCTCGGCGTGGGCGCTGGGGTCCTGCAGCGTGTGCGTCAGGTTGTGCCCGCGCGCCACCAGCTCGCCGCCGCGGACGAGGACGGCGCCCACGGGCACCTCGCCCAACGCCTGTGCCGCGGCCGCTTCCTCGAGCGCGACCCGCATCCACCCCTCGTCCTCGGCGCTCCCCGCGCCGGCGGCCGGCATCCCCGCCCCGCCCTCGGCATCCGTCATCCCGTCCCACCCTCCGAAGAAGCCCATCCGGCGCGACCGTCTCGTCCGCGACCCCTCTCGTGCCGCCGCCGACGCGGGCGCGAGCTTCGACGGGCGGCGGACCGGATGGATGATATACGCAAAGGGACCCCGGCGCACGGCGGCGCCGGGGTCCCTTCTAGCTGCGGCACGGCGCTCAGACGCCGACGGGCTGCGCCTTCATGGCGGCGCCGAGCTGGCGGAACAGCCCGATCACGCGGCCCAGCACCTCCAGCGGCTCCTTGTGCCCCACCACGATGGGCGGGAACTCGGGGTTGGCGGGCTCCAGCACCACGGTGCCGTCGCGCAAGAAGTAGCGCTTGACGGTGGCGTCCTCGTCGAGGCGCACCGCCACCACGTCGCCGTCGCCCAGGTCGGCGGCCTCCACCGGGTCCACGAGCACCAGGTCGCCGTCCAGGATGCCGGCGCCCATCATGCTCTCGCCCTTGATCTGCAGGAAGAAGGCGTCGGCCGAGGGGGCGAACCGCTTGTCCATCTCGTACTCGTCGCGCACGTGCTCGCGAAGCAGGGACGGCTTGCCGGCGGCGATCTTCCCGTAGAAGGGGATGCTGACCACGGAGGGCGACAGGTTCATCCCCAGGATCTTGACGCCGCGCGAGCGCGAGGCGTCACGCTCGATGTGGCCCTTGTCGGCGAGGGACTGCAGGTGCTCCGAAACGGTCTTGGTCGACTTGATCCCGAACCGCTTGCCGATCTCGCGGATGCTGGGCTGGTACGTGTTCTCCTTCAGGTAGTCGACCAGGTAGTTCAGGATGCGTCGCTCGATCTTGTTGAGAGGCTCCGGCATGGTGCCCTCCCACGGAGTCGTGGGTACGTTTCCCCCCGAAGGGACTTACCGGGGGTTTGCTCGCCCGAATGGGCACATCTGGAAAGGAAGGAAGGGAGGACCGGCGCTGGGCAGCGCGACTCCCCCCTCGTCACCCCCCGGATCGGCGGTGGTGCCCATGTGCCACGGGAACCCCGCACGCCGCTACCGCCGCCTCCCGAGTCGCGCCCTGGGGCCAATGTGAGACGACGGGAAACGAATGTCAACAAGAATCTTGCGCGTCAGGCGCCCGCCGCCAGCCACGCCTTGGCGGCTTCGATGCGTCGCAGCGTAACCTCGCGCCCCAGAAGTGCAACCACCTGGTCGATGCCCGGGCTGGCCCCTCCGCCCGTCAACGCCAGCCGCAGCGGGTGCACGACCTTGCCGAAGCCGAGCCCGGCCGCCTCGGCCGCCTCCCGCAGCCCGGCCTCGATGCCCGCGGGCTCCCACGGCTGCACCGTACGCAGCCGCGCGGCCACCGCGTCCAGCACGGACGCCGCCTGTTCCCGGTCCTTCCACTGCTTGGCCGCCACCTCGGGGTCGTACCCTGCCGGGTCGGCCAGAAAGACGCGGGCCTGCTCGGCGATCTCGGGCACGGTGCGGGCGCGCACCTTGGTCAGGTCCAGCAGCCACAGCAGCCAGTCGCGCCGCGCGTCGACGTCCGCTTCCGTGAGAAGCCCCGCGCCGACGAGCAGCGGGGCGACGAGCGGAAGCAGGTCGGCGGAGGGGGTGCGGGCCAGGTGCTGGCCGTTCATCCACTCCAGCTTGCCGGTGTCGAACACGGCGCCCTTCTTGTTGATGCGCTCCAGGCTGAAGCGCTGCACCAGCTCGTCCAGGGTCATCACCTCCTGCTCGTCGCCGGGGTTCCATCCCAGGAGCGCGAGGAAGTTCACGAGGGCGGCGGGAAGGATGCCGGAGCCGGCGTAGTCGCCCACCGCCACGGCGTTGCGCCGCTTGGACAGCTTGCGCCCGTCCGGCCCCAGGATCATGGGCAGGTGGGCGAAGGTGGGCACGCCGGCCCCCAACGCCTGGTACAGCAGGATCTGCTTGGGCGTGTTGGAGATGTGGTCGTCGCCACGGATGACGTGGGTGATGCGCATGTCGATGTCGTCGGACACCACGGCCAGGTTGTAGATGGGCGTGCCGTCCGTGCGCAGGACGATGAAGTCCTCGATGCTCTCGTTGGCGAAGCGCGTGGGACCGTGCACCACGTCGTCCCACTCCGTCGCGCCCCCGGGCACCCGGAACCGCACCGTGAACGGCTCGCCCGCCGCCGCCCGGCGCGCGGACTCGTCCGCGGGGACGCCGTAGCAGGTGCGGTCGTAGCGGTACTCGTCCTTCATGGCATCGCGCTTGGCCTGCAGCACCAGGGGCGTGCAGAAGCAGCGGTAGGCGCTGCCGTCCGCCAGCATGCGCGCGGCGTCGGCCCGGTGGCGCTCCAGGCCGTCCGCCTGGTGCACGGGGCCCTCGTCCCACGACAGCCCCAGCCACGCCATGCCGTCCAGGATGGTGGCCGTGGACTCGCCGGTGCTGCGCTCGCGGTCGGTGTCTTCGATGCGCAGCACGAAGACGCCGCCCGTCTGCTTCGCGTACAGCCAGTTGAACAGCGCGGTGCGCGCCCCGCCCACGTGCAGGTACCCGGTGGGGCTGGGGGCGAAGCGGACGCGGGGTGCCTGGGCCATCGTCGGGTGTCCTTGCCGGTCGGTATGCATTCGTGCGCGCCCGCGGAGGCCGCGCCCGTCGTCGGGATCGAAGCCGGAAACGTAAGCCATCGTCTCGCCGTGGCGCCAGTCGCGGAACCCCGTCCGCCCTCCCGGTCCATCACCCGACAGGGGCCGAACGCGAACGAGGCGGGCACCGCGCCGGTGTCCGCCTCGTCGTGCGGCTGCGTTCCGCCGATCGGAAAAGCGGCCGCCGGGTCAGGGAGCAGTGTGCAGCGCGGCCGTGAGCGGCACCGTCCTCACCCCGCACGCGTCGCTCTCGCTCCGGACGCCGATCGCCTCCCACGGCTGGTATCCTGCCTTCTCCACGCGCACGTCGTAGAGTCCCGGGCGGCCCGTGGCGCCGCCGAGCGTGGTCGCGACCCCGTTCGTGAAGCCGACGGCCTGCATGGTTTCGGCGTACGGGCCGTCGCGCAGGGTGCCGACGGCTCCCGCGGCGGCCGGCGCGCCCGTGGCCTGGTCCGTGACCGTCACCTCGATCGCGCGCTGCACGACGGCGGGACAGATGGGGCCGGTGGGCGACCGCTCGATCCTGCACGCGCCGAAGAACGCGAGCCCCGCGGCCACCGCGGCGGCCTGCGCGATCCATCCCGCCATCCGTCGTACCGTCATTCGCGTTCTCCGTTCGTGCGTCCGTGCCCCACCGCCGGCGAGACACCGCCCCGTAAACGATGGAAACGCGTTCCGCGTGACACACGGAGGTCCGTAACCGACGAAGCATCGCGGCTGATCGACGCACCGACGTCGAATGGCGGTTCGGCCTGCATCGCGCTCCGTCTACCGGCGGCGCCTCTCCAGCAGCAGCTCGCTGATGGGCCGCGCGCGGGTCCGTAGCGCCCGGTCCGCGCGCGCCGTCAGCAGGCGCAGGTCGCGCGGCCGCGGCGACGGGCTGGCGGCGCTGAGCGCGGGCGTGATGGCGGCGGGATCCAGCCCCTCGTGCGCCGCCACCAGCAGGCCCAGCGCGTAGCGGCTGAGCGCTTCCGGCCCCGCCAGGTGCCACATGCCGGCACGCTCATCCGCGGGGAGCGAGGCGATCTCCCAGAGCTGCCGGGCCAGGTCGTCGCCGGCGATGGGGCAGCGCAGTTCGTCGACGAACAGCGTGAGCGGCCGGCCGTCGCGCAGCGAGCCGGCGATCCAGGCGCTGCGCGGGTCCAGCGGCGCCAGGCGCGTCACCAGCGACGTGCGGACGACGGCCGCGCCGGGCATCTCGGCCCGCACGTGGCGCTCGGCCTGTGCCTTCCAGCGCCCATACTCGTGCACGGGGGCGGGCTTCGCGTCCTCCGCATACGGCCCGTGCTCGCCGTCCAGCAGCGCGTCGGTGCTCATGTGGATCAGCGCGGCGCCGACGTCGCTGGTCGCGCGGACGACGTTCCGGGTCGCCTGCCACACGTCGCGCTCGCCGGACTCCATCGAGTACGCGGTGTGGATCACCAGCTCCGGGCGAACCTCCGCCCACAGCGCCGCCACCGCGTCCGCATCCGAAAGCTCCACCTGCGCCGAGCGAGGCGCGACCACCGGGATGCTGCGGTACGTGGCGTGGACCTCCGCATCCATCGGCGCGTGCTCGATGAGCGTGCTGCCCAGCAGGCCCGCGCCGCCGGTGATCAGGACCCGCACGGTGCCTCATCTCGATTCGGAGGCGAAATCTTCAATCGAATGCGATACACGCACATCGACCACGTGCATTCAAGTTGCGTGTGTAGAGACTTCTCTGAAGGCATGTCGTTCGATGTGGTTGTGGCAAAGCCGCGCCGCCGTCCGTTCCGACGGCGCGGCCACGGGGCATGAGCCGCGCCGCGTCTACAGGTGGAACGAGGTGAAAAGCTTCTTCTCGCCCTCGCCCTCGATGTTGGCCTCCAGCTCCACGTAGCGCTCCAGGCCGCTGCCGGACAGCTTCTCGCGGAAGAGCTGGTCGAGCTGGAAGACGCCGGCGGAGTTGGACATCTCGATGCGCAGGCGCACGGGCTTGTCCTGCCCCGCCTCGATGTGCACGGCCTCGATGGCGGCGGCCGAGATGCTGTGGATGCTGGTGGAACCCGAGGCGAAGGGGATGCGCGAGCGGCCCTTGGCCATGTCCAGCGCGTCGGCGACGCGCACCACGCCGGCCTCCACGGTGAGCGGCTTGCCCCCGGAGCGGTGGGCGATGATGGCGTGCAGCACCTCGCTGCGCACGATGGTGGCCGTGGCGGTGTCGTACAGCCCCTCCAGCAGCTCCTTCACCTTGCCCTGCGCCACGAAGAGCGAGAAGCCCTCGTGGTCGGCGCGGTGGATGGACATGCCGGTGTCGTGCAGCAGCGAGGCCAGGATCACCACCACCTCGGCGTCGTCCACGCCCATGCCGTAGTTGGTGACCACGCCGGGCTCCACGCCGTGCTCCACCAGCACGCGCAGCAGCTTGATGGCGATGTTCATCACGATCTTGACGTGCACCGGCCCGTGGTCGGTCATGCCCAGGCGCTCCACGGCGTTCACGTTGGCGGCCAGCCACAGGGCGTACATCTCGTCGTCGCGATTGATGCGCTCGAGGAGCGCCTCGACCTTGGTGTTGCCGCGCGACGGTACGTTCAGCATGAGCCGGTTGGCGAAGCGCTCCGCCACCGTGCGGCCGAACGCCGCCTTCTGCTCCGCAGGCGAAAGTCCTTCGGACATCTCGGTTCTCGTTCCCGTTCTGGTGATTGTGGGCGCCCCGTCGTTGCGCTCCGTTTCGCAAGTTCCGCCCCGCGCCGCCGGGGACTCGGCGGACGTCAGTGCCGGACCACGGCGACCACCGTCTCCAGCACGATCAGCAGCAGGATGGCCACCTCCAGCCACTCGGCGCGGGTGGCGACGGCCTCGTCGTACAGCGCGGTGTAGGTGTCGCGGATCAGCGCCAGCTTGCGGTCGATGGCGTCCGTCCAGAAGCGCACCCGGAACAGCTCCAGCGCGGCGCCGTAGACGCGGGCCAGGTACACGTCGTCCGTCACCTTGATGGCGTTGTCCACCTTCTCGGTGATCTGCACCACCTCGGCCACCAGCGCGCGCATCTGGTTGGCGGCGCGCGAGTAGCGGCCGCGCAGCACCCAGGCGTTGTGCCGCGCGTGGGCGGCCTGCGTGTAGATGCGCGGCAGCTCGGCGTCCAGCAGCGCGTCGTAGTAGCGCAGCTCCAGGAGCTGGGCGTTGGCGACCTCCAGGATGTCCGTCAGGTCGTCGTCGGGCGAGGGCTCCACCACCAGCGCTCGGTCCCAGGTGAGCACCGCCAGGTCGTCCTCGTAGTACGAGTACGCGTGCTTCAGCACGTCGCGGCGGGCGGCCTCGCCCAGCGCGCGCGTCTCGTGCGTCAGCAGTGGCACCAGGTCCACCGCGCGCGGCAGGTCCGTGGCGCGGCACCCGTCCAGCGCCCGCACGGTGACCACGGCGTAGTCCTCCTCCATGCGCACGGCGCTGGGGCGGTCCATCGCCGGGCGGATCTGCTCCAGCAGCGCGTCCAGCGACACGCGCCAGAACGAGAGCCCCGCGGCCTCGCGCTCGGCCTCGCGGGCGAAGCGCTCGAAGGCGGCCCAGGGCATGGGCGCGGGCAGCACCAGGTCCACCGACAGCGACACCACGCCGAACGAGTGGATGCGCGCGCTGGCCCGGGTGGCGACCCGCGTGCCGCCGATCTCCAGCGCGGGCGCCATCAGGTCCGTCACCACGGGCGGGTCGCCGAACGCGATGGCCTTGGGCTCCACGCGCGACAGGCGGATGCGCGCCACCGTCCCCCGCCCCGTCAACGCGCGCTCCACGCCCACCAGGTCGATGCCGTCCGCGACGTCGAAGATGCGCAGCACGGTGACCTCGGCTTCGCGGACCTGCACGTCGGACCTGGGCGTCGCGGGCATCTGCGGGGCCTCCGTCGCGGGATGGATCGGCTGGCGCAGTCTACCCCGACCGCGAAGGCCGCGCCACCCCCGGCGTGTACCAGATCGGTGGCGGGGGGTGGATGCGCGGCGGGGTCGACAGTCCGGGCGACGCGCGTGCGGCGGCGTCCGCGCGGAGCCCTCGGCTTGGAGATCCGGGGCTGCCGTGGCGACCAGGTCCGCCGTCGCGGACTCCTCGCGGGATCGGCGGTTCGCGTGCGGTCGCGTTGCGGGGAGGTGTGGGGTGATGAAAGGCGAAGAGCCTCCCGATGGTGGGGAGGCCCTTCGCGTCCGTGTCCATCGTATGCCGGGGGTCAGCGGCAGTCGCCGGCGCCCAGGGTTCGGCTCTGGTAGGCGTGCACGGCGCCGGCGCTGCTGCCCAGCGAGTAGCGCGACTGCATGGTGGCGAACCGGCTGCGGACGCCGAACACGCTGCTGCTGCGGTTCTGGTGCCACGGCGCGGCGGGCGTGTAGCCCGCGGCCTGCCCGCACGCGCCCGGCCCCTGGAAGCCGAGCTGCGGCATGAGCTGCGCGCATCCGCCCAGCCCCGCCACCCCGGCCAGGGCCGCCAGCCCCAGCACCTTGCGGAATCCCTTCATCCGTGCCTCCCGGTTCGTGTCTCCCCCTCGCGCATGCCGGGCACCGCTCCGGCCGGGCGAGAGACGTCTGCGCATGCGGTGCACGAAATCCGGATTCCGACGGTCGTACCGATCCATCGACATCGAACGCCATCGCAGCGGATCGGCCGAGCGCGGCGGTCGCGATATTCCCGGGCCGCCGACTCCGCCCCTTCCCCACCCGGCCGATGGCCTCCGATCCGGACCCGGTCGGCGGAGAACGGCATTGGTCGCCCCCGATCGGCGCACTGTGTCACGGTAGATGCCGCATCGACCATCGTCAACGCTTTCAGCCGGCGTTCTAAGACACGCAGGCGATCACGGCGAGCCGGTGCCCTGCGCATCAGCCATGGAGATGCGCGGCGAGAAAGCGCGCGGCCTCGCGCTCGGCCCAGAACTCCGGCGCCCAGGGCGATCCGCCGATGAACCCCACGTGGCCACCGTGCTCCGGAAAGACGCCCGTCAGGCACGGGTTGGCGTCCACCGCCGCGGTGGGGATCGCCGCTTCCGGCAGAAACGGATCGTCGCGCGAGTGCACGAGCAGCGTCGGCGTGCGGAGTCCGGGCAGAAAGGCAGCGGAGCTGGACGACGTGTAGTAGTGCTCCACGTCGCGGAAGCCGTGCAGGGGCGCCGTGCCCGCGTCGTCGAACTCGCGGAAGGTGCGCGCCGCCAGCACCCGCGGCGCATCGCACACGCCGCCGATCATCCCCGCCTTCGCGCGGAACTTGGACCGGAGCGTCCGCAGCAGGGCGTAGACGTATACCCGGCCCATCACGCTGGCCTCCAGCTTCTCGCCGCCGGCCGTGAGGTCGAACGGCACGGAGACGGCCGCGGCGGCGCGGACGACCGCATCCCCGCCCTCGGCGCCCTGCTCGCCCAGGTACTTGAGCAGCACGTTTCCGCCCAGCGAGAAGCCGACCGCGCCCAGCGCGACGTCCGGCTGCCGCTCCGCCAGCGTCCGCAGCACGAAGCCCAGGTCGCCCGTCTCGCCCGCGTGGTAGAAGCGCGGCAGCCGGTTCAGCTCGCCGCCGCACGTGCGGAAGTTCATCGCCGTCGCGCGCATGCCGGCCTGCGCCAGCGCGCGGCAGGTCTCCAGCACGTACGCGGAGCTGGAGCTTCCCTCCAGCCCGTGCACGACCACGACGAGCGGCGCGTCCGCGGCCAGCGGAGAGCCGTCGACGGAGGCGAAGTCGAGGTCCAGGAAATCGCCGTCGGGGGTGTCCAGGCGCTCGCGCCGGTAGCGGACGCGTGCGCCGCGGCGCAGGTAGCGACCCGCGACCGTCTGCGCGTGGGGGCCCGGCAGCCAGCGCGCGGCGCGGAACGGGCGGGGAACGAAGGGCTCGATGGGCTCGGTCATCGGCGGCGGAGGAAGGCGGACGCGGCAGTCCCCAGGAATCTATCCGGCGATGCGGGTTGCGGCAGGCCGGCCACGTAGCACCGATGGCGGCGCGTCCCCACCACGCCTGCGTCGGCGGACCGGCGCTGCTGCGTCGCGGGCCGGCGATGGAAGGGTGGCGTGATCCGTTACCCTACACGTGCGCCGCGGACTTCCCTCGCGGCGTGGGGCGGGCCATATTGAGCGCCACCCCCCGGGCCGCCCCTTCCGCGGCGCCCCACTGCGACCCCGTTCGCGACTTCCCAGCCGTGTGGCTTCTTCCCGTCTTCTCGCAGCTCGCCGGTTTCGCGCTGCGCACCTTCTACCGCGTCAGCGCCGACGGCGGGCGGGTGCCGCGCGAGGGACCCGTGCTTCTCGTCGCCAACCATCCCAACTCGCTGCTCGATCCCGCGATGGTGGTGGCGACGGCGGGCCGCCCCGTGCGCTTCCTGGCGAAGGCGCCGCTCTTCACCGACCCGCTCGTCGGATGGCTGATCCGCGGATCGGGCTCCATCCCCGTGCACCGCAAGGTGGACGACCCGGCGCGGATGGGCGGCAACGACGACACCTTCCGCGCCGTCCGCGCCGCGCTGGCGGAGGGCTTCGCGGTGGGCATCTTTCCCGAGGGCACCAGCCACAGCGAGCCGTCGCTGGTGCCGCTCAAGACGGGCGCCGCCCGCATCGCGCTGGGCGCCGTGCCGCTGGTGGGCGGACCCTTCGCCATCATCCCCGTCGGCCTGTCGTTCCGTGAGAAGGAGGTGTTCCGCTCCGACGCCATGGCCGTCGTGGGCCGGCCGGTGCCGTGGGGCGACCTGGCGCAGGCCGGCGAGGGCGACGTGGACGCCGTGCGCGAGCTGACGCGCCGCATCGACCAGGCGCTGCACGACGTGACGGTGAACCTGGAGCGCTGGGAGGACGCGCCCATGGTGGAGACGGCGGAGGAGGTCTACGCCGCCGAGTTTCCCACGCAGGCGGGCGCCGCCGGCCGCGTGGCCCGCGTGCGCGAGGTCACCGAGCGCCTGGCCGAACTGCGCTCGGAGGGCGACGGCGGCGCGTGGCGCGAGCTTGCCCGCGAGGTGCAGGGCCATGCCCGCATCCTGCGCGTGCTCGGCCTGCGCCCGGCAGAGCTGCCACGGGCGGCCGAGGGGCGCGGCGGCCTGGCGGCGTGGACGGCGCGGCGCCTGGCCTTCTTCCTCCTCGGCGGCCCCGTCGCCGCGCTGGGGGCGGCCGTGTTCTACCTTCCGTACCGCCTCACCGGCATCGTCGAAGGGATGGCGAAGCCGCTGAAGGACGTGCGCGCCAGCTACAAGCTGCTCTTCGGCGGGCTGCTGCACACGCTGTGGACCGTCGGCATCGCCGTGCTCGCCGGGTGGACGCTGGGCGGCTGGGCCGCCGTCGCCGTCCTCCTGGGCCTGCCCCTCGTTGGCCTCGTCACCCTGCGGGTGCTGGAGCGCTGGACGGCCACCGTGGCCGAGGCCCGCCGCTTCCTGCTCCGCGCCCGCCGCCGCGAGACGCTGGCGGAGCTGCGCGAGCGCCAGCGCGAGCTGGCCCGCCGCCTCCGCGCGCTGCACGAGGGAGTGCCCGCCTGAGCCCGCCTCCCCGTCCCTTTCCCCGAACCACGCGCCCATGAGCATCGAGACCGCCGCGCCCCTGCAGCCCACCAACGCCGCCGACGAGCCCCACGCCGCACGCGCCCCGCACGTGGTCACGCGCCGCGCCGTGGCCGCGTGGTGGGTGTACGACCTGGCGAACACCATCTTCTCGATGGGCGTCATCTCGCTCTACTTCTCGCTCTGGGTGCGCGACCAGGTGGGGGCGCAGAAGGCGGACGCGACCTACGGCGTCATCACCGGCGTGTCCATGGCGTTCATCTTCGTGCTGTCGCCGCTGCTGGGGGCCATGACGGACCGCGCGCGGCGGCGGATGCCGTTCCTGGTGGCCAGCACCACGGTGTGCGTGGCCTTCACGGCGCTGCTGGCGCGCTCGGGCTTCTACGCCACGGCGCTCTGCTTCGTGGTGGCCAACATCGCGTACCAGGCGGGCATCCAGTTCTACGACGCGCTGCTGCCCGAGGTGAGCACCGAGGAGAACCGCGGGCGCATCGGCGGCGTGGGCGTGGCGGTGGGCTACGTGGGGAGCTACGTGGCGCTGGGGCTGGGCTACGCGCTGGGCGACGTGGACAAGCCGCGCCTGTTCCTGGCCATCGCCGCGGCGTACGGGCTGTTCGCCATCCCCTGCTTCTTCTGGGTCCGCGAGCGCGGCAACCCCAGCCCGCGCCCCATCAACCTGGCGATGGCGGTGGAGTCCACGCGCGAGACCATCGCCACCCTGCGCAGCGGCAACCGCTACCCCGGCCTTCTGCGCTTCCTGGTGGGCCGCGTGTTCTACACCGACTCCATCAACACCGTCATCAGCATCATGGCGCTGTACACGGTGAACGTGGCCGTCGGCACGGGGCTCAGCGAGGCGGACGGGCAGGCGCGCTCGCGCATCATCATGGGCGTCGCCATCACCTGCGCCATCGCCGGCGGGTTCTTCTGGGGATGGATGACGGACCGCCTGGGCCCCAAGCGCACGCTGAGAGTCGTCCTGGCGTGCTGGATGGCGATCTTCGCGGGGGCCGGCGCGGTGGGCATCCTGGGCCTGCCGCTGTGGACGCTGTTCGTGGTGGCGGGCGCGGCGGGCTTCTGCCTGGGCGGCGTGTGGTCCGCCGACCGCCCGTTCATGCTGCGCCTGACGCCGCCGGCGCGCATCGGCGAGTTCTACGGCCTCTACGGCATGGTGGGCCGGTTCTCGGCCATCACCGGGCCCCTCGTCTGGGCCGCGACCACCTGGCTCACCATCCAGAAGCTGGGGATGGACCCCGCCCGTGGGCAGGGCATCTCGGTGATCGTGCTGATGGGGATGATCGTGATCAGCTACGCCATCCTGGGACCCGTCTCCGACGCCCCGCGCACATGGGAAGGCGCCGACGCGGTCGAGTAGCCCGGCTTCGACGTGGACCGAGCACGGCACGCCGGCCCGTCCCTCCTCGCGAGGACGGGCCGGCGGGCGTTTTCGGAACCGCGTTCGTTCGATGGGTTCGGCAGATCGGCAGGAACTCCGGATGCGGCGGAGCCTGTCACCCGCGATCGACCGCGCCCCGGTCGATCGTCGATCGTCGGTGGATTCCACGCCGCCTCCGATCCGCGGGCCCTCGACGGCCGCGGGAACGAATCCGGCGTTGCGTCGGGGGATACAGGTCGGCCGACACACTGCGACGGTTCCGCCTCGGGCGTTCGGCGGACGGCTTTTCGCGAGGAGGCGGGGCGATGTGGAAGGACCGGATCGCGAAGCTCGCGAGGGACGTGGCGGGCGAGGTGGAGGCGCGGCTGGAGCCGCAGCGCGGGCGGCTGCCGGGGCGCGGCCGCGGGCCGGCGCGCATCGAGGCGTACCGCGGGTTCGGGTGCGCGGACCGGGCGTTCGTGCGCGGTCGCGTGCTGCGCGGATCGCCCCTGCCGCCGGCGGACGCGGCGGACAGCGTGTGGCTGAACCTGGAGCGCATGGCCGGCCGCTTCTACAGCGACGAGGTTCCGGGCGCCCGCGTCCTCGTCCGCTTTCCCGGCGGCGAGCAGACGGTGACGGCCGACGAGGAAGGCTACTTCCAGTGCTGGTTCGATCCGCGCCCGCCCTTCACTTCGCCGCCCCATTGGCACGCGGTGACGCTGAACCTGCTGGAGCCGGTGGACGCCGCGCCGTCGCCATCCGTGGAAGCGCCCGTGCTGGTGCCCGCGCCCGGCGCCGCGTTCGGGGTGATCAGCGACCTGGACGACACGGTGGTGCGCGCGGACGCCACCAATCCACTGCGAATGGCGCGCACGCTGCTGCTGCGCAACGCCCACACCCGCGTGCCGTTCCCCGGCGTGGCGGCCTTCTACCGCGCGCTGGCGCGGGGGCGCGGCGCGGCGGCCGTGAATCCGGTGTTCTACGTGTCCAGCAGCCCGTGGAACTTCTACGACATCCTGGCCGAGTTCCTGGACCTTCAGCGCATTCCCCGCGGCCCCCTGCTGCTGCGCGACTGGGGCGTCACCCGGCGCGAGCCCGGCACCGGCGGGCACAGCGGGCACAAGCTGGCCGCCATCCGGCGCATCCTGGACCTGTATCCCGCGCTGCCCTTTCTGCTCATCGGCGACAGCGGGCAGGAGGATCCCGAGATCTACCACCGCATCGTGCACCGGTATCCCGACCGCATCCTCGCCGTCTACGTTCGCAACGTGACGCCGGCTGCGCTGCGCCGCGAGACGATCCGCGCCCTGGCCGCCGAGGTGAAGGCCGCCGGCAGCACGCTGCTGCTCACCGACGACACGCTGGCCGCCGCCCGCCACGCCGCCGCCCGCGGCTGGATCGCCCCCGACGCCGTGGACGAGGTCGCCGCCGCCTCCAGTGCGGACGGCGTTGCGCCGGAGCGGCCGCGTCCGTAGAACGTCCCGCTCGCGGTCCCTTCCACCGAGCCGCGGCGGAGAGCCGTCCCTCACCATTGGGATCGCCGGCCCGCGTGGGGCATCCGACGACCCGGTCGGTGGGGCGAACACCGTATTGTGCAGCCCGGCGCGCCCGCTAGATTGTGGCCTTCGCGCGGCATCCTGCGGCCTGTCCCGACCTCCCGGAACGCGAATGACCACCCTGCTCTTCCACGCCCACTCGGGCGTGCGGTACCTCGTTCTGCTGGCCGCGCTGGCGGCGCTGCTGTACATGGCCTGGGGCTGGGCCGCGCGTCGGCCGTGGGGCAAGCCCGCGCGCATCGTGATGGCCGTGTTCGTGGGCCTGCTGGACCTGCAGGTGCTGCTGGGCGTGCTGCTGGCGGCCAGCGGGGTGTTCTATCCGCGGCTGATGGGGCACATCACCATGATGGTGCTGGCGCTGGTGTTCGCGCACGGCCTCTCCGTGGCCGCCCGCCGGGCCGCGGACGACCGGCGCCGCCACGCGCTGGCGCTGGCCGGGGTGGTGCTCTCGCTCGTCCTCGTGGTCGGCGGCATCATGGCCATCGGCCGCTCGCCCTTCGGCACCAGCGGCATGCCCACGACGGACCGCACCCCCTCGACCGTCCAGCCCTGAGCCACCCGCCGCCGATCGCCAGGTTCCGGAGCGCCGAAGCGGAACGTCGAGTCGAATTCGATAGACAACGAGAGACCCGCCGCGTGCACAACGTGGCGGGTCTCTCCGTTTCCCGCAGCCAGATCGGCGCGTCGGCTTCGGTCGACATCGATTGACGACCGCGGCCGGGGATCATCCGGGGGACGCCCCGTTTCCCAACGCCGTCCCGTCCGGCTCCTCCCCGCCGACCTCGCCGAGCACGCGGCGGGCGGCGGCGATGATCTCGTCCGACAGCTCCGGGTGCGACTTCGCCGCCGCGCGGGCGACCGCGATCGCGCCGATCTGCGCGGCCACGATGGTAAGCGCCCGCGCCCGCCGCTCCGTCGCCGGCGTCCCGGCCAGCGCCGCCTCCACCGTGCCCACCGTCCGCTCGAAGCCCTCCACGAAGCGCGCGCTCACGGTTTCGTCCTGCCTCGCGATCTCGCTTGCCGACGCCGTCATGGGGCAGCCGGTGGCCAGCGCGTCGCGGTGCCGGGTGGAGACCATCAGGTCGAGGATGTCGGTGAGCCGCGGCTCGGCGCCGCCGCCGCCGACCGCCGTCAGGCGCGCATGGCTGGCCCTCAGCCCCTCGGCCAGCGCCTCGGCCACCAGGGCGTCCTTGGACGGGAACTGCCCGTAGAGCGCGCCGTGGGTGAGCCCTGCCGCCTTGCTGATCTCCGCCACGCCCACGCCGTCGATGCCGCGCTCGCGGAACAGGCGGCTCGCCGCGCGGACGAGCGCGGCGCGGTTCTCCGCGGCTTTCTCTTTCGTGACTTTCACGGCGCTGTTCCCTCCGAGTGCCCGCTTGACATCAAAGATTACGACTGCTATCTATCCCAATCGTTGCGATCGATTTGAATATAATCAACGGCGACGATCAGGAACAGGACGGCTCCCGAGACGAGCCGCCGGTATGGAGACGCGGCGCGAAACCGGGGAGAACCCGACTTCCAGGGCGCCGCTTAACCAAAATGCGACCGATCGGTCTCAAAGTCTCGGTAGCTCGAAATCCTTCGACCCGCGGATCTTCATGCCGAATGCAGCCCGTCGTGTCGTCGCCACCGGCCTTGCAGCGGCGCCTCCGCCTCCGCGCCTTGCCGTCACTCCGCCGGCCGGTCCGCCCACGCCCGCCGCCCCGCGAGAGGCGTTCGCGTACAAGTGGCCTATCGCCCTGGGGGTGATCCTGGCGGCGGTGATGGAGCTGGTGGACTCCAGCATCGTGAACGTGGCGTTCTCGCAGATGTCGGGCAACCTGGGCGCCACCATCGACGAGATCACCTGGGTGGCGGTGGCGTACATCCTGGCCGCCGTGATCGTGCTGCCGATGACGGGCTGGCTTGCCGCGCGGTTCGGGCGCAAGCGCTACTTCCTGGCGTCGGTGGCCCTGTTCACGGCGGCGAGCGTGCTCTGCGGCCTCGCCACGTCGCTGGAGGGGCTCGTCCTCTGGCGCATCGTGCAGGGCGTGGGCGGCGGGGCCCTCATCGCCACCTCGCAGGCGATCCTGTACGAGAGCTTTCCGCCCGCCGAGAAGGCGATGGCCTCCGCGCTGTTCGGGATCGGGATGATGGTGGGCCCGGCGCTGGGGCCCACGCTGGGCGGGGTCATCGTGGAGCGCTGGTCGTGGCCGTGGATCTTCCTGGTCAACGTGCCCCTGGGCGTGGTGGCCTTTCTGCTCGTGGCGGCCTACTTCCGCCCGGACCCGCCGCGCGCGCGGGACGTGGGCGGGGTGGACGTGCCGGGCTTCGCGCTGCTGGCGGTGGGGATCGGGTCGCTGCAGTTCGTGCTGGAGCGGGGCGAGCACTACGACTGGTTCTCGTCGCGCCTGGTCGCGGGCCTGGCGGCGACGGCGGCCGCGTCGCTCGTGGCGATGGTGTGGTGGGAGCTGCGCACTCCCGCGCCGGTGCTGGACCTGCGCGTGTTCCGCCACCGCTCGCTCGCGGCCGCCACCCTGTCCGCCAGCGCGGTGGGCATGGCGCTGTACGGCAGCGTGTTCGCGCTTCCGCTGTACATGCAGTCGCTGCTCCACTACACGGCCGAGACGGCGGGGTGGGTGCTCTTTCCCAGCGCCGTGGCGAGCGCGGTGAGCATGCTGTCGGCGGCGCGGCTGATGAAGGTGGTGCCCGCGCCCTGGATCGTGGCGGCCGGCACCGTCGTTCTCGCGGCGTCGATGTTCATGCACGGCACGCTGACCACGGAGAGCGGGCGGCCGGACATGTTCTGGCCCGTGCTGCTGCGGGGCCTGGGGTTCGGGCTGATCTTCGTGCCGATCACCACGGTGGCCTTCGTGGGCCTGGCGCCGCGCGAGATGCCGCACGCGGCGGCGCTCTTCAACCTGGCGCGCCAGCTCGGGGGCAGCGTGGGCATCGCGCTCGTCGCCACCCAGCTCATCACCGCCACGGCGCGCCACCGCGCGGGCCTGGTGGAGCACGTGACGGTGTTCGACCAGGTGACCCGCGAGCAGCTCGGCGGGACGACGGCCCGCCTCCGCCTGGCGGGCGCGGACGAGCTCACGGCCGGGCGCCGCGCGGTGGCCCTGCTGGACCGCCGGGTGCAGGTGCAGGCGCAGATGCTGGCCTACCGCGACGCGTTCGGGTTCCTGGGCCTCGTGGTGCTCGGCAGCCTGCCGCTCGTGCTGCTGCTGCGGCGCCCGTCCCCGTCCGCCGCCTCGCTCCCGCCGCCGGACGTGCACTGAGCGCCCGTCGACCGGCGGCGGACTCGCGTGGAGGGTCGTCCGGCACACGACGCGAAGCTGCCGGCCGACATCTCCGTCGGCCGGCAGCGTCCTCGTGCCCGCATCGCCCGCGGATCGCCGTCGGGGCGAATCGCGGCCCGGACGTCAGCCGATGGGCTGGCGCTCGTGGTTCAGCATCCAGTGGAAGCCGAAGCGGTCCGTGAGCATGGCGAAGCGCGAGCCCCAGAACGCGTCGTGCGGGGCCATCATCCCCTGGCCGCCGTCCGACAGCTTCGGGTACAGCGCATCCACCTCCTCGTCCGTCTCGCACTGCAGGTTGAGCCACACGTCGTTGCCCTTCTTCAGCTCCATCCCCGGCATGCTGTCCGAGGCCATCAGTACCATGGAGCCGCGCGTCAGGCGGGCGTGGATCAGCCGGTCCCTGGCCTCGGGCGGCGAGTCGAACTCGCCCTCGCCGAAGGTCATCACGAACATCTCGCCGCCCAGCACGCCCTGGTAGAACGTCATGGCCTCGCGGCAGGTGCCGTCGAAGTTGAGGTACGGGGTGATCTCTTTCATCGGTCGCTCCGCAGGGGAAGGAGGGCGCGCAACCGGTCGTCGCGCAGGTAGATCCCTCCCCAGATCATCAGCGCGACGTAGACGGGGAAGAGAACGTGGGAAAGCAGCGGGTCGCCGACGCGGAGGTGGGTCGCGATCGCCCCGCCCAGGTAGCCGGTGAGCAGGATGGCCCCAAGCACCGCCGTGCGCGGCACCGCGTACAGCAGGGTGCACGCGAGCAGCAGCACGCCCAGTCCCCGCGCGAGCGTGTCGGGATACCCGAGCTGCGCCATCGCCTGGGTGACCGGCTCGATCTTCACGACCTTCATGGCGCCGTCCATCGCCAGGAAGAGCACGGGGATCACGGTGAGGATGCGTCCCGCCCACACGCGGGTCCTGGACGCACCGACGGTGCCGGCCGGGAGTGAAGCTGCGTCGATCGCCTGGCTTGCCATGGATGCTCCGGTGGTTGGATGGTGAACTGCCGCGAAATCGGATGCGCCGAACCGTCCTTCCGTCCCTTCCGTCCCGCCGCTTCCGAACGCCTCAGGCCGCGAGCATGTCCAGGTAGGCGCACAGCGCCTCGCCGGCCTGCGTCATCAGCGCCCCGTCCTGCGAGTACTTGCCCGTGCCCCAGATGCCCATCTGCGCGGCGACGATGAGCGTGGCCGCCTGGGCCGTGTCGATGTCGCTCCGTACGCTGCCGTGGGCGATCCCGGCCGCCAGGGCCGCCGCGAAGGTCTGGCGCCACGTCGTGTACAGCCGCTCGATGCGCGCGCGGAACCCCTCGTCCAGCGGCGACATCTCCTGCGCCAGGTTGTTGAGCGGGCAGCCGTACACCCACGAGCCGCCGTCCACGTCCATGCGGATGAAGCGCCGGAACGCCTGCTTCATGGCCGCGATGGGCTCCACGGAACCGGCGAGCGGGCTGAACCAGCGCTCCCGGAGCAGCGGCTCGATCACCTCGTCCACCACCGCGTAGCCCAGCTCCCGCTTGCCCGCGAAGTGGTGGAAGAGCGCGCCCTTGGTCACCCCCGCCGCCTCCACGATGCGGTTCAGGCTGCCGCCCTGGAAGCCGTTGCGGTAGAACTCCCCGAACGCGGCGTCCAGGAGGTTGCGGCGGGTGGCATCCGCGCGGGTCGCGACTGGCTGCGTGCTCATGGCCGACAGCATACAGACCAGTCGGTATGTATGTCAAGGGACCCGTCGGGAAGGTCCGAAGCCCCGCCCGTGTCGCCGATCCGTCGATGAACCACCTCGGTCCATGGATCAGCCGAAGCTGGGTTTTCGAGCTCTCGCCGGCTGGTCGACGGGGGAGCGGATGCCTGCACACGGAAAACCACCAGCCGATGGCGCGCATTTTCGGAGATGCGTATTGCATACGGAATGGCGTGCAAACCCCGACGTCGTGTATGGGAGCTATGAGACACGCCCTCGTCCGACGTGATGAAGCGGCGAGGGACGGCCGATCGCAGGCGCGTCGGAGCCGAATCCAGCGTGCCCGGAAGCTCCTGTGGGGAAACGAGGAATGCCGCCCGTCCACTTGGATCCATCCACCGAATTTCCTGAATTTACACACGGGCGATCAACTTCGCGCCGCGTCCGCGAAACCGCGAGCGGCCATGCGATGAAAGGCCTTTCCGGCCGGCGAAAAACCCTTATCTTGCCTGCCTGACGGTTCGTGCCCGCCCGCTCCCCTCCACGTCCCATCTCCACATGCATCGGCCAGCGGCTGTGCTGCTCGCGGTTCTCGGACTCTCCGGGTTCTTCGCGCTCCGTTCCACGCGCGCGTCCCAGCCGCCAGGGCGCGTGCTGGGCGTGCTGCGCACCTCGCCGGACACCAGCGGCACGCCGGGAGACGCGGTGACGGTGACCTTCGACCGGCCGGTGGCGGGCGGGCTGGAGGAGATGGTGGAGGCGGCATCGGTGTTCCGCATCGACCCGGCGGTCGAGGGGAAGGTGGAGTGGCGCGATCCCGTGACGTTGCGCTTCACTCCCGCGCAGCCGCTGGAGCCGGGCACGGACTACCGCGTGCGCATCGCCGACACCTTCGCGGCCATGGACGGGAGCCGGCTCGCGGGGCCGTACACCTTCGCCTTCCACGTGGAGCGGGCGCGCGTGCTGGCCGGCGACCCCGTGGGCCCGCACGAGATCAACCGCTTCCTCCCGCCCTCGCCCCGGCTCCGCGTGCTGGTGAGCAGCACCGCAGACCCGGCCGCCCTGGCGGCGGCCGGGCGCATCGAGCTGGCCGGCGGGTGCGGCGGCGGGGGCACCGTGGCCCTGCGCGCGCTGGGGATCCGGGCCCGGAACGCGGACGACCCCACCTGGTTCCTGTGGATGGGCGCCACGGGGAACGACACCACGCACGACCTCCGCCGCGTCGTGGAGGTGGAGCCCGTGCGTCCGCTTCCCGCCGGGTGCCCGGCCACGCTGGTGCTGCCCGCCAGCCTGGACAGCGTGGCGGGCACGCGGCTCCACTGGGCGTTCGGCACCTACGGACCACTGCGGGTGCTGCACGCCGGGTGCCCGGAAACCGGCGGCTGCCACTACGGCCCGGCGGAGATGGTCTTCTCCACGCCCGTGCGCGGCGCGGACGTGAAGCGCTACGTGCACCTGGGCCCGGGCCGCCGCTTCATGGTGGGCGACACGGCGGCAAGCTCCGACCGCTGGCGCCTGGAGGGCCGGCTGGAGCCCCGCCGCGCCTACGGCATCACGGTGGACGCGGAGCTTGCGGATGTCTTCGGCCAGCGGCTTCCGGCGACGCTCTCCACCACGTTCCGCACGCCCGGCGTGCCGCCCTCGGTGATGTACCCGCACGGCAAGATGGTCGTGGAGCGCGCGGGCTTCCGCACGCTGGCGGTGCAGCACGTGAACGTGGACACCCTGCGTGTGGCGGTCGCGACGGTGCCCCGGTCGATGGAGGCCCGCCTGCTGAGCCACGGCTGGGGCGGATGGGGCGAGGCCTGGAAGCGGCTGGCTCCGACGGCCGAGCGGCGGCGCTTGGCCGTGCGCAACCGGCAGGACGTGAGCGCCGTCACCGGCGTGCGCCTTCCGGCCGGCGACGCGCGTACCCGCCGCGGGACGCTGCTGGCCGTGCGCGTGGGCGGCCGCGGCGTGGACACGGCCGCGGTGGACGACGGCGGCGAGCCGATGGCGCTGGTGCAGGTGACGGACCTGGCCGTGCACGCCCGCGTGGGCGTGGACCAGGCGGTGGTGTGGGTGACGGGCGTGAGCGACGGCCGCCCCCGCGCGGGGGTGGCGGTCACCCTGCACGACACCGCCGGCGCGCCGCGCGCCGCCGCCCGCACCGACGCGCGGGGCATCGCCACGCTCACCGGCTTCCGCCCCACGCCGCGGAAGGGGGACTGCGGCGACGACTGCCGCTGGACCAGCTTCGAGGGATACGTCTCGGCCCAGCTCGCGGACGACCGCGCACTGGTGGGCATCAACGCGTACGACCCGGACCTGGGGCCGTATGCCTTCGGCGTGTCGTCCGCGTGGGGCGAGGAGCGCGCCCCCGTCGCCGGCGCCGTCTTCACCGAGCGCGGCATCTACCGGCCCGGCGAGCCCGTGTACGCCAAGGCCATCGTTCGGCGCGGGCCCCTGGGCGCGCTGGCCCCGCCCCCGCGCGGCGATTCGCTGCGCTGGCGCTTCTCCGACCGCGAGGGCAAGGCGCTGCGCGAGGTCACGGGCTCGCTCAGCCGCTTCGGCACGGCCGACCAGACGCTCCGCCTGCCGGCGGAGCTGCCGCTGGGCAGCTACGGGGTGGAGATCCTGATGCGGCGCGACGGGCGCTGGCGGAGCGTGGGGACCACGTCGTACCAGGTGGCCGAGTACCGTCCGCCGGAGTTCCTGGTGGACGTGGCGACGGACAGCCAGCCCCACTTCGCCGGCCAGACGGTCGGCGCCACCGTGGGCGCCCGTTACCTGTTCGGCGCCCCGATGGCGCACGCCCCCGTGCGGTGGTCCGCGCGGCAGACGGTGGTGGGTCCCTGGGAGATCGTCGTGCCGGGAATGGACGGCTACGTGCTGGGCGACGAAGGGGGATGGGACGACGAGGCGTGGGGCCAGGACCTGCCGCTGGGCAGCGGGGTGGACACACTGGACGCGCGGGGCTTCCGCGAGCTGCGGGTAAAGGCCGAGCCGCAGCCCGACGGCCGGCCCGCGCGTCTGTTCATCGACGCCCAGGTGGTGGACGCGAACCGGCAGACGGTGAGCGGGTCGGCCTCCGTACTCGTGCACCCGGCCGACTTCTACCTGGGCGCGAAGGTGGAGGGCGGCGGCTACTTCTGGGCGTCCGGCGCCCCCGTGCGCGTGGGCGTCGTCGCCGTGCGCCCGGACGGGCACGCGGTGACGGGCGTCACAGTGACGAGCTCCGTCGTCCGCGAGGAGTGGCACACCGTCCGCCGCGAGCGGGACGGCGTCTACGACGAGGTGGGCCAGTGGGTGAGCGACACCGTGGCCACCTGCCGGCTCACGACGGCCGCCGGCCCCGCGCCCTGCACCTTCACCCCGCGCGAGGGCGGGCGGTACACGGTGTCGCTCGCCTCCAAGGACCCGCAGGGGCGCGCCGTGCACACCCGCTTCAGCCGGTGGGCGGTGGGCGGTGGATGGGTGCCGTGGAACGACGAGAGCAAGTTCAAGATGGACGTGGTGCCCGACAAGCCGCGCTACTCCGTGGGCGACACGGCCACGGTGCTCATCGCATCGCCCTTCACGGACGCCGAGGCGTGGGTGACGGTGGAGCGCGAGCGGGTGCTGGAGCAGCGCCGCGTCCGCATCACCTCCGGCACCTACACCCTCAGGCTGCCCGTCACCGAGGCGTACGCGCCCAACGTCTTCGTGTCCGTCGTCGTCGTGCGGGGCCGCACGGGCCGCATGGGCACGGTGGGCGACCCCGGCCGGCCCACCCTGCGCGTGGGCTACGCGGAGCTGCGGGTGACGCCGGAGGTGAAGCGCCTGGCGGTGGAGGTGAAGCCGCTCCGCGACGAGTACCGCCCCGGCGACACGGCCCGCGTCCGCGTGCGGGTGCGCGACGCCGGGGGGCGCCCGCAGGCGTCGGAGGTGACGCTGTGGGCGGTGGACGAAGGCGTCCTCTCCCTGACGGGATACCACACGCCCGACCCCATCGACCTGGTCTACCAGGCACGGGGGCTGGGGATGCGGCTGGCGAGCAACCTGGTGTCCGTGGCCCCGCAGGTGCCCGAGGGGCAGAAGGGCACGCGCAGCCCCGGCGGCGGCGGCGGGCACGACCTCACGGGCGTGCTGCGCTCCCGCTTCCGCCCCACGGCGTTCTTCCTGGGCTCCGTCGTGACGGACGCGAGCGGCGAGGCCGTGGCGTCCGCCGCGCTGCCGGACAACGCGACGACCTTCCGGGTGATGGCCGTGGCGGTGACGGCGGGCGACCGCTACGGCGCCGGATCCGCGCCGCTGCGGGCGACGAAGCCGCTGCTGGCCCGCCCCGCCCTGCCCCGCTTCGTGCGCGAGGGCGACGACTTCCTGGCGGGCATCGTCGTGAACCACCGCTTCGGCGCGCCCGTGCAGGCGCTGGTGCGGGCGGACGCCACGGGCATCACCCTCGCCGGCCCGGCGTCGCAGACGGTCTCGCTGCTCGCGGGGCGCGGCGCGGAGGCGCGCTTCCGCTTCACGGCGCCCGCGGGCGACAGCGCCACCTTCCGCTTCCGGGCCACCGGCGGCGGCGAGGAGGACGGCGTGCAGGTGCGCCTTCCCATCCGCCCGGCCAACCGTCCCGTGGTGCACTCCGCGTCCGGGATGCTGCGCGACACGGCCACGGTGGAGATGGTGCTGCCCGAGGAGCTGGACCCGGCGCGCTCGCGCCTGGAGCTGGGCTTCGGCACCTCGCCGCTGGCCATCGTCCAGGCATACCAGCGGCGGCTGGACGTGTACCCGTACGACTGCTCGGAGCAGGTCGCCAGCCAGGCGCTGCCCCTGATCGCCCTCTACCGCGCGCGGCAGGCGGGCGGTCCGGCGGTGGTGCCGGCGGACGCGCGGGCCCGCATCGAGCGCGCGGTCCGCGTCCTGTCGCGCCGGCAGCGGCAGGACGGGGCGATCGGGCTGTGGGACGCGCGGGACTGGAGCTCGCCCTGGCTGACCGGCTACGCGGGGCGGGTGCTGCTGGAGGCGCGCGCCGCGCGGGTGGCGGTGAGCGACAGCGTGCTGGCGCGCATGGGCCGCTACCTGACGCGCGCCCTGCACGACCCCACCCTGCTGCGCGAGGTGCGGGCGCAGGATTCGGACGTCCAGTGGGTGATGTCCGAGCGGCTGGCCGCGGCGGACCTGCTGAGCCGCCTGGGCCGGCCGGACGTGCCCGCCGAGAACGTGCTGCTGGGCCAGGCCTCGCGCATGGCGTGGGAGGACCGCGTGGTGCTGGCCGAGGTGCTGGGCCGGCGCGGCATGCGCGAGCCGGCGCTGCGGCTGCTGGACGCCGCCTGGGCGGGCGCGCACCTCCGCGGCGCGCGGCTGGTGCTTCCCAACGCCGCGTTCAACGAGGGCTTCTACTTCCCCTCGCGCGTGCGGCCCGTCGCGCGGCTGATGACGGCCACGCTGGCGCTGCGCCCGGAGCACCCGTCGCTGGGCGCGCTGGCGGAGACGCTGCTCCAGCAGGGAAGCGCGGCCACCCGGGACGGCTGGAGCACGCAGGACTACTCGTCCGCCCTGCTGGCGCTGCTGCGCTACGACGGCACGCAGCGCGGCGCCGCCGAGCGGATGGTGCGGGTGACGCAGGGCGGCCGCGTGCTCGCCGAGCGCCGCGCCCGGCGCGCGGAGGGCCGCGACTCCCTGGCCTCGCTCGCCGGCCTCGTCTCCACCCTGCCGGACGGGCGGAAGGTGCTGCGCGTCTCGCTGCGGGCGGCCGGTGCGGGCGGAGGCATCTATTACCACCTGGCCGTGCGCGAGGTGGCGTCGCGGCCGGCGTTCACCCCGCGCGACGAGGGGATCGCGGTGGAGCGCTGGTACGAGTCGGTGGACACGCATCGCCCCCTCACGTCGGTCGCCGAAGGCCAGGTGGTGCGCGTGCGCCTGCGCCTGACGGTGCCCGACGAGCGCGACATGGTGGTGCTGGACGATCCCCTGCCCGCCGGCCTGGAGGCGGTGGACCTGAGCCTGCGCACCGTGAGCCCCTTCACGCCGGACGTGCTGGGATCCGAGGAGGAGACGCCCGCGCGGAGCTGGCTCTTCGGGAGCTGGAACTCGGGGATGTGGTCGCCGTTCGACCACACCGAGATCCGCGACGACCGCGTGGTCTACTTCGCTCGCGCGCTCTGGAAGGGCACCTACTCCGCCACCTACCTGGCGCGCGCCACCAGCGCCGGGCGCTTCACCTCCGCCCCCGCGCACGCCGAGGAGATGTACAACCCCGGCGTCCACGGCCGAAGCGGCGGCGGCACCTTCGTCGTGAGCCAGGCGCCGTGATCCGCCTTCCCTTCCCGCCGACGGCGGACACGACGCGATCCGCGTCCCCGTGCCGGCCGGCGCGCGGGCGATTGCCGGCGGTTCGCGGAGGTCGCGGATGAAGCGCGTCGTGCGATGGACCGCCGCGGCGGGAGCGGCTGCTGCGGCGGCGATCCTGATCGCCGGCCTCTGGGTCGCCATGCCCCTGCCCGCCGGGATGGCGGCGCCGGCGCCCGTGCCGCGCCTGTTGGTCGAGGACCGCAACGGCCTTCCGCTCCGCGCGCCGCGCGTGGAGGACGGCAGCCGGGGAGGGTGGACGCCCGTCGGGGAGCTGGATCCGAGGCTGGTGCAGGCCTTCCTCGCGGCCGAGGACCACCGCTTCTTCGCGCACCACGGAGTGGACGTGCGCTCCGTGGGCCGGGCGCTGCGCGACGACCTTCGCGGCCGCGGCCGGGCCGGCGCGTCGACGCTGACGATGCAGACGGCGCGTCTGCTGCGCCCCATCGGCCGAACGTGGGTGGGAAAGGCGCGGCAGGTGATGTGGGCGCTGCGGCTGGACGCCCATCTGCCGAAACGGGTGATCCTGGAGCAGTACCTGAACCGCGTGCCGCTGGGCGAGGCGTCCGTGGGCGTCTCCGCCGCCGCGTCGCTGTACTTCGGCGCGTCGGCGCGCGAGCTGAGCCTGGGCGAGGCGGCGATGCTGGCCGGCATCGCCCGCGCCCCCGCGCGCAGCAACCCGCTGGTGGACCCGGCGCGCGCGCGGGCCCGGCGCAACGTGGTGCTGCGCCGCATGCTGCTGCTGGGGTACGCGACGGCCGAGGAGGTGGCCCGCGCCCGCGCCGAGCCCGTGCTTCCCGCGGAAAGCCGCGCCGCGTTCCTGGCGCCGCACTTCACCGCGCGCGTGCTGCAGCGGGCGGACGCGGAGGGCGGCGGCGGGATGCGGGACGGGATCCGGCGCACCTCGCTGGACCTGGAGATCCAGACGCTGCTGGAGGCCGAGGTGCGCCACACGGTACGGGTGCTGGCGGACCGGGGGGCGCGCCAGGCGGCGGCCGTGGCGCTGGACAACGCCACGGGCGAGGTGCTGGCGTGGGTGGGATCGCCCGACTTCTGGGAGCCGGAGGTGGGCCAGGTGGACATGGTGGTCTCGCCGCGCCAGCCCGGGTCCGCGCTCAAGCCCTTCCTGTACGGCCTGGCGTTCGACCGCGGGCACACGGCGGCCACGGTGCTGCCCGACCTGCCGCGCAGCTTCGCCACCACGCTGGGGCCGTATCGACCGCAGAACTACGACCGCCGCTTCCACGGCCCCGTGCGGGCCCGCGAGGCGCTCGCCAGCTCATTCAACGTGCCCGCGGTGGAGCTGGCCGACCGCCTGGGGGTGGACGCGCTGCTCCAGACGCTGCGCCGCGCCGGCTTCGCCTCGCTGTCGGGCAGCGCGCCGCACTACGGCCTGGGGCTCGCGCTGGGAACGGGCGACGTGACGCTGCTGGAGCTGGCCAACGGCTACCGCGCCCTGGCCAACGGCGGCGAATGGACGCCGGTGCGCTGGAGGCCGGCGGAGGGCGGACGGGGCGCCGGGCCCCGCGAGCGGGTGGTGTCGGCGCAGGCGGCTGCCCTGGTGCTGCACGTGCTGAGCGACGCGGACGCCCGCGCGGCCGGCTTCGGCACGGAGACGCCCTTCGACTTCCCCTTCGCCGCCGCGGCCAAGACGGGCACCAGCCGGCACTTCACCGACAACTGGGCCGTGGGCGTCACGCAGGGGTTCACCGTCGCCGTGTGGGTCGGCAACTTCAGCGGGCGGCCGATGGAGGGCGTGAGCGGCATCACCGGCGCCGGCCCCCTGCTCTACCGCGCCATGCTCGCCGTCGCCAGCCGCCGCGCGCCCGGCACCCTGCCCGCGCCGGAGGACGCCGGCCTGGTCCCCGTGCGCATCTGCCGCCTCTCGGGCCTGCGCGCCACGCCGGAGTGCGAGGCCACGGTGGAATGGTTCATCCCCGGCACCGAGCCCACGCGCCTGGACGACTGGGAGCGCGGCGGCCGGCTGGCGCTTCCGGCGGAGTACGCCGAGTGGGCCGCGGGACAGGGCGGGCGCTGGGCCGCCTCCTCCGCACGCGGGGCCGATGACCGCTTCCGCATCGTCGCCCCCCGCGACGGCGACCGCTACGCCGTGCCGGCCGGCGTGGAGGCGCGGTATTCGACGCTGACGCTGCACGCCACGGGACGGAGCGCGCCCGTACGCTGGTTCGTGGACGGCCGCGAGGTGGGGGGGCGCTGGAGCCTGGTGCCCGGCGCACACACCGTGCGGGCGCAGGCGCCGGGCGGGGAGACGGACGAGGTGCGGATCGTGGTGACGGGGGAGTGATCCCGCGACGGAACCGATGCCGGCGGGGTTCGGATTCCTGCTGATCCGCAGATGTCAGCTCAGCATCGAACCCGTCGGCGAGCGCGCTCGGAGCCCTGTCGACCCGGCCGGCCGATCGGCGCGGCGAATCATCGCCTCCGACGAGGGGCGGTCATTCCACCAGCGCGTCCACCCGCTTCGCCGAGAAGCCCGCCGTCGCCCGGTCGCCGCGGACGATCACGGGGCGCGTGACGAAGGTGTACTCCTCCGCCATCCGCTTCACCATCTCGTCCTCGGATACCTCCCGCTCGTGCAGGCCCATCGCCCGGTACTTCATCGCGCGCCTGGAGAACAGCTTGTCGACGCCGCCCACCTTCGCGGCGAGCCCGCGCACCTCGTCCTCCGAGAGCGGCTGCTCTTTGAGGTTGCGATAGCTGCGGATCGGCACGCCCTTCCCCTCCAGGTGTGCGACGGCCTTCTGGCAGGTGGTGCAGTACGGCAGCCAGTAGACGTCCACGCCGGCTTCATCGGGAGAGCTGCTCACGGGCACCGTTCCTTCGGTAGCGGTCGGTTGATCGACCGAGTAGCGGCCGACGGGGAAGGCCGGCAAGCTAGGCGCCGCCGGGAGCGATGCAAGGGCGGGCTCCGTTGACACGCGCCGCCGCCGCGGCCCAGATTCCGCCTTCGATCGTCCTTCCGACCCGCATCCAGGCCCCTCCTGCACGCCCTGCTCGCCCACCCCGCCGTGCGCCGCCTGCGCGCGCAGGTGCACGCCACCGACGCACAGACGCTCGCCGAGCAGCTCGCGCTGGTGCGCATTCCCGCGCCCACCTTCCACGAAGGCGAGCGGGCGCGGCACGTGGCCGAGCGCTTCCGGGCGCTGGGGCTGCACGACGTGCGGACGGACGAGGCGGGCAACGTGCTCGCGCGTCTTCCGGGCAGCCCCGCCGCGCCGGGCGGCCAGGTGGTGGTCTCCGCGCACCTGGACACCGTCTTCCCGGCCGGCACGGACGTCGAGCCCCGCCACGCGGGAACCCGGATCCACGCGCCCGGCATCACCGACAACTGCCGCGGGCTGGCGGGCATGCTGGCCCTGGCGCGGGTGCTGGCCTCCGAGGGCGTGCGCACGGAGCGGCCCCTCGTCTTCGCCGCCACGGTGGGCGAGGAAGGCGCCGGCGACCTGCGCGGGGTGAAGCACCTGTTCCGGGAGGGGGGCGAGCTGCGGCGGGCGGGCGCCTTCGTGGCGCTGGACGGGTCCGGGGTGCGGCGCATCGTGCACCGCGCCATCGGGTCGCGGCGGCTGCGCGTGGAGGTGGCGGGGCCCGGCGGCCACTCGTGGGCCGACCGCGGCACGCCGAACCCCGTGGGGGCCCTGGGACGCGCCGTGGCGGCCGTGGCGGGGATGGGCCTCCCGTCGCCCGCGCGCTCCTCTGTGACCGTTGCGCGCATCGCCGGGGGCACCAGCATCAACGCCATCCCCGACGCGGCCTGGATGGAGGTGGACCTCCGCAGCGAGGTGCCCGACGCCCTTGCCGAGATCGAGCGGCTGGTGCGTTCGCACGTGGAGCGCGCGGTGGCGGCCGAGAACGCCCGGCGCCGCCCCGGCGCCGCCGCCCTGGCCTGCGCCGTCACCCTCATCGGCGACCGCCCCTCGGGAGAGACCCCCGCCTCCGCCGAGCTGGTGCGCGCGGCGATGGCCGTCACCAGCGCGCTCGGCGAGCGGCCCGAGCTGGTGGCGTCCTCCACCGACGCCAACCTCGCCATCTCGCTGGGCATCCCCGCCGTCTGCATCGGGGTGGGCGGCGACTCGGGGGGAATCCACACCCTGGACGAGTGGTACTCGGACGAGAAGGGGGCGCTGGGGGTGGAGCGCGCGCTCCTCGTCGCCCTCGCCGCCGCCCGGCTGGCCCGCACCTGACCATCCCGCACCCGACGAAACGTGCGCAAGGGGCTCGGAACGGGGGGAGCGGGCCGGCGCGGGGGCCGATCGCCACCCTTGCTTTTTGGGTTCCGGCGTAGCAGTTTCCCACGGGGACGCCATCCTGCGATCGGCCGCACGCGGCCGCGCAGCGCGCTTCCGCGTCTCGCCCGTACCTCCGTTTCCCCGTCCATCCGCCGCTCGGTTTCGGCCGTTACGCTTTCGCGGATGGAAACGGGTGTTGTTCCGGTGATGCCGTCGCATCGGGCGGTCCACCCTCGCTCTCCCCACCGCCGGAGCCCCTCCATGTTCCCCGTCCGTTCGCCCTCGCGCGGCCGGTCCGGCCCGCATGGAACCCTGGCTTCGGCGCTTCACGTCCTTCGGCCCGGCATCCGCCGGCGCCTCCTCGCGCCCAACACCCTACCGTGAGACCTGGATGAACCCCCGCCTCCGCAGCGCGGCGATCGCCGTCGCGGCCGTGTCGCTCGCCGGCCTCCTGCCCGCGTGCCGGGACCAGGCCAACCCGGTCCTGACTCCGGAGAAGCCCCCGGCCGCCACTCCGGGCACCCCCGTCACCCTCGTCGCCGTGCAGTGCACGGGCGACCGGCAGGCCCTCAAGGTCACCTGCGGCAAGCAGGCGGCCGTGGACGGGCCCAGCGCCGACATCTTCGTCGGCGGGCAGAACGTGTACGTGACGCTCACCTCCAGCGGCGTGGCCTACAACGCGGGCACGGGACAGTTCACGTTCACCACCACGCTCCAGAACCTGATCCAGCAGCCCATGGGCACCACCGACGGGACCACGCTGGACCCCAACGGGGTGCGCGTGTTCTTCAGCAGCGGGCCCACGGTCACGGCGGGCACGGGCCTGGCGTCGGTGCTGCCCGACGGCTTCGCCACCTTCCTGGGGGCCGGGCAGGCGTACTACCAGTACAACCAGGTCCTCGCGCAGAACCAGACGTCGGCCGGCAAGACGTGGACGCTGATCATGCCGCCCACCGTCAGCACGTTCGCGTTCGTCGTCTACGTCTCGGCCCCGGTGGAGTACCCCAACGGGTACATCGCGCTGGACGGCGAGCTTCCGGGCTACTCGTACGGCAGCATCCACCCCGGCGTCTCGCACACGCTGACGGCGGTGGCGCGGACGGCGGTGGGCAACGTCATCCCGGGTGCGGTGGTCACCTTCGCCAGCAGCAACGGAAGCTGCGCGACGGTGGATCCCACCACGGGGCTGATGACGGGCATCCGGGCCGCCACGTGCACCATGACGGCGAGCACCCCCGGGGGCCTGGTGGGAAGCGTGTCCTGCGACGTGACGGGCGCCTCGCGGACATGGAACGGCAGCGTGTCCACCGACTGGAACACCGACGCCAACTGGGACTCGCCCGGCGGCGGGGTCGCCGCCGCGGCGCCGGCCGGCACCGACTCGGTGATCATCCCCGGGGGCGCGCCCAACTACCCGCTCCTCACCGGCGCCACGGCCATCGGCGGGGTGACGGTCGCCAGCGGCGGCAGCATCAACCTGTCCACGGCCGACCTCACGGCGTCGCAGAACGTGGCCGCCACGGGCACCGGCGCCATCACCGCCTCCACGGGCCGGCTGGTGCTGTCCGGCACGGCCAAGACCGTCGAGGGCACCGTCGGACCGCTGCTGGTGACGGGCACCTACTCGCTCTCGGCGGACGCGCTCGCCACGGCGCCGATCCTGGTGCGCGGCGGGCTGCTGAAGGCCACCGGCTTCCGCCTGCGCCAGCAGTAGCGGCGCGGGTCCACCACCGTCCGGGGGCGCGGCCGCTTCGGCCCGCCCCGCCACCTCCAGAACCCTTCCGGGGCACGACTCCATGAACATTCGAGCCACCTGGCGCACCGCCGCCCTGCTCTTCGCCGCCGTCGCCGGCTTCGGCGCGGCCCCCGCCGCCGCGCAGTCCAGCATCCTGCTGCAGCTCCAGGCCGGCGCCGTCCCCTCCGACCGCTTCCGCGTGGACAGCTCGGGCGCCTTCGTGGCGTACGGGTTCGTTCGCGACGTGGGCAACACCACGGGCTGCGCCGCCCAGCTCCCCGCCAGCGGCGCCGGCACGCGCTTCATGTGGGATCCCTGCCGCGGCGCCCTCCGCTTCGGCCGCGTCCCGACCGCGCAGACCAACTGGGACGACGCCAACCTGGACGACTTCACCTTCGCCGGCGGCAACCAGGTGGTGGCCAGCGGGTACGGCGCCTTCTCGTTCGGCGACCAGGTGACGGTGAGCTCCACCGTCGGCGTGGGCTTCGGATCGGCGGTCACCGTCAGCGGCACGGCCGGCTTCTCGTCGGGCGCCAGCAACGTGTGCTCGGGCTTCGCCTGCACCGCCATCGGCTACACGGTGCGCGCCGGCGGACAGGGCTCGGTGGCGCTGGGATACCGCACCACGGCCAACAACGACTACTCGGTCGCCATCGGCTACCGCGCCAGCAACAACACGCACACCGGCACGATGGCGATGGGCGACGAGTCCACCACCGACTCGGTGCGCAACCAGAACGACAACGAGTTCCGCGCCCGCTACCAGGGTGGCTTCCGGTTCCGCACCAGCACGGCCTCGAACAGCGCCCCCGGCGTGGGCGGCAACACCGGCTGCGACCTGCCCACCGGCTCGGGCACCTTCTCCTGCTCGTCCAGCCGCACCATCAAGTCCAACTTCGCGGCCGTGGACGCCGAGGACATGCTGGCGCGCGTGGCCGCGACCCCGGTGAGCTACTGGAGCTACACGCTGGAAGGCGCGCAGGTGCGGCACCTGGGCCCCGTCGCCGAGGACTTCCACTCGGCGTTCGGGCTGGGCGACTCGGACCACGCCATCGGCATGGGCGACATCGACGGCGTCACCTTCACCGCCGTGCAGGCGCTGGAGCGCCGCACCACGGAGCAGGCCGAGCGCATCCGCACCCTCGAGGCGCGCATCGCCCGCCTGGAGGCGCTGCTGACCGCGCCGCAGACCGTGGCGGCGAACGGCGGAAAGTAGCCCGGTTCTATCCGCCGTGCCCTCACGGCACGGCGGACGGATCGGCTTGACGCGGGGAGGTTCTGGACGGCCCCCCGCACGACGGCGCATACGTCAGGAGCCGGAAGATCTGCCGGCCAACGGTCGAACCCTTCCGACGCCGACGAAAGGTGATTCGCCGGGACGGAGCGATCGCGGGCTCCGCGGCTCCGGCGCAACCCTCCTCCACGATGCACCCTCACCCGCTCACTGCCCGCGGGATGCGGATCGAGGACCACTCCTTCCCAAGCTCGAGATGAACCCCTTGCAGATCGATACGGGCGCCGGGCGCGCCCCGTGGAGCGCCCCGACCGTGACGGAGCTTCCCCGCCTGACCGACCTCACCCTGCAGACCGGCCCCGGCATCCCGGGCGGCGGCGGCAGCGGCGGGGGCACCGTCTTCTAGGCCGCAGCTCGGGCCGTTCCCCCTGGGGAGCGGCCCGAGGTCGAACGTCCGGCTGCACTATCGGCGACGGCCGGCACCCGTCCCGAGGCGCGTCGCTGACGCCAAACTCGGGCCGCGCGGCGGGAGTACGTCGTGCCTATGGCGCAAACGCCCCGGATGGAGTAATGTTCTCCATCCGCAGGCTGCCCTCCGGAGCCGATCGACGGAAACTCACATCCCCGCCCCCAGATGAACACCTCTCCGCATAACGATACGGCTTCGAAGCGCGCGCCCTGGACCGCTCCCCTGGTCACCGAGCTCCCGCGCCTGACGGACCTTACGCTGCAGACCGGCCCGGGCATCCCCGGCGGCGGCGGCACGGGCGGCAGCACCGTCTTCTAGCGTACTGCCGGGGTGCGTGGACGGCCGTCCACGCTTGCCCTTGCTTCGGCCTCACGACGACGGGGCCGCTCCATTCGTGGAGCGGCCCCGTCGTCGTTCGCCGTCCCCTTCCCCGCCGCTCCGCCTCGCCAGACCGCCGAGGCGAGCCGAGCGGAACGGGCGGCCCTCAGCCGCCGACCTCCACCACCGAGTCGTCGCCCAGATCCACGCGGCCCTTCACGCCGCGCGCGGCCACGCGACTTCCCACGAGAGAGTCGTGCAGGTCGCAGCCCTCCAGCGTGGCCTGCTCGCCCACGATGCAGTCGCGCAGGCGGCTTCCCCGCACCGTCGTGCCGGCCGACAGAGTGACGTTCGGCCCGATCTCGGACTCCTCCAGCGTCACCCCGTCCGCCACGTGCACGGGCTCGTGGATGGTCACTCCCCGCGCCGGCTGCGGCGAGCGGCCGCGCGAGGTGGAGAGCACGTGGCGGTTGGTCTCCAGCAGCGTGTCGGGCTTGCCCGCGTCGTACCACCCCTCGATGGCGATGGTGCGGATCTTGGCGCCCTGGTCCACCATGTACTGGAAGGCGTCCGTCAGGTAGTACTCGCCGGACGCGCCCGGAGGCGAGTCCATGACGTGGTGGATGCCCTCGAAGAGCAGCTTCCAGTCGCGGATGTAGTACAGCCCGATGTTCGCCAGGCGCGAGATGGGCTCGGACGGCTTCTCGATGATGCGCCGCATGTTGCCGTCCTCGTCGGTGACGATGACGCCGAAGCGCTGGTAGTCGTCCACCTCCTTGGCCCAGATCACCCCCGCCACGTCGTCCGGCAGCGACTTCACGATCGAGAGGTCGGCGTCGAAGAGCGTGTCCACGAAGATGATGAGAAGCTCCTCGTCCGCGTGGGGCTCGGCCAGCAGCACGGCGCCCGCCGTGCCGTTCTGCACCGGCTGCTCCACGTAGACGGCGTGGAAGTCCGGGTACTCCTCGGCCATGTACCGCTCCACCTTCTCCTTCAGGTGCCCGGTGATGACCACGGCTTCGTGCACGCCCAGGGTGCGCAGGTCGTCCAGGATGTAGCTCATCACCGGCTTGTCGGCCACCTTCAGCAGCGGCTTGGGGGTGACGTGCGTGTGGGGGCGAAGCCGCGTGCCCTTGCCGGCCAGCGGGATGACGACTTTCACTCTGGGCTCTCCGGTGCGATGGTGGGGCTGAAGGGATGGCCGGGCGTCCCGGCCGCCGCGCGGGCCAGGGGCAGGTTCCGTACCGCCGGCCGCCCTCCGCGCCGCAAGATACCGGCGCGCGCCGCGGGGCGTCAAACGCCGCCCCCGCCTTCGATCGCCGCCGGCGGGCGGACCCGTGCCGCGGGGCGGGATTGCCCGCTTCTTGCACGCGTCCGGCAGCCTCGCCGCGTGCGGCGCCGCCCCGTCCCCGAACCGCCCGGCCATGCGCAAGACCGTGAAGCCCGACCCGCAGCAGGCCCCCGGCCGCATCCCCGTGCTCCCCATCCGCAGCACCATCGTCTTCCCGATGGGCGCCACGGCGCTCCAGATCGGCTTCGAGCCCAACGTGGGGGCGCTGAACGCCCATCCCGAGCGCGACCTGGTCGTGGCGACGGTGGCCAGCACCGAGGACGAGCTTCCCCTGGATCCGCACACGCTGGAGAAGGTGGGCGTGGCGGTGCGCGTGCTGGACCGGCTGAACCTTCCCGGCGGCACCATCCAGGCCACGCTCCAGGGCCTGCGCCGCATCCGGCTCACGCAGGTGCGGCTGGAGGAGGCCGGCCACTACACGGCGGTGGCCTGCGAGGTGGAGGAGGCGTATCCCCCGCAGCCCGAGGCGGACGAGCTGGTGGAGCGCATCCTCACCCTTCTCGGCGGCGTCGCGGCCAAGGTGGAGCGCATTCCCGACGAGGTGCCGCGGGTGCTGCGGATGAACCTGGCCGACCCCGGCCGCTTCGCGGACCTGGCCGCCTCGCTCTGCAACCTCACCCTGCCCGACCGCGACGCCGTGCTGCAGGCGCTGGACGTGGGCGAGCGGCTTCGGGTGGTGCACCGCGCGCTGGAGGAGACCTGGCGCCGCGTGCGCGAGATCGAGGACGACGGCGAGGCGGCCGCCGCCGCGGGCGACCGGGCGCGCGACGACCCGTCCGCCCGCGACCGCCCGGCGGACATCCGCCGCCGCATCCAGGCCCTGCAGGCGGCCCTGGGCGAGGCCGACCCGCTGGAGCGCGAGGCCAACGACATGCTGCGCCGCATCGAGCGCGCGGGGCTGCCGTCGCGCATCGCGGTGGCGGCGCGGCGCGAGGCCGAGCGGCTGCGCGCGCCGCAGACCACGTCGTCTGAGGCGGTCGAGGTGCGGGCCTACATCGAGGCGCTGATCGCCCTGCCCTGGACGCGGGGCTCGGGGGGCCCGGGCATCGACCTGGACGCGGTGCGCAGGGCCATCGACGACGAGCACCTGGGGCTGCTGGAGGCCAAGAACCGTCTGCTGGAGGTGGTCGCCGTGGCCGAGCTGCGCGGCGACCTGCGCGGCCCCATCCCCTGCATCGTGGGGCCTAGCGGCGTGGGCAAGCGCACCCTGGCGATGGCGATCGCGAAGGGCCTGGGGCGCCCCTTCGTGCGCCTGGAGCTGGGGGGCCGTAGCGAGGGGCAGCTCGTGGGCACCCGCCGCACCCGCGGCGGCGCGCTGATGGGCAAGATCGCGCAGTCCATCCGCGACACGGGCGTGAAGGACCCCGTCTTCCTGCTGGAGGAGCTGGACGAGGTGGGCCTGGGCAACGTGGACGGCGACCCGGTGGAGGCGCTGGAGGAGGCGCTGGAGCCCGAGAACCGCGAGCAGTTCACCGACCGCTGGCTGGACGTGGCGTTGGACCTGTCCGACGTCTTCTTCATCGGCTCGGCGTCGGACTTCTACCGCATCCCCCGCGACCTGCGCGACCTCTTCATCGAGATCCGCATCGCGGGGTACACGCCCGAGGAGAAGATCGCCATCGCGCGCGAGTGGCTGCTGCCGCGCATCGTGGCCGAGCACGGGCTGCAGGCGGACGCGGTGGAGGTCAGCGACGAGACGCTCCTCTTCCTCACCCGCGGCTACGCGCGCGACGCGGGCGTGGGCAACCTGCGCCGCTCGCTGGCGTCCGTCATGCGCTACCTGGCGCGCCAGAAGGCCGAGGGCGAGGCCGAGCGATGGACCCTGACCCCCGCCCTGCTGGAGGAGGTCCTCGGCTACCCGCGCTACAGCGTGACGCCGGCGGAGGTTGCGCCCGAGGTGGGGGTGGTGACGGGCCTGGCGTGGACGGCCTCGGGCGGCGAACTGATGTTCATCGAGGCGCTGAAGATGCCGGGCACGGGGCGGCTCATCATCACCGGCCTGCTGGGCGACGTGATGCGCGAGTCGGTGAGCGCCGCCTTCTCGTACGTGCGCTCGCGGGCGGCCGAGCTGGGGATCGCCACGGAGGCGTTCAACGACTACGACATCCACGTCCACTTTCCCGTGGGCGCCACGCCCAAGGACGGCCCCTCCGCCGGCGCGGCGGTCACGCTCGCCATCGCCTCGTCGCTCGCCGACCGCCCCGTGCGGCATGACGTTTCGCTCACGGGCGAGGTGACGCTGCGCGGCAAGATCCTGGAGATCGGCGGGGTGAAGGAGAAGGTGCTGGCCGCCTACCGCTCGGGCCTGCGCACCGTCATCCTGCCCGCCCCCAACCGCCGCGACCTGCGCGACGTGCCCGAGGACGTGCGCTCGGGGATGAGCTTCCACTTCGTGGACCGCATGGACCAGGTGTTCGAGCTGGCGCTGGTGGAGCGGCCCGAGGCCCGCCCGCGCGAGCTGCACGCCGAGGAGCCCGGGCGCCCGCCCTCCGAGCGCGACCGCCAGGCGGCCTCCGAAGGCGGCGGCGGGCACCCGCCGGAGTGAGTGCGCTCCGGTTCCGCGAACGGACGGAGGGCGGTTCCCCCGGCGGGAGCCGCCCTTCGCCGTTCCTCCCTCCCGTCCGCCGGTCGCGGCCGCTGGACGGCAGGGTACCGCGGGCGGGGTCAGGGATGGCGGACGGTGGTGTCGGGCTGGGTGTTGTAGCCGCTGCCCAGGATGCCGCCGTTGTCGTCGGCACGCGGGCCGCCGTGGGCCGCGGACGAGGGCGCGGTGGGATTGCGGGCGCAGGCGGACAGGGTGAGGATGGCGGCGGCGAGCGCCAGGCGCAGGGCGGTGCGGGAGCGGGTGGCGGGGGTGCGGGCGGTGGTCGGCATGGTCGCGGCTCCTGGGGAGGGATGGGAGGGTGAGGACTGCGCGACCAATTAGACGGACCCGTCTCAACCTGTTTCCCGTAAACCTGTCCATTTTCGATCAACCACCCCCCGCCTCGATTCGCAATCGCACTTATCGCAATCACTTGCGGGGATTGTTAGGAAGTCGGAAGATGAGGGAAAAGGGGCGTGATGGACGTGCAGAGGGACGGAGTCGCGCATCTCCTACCCGAGAACCGCAAGCTCTGTCGAACGTTCGATGCGCGCCCGGCGAGTGCGGCGAGGGCGTTCTCCGGCGACGGCGATGCCCGTTCCGAGGGGTCGTTGGGCGACGATGGTCGTCCGGCCGACGCGGACAGCGAAAAGGGCGGCCCCCGTTTCGGGAGCCGCCCTTCGTCGCACCAACCTCGCCCGGTCCGCTATTCCGTGCGCTCGTCCATGCCGTCCGGATCCGGCGCGGAGTCGCCGGGATCCTCCGCGCCGGGCGCGAAGAAGCGCAGGAGCAGGGCGGCGATCGCGACCACCACGGCGGGGATGGCATACGCGCGGCGGTCGGCCACCTCGCCGATCAGCAGCAGCACCGCCGCCACGAAGAACAGGCCGATGCGCAGGTTCAGGTGCGGATCGCGTCCCCGCACGTCCGGGCGCCTCACGGCCGCTCGCCTTCCAGGAAGCGCGCCACCCCCGCCTGCAGGTCGTCCGTCATCCGGGCGACCACGTTCAGGTCCTCGCCGGCACGGATGGCGGCTTCGAAGCCCATGCCGTCCGAGTGGTACAGCAGGCGCTTAGAAAGCTGCACCGCGGATGCGCTCCGTTCCGCGAGCTGCGCCGCGAACGCGTCCACCGCGGCGTCGAACCCGTCGTCCGGGAAGACGCGGTTGATCAGGCCGATGCGCTCCGCCTGTGCCGCGGAGATGGCGGCCGCGCCCACGATCAGCTCGAACGCCCGCTTCTCGCCCACGTTGCGGCGCAGGATGGCCATCACCATGGCGGGCACGAAGCCGATCGCCACCTCGGGATAGCCGAACTGCGCCGACTCGGCCGCCAGCACCAGGTCGCACGCCGTCGCCAGGCCGCACCCACCGGCCAGCGCGCGGCCGCGGACGGCGGCGACGACCGGCTTCCGCATCGCGCGCGGAAGCGTGAACAGCTCGGCCAGGTCGTGCACGTCCGCCAGGTTGTCCATCACCCCCGCCTCGCGGATCACCCGCAGCGCGGACAGGTCGGCGCCGGAGCAGAAGTCCTTCCCCGCCCCGCTCACCACGACCACGCGCACGTCCGGATCGGCGTCGAGCGAGCGAAGCGCAGACTTCAGCTCCGCGACCAGCGCTGCGTTCAGGGCGTTCCGCTTGTCCGGCCGGTTCAGCGTCACGCGGCCGATGCCGTCCCCGCGGGTGACGAGGACCACCGGGGTGTCCTCAGCCACGCGGCCTCATGGCGTTCGATGTGGGCGGGATGTGCATTGACGGAGCTGGGAAAGCTGGATGCGGATGCGGCGCCGGGAAGGCCGGCGCCGCGGAGGTCGATGGATACGACGGTGTCCACGGTGCAGCGCGGACACCCGCAGGCTCACGCGGCGGAGGCGGACGTCGCGTGCGCGGCGGCGGCGATCTCGTCGCTGACGTCCACCTCCATCCGCAGCATGGCGGTGGAGAGCACCTTGCCCTGCGCGTCGGTCTTGAGCGACACCGTGCCGCCGCCGCCCAGCGCGTTGTGCAGCAGGAAGTTGAGCGCGCCCAGGTTGGGCAGCTCGAAGCGCTCCACACCGCCCAGGCAGATGCCGCGGAAGTGCTCCGTCACGCGGTCCACCGTGACCTGCTCCACCAGAACGGGATAGAATTCGGGCCGCAGGGCGATCACGCCCACGTTGGCGGTGTCGCCCTTGTCGCCCGAGCGGGCGTGGGCCAGGTGCAGAAGCTGGATGCGGGGCATTCCGGGCGCGGATGGGGGTTCGGTGGCGCGCCGCCGCCTCAGGAAGCGTCGGGCGTGCGGCGCGAGAACAGGGCTCCCAGTCCCGCGATCGCCACGATCGCCAGGACCACGAACGCGAACATGAACTGGCCCACGAAGAGCATCCCCAGCGCCAGGAAGATCCCCAGCACGCAGAGGATGACGGCCCAGGTGGAGCGTCCCCGGCTGGTCATGTGCACAACTCCTCTCGGGGGTGATGAAAGTTGCGATCACCCTCGCGAGTTGCAAGGCATGCGCCCATCCCGGCTCACGCCGCCCCGGCCTGATCGGATGCGGGCTTCCCGCGGACCGGAGCCGCGGGCGGAGTCAGTCGGGCGCGATCCAGGACATGACCGCGCCGCCGACCACTGCGCCCAGCAGCACCACGGCGCACAGGCCGATGATGCCGTATCCCAGCGTCAGGAAGACGCTGAACAGGACGAGGCCGAGCAGGGCGACGGGAGCCCAGGGGGAGATGCGGACGGTTTGCATGGCGGCCCTCCGGTGGGGGAGCACTGCGGAAGTGCCCGCCTTCCCCTGCAAGAACCGTACGTCCGCCACTTCCGTAAACGCCTGTCGTGCGGCGACTTGCCTTGCCGCTACGAGTGGTAGTTGGGCGCCTCGCGCGTGATGGTCACGTCGTGCGGGTGCGACTCGCGCAGCCCCGCGCCGGTGATGCGCATGAACTGCGGCTCGCGTCGCAGCGCGTCCACGTCCGCGCAACCCAGGTATCCCATGCCGGAGCGAAGGCCGCCCACGAGCTGGTACAGCGTGTCGGACGCGGGCCCCTTGAAGGCGACGCGGCCCTCGATCCCCTCCGGCACGAACTTGCGCGCGTCCGATCCCTCCTGGAAGTAGCGGTCTGCCGAGCCCTCCTGCATGGCGGCCAGGCTGCCCATCCCGCGCACGATCTTGAAGCGGCGGCCCTCCAGCAGGAACGACTCGCCGGGGCTCTCCTCGGTGCCGGCGAGCATGGAGCCCATCATCACCGAGTGCGCGCCGGCGGCCAGCGCCTTCACCACATCGCCGGAGTACTTGATGCCTCCGTCGGCGATCACGGGCACCCGCCCCGCGGCGCCCTCCACCGCGTCCATCACGGCCGTGAGCTGCGGCACGCCGATGCCCGCCACCACCCGCGTGGTGCAGATGGAGCCGGGGCCCACGCCCACCTTCACCGCGTCCACGCCGCGCTCCACCAGCGCCGCCGCGCCGTCTCGCGTCGCCACGTTGCCGGCGATGAGCTGCACGTCGGGAAAGCGCTCGCGCACGCGGGACACGGCGTCCAGCACGCCGACGGAGTGCCCGTGCGCGGTGTCCACCACCAGCACGTCCACGCCGGCCGAGATCAGCCCCGCCGCGCGGTCCAGGTCGCGCCCGGCGGCACCGATGGCCGCGCCCACGCGCAGGCGGCCGTGCTCGTCCTTGCAGGCGTTGGGAAACTGGCGGCGCTTGCGGATGTCCTTCACCGTGAGCAGGCCCCGCAGCACGCCGCCCGCGTCGACCACGGGGAGCTTCTCGATGCGGTGGCGGTGCAGCACGGCCTCGGCGTCCTCCAGCGAGGTGCCGACGGGGGCCGTGACCAGGCCCTCGCGCGTCATCATCTCGCTCACTGGGCGGTCGGGGTCCGTCTCGAACTGCAGGTCGCGGTTGGTGAGGATGCCCACCAGCAGGCCCGCGCCGGAGACCACGGGAAAGCCGCTCACCGCGAAGCGCTCCATCAGGCCGGTGGCCTCGCGCAGCGTGGCCTCGGGCCGGATGGTGATGGGGTCCAGGATGATGCCGCTCTCGGAGCGCTTCACCCGGTCCACCTCCTCGGCCTGGCGCTCCGGGGACATGTTCTTGTGGATGATGCCGATGCCGCCCTCGCGGGCCATGGTGATGGCCATGCGCGACTCGGTGACGGTGTCCATCGCCGCCGCCACGAAAGGGATCGCGAGCTCGATGGTGCGCGTGAGCCGGGTGCGCACGTCGGTGTCGCCGGGGTGCACCTCGCTGCGCCGGGGCACGAGCAGCACGTCGTCGAACGTCAGGCCCTCGCCGGCGAAGCGCGAGGCCGGGGCGTCGTTGCGGATCATGGGATCTCCACGAAAAGACGCGCCCGCCGGCGGCCGGCTTCCCTGGGGGAAGGCACGGGCACGCGGGCGGGCGTGGATGCGTCGCGGGCAGTTCTGGTTACCATGGGACAAAATATCCCGGCGGTCCGCGCGGTGTCAACGCCGCTCGGACCGCCGGACATCCCCACGCCGCCGCCCTACTGCACGCGCTTGTGCAGCAGGCGGCGGATGGGCTCGGGCAGGAACGAGGCGGCCTTGTCCAGCCCGGCGATGGCGCGCTCCAGGCCCGCCACGTCGCCGTCCCAGTGGTCCAGCAGCACGTCCATCCCCGCGTTGCCCAGCAGCCGGTCCAGCGCCAGCATCACCAGGTACACGTCGTCCACCTGGCCGATGAAGGGCAGGAAGTCGGGGATGAGGTCGAAAGGCATGAAGACGTAGCCCAGCGTGGCCACCAGGATGGTCTTGTCCACCGCCGAGACGCGCGGGTCCTTCGCCAGCCGGAACAGGAGCTTCACGAAGCCCGGGATGTCGCGGATGACGGCCATCACCGTCTCCCGCGCGCCGTGCGCCTCGCGCTCGGGGGCGACGGGCTTGGCTCCGCGGCGCAGGCGGGGGGCCGTGATGCGGTGCCGCACCGGGGCGTCCTCGTCGTCCACGTCGATCTCGTCGCGCTCGTCGCGCAGGCGGAAATGTGCTCGCTTCTCGTCGGCCATCGGTTCCGTCGCGTTCGGGTTCGTGGGGTTACGGCGTGGGCCCGGCGTCGCCGTCCGGACCGGGGCTCAGGCGCGGCGGCGTGGGCGGGGCGTCGGGCCGGGTGTCGTTCGTCGTCGGCTCGGCGCGGGGGCCGGACACCGCGTCGGCGGCGCCCGCCACTCCCTGCTCCACCGTCTTCATCAGCGTCCTGCCCGCCTCGGAGATGCCCGAGAACATGCGGTCCGCGGTGCTGAGCATGCCCAGGGTGCCCTTGATGGCGCCCATCGCCACCCCCTGCACCCGCATCTTGTCCTCCAGGATCTCGCCGAAGCGCTGCACGGCGCCGGCCGGGCGGATCTGCTCGCGGGCGTACTTCCCGGCCAGGAACTCCACGTAGTCCAGCGCCTGGTACACCTGCGCCTCGGGAAGCGCCTCCAGGTGCCGCAGCAGGCGGGCGCGCAGTACGTCGTGCATGGTTGTGCCTTGCATCAGGGGTGGTACAGCCGGCCGCGAGGCGCGAAAAGCGTGCCCGTGCGGGATCGCAGCCCGGTGGTGGAAGGTCTGTCCGTGGTACGTCCGCCGCCCCCGCCATGTTTCGCCGCCCGCAATCTACGCCCGCCGCCGCACGCGGGAAACTCTGCTCCACCGCGGACCTGCGCAGCCCGTCGTCTCCATCGTCCCGCGGGCCGTTTCTACGCGTCGCATCCCAAACCGCGCCATCGGGTAGATGCGGATCCGGTGATCCTCCGGGCGGCATCCCCGGTCCTGATCAGACGTTCCTGGACATGGCTACCGCATCCACATCCATCCACGAAGGTGGATGGATGAGGAGGCAGTCGATGCTGAATCCGTTGAGAAACCCTTCCCCGGACAACGTGGGCCGTGGATCGCCGGCGCGTTCACGAGGCGCGGAGGTCGACGGCGGGTCCCGATCCCGCGATCCTGATCCACCGATGCGCGGACGCTCGACCGTCCACCGAGGTGCGCCAGATAGTCGAACGAGGCGTTGGAAGCGGGTGCCGGTGGGGATCTCCCCCGCGGCGCCTGCGGGGGAGGGCACCGATTGACGCGGCGGGCCGGGAGGGCCTACTTTCACGGCTTCCGGAAGGTTCCGAGGCCGCTTGCGATCCGTGCTGACACCATGCCCATCTATCCCCTCAAGCAGCTCGACGTGGCGCCCGACGCGTCCGCCGTGTACGACGAGTGGCTGGCCGAGATCCGCGAGACGCTGGAGGCGGGCGGCGACCGCTGGGAGCTGTGCCGCCGCACGCTGACGGGCATCTTCCACCCGCACCTGGCGGACGCCGGCCCGCGTTCGCTGCCGCTGGCCGCGCAGGCCGCGCTGGCGCAGATGGACGCGCGCAACGTGACGCTGGAGCCCGAGTACTACGCCGAGGTGGACGTCGCGAAATTCCAGGAGCGCAAGCCGCTGCTGTGGATGTGGCAGATGTTCGACCGCTCGCCGCTGGGGGGCAACGTGCACCTGGGCGTGCGCTTCCGGCGGACGCTGGCGCCGTTCCTGTTCAAGCGCGTGGGGCGCAACTTCAAGGCGTTCCACTTCGTGGAGTTCAGCTACGGGTACAACCTGGAGGTGGGCGACGACGTGGTGGTGCACCGCAACGTGCTGCTGGACGACCGCGGCGGCATCGAGCTGGGCGACGGCGTCTCCATCTCGGACTACGCCAACATCTACTCGCACACGCACGACATCGTGGACCAGCGCGACGTCAGCAACCTGAAGACGGTGCTGGAGGACGGCGTGCGCATCACCTACCACGCCACCGTGCTGGCCGGCAGCCACGTGGGCCGCAACTCCATGGTGGGCGCGATGGCCGTGGCGACGCGCGACGTGCGCGCCTGGCACGTGAACGTGGGCATTCCCGCCAAGTCCGTGCGGGTGAAGCCCAACGCCCCGCCCGAGGCGTACAAGACCATCCTGCGCAGCCCCGCCAAGGACGAGCCGGACGCCGGCCCGCCCCTTGCCGCGGAGCAGGGCGACGGGTCGGACGGCACGGCCGGCGAGTGACCTTTCGGGAGGCGCGGGCCGGGTGCCCGCGCCTCCCTTCCCTCCTGTTCGATAGACGGGGAGCAGCATGAGCGACATTTCCGCGGCGGCGGTGCCCACCGAGATCACGGACCCGGTGAACGCCGCGATCCTGGCCGTCAGCGAGGACCGCATCCAGGGCTTCCCGCGCGACCCGTTCGGCGAGATCAGCCGCCTTTCGGGCGTGGAGCTGCCGGTGGTTCTGGAGCGCATCCGGGCGATGCTGGAGTCGGGCACCATCCGCCGCGTGCGGCAGACGCTGATGGCGACGAACCTGGCTCCCGGCGCGCTGGTCGCCTGGAAGGTGCCGGCCGAGAAGCTGGACGCGGCCTTCGACTTCATGTTCCGCGAGGACCCGTTCTCGGGCCACGTGGTCGTGCGATCGACGGACGCGGAGACGACGGGGTCGCAGTACCGCCTGTGGACGACACTCAAGGTGCCGCAGGGCTTCTCGATGGAGAAGCACGCCGACTACCTGGCGGCGCAGGTGGGCGCCGAGGGCTACAAGCTGCTGCCCGCGAAGGCCCTGTTCACCCTGGGCGTGGGCCACGTGCGGCGGAAGGGGATGGAGCCCGGCTCGCGCTCCGACGAGCCCGGCCAACTGCTGGAGGTGGGCGTGGTGGAGCTGAACGCGCTGGAGTGGCGGGTGCTGGCGGCCGTGAAGCGCGAGCTGGCGCCCGGCGAGGTGCGCCCCGACCTGTGGCGCGTGCGCGCCGAGGAGGCGGGCATCCCGCTGGACGAGCTGCTGGCCGTGGCCGAGGACCTGAACCGGCGCAAGGTGGTGGGCCGCTTCAGCACCTTCCTGGAGCACGTGAAGCCCTCCGCCACGGGCGTGCGGGTCACGCGGTACAACGCGCTCTTCCACTGGCGCGTGCCCGCGGGGCGCGAGGTGGACGCCGGCCGCGACGTGGGCCGCCACCACATCATGACGCACGCCTACTGGCGCGAGGGCGGCGCCGAGTTCGCGGACGTGAACGTGATGGGCGTGGCGCACGGCACCGAGAAGGCCGCCGTGCTGGAGCACAAGGACGCCATCGACCGCCACCTGGCGGAGGCCGGCATCCCCGTGAGCTACACGAACGTGTTCTGGGGCGGCCGCAGCGAGATCAAGCCCTCCGAGATCTCGCCCATGGCCTACCGCGAGTGGTGCGAGTCCCGCGGCATCGACCCTGAGGCCATGCGGCCGTAGTCGTCAGGGCCCTCCGCGTCGCGGCGAGAAGGCGAGATCGGAGATCGGATCGAGGCGCGGCTTCCACGATGGGAGCCGCGCCTCCGTCGTTGCCGCAAGCGCGGGAAGGCGGCGGGATGTATCTCTGCCGGCGGGCGGAGATGCCCCCACCCACGCCGTTGCATGGCGTGAAACGCTCGCACGGGTGGGGTGTACAGTGAGGAACTACAGATGGCCTGAGGCTTGCCTTGCTTCCCTCCTGCGTGGCTTCTGAGGGAGGCCGTTCTCACGTTCCGCGCCGGGTCGCCGCCTGAATGACATATTCGGGGACGCGGTGTGCGGAGCGGAGGGTGTTTTGCGGCCTGACTTTGCACCGAGCGCGTGACAGGGCTGTTGCAGTCGAAGGCACCACCCTGCACAGGTTTATCTCCTAATGAGCGGCGTCGCACTCCTGCCGCCACGGTGAATGGCCCGTTGCGCACGGTTGCCGCCGAACCGACGCCGGATGGGCCAGCAAACAGGCGAATTTCCTCGTTGCAACCCGCACCTGAGCGGACGACGAGCACCTTGACACTTGACGGGACTGCGGTAATATGAAGGTCATGAGCGAAACCCTCAACGAAAAACAGTTCGACCTGCTCCGCTACCTGTATCGGCAGACGGGGCCCGTTCCCTCGGACCACCTGGACGGCCGGGTCGTGCGCGCGCTGCGCTCGCGGAAGCTGATCGCCGAGGCGAAGGGCTGGGTGAGCATCACCGACCCCGGCCGCGGCCGCTTCGAGGAAGCCGTGCGCCGGCGCCGCTCCGGCCCGCAGCGCGGAGGCGAGGGCGCCCACCGCAACGCCCGCGCGGAGGCCATCCAGCGGGCCATCGAGGCGCTGGAGCTGGCGCTGCCGAAGGACGCCGAGGTGGCCGTAGGCCCCATCTTCGCCTACGCGGACGACGTGGTGGAGGGATTCCGGCAGTACGCGCGCCGCATCGAAGGCGCCCGCCGCCCCGTCCGCGTCTGACACGCGCCCGGCTCGCCGGAGCCGGGCTTTTTCGTGTCCGGAATCTCGATCCTGCAACGTTCCGCTTACGGCATTCCGCACACGCACATTCCGGTGCAATGGCGCGGCGGGCTTTGCACCCCGTTCGCCCGCCTTCCGCAACTCGACGGAGGGCCGCACGGCGGGGCGGCGGCGGACAGAGCTTACACACTGTGTAACTTCTTGCCGCCCACGACGGTGAGACGACGCGAGGCCGGGACTCCGAACTGGAATCCCGGCCTCGCCGTCCGTCCACCCTCGCCGCCCCCCCTCCATCGACCTACCCCGCCCCTGGCTCCGACGGGCCGTCGCGCTTCCGGGTGACCGTCAGCCGGCGCCGGTCCAGGTGGTCAGGCGGTGCAGCAGCTCGTCGATGCGCTCGCGGAGATCCAGGTCGGCCACCTCGTCGGACGCGGCGCGGAGGTAGGTGACGAGCAGGCCAATCTCGCCCTGCGCCAGCTCCGCCACCAGCGCCCGGGGGTCGAGCCCCAGGTCGGCGGCCGCGGTGGTGACGGCCTCCACGCACTGCTCCTCGAAGGAGTCGTCCATCCGCGGCTCGCCCGTGGCGCCCAGGGTGTCCGGCTTCATCTCGCGCCCCCCCATCGTTCGCGGCGAAGGCGCCGGCGCGGAATACCTGCCCGGGTATCCACGGCGGCGGACGATTCCACAACATAGACCCGGCGTGGAGATTCGCCAGTCCCGCACACGCTTTTCAAGCGAACGGGGCCGCATCCAGAGAGCGATGCGGCCCCGTTCATCCTCCGCGGCGAGCGACCGACCGGCGGCCGTTCATCGCCGGAGCGATCCTCGTCGAGCGCGCGCCAGGTCACCACCCGCGCTACCGGACCGACACGTCGAACGAGACGGACGGTCGCATCCGGCGAAGCCCGCCGAGGCACACGAGCGGACGGATCCCGTCCGCCGGCTCATCCACCGAACCGTCAGCGGGCTGGGCGCTGGGCTTCGCGTGCAGCGCGGAACTCGGCGTCGGCGTTCCACGTGGGGAGCGTCGGCGCGTTGGCGAGCTGGGTGCCGAAGTCCATCACCAGCTGCGCGAGCTGCGCGGCGCCGGCCAGGTCGAAGTCGGCGCGGTACTCGTCCGACGGCTGGTGGTAGTGGTGCGCCGTGTAGTCCTCGTCCTGCGCCTCGCCCCACCCCGCCGGCCGCCCCTCGAAGTCGGTGCCCGCGCCGACCGAGACGGACGGCACGCCGGCGCGCGCGAAGGAGAAGTGGTCGGACCGGTAGAAGGCGCCGCGCTCCGGGTGGGAGTCCGGGGTGATGCGCATGCCCATGGGGGCGATGAAGGCCGCCAGCGAGGGGCCGAGCGTGCTCTTGGTGTCGCCCAGCACGCGCAGGTCCTTCACCCGGCCCAGCAGGTTGCCGCCGTCCATGTTGAGGTTGGCGACCAGGTTGCGCACGGGCACCGGGGAGTGCTGCGCGAACCACTCCGACCCCAGCAGCCCCGACTCCTCGCCCGTGACGAACACGAAGAGCTGCGACCGCTTGGGCCGCGGCGACAGCGCGGAGGCGTGGGCGATGCCCAGCACGTCCGCCACGCCGGACGCGTTGTCCAGCGCCCCGTTGTAGATGGAGTCGCCGCGCGCGTCCTTGGGCCCGATGCCCAGGTGGTCCCAGTGCGCGCTGTACGCCACGTACTCGTCCCTGAGCGCGGGATCGCCGCCGGGGAGCATGCCGACCACGTTCTCGGACTGCAGGTGCTCCACGCGGCTGCGGAAGCCCACGCCCAGGGTGATGCCCGTGGGCACGGGGCGGAAGCCGCGCGTGGCGGCGCGCTGCCGGAGCTGCGCCAGGTCCAGCCCCGCCTGCCGCAGCAGCGAGGTGGCGGCGCTGTCCGTGATCCATCCGCGGAAGGCGAGCGGCGCCGGGGCGCTGGCCCCGCGCGGCAGCAGGCGCTGCTCCTTGGCCCACGAACCCACCACCGTGTGCCAGGGGTACCCGGCCGCCTCGGTGGTGTGCACGATGAGCATGCCGGCGGCGCCGCGGCGCTCGGCCTCCTCGAACTTGTAGGTCCAGCGCCCGTAGTACGTCATCGCGCGCCCGCCGAAGAGCGTCGATTCTGACGCGGGCGCGGGCGGATCGTTCACCAGCACCATCAGGATCTTGCCCTTCACGTCCACGCCCTTGAAGTCGTCCCAGCGGTACTCGGGCGCGGCGGCGCCGTATCCGACGAACACCACCTCCGCGTTCGCCGCGCTGCTCTCCGCGGCCGATCCGCTCCACAGCACCACGTCGTCGGGATAGCGCAGGGTGGCCGTCGCCTTCCCCGTGGCGGCGACGCGGATGGTGGACGGGTCCGCGCCCACCACGTCGATGGGCACCTGCTGGAAGTACGAGCCGTTCACCCCCGGCTGCACGCCATACGCGCGGAGCTGCGCGGCGATGTACTCCGCCGCAAGCCGGCCGCCGCGCGTGGCGGGCGCCCGGCCCTCCAGCAGGTCCGACGACAGGAAGCGGATGTGCGCGTCGATCTCGTTCGCCGTGACCCGCGCCGGCCCCTGTGCGGCCAGCCCGGTCGCGCAGGCGCAGGCCAGCAGCGCGGACGAAAGGAGTCTGCTCATGCGTTCGCCCCGTGGATGTGCGTTCGTCCGCCTCCACCGCCCGCGCATCTCAGCCCCTGGGGCGGAGAGTGGCGGTCCGGACGAGGCGATGTGAGGATGCGGAGAACGTAGCCGGCGCGGCGAGCGGAGGAAAGTCCGCAGGAGGCTCGGCGGAACCATGCATCGACGCGACGAGCCGCCATCCGGGCATCGTGCCAGACGGCCGCTCGTCCCACTCGATCTCGGCCGAGAAGGAACCGTGGAGCATCGACGTTCATCTCGTACGCGCGCCAGCAGTGGCTGTGCGTCTGCCTGCCGCGCCGAATCACGCGGACGCCGTACCCGTCAGCGGCTGCGGAACCGGACGGTCTGCTCGTACTCCATCACCTGGGCTTCGCCGTCGATGAGGCCGGGAGTGAAGCGGGCCTCGTCGATGAACCGGGTGACCACGTCGTCCCAGTACCGCTGGCCCGAGCTGGAGACGATCACCGAGCCCAGCATCTCGCCGTGGGCGCCCACCGTGACGCGGACGCGGACGGGGCGCGGCGCCTCCACTTCCGCCAGCGCCGGCGCCTCGATGTCGACGCGCTCCAGGCCGCGTGGCCGGCACACCTCGGCGCGCCCCACGCGATAGGCGGGCCGCGCGGGCAGGTCTATGCGCAGGCGCAGGTTCATCTCGCCGCGCTGGCGCCTGAGGGTGGAGTGCACCATGGCCGCGATGGCGTCGCCCGCGCCTTCGGGCAGGTACCAGTCGATGGGACGCGCGCGGGCCACGTCGCCGTGCTCGCCGAAGCCGATGGAGAGCACGACGTGAAGGCTGTCGCTGCCGCCGACGTACTGCGCCTGGACGTACTCGCGGACCCGGGCGTCCAGCGCGGCGGAGTCCAGCAGCGCACCCACGGAGGGCAGCGGGTTGGGGCGGCCCTGGACCTCGCATCCCTCGCGGGACATGGGGCGGTTGCTGAGAAGGAGCGCGGCACGGTCCGCCACCCTGCGCGAGCCCTGCGCCGACAGGCAGGCCGGGGCGCAGAGCACGAGGAGCGCGGCGGGAAGGATCGCACGAAGCGTGGTGGCCATCGACGGTACGATGCTGGGATGGTGTCGCCGCGATGGAGGCGCGGACGAGGAGCGCCGAAGATAGCGGCGGGTAGTGGATCGACCAACCGCCCTGGCGCGAGCCGCACGTTTTTGGGGAAGAACGGCGCGATTCGCGGCGCGGGCGGCGGGCCGATCCGAACCGGGAACCTGGCCGATCGCGCGCGACGGACGCGGTTCGGCCGAAGGACCGTAGCCCCGCCGGCCGCCGGTTCGTATATTGCCGCCCTTTCCGGCCTGCGGACGCGGAGCGGCTTCCGGCGCGGTCCCCCACACCCCACCTTGAGCGAGCCATGTCCGTCACGGATTATCTCCGGCAGAACCGCCAGAAGCACCTGGACGAGCTGTTCGACTTCGTGCGAATCCCCAGCGTGAGCGCCAAGAGCGAGCACCGCGACGACACCCGCCGCGCCGCGGAGTGGCTGGCGGACCGCATGCGCGAGGCGGGGCTGACGGCGGTGGAGCTGATCGCCACGACGGGGCACCCCATCGTGCTGGGCGAGTGGCGCGGTGCGCCGGCCGGGGCGCCGACCTTCGTGGTCTACGGCCACTACGACGTGCAGCCCGCCGAGCCGCTGGAGGAGTGGAAGTCGGAGCCCTTCGAGCCCACGGTGCGCGACGGACGGCTGTACGCCCGCGGCTCGGTGGACGACAAGGGGCAGCTCTACCTGCACCTGAAGGCCGTGCAGGCGCACCTGGAGACGAACGGCACGCTGCCGGTGAACGTGGTGTTCGTGGTGGAGGGCGAGGAGGAGGTGGGGTCGCCCAACCTGGAGAGGTTCCTGGAGGCCAACGCCGAGCGCCTGCGCTGCGACGCGGTGATGATCAGCGACACCACCATGTTCGCGCCGGGGCTGCCGTCCATCACCATCGGCCTGCGGGGCATGGCCTACATGGAGGTGCGCGTGCAGGGCCCCGCCGTGGACCTGCACAGCGGCGCGTACGGCGGCGCCGTGGTGAACCCCGCGAACGCCCTGGCCAGGATCGTCGCGCAGCTCCACGACGCGGACGGCCGCATCACGATCCCCGGCTTCTACGACCGGGTGGCGGCGCTCACGGACGCCGAGCGGGCGCAGATCGCCGGGCTGCCGTTCACGGAGGAGGGGCTGCGCGAGGAGGTGGGCGCGCCCGCGCTGGGCGGCGAGAAGGGCTTCGGCGCGCTGGAGCGCATCTGGGCCCGGCCCACGCTGGACGTGAACGGCCTGCTTTCCGGCTACACCGGCGAGGGCGCCAAGACCGTGCTGCCCAGCAAGGCCATGGCGAAGGTGTCCATGCGCCTGGTGCCGGACCAGGACCACCGCGAGGTGGAGCGCATCTTCACCGACTTCGTGCAGTCGCTGGCGCCTGCCGGGGTGACGGTGACGGTGGAGGCGCTGCACGGCGGCGCGGCGTGGTACGCGCAGCCCGAGGGGCCCATCTTCGACGCGGCGTCGCGCGCGCTGGCGCGGGCGTTCGGCAAGGAGCCCGTGTTCATCCGCGAGGGCGGGTCGATCCCCATCGTGGAGGTGTTCCGCAAGCAGTTCGGCGCGCCCGCGGTGCTCATCGGCTTCGGGTTGCCGGGCGAGAACGCGCACGCGCCCAACGAGTGGATGTCCATCGACAACTACCAGCGCGGCGCCGAGGCCATCGCCCTGATGTACGAGGAGCTGGCGTGACCGTCTCCTCCCCCTCCCGGCCCCCCGTGCCGGACGTGGCGAGTGCGGCCGAGGCCGAGGCGCTGGCATGGGTGGAGGCCCACGCCGCCCACCTGGCGCCGCGGATGGCCGAGGCCAACCTGGCGCTCTGGGACGCGGCGACCGGGGGAGGCGAGGAGGCGCTGGAGCGCTCCGCGCGCGGGCGGATGGCCGTGGAGCGGCTGCACATGGACGCGCGGGACGCGCGGCGGGTGCGCGCGTGGCTGGCAGACCCGGAGGTGCGCGAGCCCCTGCTGCGGCGCGAGCTGACGCTGCTGGACCACGCCTTCACCCGCAGCCAGCTTCCCGAGGCCACGCTGGAGGACCTGGTGCGACGCGGCACGGAGCTGGAGGGCACCTTCACCCGCTTCCGCGCCGTGCTGGGGGGCGAGCGGGTAGCCAACAACCGCATCCTGGACGTGCTGGGCGAGGAGCGCGACTCCGCCGTCCGCCGCGAGGCGTGGGAGGCGAGCAAGCAGATCGGCCGCGAGGTGGCGGGGCCGCTGCGCGAGCTGGTGCGCCGCCGCAACGCCGCCGCGCGGGAGCTGGGCTTCCCGGACTACTACGCGATGGAGCTGTCGCTGCAGGAGCAGGACGAGGCCGGCCTGTTCGCCGTGCTGGACGAGTTCCGTGACCTGAGCGACGCCCCGTTCGCCGCCTTCCGCGCGGAGCTGGACGCTTCCCTGGCCGCGCGCTACGGCGTACCGCCCCACGAGCTGCGGCCCTGGCACTGGCAGGACCCGTTCGCGCAGGAGGCCCCCGCCGTGGGTGCGGTGGACCTGGACGCCTGCTTCGCCGGGGCCGATCTGGTCCGGATGGCCGGTGGGTTCTTCCGCGGCATCGGCCTGCCGGTGGACGACGTGCTGGAGCGCAGCGACCTGTGGGAGCGCGACGGCAAGGACCAGCACGCCTTCTGCATCGACGTGGACCGCCGGGCCGACGTGCGCGTGCTGTGCAACCTGCGGCCCAACGAGAAGTGGGCCAGCACCCTGCTGCACGAGCTGGGGCACGCGGCGTACGACGTCTTCCTGCCCGCGGAGCTGCCGTTCATCCTGCGCTGCCCGGCGCACACGCTCAGCACCGAGTCCATCGCCATGTACATGGGCCGCCTGACGCGCGACCCGGCGTGGCTGCGCGACGTGGCGGGCGCGGCGCTGTCCCCCGAGCAGGCGCACGACGTGCGCGCCCAGCTCCGCACGGCCATGCTGGTGTCCACGCGGTGGATGCTGGTGATGGCATACTTCGAGCGCGAGCTGTACCGCGATCCCGATCGGACGGACCTGAACCGCCTGTGGTGGGACCTGGTGGAACGCCTGCAGCTCGTCCGCCGGCCGGACGGGCGCGACGAGCCGGACTGGGCCGCGAAGATCCACCTTTCCACGGCGCCCGCCTACTATCACAACTACCTGCTGGGCGAGCTGATGGCGTCGCAGATCTCGGCCGCCGCGCGGCGCGGGGTGCCGGACGGGCGCAGCATCGCCGGGCAGGCGTCCGTGGGCCGCTTCCTGCGCGAGCGCATCTTCGCCCCCGGTGCGTCGCTGGACTGGAACGCGCTGCTGGTGCACGCCACGGGCGAGCCGCTGACGGCGCGCTACTTCGTGCAGGAGTTCGTGGACGCCTGACGGCCCGTCCGGCCCCGCATCGACCGAAACCGCCGTGGAGGATGCCGATGGACCAGCCCATGGACCTTGCCGCCGTCTACCTGGCGAGCGCGCGGGGCACGTTCGCCAAGTACCGTGAGATGGCGGAGGGAGCGTTCCGGCAGGTGGACGACGCGCAGTTCTTCGCAGCGCCGGACGGCGGATCGAACTCCATCGCCGTGATCGTGAAGCACGTGGCGGGCAACATGCGCTCGCGCTGGACGGACTTCCTCACCACCGACGGCGAGAAGCCCGATCGCGACCGCGACGGCGAGTTCGAGTCCGAAGGCGACCACCGCGCCGCGCTGATGGAGGCATGGAACGCGGGGTGGACGCTGGCGTTCGGCGAACTGGACAGGCTCGCCGCGGAAGACCTGACGCGCACCGTCCACATCCGCGCCGAGCCGCACACGGTGGTGCAGGCCATCGACCGCCAGGTCACCCACGCTGCCTACCACGTGGGCCAGATCGTCTACCTCGCCAAGCACTTCGCGGGCGACGCGTGGCAGACGCTCAGCATCCCGCGCAAGCAGTCGCAACCTGTGAAATAGACTGCAACAAAGGCTTTTCGATTGTCGCGAGGCGATCTCATGCGTTTCCACCCACTGATTCGCTGTACCGAAGCGTGAGTCATAAGAACGGTGTTCAACCCCTGAGGTGGAGCAATGATCGACTGGACCTTAATGGCAGACTGGGTGCAAGCCGTAGTAGGTGTGCTGACGCTGCCTGTGATAGTGTGGTATACGAATGAGGCGCGTCGCCAACGGCAAACGGCTGTCAATCAACTCAGTGAACAGATTGCTCAAACGGACCTGCAGATCCGACCAATGGTCGTCGTGTATCTTGATGCGACTGAACGGACGGTAACTTTGCACAACGTTGGTAATGGCACAGCACTCAACGTCCGCATCCCTGAGGTTCCCGTACATGAGCGGATCGACGGTTGGCCGATAACGTTAGAGTTCCCGGAGGGAGTAGCAGTGCTGGAAGCCGGAAAGCGCACAATGATCCCCTATCGTGACTTGGCCGGTGGTCAAGATTTCGATGGAATGTTTGCAGCAGCGGGTGATTCGCGCTACACACGAGACAAGGTATCGATCAGGGTCGAATACGAGGATGTGCTTATGAGGCCGTTAGAATCCATCACAGAGATTGGCCCCGGGTCACACCGGATCATCGGCCCTCTACATGATCGATCCAGCCTTCCATCAGGTACCTTCGAACGCCAGCAGCTTCCCACTCCAAACGCTCCAAACTTCCCTCAGCGTTCTCACACGTAAGTTGTTAGGAAACAAGCCACTGTACTCCCGCACACGGACCTTATCCCTGCCCCAGCACCTGCCCCAGCCGCACCTTCCCGCCCGGCCGCAGCCCCGCATCCAGCGTCATCCGCCCAGGCTCGAAGACGAGCACGATGGTCGATCCCAGATGAAAGGTCATCACCTCGTCCCCCTGCTCTACGGGGATGGGGGGATCGTAGGTCTTCGTTGCCGGCTCGGCGCCGTTCCGATTGGTGACCCACTCACTCTTCCCCGGCGCCGCGTTCCACTCGGGATCGAAGGCGGCGGAGATGCGGCCGACGTTGTAGGCGCCGACGGCGACGAGAGCCACGCGTCCCAGCGGCCCGTCGATGTAGCACAGCAGCCGCTCGTTGCGCGCGAACAGGTTTGGCACGTGCGCCACCGCGGGCACGTTCACGGGCAGCAGCGCGCCGGGCACGTGGCGGGCGCGGCCGATCGTCCCGCCGCACGGCGAGTGGATGCGGTGGTAGTCCTTCGGGCTCAGGTAGACGGTGAGGAACGTCCCGCCGTCGAAGCGCCGCCATCCCTCGCCGTCGTCCAGCATCTCGGCCAGCGAGTACTGCCGGCCCTTGGCCTGGATCAGCCGCCCCTGGCGGATGATGCCCATCTGCCCCGCGGCGCCGTCCACCGGGCAGGCGGCCACGCGCGGGTCGCCGGGCCAGGCGCGGGCGCCGGGCTTCAGCCTGCGCGTGAAGAAGCGGTTGAGAGAGGGGTACGCGTCCAGCGGCAGCTCCGCCTCGCCCGGGTCCGCGCCCACCGCGCGGGCGAAGGCGCCCAGGAGCGGACGCCGGAGCGGGCGCGGCAGCGGCACGTCCGCCACGCGGCCAAATGCGCGGGAGAGCGCGCCTTGGGGCAGCCGGGCGAGGGCGGCGAGCACCGCGCGGGCGCCCGCCGCCGGCACGTCGGGCGGCTCGGGGAGGGACGAGGGAGCGTCGGGATTCTGGCTCATGACCGGACCGGCGGATGCAGGGAGCGCGCCCCAACGGACCGAAGCGCGGAGGCGGCGGAGGTGTTACATTCCCGGCCCCGCGCCCGGAGCCCCCGGGCGCAGACGACGACCGGAAGCAAGGAACGCACGGCACGTGTCGATGCTCACGCTGAAGCCCCTCCGCATCCCCTCGCGCACGCACGTGCTGGCGAACGGGCTGCGGGTGATCGCGCACGAGGACCCGTCGTCGCCCCTGGTGACGGTCCACCTCATGTACCACGTCGGCAGCAAGGACGAGGCGCCCGGGCGCACGGGGCTGGCGCACCTGCTGGAGCACCTGATGTTCGAGGGCTCGGAGCATGCCCCCAAGGGCGACTTCGACGACCTGCTGGAGCGCGTGGGCGGCACCAACAACGGCTCCACCTGGCTGGACCGCACCAACTACTACGAGACGGTGCCCACGCACGCGGTGGAGCTGGCCCTGTGGCTGGAGCGCGACCGCATGGCGCACTTCCTACCCGTGCTGGACGCCGAGATGCTGGAGACCCAGCGCGGCGTGGTGATCAACGAGCGCCGCCAGAGCTACGAGAACCGGCCTTACGGCATGGCCGACGAGCGCCTGCACCAGATGCTCTTCGCCCCCGAGCACCCGTACTCGTGGCCCACCATCGGCTACGTGCCCGACCTGGAGGCCGTGACGCTGGACGACGCGCGCACATTCTACTCCACCTACTACACCGCCGGCAACGCGGTCCTCGTCGTCGCCGGCGACGTGACGGCCGAGCGGGCCTTCGAGCTGGCCGCCCACTACTTCGGCGACCTGCCCCGCGGTCCCGTGATCCCGCGCGTGAGCCTGGACGCCGCCGCGGTTCCGGCCGCACCGGCGATTCGCAGGGAGACCATGCCGGACGAGGTGTCGTTTCCCCGCGCGTACCTGGGGTGGGCTGTGGCCCCGTACGGCAGCCGCGAGTGGGTGGCGCTGGACGTGCTGGCCTACCTCCTCGGCGACGGCGAGAGCTCGCGCCTGCAGCGGGCGCTGGTGCGCGAAGGCCGGCTGGCGCAGGAGGTGGACACCTACCTGTATCCCACGGAGCGCTGCGGCGTCTTCGGCGTGGTCGCAACCTCGCGCACGGGCGTGGCGGTGGAGACGCTGGAGGACACCGTTCGGCGCGTGCTGGACGAGGTGGCCGCCGGCGGGGTGACGGAGGACGAGGTGACGGGGGCCATCCGCCGCGTGCGCGCCGACCAGGTGGCCGAGATGGCGATGCTGGAGGAGCGCGCCGACTCGCTGGCCTACGCCGCCACCGTCCTGGGATCGGCCGAGAAGCTGGAGGAGCTGATGGATGCGTACGCCACGGTGACGCCGGAGGAGGTTTCGCGTGCGGCGGCCGCCTGGCTGGGCGCGGAGCGCTGCGCCACGCTGATGGTGGTGCCCGCCGGCGACGCGGAGGTGCGCGATGCCGCGTAATCCGTCGCCCGCCGTGCTCCCCGCCCCGCGCCTGGGCCCGCCTCCCCCGCCGCGCGTGCCCGTGCCGCTGCGCTGGACGCTGCCCAACGGGCTGCGCGTGGTCGCCGCGCCCATGCACCGCGTGCCGCAGGTGGTGGTGCGCCTGGCCATCCGTGCCGGCTCCGTGTTCGATCCGCCCGAGCATCCCGGCGCCGCCTCGTTCGTGGGCAGCCTGATGACGGAGGGGACGGCGAGCTTCTCCGCCGAGGCGCTGAACGCGCGGCTGGACCTGCTGGGGGCCGCGCTGCACGCCAGCGTGGGGCACGACTTCGCCGAGGTGGAGGGCGTTTTCCTGAGCGAGACGCTGGCCGAGGGCATCGCCCTGCTGGCCGAGGTCGTCGCGCGCCCCACTTTCCCGGCGGACGAGACGGAGCGGGTGCGGGCGGAGTCGCTGGACGCGCTGGTCGCGCGGCTGGACGAGCCCGCGAACGTGGCCGAGGACCGCGTGGCGCTGGAGACCTTCGGCGCCGGGCATCCCTACGGCCTGCCCGCGTTCGGCACGGAGGAGGGCATCGCGGGCGTGCCGGTGGAGACCCTGCGGCGCTTCCACGCCGAGCACTACCTGCCCGGCGGCTCGTTCCTGATCGCCGCCGGCGACTTCGACGCGGACGAGCTTCGCGGGCTGCTGGCGGATGCGTTCGCGGGGTGGACGGGCGAGGCGCGGACGGCGGTGTATCCCCCGCTGCGGGAAGTCCCGGCGGAGGCGGGGCGCGACGTCGTGGTGCCGTGGGTCGACGCCGCGCAGTCCGAGATCCGCTTCGGCGGCATCGGGCTGGACCGCCGCGCGCCCGGCTGGGTGCCGGCCGCGGTGGCGAACTACATCCTGGGCGGAAGCACCATCACGGGCCGCCTGGGCGCGAACCTGCGCGAGGACAAGGGGTGGACGTACGGCGCGCGATCCACCTTCACGCCCGGCCTGGCAGGCGGCGGCTGGATCGCCGAGACGGCGGTGGACGTGGAGGTGACGGCGGACGCCCTGGGCGAGATGCGGGCGGAGATGCGCCGGATGTCCACCGAGCCCGTGCCGGCGGACGAGTTGCGCCGGGCGAAGGACGCGCTCGTGCTTTCCCTTCCCCGCGCCTTCGAGACGCCGGCGCGCGTCGCCAGCCGGCTGGGCACGGTGGAGGCGTACGGGCTGCCGGCGGACTACTGGGAGACGCACCCCGCGCGGGTGGAGGCCGTCACCGCTGAGGACGTGCTGCGCGTCTCCCGCGTCCACTTCGACCCCGCGCGGCTGGTGGCGGTGGTGGTGGGAGCGGGAGCCGGGGAGTAGAGCCACGACGGCGGCCCCGACCGTGTCGGAAGCCGCCGTCGGCCTCCGCGCGCCTCCGGTGTACGGAGCAGGCCGCGCGGGGGAGGATCGCCGGTGCGTCAGATGCCGGAGCTGCCGCGCCAGGGTGCGTCGTCGTCGGCCTCGCGGTCCTCGGGCACCACTTCGAAGGCGGGGGTGAGCGGGAGGCGCTTGGTGCTGCGCATCATCCCTTCCCAGCCGCACGACGTGCACCAGCGGTGGGCCACCAGCTTCCGCACGGGCTGCAGCAGCCGCATGCGGATGGAGAGCGTGTCGCCGCCGCAGCGGGGGCAGTCGCGGCCCGCGGGCAGCAGCGCCACCAGCAGCATCACCGGCGCCGCCAGCATCACCACCCAGAGAGCCGTCATGAAGAGGAGCATCGGGAACCTCCTGGGATCGGGATCGTGTCCGTCTGCCTGTATCGTCAACGGCGATTTCGATGGTGCGGCCGCCCGGCTCCCCTTCCCTTCCGCCGGACGTCGGTCCCGTCCCTCCGCGGCCTCGCCGATCGCGCCTCGCGTGCGAGTAAGGCAAGGTCCATACCCGCCGCGCATGCCCCCGGGCACACCCGCCCGGGTATTCACGGAAGCCGTCCGGAACCCGTCAAGCTCCGTCTTTCCAACGCCTTCCAAGCCCCCAGCATGACGGTCGTACGCGTCGATCCCGCTTCGCCCGACGCGGCCGTTCTCGCCCGCGCGGCAAGCGTTCTGCGCCGCGGCGGGCTGGTGGCGTTCCCCACCGAGACCGTCTACGGTCTGGGCGCGAACGCGCTCGATCCCGCCGCCGTCGCGCGCATCTTCGCCGCCAAGGGCCGGCCGTCGTACAATCCCCTCATCGTGCACGTGGCCGACGGGGAACGCGCGCGGGCGCTGGCGTCTGACTGGCCCGAGGCGGCGGAGCGCCTGGCGGCCGCATTCTGGCCCGGCCCGCTCACCCTCGTGGTCCCGAAGCACGCATCCGTCCCCGACGCCGCCACCGCCGGCCGGCCGAACGTCGCGCTCCGCGTCCCCGCCCATCCCGTCGCCCACGCGCTGCTCCTGGCCGCGGATCTGCCGATCGCGGCACCGAGCGCCAACCGGTCCACCGAGATCAGCCCCAGCACGGCCGCGCACGTCGCGAAGAGCCTGGGCGGCCGCGTGGACCTGATCCTGGACGGGGGGCCGACGCGTGTCGGCATCGAATCCACCGTCGTCAGCCTGCTGGAATCCATCCCGATGCTTCTCCGCCCCGGCACGCTGTCGATCGACCACCTCCGTGCCGTCGTCGGCGACGTGCGCGTCCCGCACGTGGAGCCGGGCGCGGACGAGGCGCGGCTGTCGCCGGGGATGATGGACCGGCACTACGCGCCGCGGGCGAGGCTGTCCGTCGTGGACGCGAAGGCGCTGCGGGAGGCCGCCGCGAGGGACGTGGAGCGTGGGCTGCGGGTCGGCGCCATCGCCTTCGATGCCGGGGCGATCGAAGGCGCGGAAAGCGTCCACCTGCCGCGCGATCCCGCGGGGTACGCGGCGGGGCTGTACGCGGCGCTGCACGCGCTGGACGACGCGGGGGTGGACGCGATCTACGTCGAAGCGGTGCCGGAGGATGCGGCGTGGGCGGGGGTGCGCGACCGGCTGCGGCGGGCGGCGCACGCGGGGTGAGAGGCGGGTTTCCGCGGAAGGATCGGTGCCTGCCGCGGCGGACGGTCGGAGCGCGCGACCCATTCCGATCCGGATGGGACTTCCCCTGGGACGCATGTGGATGCTAGTATCTCTCGTCCTCCTGAGGTACGCCCTGTTCCCTGCCACGCAAGGAGCCAGAAGATGCGCGCTCACACCCTGAAGCTCGACGAACTTGCGGTGGAGTCCTTCGCGACGACCGCGGACGCGCCGAGCCGGTCCGCGGCGATGGACGTCACCACCAAGTGGCCGATGGACTGCCCGGAAACCCTGCCCGCCTTCTGTCCGGTCACCGCGTTCGCCTGATCGCTCCGGGCGGACCGGCCGCCGGTCGCGGCCGGTCCGCCTGCCCCGGGCGAGCGGCGCCATCCTCGGGTGCGCCTGCTCCGCTTTCCGATCGCCTTTTCGCGTTCTCCGGTAGCCAGCCGGGCCGGGTTTCCCTACATTGGTGGGCAAACCACAGCCACGGAAGGGCACATTGAACGATACGCGCACGGAGCTGGTGGAGGGCCTGATGGCCCGCTTTCCGCACATTCCCCGCGAGGCGGTCCTGAAGGAGGACCTGCTGCGCACGGGGATGGCGTTCGACGACTCGGCCCTCACCGACAACCTGGAGGGCGAGGTCAAGCCGAAGTCGTACTTCATCTTCTCGTTCGACCAGAAGCCCCTGAAGGAGCTGGGCGAGGCCGCCCGCCGCCGCCCCCCCGAGGAGCTGGCCCTCACCGGCGGCCCGTGGGAGCTGCGCCGGACGATCGTGTCCGTGCGCGTGAACCCCGGCTCGCCGTACCGCGTGCAGCGCGGCGACGACGGGGCGCTGCGCCTGGTGCTGGACGGCCGCGCGGTGGGCGACGTGGGCCTGCCGCCCATGCCCGAGTACTACCGTCACCCGCTGGCCAACGGCAAGACGGTGATGGAGACGGCGCCCACCATCCAGTGGGGCTACCTCATCTACCTGACCGTGCTGCGGCTGTGCCAGTACTTCGGCGCGAAGGAGGAGTGCCAGTACTGCGACATCAACCACAACTGGCGCCAGCACAAGCAGGAGGGCCGCCCCTACACGGGCGTGAAGCCGGTGGACGACGTGCTGGAGGCGCTGGCCATCATCGACAGGTACGACACCGCGCGCATCTCGCAGGCCTACACCCTCACCGGCGGCAGCGTGACCAGCAAGGTGGACGGGCTGGCCGAGGCCGACTTCTACGGGCGCTACGCGCAGGCCATCGAGGAGCGCTTTCCGGGACGGTGGATCGGCAAGGTGGTGGCGCAGGCGCTGCCGAAGGAGGAGGTGCAGCGCTACCACGACTACGGAATCCGCATCTACCACCCCAACTACGAGGTCTGGGACAAGCGGCTGTTCGAGATCATCTGCCCCGGCAAGGAGCGCTACGTGGGCCGCGAGGAGTGGCACCGGCGCATCTTCGACGCGGCCGAGGTGTTCGGGCCCCGCTACGTGATCCCCAACTTCGTGGCCGGCGTGGAGATGGCGCGCCCCTTCGGCTTCGCCACCGTGGACGAGGCCATCGCCAGCACGGCCGAGGGCCTGGATCACTTCATGTCGCGCGGCGTCACGCCCCGCTTCACCACGTGGTGCCCCGAGCCCGCCACGCCGCTGGGCAAGGACAACCCCGAGGGCGCGCCGCTGGAGTACCACATCCGGCTGCTCGAGGTCTACAAGGAGACGCTGGAGAAGCACGGCCTGAAGCCGCCCCCGGGATACGGCGTGGCCGGCGCGGGCAACGCCGTGTTCTCCGTCAGCAGCTTCATGGACACGCTGAGCCCGGACACGGTGACGGAGGAAGAGGCGGTCGGCGCCGCGGCATAGCTCGTCGACCGTCGAGCCTCGAGCATCGACCGGCGAGCGTCGAGCATCGACCGTCCCTCGAACGAAAACACGAAGGCTCTCGTCCATCCGCGAACGGGAGCCTTCGTGCTTCGTGGGCAAAGTCGTCCACGCTGCTTGCTGGCCATTGGTGCGCCGGATACAATGCGAAGCCTGTGGATTCGTTTCCGTCCCCCGTTCCATCCCTCGCTGGAGAACGCGCTCTTCCGCCACGTCGGGATCGACGAAGGGCGAGCGCCGTCTGCCCGACCCCCTCTTCCGATTCCCAATCCGATGACATCGATGCACGACGGTCGCTCGCACGCCGTGACTCGCTTCCCCACCGGCGGGTTGCGACGGATGGCGCCCGCGCTGGCGGCGCTGGCGATCGCCGGCTGCGCGAGCACGGGAAAGAAGTACGAGCAGGCGGTGCAGATGGAGCAGCAGGGCCGCGCGGCGGATGCGGCGCAGCGCTACGTGGACGTGCTGAAGCGCGATCCTGGCGTCGCCGACGCACGCCTGCGCCTGAAGGAGACGGGCGACCGCGCGATGGCGGACTACGCGCGCGAGGCCGAGAGCCTGTCCGCCGCCGGCAGGCCCGACGCGGCGGCGGACCGGTTCGCGGACGCGGACGCGCTGCGGCGGGCGGCCACAGGGGCTGGCGTGGAGCTGGCCGTGTCGGACGACTACGCTCGGCGCCGCGCGGACGCCTACGACCGTGCGATCGAGGGGACGCTGGCGGAGAGCCGGGACGCAGGCACGCGCGGCGGGTGGGACGCGGCGGTGTCACGCCTGGAGCGCGCCGCCTCGCGCTACCAGCCGACGGCCGAGCAGAAGCGGCGGCTGGACCAGGCGCGCTACGACGCCTTCCTGGGCCACGCGCGGCACGAGCTGGAGACGGGCCGTTTCCGCGAGGCGTTCGCGCAGGCGGCGCGGGCGCTGGACGTGTTCGGGCGCACCGGCATCGACGCGGACGCGGCGCTGGCGATGCAGGGCGAGGCGCTGCGCCGAGGCTCGGTGCACGTCGCGATGCTGCCGCCCGGGGTGCGCGACGCCTTCCGCGACTCGGTGCCCGGCGACCTGGCCCCCGCCATGGGCGAGGCGCTGGCGACGCGGCACTGGAGCCAGCCGCCGGCTTTCGTGGTGCTCGTGGGCCGCCCGTTCCTGGAGGACGTGCGGTACGGACGCGGGCAGCGCGAGACCACGCCGTACGACGCGGCGCTGCGGGGGCGGCAGGTGGGCGCCGACCTGGCCGTCGTCGTCACCGTGGACAGCGCCCGCCGCGAGGACGGCGTCACCACCGACCGTGTCGCCGCGAAGACGCGCGCGGGTGCGGACACCGCGTACACGGTGAACCAGGGCCGCCGCACGCTCTGGACGCGCTTCCGGTTCACCCTCGTGGAGGTCGGCAGCCGGCGCACGCTCTACACCGGCGCCGTGGACGGCCACACCAGCGCGCCCTACCGCTACGCCACCTTCCGCGGCGACGCCGGCGCGTTGGACCTGCACCGCGGCGACCGGGACCTGTTCCGCGGCGACTGGGAGCGCCGCGTGAACCAGGAGCTGGTGCGCGAGCTGGTGGACCAGCTCAACGACCGCCTCGCATCCGCCATCTTCGACCGCCTGCTGGCCCAGGTGCCGTAGGGACGCCGGGTCGACGAACGGATCTGCGGATACGGCCCGGGGCCGGGATCATCCATGATCCCGGCCCCTCTCCTTGTCGCGGCGTCGCCCTCCCGCGGACCCGCCCGCCTCACCCGATCCGCGCCTCCATCTCGTCGGGATCGAAGTCGGGCTTCGGATACCTGGGATCCATCGCCGCCAGCGTGTGCACGGCCAGGCGCGCGATCAGCAGGTCGCGGGCGGGCTTGTCGTCGCCCGGCACCACGTACCACGGCGCGTGCTCGGTGCCGCACCGGGCGAAGGCGGCGCGGTAGGCCTGCGTGTACTCGTCCCAGCGCGCGCGGTCGTCCAGGTCGCCGGGATCGAACTTCCACAGCTTCTTGCGCTTGTGCAGGCGCTCGCGGAACCGGCGGGCCTGCTCGTCGCGCGAGATGTGCAGGAACAGCTTGAGCAGCGTGACGCCGCTTTCCGCCAGCATCCGCTCGAAGTCGTTGATCTGCGGGTACCGCAGCGACCACACGCGCTCCGGCACCAGCTCCCGCACCCGGGCCGCCAGCACGTCCTCGTAGTGCGAGCGGCTGAACACGCCGACGTGGCCGAACGGCGGCACCTCCTGGTGCACGCGCCACAGGAAGTCGTGCAGCCGCTCCTCGGCCGTCGGCGCGCCGAACGCCACCGCGCGCAGGAACTGCGGGCTGATGGCGCCGAACACCTTGCGCACCAGGCCGTCCTTTCCGCCCGCGTCGCGCGCCTGGATCACCACCAGCAGCGCCCGCCTGCGCTCGGCGTGCAGGGCAGTCGCCAGCTCGTCCAGCCGCTCGCTCAGCCGCGCCATCTCCTTGTCGCGCGCCTTGCCCGTCGGCAGGTCCGGCGGCGGGACGGCGTCGCGGTCGTGCAGCGGGGCGTCGGTGCCCGGCGGAAGCGGTTGCAGGATCATGGGATTCCGGTTCGGGCGCGCGGCAGGCACCTCGCGGGGCCCGACGAGGCGCCGGGGGTCTCGCGAACGGGGGATCGGCCCTTCGATGGTGCGGACGCTTGCGAGGCACGAAGCCGGCCAGGCGGTCAGATCCCGGCGTTCAGGTCGCCCGCGAGCAGGTTCTGCGGCACCTGGGCGAACGCGTATGCGCCGCTGCCCGCCTGGAGAGTGAAGGTCCAGACGAGGTCGAACCGGTGGCCGGGCCACTGCTGCGGGATCACGGTTCCGGGCACGACCGGGATCTGGCCGGCAATGGCGGGAATGTCGTCGTGCTGCCAGCACGCCAGCACCACGGCCCTCTGCTGGAGCGCGGCGGCGATCATCTTTGCGCCGTCGTCCTTGAGGTACGAGGTGTCGACGGACCGCCCCAGGCGCCGGGCGAGCGGCGTGACGGTCTCCTGCGGGCGCATGCTGTGGCTGTGGTGCCCCGTGCCGGCGGCGTACACCACCTGCGGCGTCCGCAGCAGCGGCGACTGGAGCGCACCGGCGAAGGGATCGAAGAGCGCCGCCAGCGCCCCGGCCCGCTGCCACCCCTGCGGGGTGAGCGACTGGGGGTCGGCGGTGCCATCCACCGTCACCCCCTGCGGCGGCGGCGTATCGGCGGGCTTCTCCGCGTGGCGGATGAGCATCACGAGCGGGGCCTGCGGTGCGGGAGCGCTCATCTCGCCTCCGGGAAGGATGGACGAAGCTGCGGCGGAGGGACGGGGGAACGCGGGGAAGCCGGCCGATGCCCCGGAAGCGCACGTTAGGAGCTTCCCACACGCGACGCAACAGGATCCGCGGGACGCCGGCACGCCATCCGCTCGAGGCACCGGAGCGGCGACACCGCGGAGGAGACCGGCGCCCGCGGAGCGGCCGCGGGCAGGCGCCGGCCTCCATCCGGGCGAGCTACTGCCCGCAGGTGTTGTAGCAGGTGTCGCCGCCCATGCAGGTGTTGCCCGCCATGGTGTTCGCGTTGCACTCGGCGTCGATGGGGTTCATGGTCGGGCCGTAGTCGCACGTGACCGCGGCGGTGTTGCACTGCGGGCTCCGGCTGAAGTCGGGGCAGCCGTCGAACGTGCAGTACGCTCCGCCGCACTCGCTCCAGGCGGTGACGTAGCCCATGATGGTTCCCGTGGCGCCGCCTTCGGGCATGGTCTCGAAGCTCTCCACCTTCATCGCGTCCAGGTCCAGCGTCAGCTTCTTCATCAGGTTTCTCCGGGTTTGCAGAGGGTTGCGATCCTGCGGCCGCCGGAGAAAACCTCGTCGCGATGTGTATGGCCGCCAATGCATCGGGAACGAAACGATCATCCGAAGGGATGAGATGCGCGCTCCACGGCGCGAACGCTTCCACACGCACGACGGCCCCGCGGACGTCCGGTGTCCGCGGGGCCGCCCGTCCCCACCACCCTCGGCCGTCAGATCCCCAGGTCCACCGGCACCGGCTCCGGGCCCGAGTAGTCGTAGAAGCCGCGGCCGCTCTTCCGGCCGTACATGCCGAGGGAGATCATGCGCTTGAGCAGCGGGGGGCTGGCGTAGCGCTTCTCGTTGTACTCGCCCAGCATGATGCCGCCGATCCTGTCCAGGGTATCCAGGCCCACGAAGTCGGCCAGGATGAAGGGGCCCATGGGGTGGCCGGTGCCGAGCTGCATCCCCTTGTCGATGTCGGCCGTGGTGGCCACGCCCTGCTCCAGCGCGCGGATGGCGTCCATCATGTAGGGCACCAGCAGCAGGTTCACCACGAAGCCCGAGCTGTCCTTGCAGACGATGGGCTCCTTGCCCAGCGACCGCGCGAACTGGAACGCCGTGTCGAAGGCCTGCGGGTCGGTGGCGATGGTCCTCACCACCTCCACCAGCTTCATCACGGGCACGGGGTTGAAGAAGTGCAGTCCCACCATGCGCCCGGGCCGCTTCGTCGCCGCCGCCATGTCGGCGATGGTGAGCGACGAGGTGTTGGACGCAAAGATGGTCTCCGGGCCGCACAGCGCGTCCAGCGTGCGCCAGAGGGCGTTCTTGGCCTCCAGCTCCTCCACGATCGCCTCGATCACAATGTCGCAGCCGGCCAGGTCCTCCAGGCGCGTGGTGCCCGTCAGCCGCCCCAGCGCCGCGTCGCGGTCCCCGGCGGAAAGCTTCTCCTTCTCCACCAGCTTGCCGAGCTGCTTCTGGATGGACTTCATCCCCTTCTGCAGCGGCTCGTCGGCCACCTCTCGGGCGACGGTCTCGTAGCCGGCCATCGCGCACACCTGCGCGATCCCGCTGCCCATCAGGCCGCAGCCCAGCACGCCCACCCGCTTGATCGGCATCGCCACGTCTCTCCGCGCAAAAAGGAACGATGAGCCCGCCGGCGCGCCGCACCTCGGCCGCCGCGGGTTGAGTCTTTTCGGTGGATGTGGATCGGTCGATCACAGGCTGCCGATCCTCACCCCCGAATCGCTGGGACGGAAGGACCGCCGGCTCGACGCGCCCGATCCGCGTCTTCCGTCAACGGACGGTGGTACGGAGCCGAAGACGGCCCGCGCGATCAGAACCCGAGCTTCTTCCTCAGGTCCGCGAAGCCGCCCAGGGGCTTCTCCAGCTTCAGCTCGCCGTGCTCCAGGCGGTCCAGGAACGACTCCAGCTGGTCCTGCGTGCGGCGGTGCACGGAGTGGTGGATGAGCCGCGACACGAGCACGCCCGCGCCGATGACGGGCAGGCCCAGCAGCATGAGCGGCGCGGCCAGGTGCGCGCCGAACACGATGGCCGCCACCCCGGCGCCGCCCACCGTCCCCATCGACAGCCCGCCGCCCGCCGCCATCGCGCGCGGGGCGGACAGGTCCACGCTCAGCTCCACCAGCGAGGTGGAGTCGTCGATGACCGACACGCCCACGTCCATCGTGCGCAGGTCCAGGTTCCCGTACCGGGACTGCATCTTCCGCGACGCGCGGCCCAGGTGCGCGCCCACGCCGGTGCCCCGCCCGTAGCGCGTGCGGTCGGGAAAGCGGCGCTGCACCACCATGAACTCGCAGTCCACCAGGTACTGCTCCAGGAACATCCCCAGCGGCGCCGCCGGCCGCCGGATGCTGCGCACCGCCCGCGCCAGCGAGGGGCCGACGACGCCGGCCGCGAGCCCCTTCTCTTCGACCGGCTTGCCGCGCACGTCGGCGATGGCGCGGCGCACCAGCTCCGGCGCCAGCCCCAGCTCCTGGCCGATGCGGATCACCTCGCCCTCGGCGAGGCCGTCGTCGCCCTCCGCGCCGGACTGCAGCTCCACCGCGCGCCGGATCACCGCCTCCAGCTCGGTGCTGGTGATGCGGCGCGCGGGCAGGCCGGAGCCGCCGGGTCCCGGCGGCGGGGTCAGGTCGCTCATCGGCCGTGCTCCACGGACGGACGGCCTGGGCGGCGGGATGCGGAGCGCGTCACGCCGGGAACGCCTCCACCACCACCGCGATTCCCTGCCCGCCGCCGATGCAGGCGGTGCCCAGCCCGTAGCCCCCGCCCCGGCGCCGCAGCTCGTGCAGCAGGTGCGTGGTGATGCGCGCGCCGGACGCCCCCAGCGGGTGCGCCAGGGCGATGGCGCCGCCGGACACGTTCACCCGCTCGCGGTCCAGCTCCAGCTCCTTCTCCACCGCGCAGTACTGCGACGCGAACGCCTCGTTCACCTCGACAAGGTCCATCTGGTCGGCCCGCATGCCCGCGCGCTCCAGCGCCGCGCGCGAGGCCGGCGCGGGGCCGATGCCCATGTGCGTGGGCTCCACGCCCGCCACGCCCCACGACACCAGTCGGCCGATGGGCTTCACCCCGTTGCGCTCGGCCCACGCGGCGGAAGAGACGACCAGCGCCGCCGCCCCGTCGCCGATGCCGGACGCGTTGCCGGCGGTGACGGTGCCGCCCTCCTTGAACATCGGCTTCAGCTTCGCCAGCGCCTCGGGCGTCGTCTCCGGCCGCATGTGCTCGTCGGCGGCGAACTGCGTCTCGCCCTTCCGTGTCTTGATGGCGACCGGGACGATCTCGGCGGCGTAGTGGCCCGCGTCCCACGCCTCCTTCGCCAGCCGCTGCGAGCGGATGGCGACCTCGTCCGCCTGCTCGCGGGTGATGCCGTAGCGGCCGGCCAGGTTCTCGGCCGTCATCGCCATGCTGCACCCGGCGAAGGGGTCCGTCAGCGCTTCCCACAGCAGGTCCTCGTACATCTTGCCCGCCGGCCCGAAGCGCTGCCCGCCCCACCGCGCGCCGCGGACGACGTGCGGTGCCTGGCTCATGGACTCGGTGCCGCCGCAGAGCACCACCTCGGCCTCGCCCAGCAGGATCTCCATCGCGCCGCTGACGACGGCCTGGAACCCCGACCCGCACAGCCGGTTGAGCGTGATCGCGGGCACCCGCTGCGGAAGCCCGGCCTTCAGCCCCACGTGCCGCGCCAGGTAGATGGCGTCGGACGAGGTCTGGAGCGCGTTGCCGAAGACGACGTGGCCCACGGCGTCCGCCGGCACGCCCGCCTTCTCCAGCGCGCCCCTGGCGGCGGCCACGCCCAGGTCCGTGGCACTGAGATCCTTGAGCGCGCCGCCGAAGGTGCCGAAGCCGGTGCGGGCCGCGGAAAGGAAGACGACGTCGGTGTCCCTGCCCTGCGTACCCATGCGGCTCCGTTCCTGGTGGACTGCGACGGCGAGGCGGTGAATATGCCCGCCCCCGCGCGGCCTCCGCAAGCGGCCCCGGCGCCTGAACTCCGCTCACCGCCTGCGGATCGGACGCTCCGGCCGATCCCGCTCGCCGGAGACCCACCGCGCCCCCATCCCCGCGGCTTCCACCACGCGCCGACGCACCGTGGCCGGCGTCGACGGCAGCCGGCGGGCGGCACCCATCGGACGTCGACCGTCGGAATCCCGATCGCCCCGTACATCCCCGCAGTCCGCGCCGTCTCCCGCAGGAGGCACCCCTCGCCCGCGTACGGGAGCGTGGAGGCGGGGGCCTCCATCACCCGTAACCCGTCCAGGAACAATCGCTTGCGCCAGGTTTACCGAGGGGTCCGGCGGTCCGTGCGACGACGGATGTGCCCCTCGCGCACCCACCGACGCGGCAGGACGCCGCAGCATCAGCAGACACCCCCGTTTTCGCACGCGCCGCACCCATGCCGCTTCCCCTGCCGGAAAAGCCCATCGTCTCCACCGAGCCCCTTCTCCGCCCCGAGCGCGAGGAGCGGCCGCGCCGCGACGGCAAGAAGCCGCGGGTGAGCCGCCGCGCGCAGCAGTGGCTGGTGGGCGTCACGGCGGCGGTGCTGGTGGGCCTCATCCTGTTCCTGCACTTCAAGCGCGACGACGAGCCGCGCAGTGAGCTGGCGTACTCGGAGCTGCTGGCCGCCCTTCCCGCGCACCGGGTGCAGTCGCTGGTTGTGCAGCCGGGCACGGAGGTGCGGGGATGGTGGAAGGGACACGACGCGCGCGCCGGCGCCCCGGCGGACTTCCGCGTCGCCTATCCCGTACAGGAGGTGGACGGCCTGGCGCAGCGCGCGGAGGCCGCGGGCGTGCGCGTGACGTTGGAGCCCGCGCCCGATCCGCGCGGCCTGCAGGACCGGCTTACGCTGGCGGTGCTGCTCGGCACGCTGGGCGTGGTGGTGTGGTTCGTCATCCGCCACATCCGCAGCCAGGCCGGGGGCGAGCTGGGCGGCAACGCGGGGTCGGACACCACGTTCAAGGACGTGGCCGGCACCCAGGGCGCGGCCGAGGAGCTCCGCGAGCTGGTGGAGTTCCTGCGCAGCCCCGAGGCGTTCGACGCGGTGGGCGCGCGCATTCCCAAGGGCGCGCTGCTGGTGGGGCCCCCGGGCACGGGCAAGACGCTGCTGGCGCGCGCGGTGGCGGGCGAGGCCGGGGTGTCGTTCTACTCCGTCTCGGGATCGGAGGTGACGGGGTTCCTGGTGGGGATGGGTGCCCACCGCATCCGCTCGCTCTTCCGCAGGGCGCGGAAGACGGGGGGCGTGGTGTTCATCGACGAGATCGACGTGCTGGGCGGCAAGCGCGGGCGCAACCGCTCGCACAACGAGGACGACCGCACGCTCAACCAGTTCCTGGTGGAGATGGACGGCTTCTCGCCGCTGGACGGCGTGGTGGTGGTGGCGGCCACCAACCGGCCGGAGGACCTGGACGAGGCGCTCAAGCGTCCGGGCCGCTTCGACCGCATCATCCAGGTGGCGGCGCCCAACGCCGACGGGCGCGAGGAGATCCTGCGCCTGCACGCCGGCCGCCGGCGCATTCCCATGGCGGCGGACGTGGAGCTGGGCCGCCTGGCGCGCCTGACGCCCGGCGCCACGGGCGCGGAGCTGGCCAACCTGCTGAACGAGAGCGCCATCGCCGCCGCCCGCGAGGGATCGAAGTCGGTGCACTGGGCGCACGTGGAGCAGGCCCGCGACCGCCTGCTGCTGGGCAAGGAGCGCACGGGCTTCCGCGCGCTGGACCTGGAGCGGTGCATCGTGGCGTACCACGAGGCGGGGCACGCGCTGGCCGGCGTGGTCTGCTGCCCCGAGGACGGGCTGCACAAGGTGACCATCCAGGCGCGCGGGCAGGCGCTGGGCGTGGCCTTCTTCTCGCCCGACGACGACCGCTCGCTCTATCGGCGCAGCTACATGGAGGGCCAGATCATGAAGGGCCTGGCCGGCCGCGCCGCCGAGGAGCTGGTGTTCGGCGCCGACCACGTGACGAGCGGCGCGCAGAGCGACCTGCAGCACGTGAACGGCATCGCCCGCAAGATGGTGTACCACCTGGGGATGGGCATCGACACGGGCCTGCTGGTGCACGAGGGCGAGGTGGGCTCTCTCAGCCAGGAGGCGCACGCCCGCATGGACCGCGAGGTGCAGCGCATCCTGACCGACCTGTACGAGCGCACCCGGGACCTGCTGGACGGCAACCGCGAGTCGCTGGCGGCGCTGGCGGTGGCGCTCATGGAGCACGAGACGCTGGACGGCGCCGAGGCCATGCGCGTGATGGAGGAGGCCGGCCTGGTGAGCCCCGGCCAGCTCGCCCCCGGCCGCCCCACCCTGCCCCTCCCGCCCCTCGCCGTCGTGGAAGGCCGCGCCCTCTCGGCCTTGCGCACCCACAAGGCCGAGCCGCCGCGCGGGTAGACCGTCCCGGAAGAGCGCCTCTCGACCGAACGCCCCCGCCCGCCGTCCGTCGCGAGCGGGGGCGTTCTCGTCCACGTCCGGTCTGGCGCGCGGCGGGTTGGGCGCTTAGGGTTGCAGGAGGACCGCGGTCGGCGCGCATCGGGCGTGCCCCGCGCCTTCATCCATCCTCCCTCGAACCCGGCTCCGCGATGAACGACGACTCGCCAGAAGACGCGCCCCGGTCCGTCGGCCGCACGAAGACGGCGGGGTGGCAGGTGGGCGCCCGCCGCACGCTGGACCTGAACGCGGAGGAGGCGTGGCGGCTGGTGACCTCCGCGGACGGCGTGCGCGCTTGGCTGGGCGAGCGGCCGGCGGCGGAGCTGGAACCCGGCGCGCGCTACCGGCTGTCGGACGGCAGCGAGGGCGAGGTGCGCGTCTGGTCGCCGGGAAGCCACCTGCGCCTTACCTGGCAGCCGCCGGGGTGGGAGCGCGCGTCCACCATCCAGCTCCGGGTGCTGGGCAGCGGCGCGCGCGCCGTCGTCGCGCTGCACCAGGAGCACCTGCCGGACGAACGCACCCGTGAGGCAAGGCGTACGTTCTTCGCCGGCGCGCTGGACCGGCTGGCGGCGCTGGCGGCCGGCGGCGACCCATCTTCGACCTGATCCCGAGACGGGGAGATCCATGCCTCCGAAGAAGCGACCCCGGCGCGTGTGGGCCCGCGCGTCCCCGCGCCCGGTCCATCCCAAGATTCCCGATGCGTTGAAGCGCCGCGTGCAGGCGGAGGGCGACCGGCTGGTGGCGGAGACGCTCCGTCCGCGCTACGTGAAGCCGCCGCCCACCGACAACGACTTCAACTACGTGACGGACCTGCTCACGAAGTGGCACCAGGGCTGGTTCTACTTCCGGGCGATCTACGCCTGTCCATCTCCGAACGCGATCTCGCCCACGTTCGAGATGCGGTTCGCGCGGCTGGAGTACGCGGGCGGCGAGCGCTTCAACCTGGCGTTCATGCGCTACACGGGGGAGTGGATCACGATCTACCACGACGTGGAGCTGGACGAGGCGCTGGCCGGCGTGCGCGACGATGCCTACTTCACCATGTGATCCCTTCCGCCGCCCCAGCTGCATCCCCAGTCCATGAGCACGATCGCGATGGAGAAGGCGCCAGGGACGTCCGGCGCCGCACAGCCAATCGACCTGCGGACGCCGCTGTCGCTGCGGACGTCGTTCGCGTTCCCGCTGCAGTCGGCGGCGGCGCGGCGCGAGGTGCTGATCGGCGGGGCGCTGCTGCTGCTTCCCGGTGTGGGCTGGCTGCTCAACATGGGGCACCGCATCGCCTTCGTGCACAACATGCTGCACGGGCGGCCGGCGTGGCCCGCGTGGCGCGGCTACGGGGCGCTGCTGCGGCACGGGGCGCTCACCTTCGGCGGGATGGCGTTCTACTACAGCCCCGCGGCGGCGCTGGGGTGGGCGGCGGCGCGCTGGCATTCGCCGGCGCTGGCGGGCGCCGCGGTGGTGCTGGCGCTGCTGGCGACCGTCGCCATCCCCGGCTACATGACGCACTACTGCTGGCGCTTCGACCCGGCGGAGATCTACGATCCCTTCCGCGCGCTCTCCCGCGCGCTGGAGGGCGGCGCCGACTACTGGCGCGCCTGGGGCATCGCGCTGGCCGCGCTGGCGGTCTCGCTCGTGGGCCTTCTGGGGCTCGGCGTGGGGTTCCTGGCGACGAGCGTGTGGTTCTGGCAGGCGGCGGGGTTCAGCTTCGCCACCGTCTTCGCCCGCAAGTTCCTGGATGCGGAGGAGTCCGGATCGACCGACCCTGCGCGTCCACGGGGCGCCTGATCCGGCGGCCCTGCATCCACCGACGCACCCCCCCTTCGCCGCGTTCGGCATCCACGCGGCCCATCCTCATCCGAACGACTTCACAGGCTGCCGATGAAGATTCCGGTCGAATGGCTGACCCAGAGATGCGAGAACGCGCCCGTCGCGGAGCACCGCAAGCTGCCGGCGACGCCGGCACTGCGCATCCGCATGGCGTGGCAGAAGCTGAAGGCGCAGGCCGGCGAGGGCGAGGAGGTGTGGGCCTTCGCCAACCCGTCCAACACGTGGAAGAAGCTCGGGAAGCAGACCGGCTACGCCGTGGTCCGCGGAGGCAAGATCATCGCGAGCACCGTCGTCACCAACAGCTTCGATTGACGAGCCGCCCTTCGACTCGCGGCGCGTGATCCATCGTGCGTTTCGGAAGTCCGTGGTCGCGACGGCCGGCATCTCGATCCCTGGCCGGGTATCTGAATCCGCTGGTCGAGCCTGCGAATCCGGTGATGCCCGTTCGCCTGCGGCCTCACGGGGCGGCTTCGGGGAACGGGCAAGGTGGAATAGAGCGTGGGCGCACAATCCAACGAACGAACCGGGAGGCGCGGATGGCCGAGGAAAGGACGGGCGAGGCGTTCGAGGAAGGCGTTCGGCTGACGGTGGTGGGGCACAAGCTGAACGTCGGCGACCCGGCGCCGGATTTCGCGATGGACTGCCTGGACGCGGGCGCGGCGTTTCCGCACACGGTGACGCTGGCCGACTCCGCCGGCGGCGCGCGGCTGCTGAACGTTGTGAACTCGCTGGACACGCCCGTGTGCCACGTGGAGACGTGCCGGTGGCAGGCGCTGGTGGACGAGGCGGCGCCCGGCGCGCGCATCTACACCGTCAGCATGGACCTGCCGTTCGCGCAGCTCCGCTGGCGCACGGCGGAGGGCATTCGCCACGACGCGCTGTCGTCGCACCGTAGCGAGCGCTTCGGGAAGGACTACGGCGTGCTGCTGAAGGAGTGGCGCCTGCTGCAGCGCGCCGTGTTCGTCATCGACGCGGACGGCCGGATCGCGCACGCCGAGTACGTGGCCGACCAGATGAAGGAGCCCGACTACGACGCCGCCCTCCGTGCCCTCGCCGCCGCGGCCGATGCCCAGCCGGCCTGAGCACCCCGGCGCCCGCGCCGAGCGTGAGCTTCCGCTGCGCATCACCGTACTCGGTCCGCCACCCGGCGTGGCGTTCGCCGTGCAGCGCGGCCGCGACGAGCTGCTGCCGCCCACGCGGACGACGGCGGCCGAGGTGTCGTTCGACTTCACCGTCCGCGTCGCGCCCAGCTCCACCGACGGCGCGCCGAACTTCCTGGGCCCGTTCGCTCAGGGCACGCCCGCCGACCGGTTCGTCTACGTCAACTCGGGCCAGCGCGCAGGCGATCGGAATTCGCCCTGTGACCGCCGCGCCAAGGTGCGCCTCGCCGGCATCACCTGGGAGGCGATCGACCGCGTTGCGGCGGAGCCGGGTTCCGTGCTGGAGGCGCGCATCGTAGGCACCGCGCGAGACGGTGGGCCGGTGTGCGCGAGCACGCCGTTGCTGGGGGGCGGGTGGGTGTTTGGATAAGGCAGTTCTTCGGATGAATTCAGCTTGTCCAGGCCGCCTCGCGCGCGGTGCGGCCTGGTCATCCACGATCAATCCTGCTTTGTGGCGAGACGCGAGATCTGGCGCGAGAGCTCGATGGTGTTCTGGATCGACCGCGACACGCCGCTGAGCAACGCCGCCCATATCACACTGTTGGACGCGATGGCGGCGGCGGCGATCTTCGCGTACGGGTTCGACACCGATACCTCCTGGCCGAAAATCCCTCCACTCGCGATCGTCCCGTACGTCGCCCACACGTAGAGGGCGGAGAGCAGCCCGCCCGCTAGGATGACCATCGCCAGCAACCCAAGAATGGCGGCCTGTTCCTCGCCGGGTAGCGCCGGCGCGGGACGGGCTACGGGGCCCGCCGCCGTGCGCGGGGCGATCCTTCCCGAGCAGTTGCTGCAATAGTCGCTCGTCTTCGACGCGTTGCCGCAGTGGGGGCAGATCAGCTGTGCAGGCGATTGAAGCGGATCCATGATTTCCTCTGTGGGTGATCGTGGGATGAAACAGGAGTCTGAGCGGTGAGAGACGCGGTCCACGCATAGTTTGTCGACCACCTCCGTGGAAAATGACACGAAGGAGCCGATCGCGCTACGATTCCGTAGATCGTTTCCAACCGACTTGGCCAACACAACAGGATTTCTGCGAAGCAGCGTCGTCGTTCACCAATACGTAGAGATCGCTTCGCGGGCTCCGACTCCTCTTCGCAAGCGCCGACCGCGGCCGCTTTGCACGCCGACGACGGCACCACACCGGAGACGGAGGTCACGATGAAGTACATGCTGATGATGCACACGCCGGCGGGGACGGGGGAGTACCAGCACGGCGAGTGGAAGCCGGAGGACTGGACGGCGCACCTGGCGTACTGGGACCGGCTGAACAAGGATCTCGCGGAGGCCGGCGAGTTCGTGCACGTGCGGGCGCTCACCCCGCCGGCGCAGGCCAGGCTGGTGCGCGCGGGCCGTCGCGGCACGCCGATGACGGACGGGCCGTTCCCCGAGACCAAGGAGTTCCTGGCCGGCTTCTGGGTCGTGGAGGTGGATTCGCCCGAGCGCGCGTACGCCATCGCGGCGCGGGCGTCCGCGGCGCCCGGACCGGGTGGTGCGCCGCTGAACATGCCGATCGAGGTGCGCCAGGTGATGAGCGGCCCGCCGCAGGACGCCTGATCGCACGCTTCCATCGACTTCCCCGCCCTGCATCCGCCGCGCGAGCTTGCGCGCCGGGTGTGGGGCGTGGTCATATGCAGGCGTGAAGCCGCGACGCCACCGTCCACGCAACGCGGCGGCGAAACGAAACGGCAACGCGGAGGGGGCGATCGTGCGCGGTCGGAGCGGGAGCCGACCCCGATCGAAAGACTTTTCGAGGACGATGTAGAGAATGCGCCCTCGGCTCCGACTACTGCATGCAAGGGCCAACGACGGCCACTTCGCGAGACGCCGGCAACGGCGGCGAACCCCAGACAGGAGAACGAACCATGAAGTACATGATGATGATGCACACGCCGCGCGGCGTGACGGGCGAGTACCAGGTCGGGAGCTGGTCGCCCGAGGACTTCAAGGCGCACATCGCGTTCATGCACGACTTCAACAAGGAGCTCACCGCCTCGGGCGAGTGGGTGGACGGCCAGGGGCTGGCCGCGCCGGGCGAAGCGAAGGTGGTGCGCGCCGGCAAGGACGGCGCGCCGGTGACGGACGGCCCGTTCCCCGAGACCAAGGAGTTCCTGGCCGGCTTCTGGGTCGTGGAGGTGGATTCGCCCGAGCGCGCGTACGAGCTGGCGGCGAAGGCCTCCGCCGCGCCCGGGCCCGGCGGAGCGCCGCTGAACATGGCGATCGAGGTCCGCCAGGTCATGAGCGCCCCGCCGACCGACGCGTGACGCCGCAGTCGACCGAGGGCACCGTCGGGCACCTGCTGCGCGAGCTTGCTCCGCAGGTGCTCGGCGCCGTCGCCCGCCGCCACGGCGACTTCGCGGCCGCGGAGGACGCCGTGCAGGAGGCGCTGATCGCCGCGGCCGAGCGGTGGCCCGCGACCGGCATCCCGCAGAACCCGCGCGGCTGGCTGTACCACGTGGCCCTGCGCCGCATCACCGACCACCTGCGCAGCGAGATGGCGCGCCGCCGCCGCGAGGACGCCGTGGCGAGCGAGGTGTGGGCCGACTGGGCCTTCGTGCCGCCGCTGGACGCGGAGGTGGGGGTGGATGGGGACGACTCGCTCGTCCTGCTCTTCATGTGCTGCCACCCCGCGCTCACGTCCGCCTCCGCGATCGCACTCACCCTCCGCGCGGTGGGCGGGCTGACGACGGCGGAGATCGCCAGCGCCTTCCTGGTGCCCGAGGCCACGATGGCGCAGCGGATCAGCCGCGCCAAGCAGAGCATCAAGGCGTCCGGCGTGCCGTTCGACATGCCGGGTGCCGACGAGCGCGCCGCGCGCCTCGCCGCCGTGCTGCACGTGCTGTATCTGATCTTCAACGAGGGATATACGACGAGCGCCGGCCCGAGCCTCCATCGCACCGATCTGTCGAACGAGGCCATCCGCCTCGCCCGCGCCCTCCGCGCACTTCTGCCGGACGACGGCGAGGTCGCGGGTCTGCTGGCGCTGATGCTGCTGACGGACGCACGCCGCGCCGCCCGCACCGGCGCGAGCGGCGAGCTGATCCCGCTGGACGAGCAGGACCGCACCCTGTGGGATCGCGGCCTGATCGCCGAGGGTGTCGCGCTCGTCTCCCACGCGCTCTCCACCTCGCCCACCGGCTACTACCAGCTCCAGGCCGCCGTCGCCGCCGTGCACGACGAGGCCGCGCGCGTGGAGGACACCGACTGGCCGCAGATCCTGGCGCTGTACGGCGTCCTCAAGCGCCTGTCCGACAACCCGATGGTGGCGCTGAGCCATGCGATCGCAGCGGCGATGGTGCACGGGCCGCCCGCGGCGCTCGCGCTGCTGGACGTGCTCGATGGCGACGCGCGGGTGGCAGGGCACTACCGCCTGGACGCCGTCCGCGGGCACCTGCACGAGCGGGCCGGCGACCCCGCGCGCGCCATCGCCCACTACCGCGCCGCCGCCGAACGGACGACGAGCGTTCCCGAGCGCGACTACCTCACCATGAAGGCCGCCCGCCTCGCGGCCGCGGTGCGTGGGAAGGATGCGGCGAGCGAGGCGTAGCGGCCGGTATTCCGCGCGTCATCGGTCCGCGAAGAAAAATGTCCGGCGGCCGTCCGGCCGAGCGTCGATGAGGTGAAGCACCCGCCGGGGGCGCGGAAACGGGTCTGCGTTCCACTGGCGGGCGCCACACCTGGGGAGCAGCATCGTGAGCGATTTCGTCTACCTGTTCCGGTCCACCGAGGCGCAGCAGCGGGAGGCCATGGGCACGCCCGAGAGCGCACAGCGCAGCATGCAGGCGTGGATGGCCTGGGTGCGCGAGCTGGAGGCCGGCGGCCACGTGAAGAACCACGGGCAGCCGCTGGAGCGTGGCGGCAAGGTCGTCCGCGGAGCGCAGAAGGCCGTGACCGACGGCCCGTACGTGGAGGCGAAGGACCTGGTGCTGGGCTTCATGGTGATCGAGGCGCGCGACCTGGAGCACGCCACGGAGCTGGCGGCCGGCTGCCCGATGGTGCACGGCGGCGGATCGGTGGAAGTGCGACCGGTGATGGCGATGCCCGCCTGAGCGGACGTCGGCGGCAGATCTACGGACAAGATCCTTCCCCCCGACGGACGATCGGGACGGAGGGCCAATCGCGAATATCGATCGGCAACCACATACGGGGACGGCCATGCGACGGATCGTGATGTTCAACCGGGTTTCGGCGGACGGGTGCTTCTCCGCGGCCGACGGCGGGCTGGACTGGGTGGTGCCCGAGCCCGCGCTGGACCGGGAGGCCGCCCGCAGCCTGGGCGATGCGGACGCCATCCTGTTCGGGCGGCGGACGTACGAGATGTTCGAGAGCTTCTGGCCGCGGGCGCTGGACGGAGACTCGCCGGATGCGGAAGACCCGCACGCGCCCGGCCGCCGCTCGCCGGAGCTCCACGCCATGGCGAAGTGGATCGACGACGTGGAGAAGGTGGTGTTCTCCCGCACGCGGAAGGAAGTGGCGTGGAGCAACTCGCGCCTCCTGCACGGCATCGACCCGGCCGAGATCGAGGCGATGAAGGCCGGGCCGGGGAAGGACATGATGATCTTCGGCAGCGGCTCCGTCGTCTCGGAGCTGACGCGGCACGGGCTGATCGACGAGTACCAGCTGGTGGTGAGCCCCGTGCTGCTCGGCAGCGGGCGGACGCTGCTGACGGAGCCGCCGGCGGGCCGCGAACTGGTTCTGGCGGAGGCCAAATCGTATCCGTCCGGCAACGTGATGCTGCGCTACCTGCGGCCGGAGTAGCGTTTCGTCCACCGGCACGGAGGGGTGGCCGTGCTCGTGGCGGTCGCTGACCGGCTGGTGCGCGGCGCTCCCGTTTCATCGCGCGCTCGGCCGCGTCGTCGTGGTCCACGCAACCCACCGGGCACCTCTGCTGGGTGGATCGCCCCCCTATTTACAAGCGGCAACGACCCTTGTTAGATTCCAATGCGCCATTTAATTCATCTCATTCAAAGGGAGTGGATCATGTCGACGACTGGAGAAAAGCCGGGCAAGGGCACGTACACCTGCACGAACTGCGGTACGACCGTGCGTCTGGACGATGATACCGATTGCCTCCCGCCCTGCCCGAAGTGTCAGAAGACCAGTTACCAACCCTGAGCCGGACCGAAGGCCAGACCTTTGATGCGCGGCTGCGGAGAGTATCCCGCGGCCGCGCTCTGTGTGATCCCGACCGATTACCGTTGCCGATCGAATCCCGCTTGCCGCGCCGGAGCCGGGCGCGCTAGCTTCGTCGCGCGATGCGGCAACCTTCGGCGTCCCGGGAAAATCGACCGAGCTCCATGCTTCCCTACCGGCTGCTCCGTCCCCTGCTCTTCACGCTTCCGGCGGAGACGGCGCACCACCTGGCGACGGGTGCGCTGGGCGCGGGGCTGCTCACGCGCGAGGCTCGGGCGGTGTCGCGGGCGTGGCTGGAGGTGCGCGACCCGGCGCTGGCGGTGGACCGCTTCGGCATCCGCTTCCCCAATCCCGTGGGCCTCGCGGCGGGATTCGACAAGACGGGCGAGCACTTCAACGCGATGGGGGCGCTGGGGTTCGGGTTCGTGGAGATCGGCACCGTGACGGCCCACGCGCAGCCGGGAAACCCGCAGCCGCGCCTGTTCCGCCTTCCGGAGGACGGCGCGCTGCTGAACCGCATGGGCTTCAACAACCCGGGCGCGGAGGCCGTCGCGGGGCGGCTTCGACGGAGCCGGATCGAGCCCGTGCTGGGCATCAACCTGGGGAAGAGCAAGGTCACGCCGCTGGAGGCCGCCACGGCGGACTACCTGCGGAGCCTGGAGCTTCTTGAGCCGTTCGCTCGCTACCTGGTGGTCAACGTCTCGTCCCCCAACACCCCCGGCCTGCGCACGCTGCAGGATGCCGCCCCCCTCCGCGAGCTGCTGCGGGCGATGCGAAGCCGGACGGCCGAGCTGGCGTCGGCGCACGGCGGCGAACCCAAGCCCATCCTGCTGAAGATCGCGCCCGACCTGACGGACGCGCAGGTGGACCAGGCGGTGGCGATCGCGGTGGAGGAAGGCACGGCGGGCATCATCGCCACCAACACCACCATCAGCCGAGACGGCCTGCGGACCTCGAAGGAGGCGGTGGAGGCGATGGGCGCGGGCGGCATCAGCGGCGCACCGGTTGGTCGGCGGGCGCGCGAGGTGGTAGGCCGCATCTGGCGCGCGACGGAGGGGCGGCTGCCGATCATCGGCGTGGGCGGCATCTTCTCGGCGGACGATGCGTGGGAGATGATTCGCGCCGGCGCCAGCCTGGTGCAGGTCTACACGGGCTTCATCTACGCCGGGCCGGAGCTGGTGCGCGACGTCAACCGCGGCCTGCTGCGACGCCTGCGCCGCGAGGGGCTGGAATCGATCGACGAGGCCGTGGGCCTCGCGCACCGCTAGCAGGCGCGGCGACGATGCTGCGGACCGCGCGCTTCCTGCGGAGCTACCTCCGCCCGTCCGAAGTTCGCTGGCGCGAGGAGGAGGTCGAGATTCCCGTCGGCGGACAGCCGCGCCATGCCACGCTGTATCGGCCGAAGTCCAATCGTCCGGCCCCGGGGTGGGTGGTGCTGCACGGGCTGACGGTGCCCGGCCGGCATCACGTGGGCATGGTGCGCTTCGTCCGGGCGCTGGCTGCGTCGGGGGCGTCGGTGCTGGTGCCGGACGTGCCCGCGTGGCGCGCGCTGCGCATCGATCCACCGGCGGCGCGCGAGACGATCGGAGACGGGGCGCGGTACCTGGCGGCGCTGCCGGGCACGCGGCCGGGGGGCGTGGGGGTGATCGGCTTCTCGTTCGGCGCCACGCAGGCGCTGATCGCGGCGGCGGACCCGGCGCTGCACGGCGTGGTGCGCGCGGCGGTGGGGTTCGGCGGGTACGCCGACCTTCCGCGCATGGTGCGCGCGCTCATGACCGGCGAGCACGACTGGAACGGCGCCCGCGAGCGCATCGATCCCGACCCGTATGGCCGGTGGATCGTGGCCGCCAACTACCTGACCCGCGTGCCGGGCTTCGAGCACATGCAGGCGGTGGCGGACGGCGCGCTGGAGCTGGCGACAGAGGCCGGCATCCGCGGCACGCCCTCGTGGGAGGCCGCGTACGACCCGCTGAAGGCCGCCATCCGCAAGCGCCTGCCGGCGGACCAGCGCGGCGCGTGGGACGTGATCGCCGGTCCCGTCGGCCGCCCGCCGCCCGATCCGGAGCTGGCGGAACGCTTCGCGCGCGAGTTCACCACGGTCGCCATGCAGCTCGATCCGGGGCTGGATCCCACGCCGTACCTGCCGCACATGCGCGCCCGCGTGGTGCTCAGCCACGGACTGGAGGACCGGCTGATCCCCTACACCGAGTCGCTACGTCTGTACGCCCTGCTCGCGCCCGTCACCGACGTCTCGCTCACCCTCACCCGCCTTTTCGCGCACTCCGGTCCCCAGACGGGCGGCCCGCTGCACTACGCCCGTGAAGGCTGGCGCTTCGCCCGCCTGCTGCACCGCGCGCTGAACGCCGTGTAGCCTCCGGGTCCGACATCCGACAGACGGAGGCGCGGGACGAGCGCCACCCAGCGGAAGGGCGGAATGTGGCAGTGTGGATATTGTGTTCGGATGTCGGGGGCGCGCACATTCGAAGAACGGTCCGGCGTTCCGCGTTCTTGGCGGTCACGAGGCGGCATCCCGTTCCGATGGGAGGATCGAATGCGCAGGCTCTTCTTCGCGCCACTCCTGCTCGCCGCCTTCGCCCTCGGCGTCCCGACTCCGGTAGCGGCCGCGGGACCGCCCGCATCGGCGTCCGGGATGGCCGCAGTCCGGGGCTCGGCGCAGGACACCGTGTGCTGCCGCCGGGGGAAGCGCGCGTCACCCCGCCACCGCGTGCGCGTTCGTCCACGGGCACATCCGCGCGTCCACCCCCCGAGGGTCCGCACGCCGCGGGTGGAGCCGCACGTGCACGGGGCGCGTCCCCACCCTGCACGGACGGCCGCCGCCGCGCGCCGGCGGCCGGACCGGGTGAACCCGAGCGGCGCGACGGCCCGGTGCCGCGACGGATCGCTGTCGTACTCCGCGCATCGCAGGGGGACTTGCTCGTGGCATGGCGGCGTGGCGGTGTGGTACTGAGGCGACGGTTTCTTCGGACTGACTGCCGGCGCTGCCGTTGGAGCCAAGACCGCCTTCGCAGGCTCCTTGCAGGTTACGATCGCACGTCCGGGGAAGAGAGGGGATCGGCAGAGAAACGTGGCGCGCCGCGGAGCGTGGGGATGGGGCGACGAGATCCGATGGATCCGGCGCCGGCTTCTCCGCGCTTGCTGCTGGGGAGCGACGCCATCCCGGTCGTGGTGGAGGGGCGCGGCGGCGTTGTATCCCTGCATGCGCGCGATTAGCTTGGCGTGAAGGGACAGCGCGTTCGCATCTCTCAGCAAACGGCCAATGGTGCGGGGCTTCCAGGGCCGGCCCGCGGCAGAGGCCGGGGCCAGGGGACCGCGACCCGCTGCTCCCGTCGCGGAACCGGAGCGGGGGGATCGCGTCCCGGCCGCGCTCGTCCACGGGGCTGCGGGCGGGCTTACGGCGGCGCAGGTGCTCTCGCTGCAGCGCAGCATCGGGAACCGGGCGGTCGGCGTGCTGCTGGCCGCGAGGCGCGGGGGCACGGCCGCGCGCGGGCGGCTGCAGCGCGTCGAATACCAGAACACGACCACGCATCGCACCTTCACCGTGTCCTGGTCGGCCGGCGACAATGTGACCGTCACCGCGACGGAGAAGGATCCGCAGATCTGGGGCCGACCGCAGCTGGGGAGCGCGCAGGCGACGATCATCCGCACCGCACCCGTCCACATGGAGCTGCACACCATCAACGTGACGCCGGAGCGCGGCACGGGGCTGGGAATCCTGCTGATGTACATCCTGGCGCACCTCGCCGAAGCCGAGAGGTGCGTGCGGATCGACATCCTGACACCCGCCGTGCCGGTGGTGCGCTATTACGAGGAGAAGATCGGCGCCGTGCTGCTCGCCGACGATGCCGAGCAGGCGCAGATCCTGGCACAAGGCGTGGTGGACATGGAGGCGCTGATCACCGAGCAGGAGGGAAGCCGCGACCGGGCGTGGGAACAGGTCGTCGCATACGAGGCCGAGCAGCGATGGGAGGAACGCGGGTTCGACCACCCCGCGTTCGTGAAGTGGAGCGAACTCTCGACTGGACAGAAGCAGGGGCAGAAGCGCCGCACGGAACGCGAGCTGCAGGACGAGGGAGACGAGAAGGTGTCGGCGCGCATCAAGGACTACATCCACGGGCGCGCCGTGGGCGGAGCGACCATGACCGTCGCGCCCGCAGCGATGAAGCAGAGCCTGGCCGGCAGCTTCGCCCGTTGGACTCTGCTGTGAGGGCATGATGTAACGAAGAGGGGCGAGCCCGGATCGGCCCGCCCCTCTTCGTCTGCCGGCACGAGAGCCCGCCTACCCCCGCAGCGCCGCGTTCTCGATCAGGTGCAGCGGCGTCAGGCGCAGCTTCTCGCCGGCCACCGAGAGCTGGAAGGTGAAGCTCCCTTCCGTGGGGAAGACGACGCCCTCCAGCGGCATCACCAGGCGCGTCTGCGGCGGGCCCTGCAGCTCGCCCTGGTCGGCCACGTCGGTGTGCCCGTTGATGGTGATGACGGGCGCGTCGGCCGGGTCCAGCAGGTCGATGGAGAACTCGATGCGGCCGCGCTCGGCGGGCGCCCACTCCACCGCCACCGCCAGCGTCATGCGGTCCTGCTGCGCCGGGAACGCGGGCGCGTAGAGCTGGTGGAAGATGCCGTGCACGTCCAGCCGCCCGTCGTGGCGGATGTGCGCGTCCTCGCAGAGCAGCGCGTAAAGAAGCTTCAACGTCGTCTCCCGTCTCGTCGTCGGATCGTATGATGTCGTCGCGGAGCGCCGTGCCTCCGCGGAGGAGGACGTGCGCCCGATTGGAGCCCTACTCCCCCGCCCCGCCCAGCCGCACGCGCACCGCCTCCGCGTGGCCAAACAGCCCCTCCGCCTCGGCCAGCCGGATCACGTCCGCCGCGTGCGCCTCCAGCCGCGCGCGCGAGTAGCCGATCAGGCTCGTGCGCTTCACGAAGTCGTACACGCCCAGGGGGCTGGCGAAGCGCGCGCTTCCCCCCGTCGGAAGCACGTGGTTGGGCCCGGCGAAGTAGTCGCCCACGGGCTCGGGCGACCAGCCGCCCAGGAAGATGGCGCCGGCGTTCCGGATCCTGCCCGCCAGCAGCAGCGGCTCGGCGGTCAGGATCTCCAGGTGCTCCGGCGCGCGCAGGTCGGCGGCCGCCGCCGCGGCGTCCAGGTCGGGCACCACCACGATCGCGCCGTTGGCCTCCAGCGCCGCACGGGCCACGTCGCGGCGCGGGTTGCGCTCCAGCAGGCGCTCGATCTCGCGCGGCACGGCCGTCACCAGCGCCGGGCAGGTCGTCACCAGCCAGGCGATGGCATCGGGATCGTGCTCCGCCTGGCCGATCATGTCCGCCGCCACGTGCACCGGGTCGGCCAGGTCGTCCGCGATCACCAGGATCTCGCTGGGGCCGGCCACCATGTCGATGTCCACGCGGCCGAAGACCTGGCGCTTGGCCTCGGCCACCCACTTGTTGCCCGGGCCCACGATCTTGTCCACGCTGGCGATGGACCGCGTGCCGTACGCCAGCGCCGCCACCGCCTGCGCCCCGCCGATGCGCCACACCTCCGTCACGCCCGCCACGTGTGCGGCCGCGAGGACGACGGGCGACACGTCCCCCGCGGGCGTGGGCGTCACCATCACGATCTCGTCCACGCCGGCGACGGAGGCGGGGATGGCGTTCATCAGCACGGACGAGGGATAGGCGGCCCGGCCGCCGGGCACGTAGATGCCCACGCGGCGCAGCGGGGCCACGCGCTGGCCCAGCAGCGTGCCGTCCGGGTGCAGGTCCATGAAGCCGTGCTCGCGCTGCCGCTCGTGGAAGTCGCGGATGTTCGCCGCGGCGGCGTGGAGCGACGCCAGCAGCGCGGGCGCGAGCGAGGCCGCGGCGGCCGCCAGCTCGTCCGGCCCCACGCGCAGGTCGGCGATGCGGTCCACCGGCATGTCGTCGTACAGGCGCGTGAACTCCTCCACGGCCTGGTCCCCCTGCTCCGCCACCTCGCGGACGATGCGGGCCACCGCGTCGCGCAGCTCGGCGTCGTCGGTGGATGCCGCGGCGGCGGCCTCGCGCAGCTCCGCGAACGGCGGCGAGGTGTGGATGACGCGGATCTTCACGACACGGCTCCGGTGGCGGCGGACGCCTCCAGGGCGCCGGCCAGGCTGGCGATCAGGCGCTGGTGCTCTTCCAGGCGCAGCTTGTGGCTGGCCCGGTTGACGATCAGCCGCGCCGTGCTGCGGCCCACCTCGTCCACCACCACCAGCCCGTTCTCGGCCAGGGTGCGCCCCGTCTGCACCAGGTCCACGATCCAGTGCGAAAGCCCCAGCAGCGGCGCGATCTCCACCGAGCCGGAGATGTGGATCAGCTCCACCTGCATCCCCTTGCCCGCGAAGAAGCGCCGCGCCGACTCGACGTACTTGGTCGCCACGCGGGGCGTCTGGCCTCCGGGCAGGAAGGGATACGGCGCGTCCACCGGCGCGGCGACGGCCAGGCCGCAGGGGCCGAACCGCAGGTCCAGCGGGCGCAGCACGTCGGCGTCGCGCTCCAGCAGCACGTCCAGCCCGACGACGCCCGCGTCCGCCACGCCCTCCTCCACGTACACCGGCACGTCGATGCTCTTCACGGGCAGGAACTCGAATCGCCCGTCCGTGGAGGGCAGGATCAGGCGCCGCGAGTCGCGCACGTCGGGGTCGATCGTCGTCCCCACGCGCTCGAACAGCGCCAGGGTCTCGTCCATCATCCGCCCCTTGGGCAGGGCGATGCGCAGCGGCCGGCGGGTGCTCATGCGTCCGCCTCCGGCAGAAGCTCGGCCAGGTCGTCCGTCTGCAGCGCGAAGCCCACGGCGGGGCGCTCGGCGCCGTACAGCCCCAGCAGCCCGTCGTACCGCCCGCCGAAGCCGACGGCCCGGCCGACGCCGGCGACGAACACCTCGAACTGGATGCCCGTGTAGTATCCCAGCCCCCGGATCTCGCCCAGGTCGTACACCACGTGCTCGCGCTCCTCCGCCGTCAGCATCCCGTCGATCGCCTTCAAACGCTCGATGGCTTCCTCCGCGTCAGGGCTGGACGCCAGCGAGCGCGCCCGGTTCAGCACCTCGCCGCGGCCGATCAGCTCGGGCAGCTCCACCAGCGCGCGCGCCACCGCCGCGGGGGCGCCCAGGGTCCGCGCCCCGTCCGCCAGCGCCGCGCGGTCCTTGCGGTCGATGGCCACGCGGAGCGCATCCGCCCCGTCCGGGTCCAGCCCGGCGAGCAGGGGGCGGATGAAGCCGATGTCGCCCAGGTTGAGCTGGAAGTCGGGGATGCGCAGCGCCTTGAGCACGCGGATCGCCAAGCGCAGCACCTCCACGTCCGCCTCCGCGCCCCCGTCGCCGATCAGCTCGGCGCCCAGCTGGAACAGCTCTCGGCGGCGGCCCCCGCCCTCCGGCTCCTGGCGGTACACCTTGCCGGCGTAGCACAGCCGCAGCGGCATCTCCGCCCCCGCCAGGCGCGAGCCGACCAGGCGGGCGATGGCGCTGGTGAAGTCCGCGCGCAGCGCGACGAGGCGCCCGTCGCGGTCCACGAAGCGGATGAGCCGCGCCGCCAGGCCGGGCCCGGCGCCGCGGGTGAAGACCTCCTCGTACTCGAAGGTCGGGGGGATCACCTCCTGGTAGCCGCCCCGCTCGGCCAGGTCGAACCAGGCGTGCTGGACGCGGCGGCGGCGGCGCACGTCCCCCGCCACGAGGTCCTGCGACCCCGGCGGTACGGTGGCGATCTTCGTCGTCGGCATGGCGGGGAAGATAGCCCCTCGCCGCGCCCCCGCCAACCGCTCCCGAAGGCGGGCACGCCGATTGCTCAACCGCCCGCCGAAGGGCGCGGAAAGCGTGCCCACTCCTCAGAACGGACGGTGCGTCATGGACGTGATCCTGCTGATCGGCATCCTGCTCCTGGTCCTGGGCCTGCTGGGCGTGGGCGGCGTGGTGGCCGCGCTCAAGAGCGTCGCCTGGTTCCTGCTCATCATCGCCATCATCGTCATCGCCTGGCGCGTCATCACGGGCCGCCGCGCCGTCTGACGGCCCTTCGGTCGATGCTGGACGGATGAACGGCGGGGGCTCCTGATCTTCTGAGGAGCCCCGCCGTGTTCGTCCTCCGACCAGGCCTTCCCCGACCGCTCTGCCGAGCCCCGCTACTCCCCTCCGCCTCCCCGCCGGCCCTCCACGATCTCCGCGTAGATCTCCCGGATCCGCCGCGCCGTCCAGTCCGCGTCCTCCGCCAGCGCCAGCGCCTGCGCGCGCTCCGCCATCCGCAGGCGCGCGTCCTCGTCCAGCAGCAGGCACCCGACCGCCGCCGCCAGCCCGTCCGCGTCGCCGACCGCCACGGCGGCGCAGGCGTCCGGCGCCCAGTCCGCGAGGTGGCCGACGCGCGTCCCGGCCGTGGGCACGCCGGCGACGGCGGCCTCCAGCAGCACCAGCGGCCCCGCCTCGTGGCGCGACGTCACCAGCAGCAGGTCCGCGCGGTCCACCCACGGGCGTAGCTCGTCGTGCGGCAGGAAGCCGCGGAAGCGCACGGCCTGGCCGAGTCCCATCTCCGCCGCCCGCCGCTGCACGGCGCCCCCGAGCGTGTCCTGGCCGATCACGTCCAGGGAGAAATCCACGCCGCCGGCTGCCAGGCGGGCCGCGGAGCGGAGGAGGGTATCCTGGTCCTTCACCGGATTGAGGCTGCCCACGTGCAGCAGGCGCGCGGGCTCGGCGGGTGTGCGGCGGCGGGGCAGGCGCGGCGGCCAGCGATCCAGCGCCACGCCGAAGGGCACGCGCTCCGCCGTGATCCCGAGCGCCGCAGCCTGCCCGACGACGTAGTTGCTGGGCGCAACCACCCGCGCCGCCGCGCCCGTCGCCAGGCGCACGGACAGCCCCCCGCGGAGCGTGAGACGGGCGCCGTATCCGATCTCCGGGAGCGCCGTGACGTCGCCGCCGGGCAGGTGCAGCAGGATGGGCGTGCCGTGGATGCATCGCGCCGCTGCGGCGACGAGGCCCTGCTCGATCCAGAGCGCGTGCAGCACGTCGAAGCGCCCGCGGCGGTGCTCGGCCGCGAGCTGCAGCAGCATCCGCGTCCGGCGCGGGCGGCGGCCTGCGTTGTGGATCTGAGCGCCCAGCAGCGGCCACCGTCCCGGCTCCGGCTCCTGCCGCATCGCGAACACGTGCACCTCGTCGCCCGCGGCCACCAGGCGCTCGATCATCCAGAGCAGGCACGGGATCACGCGGTGCGTGCCGGTGCGGTCCACGCCGCCGGGCACCAGCAGCGCGACCTTCACCGCGCCTCCGCCGGCTCCGGGGACCGTCTCGACGCCCGTCCATCGATCATCTCCCCGTACGCATCCACCAACCGTGCGCCCAGCACCTCGAACGAAAGCTCGCGGCGGAAGTGGGCGACCGTCTCCGCCCGCACCTCCTCCCGCGGGCGGCGGGCGAGCGCGACGATGCCGGCGGCGAACGCGTCCGCATCCCCCATCGTTGCCAGCGCGCCCACCCCGCCGCCGCCGGTGAGCGCGCGGAAGGCGGGGATGTCGCTCACCACGGGCGCCGTGCCGCAGGCCAGCGCCTCCAGCACCGCGTATCCCGCCGCCTCGCGCCGGCTGCCCAGGACGAACAGGTCCACCGCGCGGCACAGCGTCTCCACGCGCTCGTGCGGCACCGTGCCCAGCAGGTGCACGCGCGCCGCCAGCGCCGGCTCGGCCGCCAGGCGCGCCTTCACGGCGGGAAGCAGCGGCGCCTCGGCGAAGCAGCACCAGAGCCGCGCGTCCGGCAGATGCGGCGCGACGCGGGAGACGGCGTCCAGGATCGTCAGCGGGTCCTTGTTGTCGTTCAGCCGCCCCACCCACAGCAGCGCGGGGTCGCCGTGGATGCCTGTGGCGGCGCGGGCTTCCTCCTGGTCGCCAGGCGTGAAGCGCGACGACGACTCGGGCAGCTCGAACACGCGCGTCCCCGGCCGCAGCAGCCCCTCGGCGAAGAACGGCTCCGACAGCGCGCGCGCCGTGTACGCCACCGCATCTACGCCGGCCAGCCCCCAGCGGTGCAGGGCCCGGAAGCGGCGCGGAAGCTGGTTGGCGTGGTCCTGCGCGAGGATCGGAATCCCCAGCGTCGTGAGAGCCCGCGCGTGCAGCGGAAAGCCCAGGCCGTTCAGGTGGATGACGTCCGGACGCAGGGCCGCCGCCGCCCGCGCCAGGCGGTGCGGCATCCACCCCGTCGCGAACCGCGGGCTGGGAACGCGCGGCTCCGCGACGAAGCGATACTCCACGCCCCCGCGGTGCAGCACCTCGTCCGCGTGCGACGCCTGGAGCACCGTGACGCGCGCGCCAGCGCCCTGCACCGCCTCCGCCACCGCGGGCAGCGTCGCCCACGCGTCCAGCAGCGCATCGCCCGAGCGGTTCAGCCGGTCGCGAACACAGCTCACGTGCAGCACGTGCATCGTCACGCGCCCGCCGACGTGGCTGGGCGCTTCGTCGGGAAACCCACGGCGGCGGGCGGGCTCGACGATTCGGTTCGCACGGACTTCGTCATCGGGAGATGTGGATCAAGGGACCGTCGCGCGGGAGCGAGCGGATGAGGATCGCCAGCACGCCGGACGAGACGTGGAGGTCCCGGCAAGGCATTGGGAGAGAGCACGTTCCCCGGAAATCCAGACGCCCGAAGCCGTCGCCCGCGAAGGGTACGTCCGCACCCGGCGGGGATGCCGGGGCGCCGCGATGGAGCGGCGCCCGCCGCCACCGGTGGACGGCAATGGCCGAAGGATGTAAGGTTGTTCATCGACCCGGCGCGGTCGTTGCCACTCCACCCTACTGAAGGGAACGCGCCGTACCTTCCAGCGTTTCCGTCCGACCTTCGAAAACGCCAGCGTCCGCGCCGCTTCCCGGCTCCGCGCGACCTCCGGCGCCACCGGGGACGCGGGCGTCCGGCTCGGCGGCGGCGCCCGGTTTCAGGACACGCTGTCGCGCGGCGATACACCTGTTCCGCCATGCCCCCTCCGGCCGTCAGCCACCGGGCATTCGCCGGATCGCGTCGACCGCCTCGTCCGGGTTCGCGGAGAGCGTGAGCCGCCATGCGCCGCCCTCCGCCAGCGCGCGGACCGCCTCCGGCAGCCCCTCGCGGAAGTGGTCGAAGCCCGGCTCCAGCAGCGCATCCATCGCCCGCGCGGCGTCGTCGGTGGAGATGGGATCGAGCCGGACCGAGGGGCCGCGCGCCAGCAGGCACAGCACGGCGCGCTCGGCCATCGGCGCCGCGCCGGCGGAATCCACCGGCACCGCGGCCTTCCACCGCCCGCCGCGCAGCCGCATCGCCGCGCCCTCGGTGAAGGTTCCCGCATCCGCCGGAAAGACGTGGATGGGACGCGGAAAGCCCCACACGCGCAGCCGCGGACGGAGCTGCACGTAGACGGTGTCGTCGGACAGCACGCGCAGGCCGGCGCGCTGGGCGGCCAGGGCCAGCGTGCTCTTCCCCGCCCCGCTGGGCCCCGCGAGCACGACGGCCGTGTCGCCGGCGACGATGCCGGCGGCGTGCACGGGAACGCGGCCGGCGCGCGTGAGCAAGAAGAGCAGAAGCGCGTCCGTCACCTCGGCCGCCAGGCGCGCGGGGTCCGCCGCCAGCTCCGGCGGCACGGTGCAGCGCGCCTCGCACCGGTCCGCGTCCGCCCAGCCGTCAATGCCCGCGCCTGAGAGATGGAGGCGGCGGCCGTCGACGCGGACGGACACCTCCGAGGCGGAGGCGGAGTCGACGGAGGAGGGGCCGAGATCGAGGCGGAGGCGGATGTGCGGCCCGCCGTCGCCGTCCGCCGGGCGCAGGCCGCTCCACGCGGCGTAGCCGGCCAGCGCGGCGCGCAGCAGGGCCCCGTCGTCGGCTTCGATCGTGGTGCGCAGGCCCAGCAGCGCCAGCTCGGCGCGGTGGGCGGGCGGTGCACCGTTCATCCCCGTCTCCCGTTCGCTCGGTCCATGCATCCCATGCCGCGACGCGCTGCAATAGGACACGCGGAACCCGTCCGCGCCACCCCACTCCAAACGCGGAACGCCCTGCATCCCCGGCTCCCATGATCCTGCTGGCCCACTCGTACTACCTGGCGCACGACGCGAAGCAGCAGGCGCGGATGAAGCCGTACCCGCCGCTCGCCACGCTTCTTGCCGCCGCCGTCCTGCGCCGGGGCGGGCACCCCGTGGCGCTGTTCGACGCCATGCTCGCGCCCGGCGTGGAGGCGTTCGAGGACATGCTCGACGCCGTGCGCCCGTCCGTGGTGGGGATCCTGGAGGACAACTTCAACTTCCTCACCAAGATGTGCACGGTTCGCATGCGCGAGGCGACGGTGCGGATGGTGGGCGCGGCGCACGAGCGCGGTTGCCGGGTGGTCGTGAACGGCTCGGACAGCGCGGACCGGCCGGCCCTCTACCTCGCCGCCGGGGCGGACGCCGTGCTGCTGGGCGAGGCCGAGATGGGGATGCTGGAGCTGGCGGACGCCTGGACGGCGGATCGGAGCGCGGCGCTGGGCGGCATCGCCGGCCTGGTGCTTCCCGCCACCCGCGGCGACGTGGTGCGCACCCCCGCCCGGCACGGCTTGCGCGACCTGGACGCGCTGCCGCTGCCCGCGTGGGACCTGGTGGACGCCGGAGCGTACCGCGCCGCCTGGACGGGCGCGCACGGGCGGATGTCGTGGAACGTGGTGACCTCGCGCGGGTGCCCGTACGGCTGCAACTGGTGCGCGAAGCCCGTCTTCGGCCGGCGGTACACGCAGCGCTCGCCGCTGTCGGTCGCGGAGGAGATGCGGCGGCTGAAGGACGAGGTGGCGCCCGACCACGTGTGGTTTGCGGACGACATCTTCGGCCTGACGCCCGAGTGGATCGCCGAGCTCGCGCGGCAGGTGAAGCGGCTGGACGCGCGCATCCCGTTCATGATGCAGTCGCGGGTAAACCTCATGCGCCCGGCCGTGGTGCGCGCGCTGGCCGAGGCGGGGGCGGAGGAGGTGTGGCTGGGGGTGGAATCGGGATCGCAGAAGATCCTGGACGCGATGGACAAGGGCACCACGGTGCAGGAGGCCCGCGCCGCCACGCGCGCCCTGCAGGCCCAGGGCATCCGCGCCTGCTGGTTCGTGCAGCTCGGCTACCCGACGGAGGGGTGGGACGACCTGGTGATGACGCGCGACCTGATCCGCGACGAGCGGCCCGACGACATCGGCGTCTCCGTGTCGTACCCCCTGCCCGGCACGCGCTTCCACGAGATGGTGCGCGAGCAGCTCGGCGCGCGGCGCAACTGGGAGGACACGGACGACCTGGCGATGCTCTTCCACGGCACCTACACCACCGCGTTCTACCGCCGCGTGCGCGACGTGCTGCACCGCGAGGCCGCGGACGGCGCCGACGAGGGGCTGTGGGCCGCGCTGGAGATGGACGAGCCCGCGCACCGCTCCGAGACGCCTCTGGCCGCCGCCGCGGTCCCGGCCTGACGCATGGCCGTCCGCACCCTCCCGGCCGCCGCGCTCGCCTTCGACGCGGTGGCGGACGCGTTCGACACCCGCTTCGGCGCCTGGCTTAGCGTGGCCGCCCAGCGCCGCGCCGTCCGCGCCGCGCTGGCCGAGGCGTTCCCCGCCGGCTCCCACGTCCTCGAAGTCGGCGGGGGCACGGGCGAGGATGCGCGCTGGCTGGCCGAGCGGGGCCGGCGCGTGCTGCTGACGGACGCATCTCCCGCGATGGTCCGCATCGCGGCGGAGAAGCTGGCTTCCGTCGACGCAACGGCCGTGGTCGCTCCGGCGGAGGAGCTGGAGCTTCTCGCGGAAGCGCGGGAGGCGGCGGGAGAGGCGGCGTTCGACGGCGCGTTCAGCAACTTCGCCGCGCTCAACTGCGTTCCGGACCTGGCGCCCGTCGCGCGCGGGCTGGCGCGCCTTGTCCGTCCCGGCGGCCAGGCGCTCCTCGTGGTCTTCGGGACGCTCTGCCCGGGGGAAGTCGTCGTGGAAACCCTGCGCGGCCGCCGGCGCTCCGCCTTCCGGCGGCTGGCGCGCGGGGACGTGCCGGCGCGGCTGGGCGGGCGGGAGTTCGTCGTCCGCTACCACCGCGCGGCGGACATCGAAGGGGCGATGCGGCCGTGGTTCCGCCTCGTTCGCCGAGTCGGGATCGGGATCTTCGTCCCGCCGAGCGCCGCGGAGCCGTGGATCTCCTCGCGTCCGCGCCTGCTCGCCGCGCTGGAGTCCATCGACCGAGCCGTGTCGAGACCGCTCGCGCGGCTCGGAGACCACGTGCTCTACCAGTTCGAGCGCACGGACGCCGCAATCGACGGGACCGACTCGTGACCGCGACGGAGTCCGCTCCCGGCGCGGCCGCACGCTTTCGCGCGGAGTACGGCGCCCACCGCGCGGCGGAGGGGCGCGGGCACCGGGGCGCGGAGCTGCTGGAGCTGCCGTACCTGTCGAGCGGCCCGCTCGCCAGGCAGTGGAAGGTGCGGGCGCGCAGCTTCGACGCCTTCGTCCGCCACGTCCTGCGACCCGCCGCGGCGGAGGTCCGCCGGCCGCTGGACGTGCTGGACCTCGGCGCCGGCAACGGGTGGCTGTGCTATCGCGCCGCGCTGGCCGGCCACGCCGCGCTCGCCGTGGACGTGCGCGACGATGCGGTCGATGGGCTCGGCGCGGCAGCCGGCTACCTCGCGGAGCCCGGCGTCGGGTTCGGTCGGGTCGCGGCTTCGTTCGATGCGCTGCCGCTGCGGCCCGCCGGTTTCGACGTCGCCGTCTTCAACGCCGCGCTGCACTACGCGCTCGACCTTCCCGCCACGCTCGCGGAGGCGGCGCGGACGCTCCGGCCCGGCGGACGGCTGGTGATCCTGGACTCGCCGTTCTACCGGCGCGATTCGGACGGCCGGGCAATGGTCGCGGAAAAGCGGAAGCACGCGGCCGTACGCTTCGGCGGGCGGGCGGATGCGCTGCTCTCGCTGCCGTTCATCGAGTACCTGACCGTGGAGCGGCTGCGTGACGCCTCCGAATCCGCCGGCCTGGTGTGGACCCGATACCCCGTGGCGTATCCGTTGTGGTACGAGGCGCGGCCGCTGACGGCACGCCTGCGCGGGCGCCGCGCTCCCTCTCGCTTCGACCTCTGGGTTGGCCGCATCCCATGATCCTGTTCGTGAACCCCCGGGCCACGGGCCCCAAGAACCGCCGCTTCCCGCTTTCCGTCATGGCCGTGGGCGCCGCCCTTCCGGCCGGCACGGAATGGGAGATCGTGGACGGAAACCTGCCCGGCTGCGACCCGCTGGCGGAGCTGAGCGCGCACGTGGAGGCGCGCCGCGGCGGGCGCGATCCCGTGCAGGCGGTGGCGTTCACGGTGATGCCCGGGCCGCAGCTGGTGAGCGCGGTGCCGCTGGCGCGCGACTTCAAGGCGCGGTATCCCGACATCCCGGTCATCTGGGGCGGCAACTTCGGCAGCCTGTATCCCGCGCCGGTGCTGGCGTCTCCCTACGTGGACTGGGTGGTGCGCGGCCAGGGCGAGCAGACCTTCGTGGAGCTGCTGGAGGTGCTGGACGGGAAACGCGATCCGAAGACCGTCGCGGGGCTCGCCTTTCCCAACCCCGACGGCAGCGTGTGGATGGGACCGGAGCGGCGGTGGGCGGGGCCGGACGAGCTGCCGGAGCCTCCGTATCACAAGGTCCGGGTGGACGACTACCTGCACCCCACCTTCCTGGGCCGCCGCTCGGGCGTGTACCAGTCGTCCATCGGCTGCCCCTTCGGCTGCAAGTTCTGCGGGGTGATCTCGGTGTTCGGCAGCCGCGAGAGCATGCAGGCGCCGGAGCGCACTGCCGGCCACCTGGCGTTCCTGGCGAAGGAGCACGGGATGGACTCGGTGCACTTCTACGACAACAACTTCTTCGTGGCCGAGGCGCACGCGCGCGAGCTGGCGGAGCGCATGGAGCCGCTGGGCCTGCGCTGGTGGTGCGAGGCGCGGGTGGACGCGCTCATGCGCTTCTCGGACGACACCTGGCGCCTGCTGAAGCGCGCGGGGCTGGCGATGGTGTTCTGCGGTGCGGAGTCCGGCTCGGACGAGGTGCTGAAGCGCATGAACAAGAAGACGACCACGGCGCAGATCGAGGGCGTGGCCGCGCGCTGCCGGGAGCACGGCATCATCCCCGAGTTCTCCTTCGTCTTCGGCGACCCCGACGAGCCCGAGCGCGAGATCGAGAACACGCTCGCCTTCATCCGCCGGCTCAAGGGAATCAACCCGCGGATGGAGCTGATCAGCTACTTCTACACGCCCACGCCCCAGCGCCGCGGCACCTACGGCGACGTGGACGCGCTGGCCGGCACCCCCGACACGCTGGAGGAGTGGACGCAGCCCGAGTGGGTGGCGTGGATGACGCACGAGGACCCCATGGTGCCCTGGCTGCCACGCCGGCTGAAGGCGCGCGTGGAGGACTTCGAGCTGGTGCTGAAGAGCCGCTTTCCCTCCGTGCACGACGGGCGGACGCGCAGCTGGGGCAAGGCCGTGGCGAAGGTGCTGGCCCGCGGCCCCTGGGAGAGCGGCCGGTACGGCGACCCGCGCCTGCTGCGCACCGTGCGCCGCTGGGCCCAGGTGGCGCCCGACGACCGCCAGGCGTACGGCCACCTGCGCGCCGCCTCGCCCGCCGGCGTGCCGTGACCGTCCTTTCCCCCCGCGAGGGATACCGCCTCTGGGCGCCCACGTACGAGGCGGAGACCGCCGTCACCTTCCTGGAAGACCGCCTGGCGTGTGAGCTTACGCCCCCGCTCGCCGGCCTGCGCCTGCTGGACGCGGGATGCGGCACGGGCCGCCGCCTCCTGTCCACGGACGCCGCCCTCGCCGCCGGCGCCGACCTGGCGCCCGAGATGCTGGCCGCCTCCGCCGCGCCCGGCCGCCTGGCCGCGGCGGACGTGCGCGCGCTTCCCTTCCCCGCCGCGGCGTTCGACGTCGTGTGGTGCCGCCTGGTCATCGGCCACCTGCCCGACGCGGCGCCGGTCTACCGCGAGCTGGCGCGCGTCTGCCGGCCCGGGGGCACGGTGCTGGTGACCGACTTCCATGCGCAGGCGGTCGCCGCCGGACACCGCCGCACCTTCCGCGACTCCGCCGGCATCGTGCGCGAGGTGGAGCACCACGTCCACCCTGCGGACGCGCAGGTCGAGGCCGCGTCCGCCGCCGGCCTGCGGCTCGTGGGGACGCGCGAGGGCGAGGTGTCTCCGCCGCTCCGGCGCTTCTACGAGCGCGCCGGCCGGCTGGCCGCGTACGAGGAGCAGCGCGGGCTGCGCATCGTGCTGGCGCTCTCCTTCCGACGCGGCGCGGACTGAGGTGAGGCTGCGGATCGACGCGGCGAACGCGTCCGTCGGGGTGGAGGGCGGCGTCCTCGTGCCGCCCGAGGGACGGTTCGACGCCGTCCTCCGCGTCCCGGACGGAGCGCTGCGGCCGGGGCTGGTCAACGCGCACGACCACCTGCACCGCAACCACTTCGGCCGGCTCGGCGATCCGCCGTACGCCAGCGCCTACGACTGGGGCCGCGACATCCACGCGCGCCACGCGGACGCCATCGCCCGCGGCCGCGCGCTGCCCCGCCGCCGCGCCCTGCTGCGCGGCGCGTGGAAGAACCTGTTCGCAGGCGTCACCGCGGTCGTGCACCACGACGCGTGGGAGGGGGACTTCGACGCCGGCTTCCCCCTCCGCGTCGTGCGCATCCGCACCGCGCACTCGCTCGGCTTCGAGCCCTCCGTCGCCGCGTCCGCGGAATCCGCCGGACCCTTCGCCATCCACCTCGCCGAAGGGGTGGACCCCCTGTCCGCGGGGGAGGTGCGCGAGCTGGAGCGCCGCGGGCTGCTCACGGCCGACCTCCTCGCCGTGCACGCCGTAGGCCCGGACGCGGACGGCATCGAACGCATCCGCCGGTCGGGCGCGGCCGTCGTCTGGTGCCCCACCTCGAACGCCTTCCTCTTCGGCCGGACGGCTCCCGCGGCCCTGCTCGCGCCGGGAATCGACGTGCTTCTCGGCAGCGATTCACGGCTCACGGGCGACGGCGACCTGCTGGACGAGCTGCGCGCCGCGCGGCACCTCGGCCTTCTCGCGGACGATCGCCTTCTGGACGCGGTGGGCTCCGTCGCCGCGCGCAGGCTCGCGATCCGTCGGCCGTCGCTGGAGATCGGATCGCCCGCAGACCTGGCCGTATTCCGCCGCCCCGTGCTGGATGCGAGCGCCGCGGACGTGGCGCTGGTCGTCGCAAACGGAGTGTTGCGCGTGCTCGACCCGGCGCTCGCCCCCGCGCTGGGTGGAGGGAAACGCAGCGGACGGATCGCGCGGATGAACGGCGTCGCGCGGTGGATCGGCCTGGCCGCCCCCTCCTCCCCCGTCGCAGCCGCATGAGCCGTCCATCCGCCCACGCGCTCGCGGTGGACGCGCTTCGGCTGCGGGGCTGGGCGTTCGACGCCCTGTCCTCCGCCGGCGCACCGGCCCCGCCGCCGCCCGCTTCCGCGGCCGCGTGGGGGTTCTTCAACGAGATGGAATGGTGCGCGCTGCCGCTCCGCGCGCGGCTGCGAGACGCCTGCGTGTGGGACTCGTGCGACGCGGCCGCCCGCGACGCGCTCACCGCCGCGGCCCTGGGCGAGATGCGGCGCGTGCACTCCGCGCGCGAGGAGATGGCCGCCGTCGCCGCGCGGGCGCTGGACCGCGGGTGGAAGGTGGTGGTGCTGAAAGGAGGCGCGTCCGTCGCGGCGGGAATCGACGTGCACCTGGCCGACGTCGATCTCCTGATGTGCGGGCAGGATGCGGCCGCGATGCAGGATGCGCTGGCCGCGGAGGGGTTGCGGGGATCGCCCGGCGTGGGGGAGTACGGCTTCGCGGCCCGGCGCCCGGACGGGGTCGCCATCGAGGTGCACGAATCCGTCGCCGCCCTGGGCGCGACGGACGACGCGCTGCGCGATGCCGTTCCACTCGCCGGATTCCCGGGGCTGTGGAAACTCTCCGGCGAACGGCAGCTCTGGCACGTGCTGCACCACGGCGTCGCGCGGCACCGCGACCGCGCCGGGCGCCTTCGCGAGATCGTGGTCCTCCGCCATGCCCTGGGTGCCGCGTCCGAGGCCGAGATCGCCGGGGTCGAGGCGCGCGCTCGGATGGCGGCGGAGGCAGAGGACCTGTCGTGCGTGCTCCGCATGGCGCGCGCGTCCCAGTCGTCGGACCGCATCGAGCGATACGTGCGGCAGCGCTATTTCCTGCTGGCGCGCTGGCGCTGGCTCGGCGCCGCGCGCGTCGCAACGGCGGCCCTGCGCCAGACGCTGTCCATCTCCAGCCTCCTGGCGGTTCCCGGCCGGCCGGCGCTGCTTCGCGGCTACCTGCTGGCATCGACCGACGCGCCGTCCGTTCTGGCCGCGGGCCGCTGGCTCGCCGCGCGGCATCGCGCCGCGGCGCGGGCGCTCCGCATCGCCGCCCGCCTTCCCGTGCTTGCCGCCGCCGCCGCGCTCGCCGCCGGCGCCGCCGCGGAAGACCGCCTCAGCCGCCGCGCGGACGAGAAGGCGCCGATCGCGTAGCCTCGCGCCCCGTCCTCACGCGTCGGCCGAAGCGGGGTCCGTTCACCCCTCCGCCGCGTCCGCCAGCGCGGCGAACAGCTCGCCCACCTCCGCCGGCGCATGCAGGAACGAGCGCGCGGCGGTGGACCCCGGCAGCGGATCGGCGACGATCACGCCCTCGCCCAGCCGCGCATCCTCCAGCGCCGCGAACGCGTCCTCGTCCGTCCGGTCGTCGCCCAGGTAGAGCACGGGAGCGCCGGCGGGCGGACGCATCTGCTCCAGCAGGAAGCGCACGGCGCGGCCCTTGTGCCAGTCCACCCGCGGCCGCACCTCCAGCACCATCTTCCCCGCCGTTACCCGCAGCGCGTCCCCGTGCGCCGCCGCCGCGTCGTGCACGGCGGCGCGGACGCGCGGCACCGCGGCCTCCGGCGCCTGGCGGAAGTGGATGCTCAGTGTGAGCCCCTTGTCCTCCACGAAGGCGCCCGGGATACCCTCCAGCGCGGGCGCCAGCCGTCCGACGACCTCGTCCAGGGCGGGCCGCGCCTCCAGTGCCTCGGGGTGGATGCGGTGGATTCCCGGCCCCTCGATCTCCATCCCGTGGTTGCCCGCGTAGGCGATGCCGTCGATGGCCGCCAGCGCGCGCACGTCCGCCAAGCCGCGGCCGCTCACGACGGCGAGCGTCACGTCCGGCCGCGCGCGCAGGCGCTCCAGCGCGGCGCGGGTGGCACCGGGCATCCCCGCCAGCTCCGGCCGCTCCACGATGGGCGCCAGCGTCCCGTCGAAGTCCAGCAGCAGCACCAGCCTGCCGGCGCGGCGCCAGGCGTGGGACCATTCCGGAACGCGCTGCAGGGCATGGACGAGCATCGGCCTTTCGGGATTCGGTGGATGGACTTTCTCGGACAGCGGGACGGCCGCGGCGGCGGAGTTGACCCGTGCGGGGGCGGTGGATACGTTCCGCCCCCTGGCGCCACGACCTTGCTCCCGCAGCACACGGAAGGTGATGTCCTGGATCGACGAGCTGGGATACGACGAGCACGGCCTGGTTCCCGTGGTGGCGCAGGACGCCGCGACGGGCGAGGTGCTGATGCTCGCCTGGGCCTCGGCGGACGCGCTGCGCGAGACGCAGCGGACGGGCCGGGCCGTGTACTTCAGCCGCTCGCGCCAGGCGCTGTGGGCCAAGGGCGACACCAGCGGCCACGTGCAGCAGGTCCGCGAGATCCGCGTGGACTGCGACCGCGACGCCCTGGTCTACCGCGTGGACCCGCAGGGCCCCGCCTGCCACACCGGCGAGCGCTCCTGCTTCTACCGCGCCGCGGACGGTGGCGAGCTGGCCGCGGCGGCGGACCCGCGCCCCGTCGCCGGCCGCGTGGACGAGATCGTCGGGCAGCGGTTCCGGGAGCGACCCGAGGGCTCGTATACCACGTACCTGTTCGCGCAGGGGCTGGACAAGATCCTCAAGAAGGTGGGCGAGGAGGCCACGGAGACCGTCATCGCCGCCAAGAACGACGGGACGGACGAGCTGCGCTCCGAGGCCGCCGACCTTCTCTTCCACCTCCTCGTCCTCTTCCGGCAGAAGGGCCTTCCCCTCGCCGACGTCTGGTCCGAGCTGGACCGCCGCTTCGGCGCCGCCCCCCGCGAAGGCTCCGCCGCCCCCCCGCCGTCGCGGTCGTCCGACGGGACGTGAGGGCGGTCGTCGTACGAAGGTGAGAGGGAGGTTCATCACCGCGAATCCATGGGCATGAACCCATGGCTGGAACTGCAATCGCCCTCCGGGCGAACCGCGGGACCGTTGCGGGATCGGGATCCCCGCGGAACCCCTTGCCGTACTTGCCCTCTCCCCGAGGGCGGGAAAGGGTGGCGGCCCTCGGGCCGCCGGGTGAGGGCCTTTCCTACCGCCGCCGCGAGAACGCCGCGTCCAGGATCATCTCCTCCTCGCCGGGATCGCGCCAGCCGTCGCCGATGGGCTCGTCCCACGCCACGCGGCCGTCACGCGCGGTGTAGGCCTGAATCCAGAAGATGCGGGTGCCCACGCGGTCGCGCGCCTCGGCGATCAGCACCGGGCCGCTCTCGCCGTCGCCGCGCTCCATCACGGCCTCCAGCGCCAGCAGCAGGCAGTCGGGGTCCTTCTGCGCCGCGTAGCGCGCGATGGTGCCGGAAAGCACCTCTGGCGACACGCCGCCCATGGACTCGGACACGGGGATGGCGAGCGTGCGGAACTCGGGCGTGGCGTGGCCGGGGCGCTCGTGCACGCTCCGCACGCGCGGCGGAATGTCCGATCCCACCGCCACCGCCCGGTCGATCTCCTCCCGCATCTCGCCCAGGAACCGGGTCGCCAGGCTCAGCGTCCGCTCCATCTGCACCAGCTTGCTGCGCGCCAAGCAAACCTCCGTCGTCGTTGCAGTGAGTGCGACCATAGTCCGGACCTGCAAAGGCGCTGCCATCTAGTGTGCTACAGGAGGTGGGGGCACTTCCGTCTCCTCCGTAGGAGCAACGCTAGCCCTAGTCATCAATTTACCAACAGCTGCACCTCGTGTGGCTCTTACTCGTAACAAGGTCGCGTTGACGATCGGACCAGCGATCGGCAGTAGCGCGGAAATGGCAGCCACATCGATCCGATAGAACTTTCCAGCGAGTTGGAAGACAACGTCGTTGGTTCGCCGTGCGCGGACGCGCTCATAGAGCTTTAGGACCTCTGCACGGGCGGGGCCGTCCTCAACGTTCCCGTCCAACATCGCTATTTCTTCATCCACGAAGCGCAGTTCCTCAATGAGACGGAGAGCCTCATTCTCGAGCACCACTCGGCGCTCTACAGCTGCCTGTCGCCGTGATTCAAGACGAACCGTCGCGACAAGTCGTTCATGCTGCTGCTCAAGTAGCCGTATCCGCTCCTCACGCGATTCGGCTTCCGAAATCATCCGCTCAATTTCAGGTACCTTCGACAGCCGTTCAATTATTCCGTTATTGCGCGAAAACGCGGATCCGAGCAATGCTAGCCCTAACGGCGCAGCAATCGCAGATGCAATGCCAAACCAGACAACATAATTTGGATTCTTTCCCGAACGAATACCGAGTTGGATGACGCCGGCAAGTATGCCTAACGCAAGCACTAAGGAGAGCACGCGCCGAAGAGCTTTCATAATTATTCTCCAGTAGATGAGTTGGAGTTGATCCAACTACCTTTTTGCCGCCTGCTCGACGGCGCGCCGGTGCCGGGCCCAGACGTGCTTCGCAAGGCGCAGGAAGTTGGCGCGCTCGTCCGGCAGGTCGGAGAGGAACGACCACGCCGGCCGCGAGCCCTTGCGCGTGTTGCAGCCGGCGCAGGCGCTTACGAGGTTGCCGTCCGAGCCGTCGCCGCCGCGCATGCGGGGCTGCACGTGGTCCAGCGTGAGCTGCTCGCCGGGGAACGGGAGCCCGCAGTACACGCACCGGAACCCGTCGCGCAAGAAGATGCGGTCCCGCGTGTCCGGAACGCCGTCGCCGGGCATCATCCGCATGGCCCGGCGGACGGCGGAGCGGCGGCGACGCCCGGAGATCGCGTCATCGGCAAGGGACCGCGCGGGCGGGCATCGCGGCTACTCCAGCGCCACGCGGTAGCCCAGCTCGCGCAGGTGGGCGGTCAGCTCGTCCACGTGCTCGCGGCCGCGGGTCTCCAGCGTCAGGTCCACCTCGGCCTCGGTGAGCCACAGGCCGCCGATGCTGCGGCGCTGGCTGAGCTGCAGCACGTTGGCGCCCAGCTCGGCGATGGCGGCGGTGAGCTGGGCCAGGGCGCCGGGGCGGTCGTCCGTCACCACGCGCAGGAAGGCGAGGCGGCCGTCCTTGGCCAGGCCGCGGTCGATGATGCGCGACAGGACGCCCACGTCGATGTTTCCGCCCGAGAGCACCATCACCACGTTCTTGCCGGCGACGTCCTTCACGTGTCCCCCCAGCACCGCCGCCACCGTCGTCGCGGCCGCGGCCTCGGCGACGGTCTTCTCGCGCTCCAGCAGCATCAGCACCGCGTCCGCGATCTCCTCCTCGGGCACCAGCACCACCTCGTCCACCCACCTCTGCAGCGCCGCGAACGAGTTCTCGCCGATGCGCCGCACCGCGATGCCGTCCGCGATGGTCTGGCCGGGGGGGATTGTGACCACGTGCCCCGCCTCCAGCGCGCGGTACGCCGCCGGCAGCGTGGCCGACTCCACCCCCACCACACGCACCTCGGGCCGCACGGACTTGATCGCGCAGGCGATGCCCCCGATGATGCCGCCGCCGCCCACCGCGCACACCAGCACGTCCATCTCGGGGCACTGCTCCAGCAGCTCCAGCCCGATGGTGCCCTGCCCCGCCATCACCTGCACGTCGTCGAAGGGGTGGATCAGCGTCAGCCCCTCCGCGTCCCGCAGTTCCAGCGCGCGCTGCATGGCCTCGTCGTACACCGAGCCGTGCAGGATCACCCGCGCCCCGTAGCGCCGCGTGTTGCTCACCTTCACCAGCGGCGTGCGCACGGGCATCACGATGGTGGCGGGCACGCCCAGGCGCCGCGCGTGGAACGCCACCCCCTGCGCATGGTTTCCCGCGCTGGCCGCCACCACCCCGCGCCGCCGCTCGTCCTCGGTGAGCAGGAGCATGCGGTTCAGCGCGCCGCGCTCCTTGAACGATCCCGTGCGCTGCAGGTTCTCGAACTTGAACCAGGCGTGCCCGCCGAACTCCTCGCCGAACGCCTCCGAGGGCGTGCAGGGGGTCAGCACGAGCTGCCCGGCGATGCGCTCGCGGGCCTGGACGACGTCTTCGAAGCGGAGCATGGCGCCGGTGCGGGAGAAGGGATGCCGCGGCGTTGCCGGGCCGCGGGGAATGTGATAACCTGCCGGCGGCGCGGGCAAGGGGCCGGTGATCGACCGCGCCCCGCCGCACTCCGCAGATGCCGAGGGGGAAACGCCTCCGGCTCGCGTGGACCGGCCTCGGATTCGACCTCACCACACCCGTGCGGACCGCTTGACCGAACCGCAGCTCGCCGCGATCCGGCACCTGCTGGCGCACACGCCCCGCGCGGCCGGCGTGCCCGACGGAGATGCCCATCCCCGTGCGGCCGTGGCACTGGTCCTGCGGCCGGCGGCCGGCGGGCCGCAGGTGCTGCTCATCCGCCGGGCGGAGCGCGCGGGCGACCCGTGGTCCGGCCACGTGGCCTTTCCCGGCGGGCGCGCCGATCCGCGCGACGCGGACACCATCGCCACCGCCGTGCGCGAGACGCGCGAGGAGGTGGGCATCGACCTGGCGGCGGTCGGCGAGTGGCTGGGCGCGCTGCCGGAGTTGCACCCGCGCTCGGGCGCGCCGCCCATCTCCGTGTCGCCCCACGTCTTCGCCGTGCCGGCCGAGACCGAGTGCACGCCCAGCGCCGCCGAGGTGCAGCGCGCCTTCTGGGTGCCGATCATGACCCTGGCGTCTCCCGATGCCGCGGCGGACTACGAGCACGTCACGCCGGGCGGGGCGCGCATCCGTTTTCCCGCGTACGCCGTGGAAGGACACGTGGTGTGGGGGCTGACGTACCGGATGCTGGCCGACTTCCTGGAGCTGCACGCCCGGCTGCACGCGGGCGGGGAGACGCCGTGAGTGCGGAGCGGGCGCTGGTCCTGGGATGCGGATACGTGGGGCTGCGCCTGGCCCGCGCGCTTTCGGCGGAGGGGGTCTCCGTGACCGGAACCACCCGCAGTGCGGGCCGGTTCGGCGAGATCGCCGCCGCCGGGGCGCGTCCGGAGCTGATGGACACGGGCGATCCCGCCTCCCTCGCCGCGCTGCTCCGTCCCACGCCCGAAGTGGTGTTCGACACCGTGCGCCCCTTGAGGACGGGCGCCGACGCGTACACGGTGGAGAGCACGCGGGCGATCGTCGACGCGCTCGCGGAACGTCCTCCCGGCGCCGCGGTCTACGTCGGCAGCACCTCCGTCTACGGGCGGCGCGGCGGCGAGTGGACGGACGAGGCGACGCCGATCGATCCCGTCTCGCCCGCGGGCGTGGCGCGGGCAGGGGCCGAGGCGCTGTACCTGGATGCCTGGCGCGTGCGGGGGCTGCCCGTGCGCGTGTGCCGCGTGCCGGGCATCTACGGGCCGGGGCGCACGCTTCGGCAGCGGCTGGAGACGGGGGCATACCTGCGGGTGGACGACGAGAGCCACGTCGTCTCGCGCATCCACGTGGACGACCTGGTGGCCGGGCTGATCGCGGCGTGGCGGCGGGGCCGCGCGGGCCAGGTGTACCTGCTGTGCGACGACCGGCCGGTGACCGGGGGCGAGTACGCGCGGCTCACGGCCGGGCTGCTGGACCTACCCCTTCCCGCCTCCGTTGCCCGCGCCGACATCCGCCACGAGCTGAGCGCCGGCGCCTTCGAGCGGCGCACGGCCGACCGGCGGTGCAGCAACCGCCGCATGCGCGAAGAGCTGGGCGTGGCCCTGCGCTATCCCACCGTGCACCAGGGCGTGCCGGCCGCGCTGGCGGAAGAAGGCGCGGTGTAGCGCGGCCCGGGCGTGGCGCGGGACGCACCGGGCGCGTACCTTCCGTGCCGTTCCGTCCCCGTCCCCCCAGCCCGGTGCGCCCGATGGCGAAGGAAGCCTTCACCCTGCAGCTCACCCCGCGCCAGGCCCAGGCGCTGCGGGCGCTTTCCGCGCTGGAGGAGCTGCCGCCCGAGGTGTACGCGGCCGAGGTGCTGGTGAAGCACCTGTACCACGCCTACACGCCCGAGACCGCCCGCGCCGCCGCCGCCGCCCGCGCGGGCAGCGAAACCCACCCGGCGCCCTGAGCGCGCCGGCCACCGCCACCCCCGTCCGCCGCATGCAAGACAGCTCCATCGCCTTCCTCAAGCGCCTGCTGGACACGCCGGGCCCCTCGGGGTTCGAGACGGCCCCCGCCCGCGTCTGGCGCGCCGAGGCCGAGGCGTTCGCGCACCGCGTGGACGTGGACGTGGCCGGCAACTCCATCGCCACCGTGGGCGACGGCGCGCCGCGCGTGATGCTGGCCGGCCACATCGACGAGATCGGGGTGATGGTCACCCACGTGGACGAGGAAGGATTCCTGTACGTGGACGGCATCGGGGGATGGGACCCCGAGGTGCTGGTGGGGCAGCGGCTGCGCATCCTGACCCGCAAGGGCGAGGTGCCGGGCGTGGTGGGCAAGAAGCCCATCCACCTGATGAAGGCCGAGGAGAAGGAGAAGGCCGTCAAGATGACCGAGCTGTGGGTGGACACCGGTGCTCGCGACCGCGCCCAGGCCACCGAGTGGGGCATCCGCGTGGGCGACCCCGCCGTGGTGGACCAGCCCCTGGTGGTGCTCGGCAACGGGCTGATCGCCTCGCGCTCGGTGGACAACCGCGTGGGCGCCTTCGTCGTCCTGGAAGCGCTGCGTCGCCTGGCCGAGGGCGCGCCGCCCGCCGCGGAGGTCTCCGCCGTCGCCACCACGCAGGAGGAGATCGGCTACCACGGCGGCGGCGCGCGGGTGAGCGCCTTCAAGCTCGACCCGCAGGTGGCGCTGGTGGTGGACGTCACCTTCGCCACGGATGCGCCGGGCGTGGACAAGAAGCAGGTGGGCGAGCACAGGGTGGGCAGCGGGCCCGTGCTCACCCGCGGCAGCGCCATCCACCCCCTCGTCTTCGAGCGGCTGGCGGACACGGCGCACGCGGAGGGCATCCCCTTCACCATCCAGGCCAGCCCCCGCTTCACCAGCACCGACGCGGACGCCATCTACCTCTCCGGCCACGGGGTCGCCACCGGCATCATCTCCATCCCCAACCGGTACATGCACTCGCCGAACGAGATCGTGAGCCTCGACGACCTGGACGCGACCGTCCGCCTGATCGCCGCGTTCTGCCGCGGGCTCGATTCGTCCACCGACTTCGTGCCGCGCTGACGGCGTGAGGACGGTCGACGAGACGGTCATGCGCGCGTCCGTGGACGCCTGCTTCCGCGCAGGCGCCGACGTGGAGCGCTGGCCGGAGTGGCTGCCCCACTACCGGTGGGTGCGCTTCCAGCGGAAGGACGCCTTCGGCACGGGGCTGATCGAGATGGCGGCGCGGCGCGGCTTCGGGCCCCTACCCTGGCCCGTCTGGTGGGTGTCCGAGATGCGGCTGGACGAGGCGAAGCCGTCCGTGATCTACCGGCACGTGCAGGGCATCACCACGGGGATGGACGTGGAGTGGACCTTCGAGCCCCGGCCGGACGGATCGACGCTCGTCCGCATCGTCCACGAGTGGAGCGAGGGGCCGCGTTGGCCGCTTCCTGCTCCCCTTCGACGGGCGATCGGGTCGGCCGTGATCGGGCCGGTGTTCATCCGCCACATCGCGTCCCGCACGCTGGCGGGAATCCGGCGGCACGTGGAGGCCGGTACGATCGAAGGCGGCGCGTGACGCACCTCCGCGCGGGTTCGGGGTACCACGCGGCACAAACACCTGTCGCGGGCGCGCGGGAAGCGGCGGCACCGGGCTTCCCGCGTTTCTTTTGAGCGTCCCCCGGCGGGACGGCGAGGCGAGATGAACGACCAGATCCGGGACGGAAGCGAGCCGAAGCCGCGCCGCGTGGCCATCACGGGCATCGGCGCCATCACCCCCATCGGCACGGGGGTGGAGGGGCTGTGGGAAGGGCTGCGGCGGCGCGAGTCGGCGGTGCGCACGGTGTCCCGCTTCGACCCCTCTCCGTTCCGCACCCACGTCGCGGCGCAAGTGGAGGGCTTCGAGCCCACCGACTACATGGACAAGGGCCGCGCCCGGCGCACGGAGCGCTACGCGCAGTTCTCCATCGCCGCCTCGCGCCAGGCGCTGGAGGACGCGGCGCTGGACCCGGCCTCCGTGGAGCCCGACCGCGCCGGGGTGATGATGGGCAGCGCGCTGGGCGGGGTGGCCTACGGCGAGAACCAGTTCACGGCGTACGTCACCGGCGGCGTGCGCGCGGTGGATCCCAAGCTGGCGCTGGCCGTGTTCAACGGCGCCGCGTCGTGCAACGTGGCCATCGAGTTCGGCTTCACCGGGCCCAACAGCACCAACGGGATGAGCTGCGCGTCCGGCGCCATCGCCGTGGGCGACGCCTTCCGCCAGATCCGCACGGGCGAGGCGGACGTGATGCTGGCCGGGGGCATCGAGGCGCCGCTGGCCCCGCTCTGCTTCGGCGCCTTCGCCATCATCCGCGCCATGTCCACCCGCAACGACGACCCGGCCACGGCGTCGCGCCCTTTCGACGCGGAGCGCGACGGCTTCGTGATGGGCGAGGGCGCGGCGGTGCTGGTGCTGGAGGAGTTGGAATACGCCAAGGCCCGCGGCGCCCGCATCTACGCCGAGGTGCTGGGATACGGCACCAGCAACGACGCGCACCACATGACGGCCCCCCGCCCCGACGGCGGCCAGGCCGCCCGGGCCATGCGCGACGCGCTGCGCACGGCGGGACTCCGGCCCGAGGACGTGGACACGATCAACGCCCACGGCTCGTCCACGCCGCTCAACGACAGCACCGAGAGCCGCGTGATCCGCCAGGTGTTCGGCGAGCACGCCGACCGGCTGAGCGTGAGCGGCACCAAGGGCTACCACGCCCACTGCCTGGGCGCCACGGGCACCATCGAGGCCGCCATCTCGGCGCTCTCCATCCAGCGCGGCTGGATCCCGCCCACGCTGAACCTGGCGAGCCCCGGCGAGGAGTGCGACCTGCGCTACGTGACGGGCGAGGGCGAGACGCGGCCCGTGCGGCGCGTGGTGTCCAACTCGTTCGGCTTCGGCGGGATCAACGCGGCGCTGGCCCTGGGGGCGGTGGACTGAGCCTCCCGGGGAAGCGTCGGCGGTTTCGGACGAGGCGAGGGAGGAGGCCCGCGGCGCTTGCCGCGGGCCTTCTTCTTGCGGGCGCGGTGCCCCGTCCGGGGGGCGCGGAGTGGACGGGCGTGCACGCCGGACGCTGCGTGGAACAATCTTCCCGGTGGGGTCTATTAGGCGCCATCAGGACGCGGCGGGCAGCCCGGTCCGCGGGCGATTTGACGAACCCAGGTCCGAGGTCTATATTCACCGGTTATGATCGAAAATCCGGTAACTTCTGTCGCGTGAATCCGGAGCAGCGGGCCCCCGAACGCCAACGGGGGATCGCTGCTCCTTGTGTTTTCTCCAAACGGCGAGCTGACCATGTTCCTGAGCTCACGGGCCCTCGATTCGTTCGACCAGTACCTGCACGACGTCGAGAAGTACCCGCTGATCGAGGACCCGGCGGAGGAGCGCGCCCTCGCGCACCGGGCGCGCGCGGGTGACCGGGAGTGCGCGGAGCGGCTGGTGACGGCCAACCTGCGCTTCGTGATCTCCTACGTGAAGAAGTACCAGGGACGGGGCCTGGGCCTGGCCGAGCTGGTCTGCATCGGCAACGAAGGCCTGCTCAAGGCGGTGAAGAAGTTCGATCCCGACAAGGGGGTGAAGTTCATCTCCTACGCCGTGTGGTGGATCCGCCAGACGGTGCTGCAGGCCCTGGCCGAGCAGACGCGCTCGGTGCGCATCCCGCTGAACCAGAACAGCAACCTGGTCCGGCTGTCGCGCGTGGACACGGCGCTCACCCAGTCCATGGGCCGCACGCCCACGGACGAGGAGATCGCCGAGGAGATGGGCGAGCCGGTGGACACCATCCGGGCGCTGCGCCGCGTGGCCGCCAGCGAGCTGTCCCTGGACGCGCCCCTGGACCGCGGCGACCGCGACTCGGCCAGCTTCGGCGAGCGCTTCGCCGGCGCGGAGTCGGACGAGATCGAGGAGGAGGTGGAGGCGCAGGCCCGGCGCGAGTTCCTGGAGCGGATGTTCGAGAAGTACCTCACGGAGCGCGAGCGCAAGATCCTGTACCTGTACTACGGGCTGGACGAGGGCGAGGAGCGGACGCTGGAGGAGATCGGCTCGCTGCTGGGGGTCACGCGCGAGCGCATCCGCCAGATCCGCAACCGCGCCTTCGAGAAGCTTCGCGAAAGCCCGGACGGCGCGTCGCTGGAAGGCTTCTGGGCCGTCTCCTGACGCCCCGCCCCGTCCGCGCCGCGTAGCAGCACGAATCGACCGACCGACGAGGGGGTGAGGAGCCACGGCTCCACACCCCTTCGCCGTTTCCGCCTTCCCCACGTTCCACCCGCACCGCCGCCAACGCCATGCAGCCCAGCCCGCTCGGCCAGCCCCTCCGCGCCGCCTTCCCCATCTTCGAGCGCAGCTTCGCCGGGCGGCCGGCGGCGTTCTTCGACGGTCCCGGCGGCAGCCAGGTGCCCCGGCCCGTGATCGACGCCGTGGCCGGCTACCTGGCCTACCACAACGCCAACACCCACGGCGCCTTCCAGACCAGCGAGGAGACGGACCGCATCCTGTTCGGCGCGCGGGAGCGGGTGGCCGAGCTGCTGGGCGCCGCGGCGCCGGACGAGGTGGTGTTCGGCGCGAACATGACGACGCTCACCTTCGCGATGTCGCGCGCGCTGGGCGCCGGCTGGGGCCCGGGCGACGAGGCGGTGGTGACGCAGCTGGACCACCAGGCCAACGTCGCCCCCTGGCGCCGCATGGCCGAGGACCGCGGGATGACGGTGCGCGAGGTGCCCTTCATCCCCGAGACGATGCAGCTGGACTACGCGGCTCTGGAGGCGGCCCTTTCCCCCCGCACCCGCCTGGTCGCCGTGGGCGCGGCGTCCAACGCGTGCGGAACGATCAACGACGTCTCGCGCGTGACCCGTCTCGCGCGTGAGGCGGGCGCGCTGTCGTACGTGGACGCGGTGCACTACGCGCCGCACCGGCTGGTGGACGTGCAGGCGATGGGGTGCGACTTCCTGGCGTGCTCGGCCTACAAGTTCTTCGGGCCGCACGTGGGAATCCTGTGGGGCCGCCAGGAGCTGCTGGAGCGGGTGCGCCCCTACAAGGTGCCGCCGGCGGGAGATGCGGCACCGGACCGCTGGGAGACCGGCACGCTGAGCCACGAGGGTATCGCCGGCACGGGCGCCGCGGTGGACTGGATCGCCGGGCTGGGCGGGGGCGCCGAGCAGGGCGGCCGCCGCGCCGCGCTGGCCCGCGCGTACGCCGCCATCGAGGCGCACGAGGACTCGCTGGTGGACCGCCTGCTCGCCGGCCTGCGCGGCATCGTGGGCGTGCGCGTCCACGGTCCGCCGGCCGGCGCCCCGCGGACGCCCACCCTCGCGCTGACGGTGGAGGGCCACACGCCGGACGAGGTGGCGGGATGGCTGGCGGAGGAGGGGATCTTCGTGTGGAACGGGAACTTCTACGCGACGGGCGTCTGCGAGGGGCTGGGGCTGGACACCCGCGGCGGGCTGATCCGCGCCGGCCTGGCCCCGTACAGCACGGAGGAGGACGTGGACCGCCTGGTGGACGAGCTGGGCCGCATCGCCGGAAGCTGATCCACGCGGGGGCCCCGCATCCGGAGGATCGACGGAGAGAGGCCGCTTCCCGCATGGGAGGCGGCCTCTTCCACGATGCCCGGAGCGGCGCGCCGGAGACGGTGGATCGGATTCCTGATCATCGCCCCATCTCTCGAATCGCTGCCGACCTCCGGAGATGCACGCCGCTGGGCATCGTCGTCCGGGTCCGAACGACGTTTGTTTCGCCGGCGTCGTCCACACGTCACTGCCCGGCGCTCATATCGACGTTCGGCGATCCGCGACAGCGGAACGGTGTCTCGTCCGCAAAGGCTTCCCACCTTCACACATTCACCGGTCGAACGCCGTTAGTTAGGGCGCCGGGATTCGGTTCGATGGTCAGTTACGTCACATCGTAAGACGAAGATCCGTACCGGACCGCCTCGCGGATTGGGCACCGCCGACGACGCGCCACCGTCACGTGCACGGCTCGCCGACCGGCGGCATCGGCCGGTCGCGTCGCAGGCGCTCGGGCGCGGAGGCCAGGTCGCCGGCGATGTCGCCGATGAGCGCGGCGACGCGGGCCAGCTTGGCGTAGTCCAGCGTCCGCGGCTCGTCGGAGGGCTGGTGGTAGTCGGCGTGCAGGCCGCTGGTGAAGAAGGTGACGGGGATGCCGAAGCGCGCGTAGCTGTAGTGGTCGCTCCGGCAGTACAGGTGCTCGGGATGCGAGGGCGCATCGAGCGCGTAGCCCAGGCGGAAGGGCCGCGCCTGGCGCCGGTTGGCGGCCTCCACCACGTCCCCCAGGCGCGTGGACAGGCGCCGCGAGCCCACGACGTACAGCGAGTCCGGCGAGTTGCGGCCGATCATGTCCACGTTGAGCTGCGCGACGATGCTGTCCCGCGGCACCGTGGGATGCTCGGTGAACGCCTCCGATCCCAGCAGCCCCAGCTCCTCGCCCGTGTGCCAGACGAAGAGCAGCGAGCGCGCGGGCCGATGGGCCGATGGAAGCGCGGCGAAGCGCTCCGCGATCTCCAGCAGCGCCGCCACGCCCGATCCGTCGTCGTCCGCGCCGTTGTAGATGGAGTCGCCGCGCACGGGGATGCCGACGCCCACGTGGTCGTAGTGCGCGCCCAGCGCCACGTACTCCCCCGCCCTTCCCGCGTCGCTGCCTCGAACCACGCCGACGATGTTCCACGCCTCCACCCGCTGCACGGACGAGCGCAGCTGGTAGCGCAGCGTGCCGGCGGCCACGAACGGCTGCCGCGCCCCCGCCAGCGGCCGGCCGATCAGCCGCTCCGCCTCGGCCGGCGTGGCGAGCAGCAGCGCCGGGCCGCCCGCGACGCTGTCGGGCGTGAGCGATCCGGCGCGGGCGACGGCGCCGGTGGCGAGCGACTGGATGCCCGCGTCCCAGTACTCGCGCATGGCGGCGTCAGCCACGATGACGATGGCCGCCAATCGTGAGCGCGGGCCCCACAGGCTTTCCAGCGAGAAGCGCTGGCGCGCCAGGCGTCCGGCATCCGGCGCCGCGCCGAAGCGCATCACCAGCACGGCGCCGTCCATCTGCTCCGGGGCAAGCTCCCCCTCGGGCGCCACGGCGCCGTCCACCGCCCATCCGCCGTACACGATGCGCCCCTCGCCCGTGGGCCGCGGCAGGCCCGGGACCCCGGCGACGCCCGCCAGTGGCACGACGTCCTTCGTGGTCAGCGTGCGCTCGCCGGACGCGGTGCGGACGGCGGCGGAGAAGGTGTACGCGGAGCGCTCCAGCCCCACCCGCGCGAAGTACGTCCCCCCGTCGCCCGCCGGCTGCACGCCCATCCGCGCCAGCTCCGCCGCGATGTAGTCGCGCGCCTTCCGCAGCCCGGGCGATCCCGTGTCGCGCCCCATCATCGAATCCGCCGCCACGATCCCCACCCGCACCCGCGCGTCCGCCGCCGTGATCGCGGCGGACGTGGCCGCCCCGGCATCGATGGAGACGGAAGAAGCGCGTGGCGGAGCCTGGGCGGAGAGCCAGGACGGAATCGCGCAGCCTGCGATCAGCGGAAGGACCGAGATACCGGCGCGGAGCCGTGGACTTCGGCAGAATCGCGGAGAAACGCTCGTCACGGGGATACCCTGGCAGGTATGTGTTGATGAAGATGCGGCCCGCCGCCGGCCTGCGTCGGCCGGTCGGAGGGCCGCATCCGGTACGATGGGGCTGGTTGGACGATTCCGTCCCGACGGATCTGATCGGAAGCACGGTCGACGGGGGTCGAACGCGTCCGCTGACGACGGTTACGACTTTCGGACGAGAGCCAGGATCCCGTGAAGACGGCTCGTCTACGCCGCGGCGGTGAGGATGAGCGCCTCTCCGCGGGTGACGACGACGGTGTGCTCGTAGTGGGCGGTGAGGCTGCCGTCGGCGGTGCGGATGGTCCAGCGGTCGGCGTCCGTGCGGGTCTTCGGGCTGCCGGCGCTGACGATGGGCTCCAGCGCGAACACCAGGCCCGGCGTCATGCGCCCGCGGGTGCCGCGGTCGTAGAAGTTGGGAACCTGCGGCGGCTCGTGGATGGTGCGGCCGATGCCGTGGCCGCACAGGTCGCGCACCACGCGGAACCCGCGCCGCCGCACCTCGCGCTCCACCTCGGCACCGACGGACGAGAGCGGCGCGTCCGCCCGCACGGCGCCCAAGCCCTTGTGGAACGCCGCCTCGGCGCACTCGGCCAGCCTGCGCGCCAGCGGCGACGGCGGCCCCACGGGCACCGTGACCGCCGCGTCCGCGAAGTAGCCGTCCAGCTCGGCCGTGACGTCCAGCGTCACCAGGTCGCCGTCCACCAGCACGCGCTCGCCGGGCACGCCGTGCACCGTCTCGTCGTTCACGCTGATGCAGGCGGTGCCGGGAAAGCCGTACACCAGCCGCGGCGCCCCGCGCGCGCCGTGCCGGCGAAGCACCCGTTCGCAGACCTCGTCCAGCTCCGCCGTGGTGACGCCGGCGCGCACCGCCTGCCGCATGGCCTTCAGCGCCTCGGCCACCGCCCGGCCGGCGCGCTGCATCCCCAGCAGCTCCTCCTCGGTCTCGATCGACACGGCGTCACCTCTCCACGGTTCGGCGGACGGTCATGGACGCGCGGTCGCGACGGAGGGACGCATCCACACGTCGTTGCGGCGGTCGGTGTCGGGGAACACGTGCTCGGGATCCAGCTCCACGCGCGTCACGGGCAACGCACCGCGGGGGACCGTGACGGTGGCCGTGCGCGCGCCGGAGAGCCACGTCTCCACCGGCACCTCGCGCCGCTCCACGCTCCCGTCGGCGCGCGTGATCGCCAGGCGCGCGGGCATGGGCGCCTCGCCCAGGTCCGCGACCGTGACCGTCGTCCCCGCCGGCCCGTCGCCGACCGAGCGCACGGCGTGGTCCATCGTCCACGCCTCGTGGTACCAGGTGCGCCAGAACCACGACAGGTCGCGCCCGGCGGCGGTGTCGAACTCGTGGAAGAAGTCCCAGGGCGTGGGATGCTTGTAGGCCCAGTCACGCACCAGCCGGCGCAGGCCGCGGTCGAACGCCTCCTGGCCGATGAGGCCGCGCAGCGCGAACAGGACGGTGGCGGGCTTGTAGTAGCTGGTCTGCAGGCCGAAGGCGCCCGGGTACTGGTAGTTGGTCCAGCGCATCATCTCGGCGTCGTAGCCGCGGCGCATGAGCGCCAGGTAGCGCGCCTGCTCCACCTGGTGCGCGTCCGTGGCGCCGGGAAAGCGCGCGTTGCTGGCCTGCGCCTCGTTGAAGTCGGTGGTGCCCTCGTCGATCCAGCCGTAGCGGTTCTCGTCCGCGCCCACGATCATGGGCACCCACATGTGCCCGAACTCGTGCGCGATCACCCCGTACAGCGCCGTGTCGCCGCGCTGCGTGTAGGGCCCGATCAGCGTCATCATCGGGTATTCCATCCCGCCGCCGATGATCTCGCCGCCCTCCACCGCGGTCATGTGCGACCAGGGGTAGGGGAAGCCGGTGTAGCGCGACAGGTAGGCGATGGAGTGCTGGGCGTCGCGCGCGGCGGCGGCCCACCGCGGGGCGCTCTCGCGCCACACGGCGTCCACGCGGGCGAAGTCCGGCCGCCCGTCGCCGTCGCGGTCGCCCACGGCGGTGCGCGCGGCGTCCCAGTGCGCGTTGCGCGAGAGGCTGAACGCCACGTCGCGCACGTTGGCCGCGTGCCACACCCAGCGCAGGCGGGCGCCCGTACCCGGCAGCGTCGCTCGGCCCGCCGCGTAGTCGGCCGGCTGGAGGACGTGGACCACGCTGTCCGATCCTTCCGCGGCGCGGATGCGGGCGAGCACGGCCGCGGGCATCACCTCGGGCGCGTTGCCCAGCTCGCCGGTGGAGGCCACGGTCCACCCCGCGGGCGCATCCACCGTCAGGTCGTAGTCGCCGTAGCCCATGTAGAACTCGGCGCTGCTCATGTACGGGTCGGCCTGCCATCCCACCACGTCGTCGTACACCGCCATCTGCGGGTAGAAGTACGCCAGGAACACCAGGTCGTCGCGGTCCCATCCCATGCGGCCGCTGCCGCTCTTGGGGATCTTGAAGCTCCAGTCGCTCTCGATGGCCACCGAGTCGCCCGGCAGCAGCGGGTGCGCGGGGCGGATGCCCAGCTTGGTCCCCTCAATGGCGTATCCCGCGCCCTCTCCCTCCGCCGCCGTGAGCGCCTGCCCGCCGACGGTCAGGCGGGAAAGCGTGACGCCGCCCGTGACCTCCACCTCCTCGTTCCGCACCGAGCCGGGCGCGTACAGGTTCTGGTGCAGGTGCATGTACAGCTCGGGCAGCGTGTCGGGCGAGCGGTTGTGGTACATCACGCGCTCCGTGCCCGTCAGCGTCTTGCCGTCCGCGTCCACGCGCACGCGGATGCGGTAGCTGGCCCACTGCTGCCAGTAGCGCGGGCCGGGCGCCCCGCTCGCGCTGCGGGTGCCCTTCGCCAGCGCCGCGCGGAACCCCGCGGGCGGCACCACCGGGTACGGGATCGCGCGCCGCGCCGGGGCAGCCGTGGCGGCGCTGGGCGAAGCGGCGGCGCCCGCCTGCTGCGCGTGCGCGGGGAGCGCGGAGACGCCGGCCACGACCAGGGCGGCGGCGAGCACGGGTGACCAGCGGGCCATTCGGGACCTCCGTCGGGGGATGATGGAGCGCCTATCCTACGCGCCGCGCCCGCCGCGCCGCAAGCCGCGCACCGGGGCTGCCGGCGTCGGACACGGCGACGGCCGCGGGGGGCCTGCACGCGAACGCCGGCCTTCGCGATGCCACGCAAGGCCGGCTCGTACCCGGGACCGCGTCGGGGGATTCCTCGCCGGGCGCTCAGCCCCCCGGCATGTGGGCCAGCCGGTCGCAGAGCGGATCGAACAGCGCCACGCCCATGGGATGCGCCTCGAAGCGCCGCCACCCGGGCAGCCCGAGCTGCGTGCTGATCCGGGGCGGGCCCACCGGATTCCCCGCCGCGTCGTAGATGCGCATCTCCCGCTCGTGCGCCTGCCGGGCGGCGCAGTTCACCCCCTCCAGCAATTCCATGCGCGTGAAGCTGTCGCCCCCGCTGGGTGCCGGCTGCGGCTCGGAATATTCGAAGCGGAGCCACACGTCGCGCACGTTGCCCGCGCGCACGATGCGCGACGTGTCCGCCAGCACGGCGATGCGCGCGTTCGACACGAACGTGACCCACGGCGGGCGGTCCGCGTGGCGTGGCGCGCAGGCGATGCACGAGGCCGCGGCGAGCGCGAAGACGGTGGGCGTACGGAAGCGGGACGAAGGCATGGGGAGGCGGGGACGGTTTCCCTGGAGCGGAGCCGAACGGATCTGCGGAAGGCGCGTCGACGAATCACACACAAAACCGCTGGTGCGAAGCGCGGGCGGAAGATGCGTCCGGATTGCACCGACGGCAAGTCGACGTACGAAAGCCGGCCCCGCAGAGCGGACGGAGGCCGGCTTTCTTCACGTCCCCCGGAGCGGGGAGCGAGCCGCGGACGATGCCGAGTTGAAGGACTACGCCTCGATCCGGACAGCAGGCGCCGATGCCGGTGGGCTCCGCCGGCCGGCGGCGCGGTCAGGCCGTCCGGCCCGGCCGCTTCCAGAGATAGAACACGGGGATCCCCAGCGCGATCAGCCCGACTCCGATGGCCGCGGGCTTCGGGTCCTGCACGGCGGCGTTCACCAGCATGGCCACGGAGGCGAGCAGGAAGACGAGGGGCGTGACCGGGTATCCCCAGGTGCGGTACGGGCGGTGCAGCTCGGTGCGGCGGCGCAGCACGTAGACGGCGGCGACGGCCAGGGCGTAGAAGGGCCAGATGCCCAGGATGAAGCTGTCGGCCAGCTCCTCGAAGGTGCGGACGGAGATGTATCCCACGCCCAGCGCCGTCGCAAGCAGGATGGCGGCGTACGGCGTACGGTACTTGGCGTGCACGGCGGCGATGGGGCGGAAGAAGAGCCCGTCCTCGGCCATAGCGTAGAAGATGCGCGGCCCCGTCATCATCGAGCCGTTCAGCGCCCCGAAGGCGGACAGGATGACCATCGCGGAGACGACGGACTCGCCCACGTCGCCGAAGATGCGCTGCGCCGTATCGGCCGCCACCAGCTTGGAGCTGGTCATCACCGCCATCGGCAGCAGGTACAGGTAGACGGCGTTCACGGCCAGGTAGATGAGCACCACCGCGGCCACGCCCCCCAGCAGCGCGCGCGGCAGGGTGCGGTCCGGGTCCTTCACCTCGCCCGCGATGAAGGTGAGGTCGGCCCACCCGTCGTACGCCCACATCACCGACACCAGCGCCAGCCCGAAGCCGGCCCACGACAGCGGCGACCAGTGCACCGGCTGCGACAGCGCGCCCCCCGCCCCGCTGCCGAAGAGGAACCCCACCGCCGCCAGCCCCAGCAGCGCCAGCGACTTGGCCGCCGTGCTGGCGTTCTGCACCACGGCGCCCCAGCGCACGGAGCGGATGTTGGCGGCCGCGACCAGGATCACCGCCCCCGCCGCGATGGGCCGCGTCCATCCGTCCGCCAGGTGGAAGAGGCGCACGCTGTACTCCGCGAAGAGCACCGCGATCGCGCCGATGGCCGAGGGGCGGATCACCAGCAGCTCCGTCCAGCCGAAGAGGAACGCAGGCAGCGGCCCGAATCCCTCGCGGATGAAGACGTAGATGCCGCCGGAGCGCGGGAACAGGCCCGCCAGCTCCGCGATGGTGAGCGCGCCCACCAGCGCCACGATGGCGCCCACCGTCCACAGCAGCGTCACCGCGCCGACGGTGCCCACCCTGGCCGCGACGGCGCCGGGCACCCGGAAGATGCCGCTGCCGATGGTGGAGCCCACGAGCACCGCCGCGGCGCTCCATACGCCCAGGCGGCGCGGCAGGCGGTCGAACCCCTCGCCCGCGGGCCTGGCGGCGGGCTCGTCGGAGGGCGGCGCGGAGGCGGACAGGTGGGTCACGGCGGGCGCTCGGCGGTGGCGGGGTGGCGGTTGCACGGCGGCGGCGGGGGATCAGGATCGAACAAAAGCCCCGCGCCCGGTTGCGCGCAAGGGGCGGACGCCCCAGCATACGCCTGCGATGCGCGGGAATCGGCCCTCGATCTTCGATCCGACGAGCGGGCGGCCTGGAGACGCGAGCGTCCGCGCCCGCCCCGCCGCCCCGTCCGCCGATCGTCCGGCCCCGTCCCCTGACCGGCGACCGCGCCGATCCATCCTCACCCGCGTTCGAGGACCGCGATGGATGACCCGACGGGCGGGCGGCACTACTTCGCGGACCGCGAGCTGGCGCGCCGCCTGGAAGGCGCGGAGGCTGCCGCGAACACCGAGTTCGTCGACGCGCATGCGCGTGTGGACCCGGCGAGCGGCGCCACGTGGACGCAGGTCGCCGGCGCGCGCGCCATGTACGACGGCCCGGGCTCGCCCGTCACGCAGACGTTCGGGCTGGGGCTGTTCGACGACGTGGGCGACGCGGAGATGGATGCGCTGGAGGCGTTCTTCGGCGAGCGCGGAGCCGAGGTGTTCCACGAGGTGAGCCCGATGGCGGCCCCCGAGATCGTGGCGCTCCTCAACCGGCGCCGCTACCAGCCGTTCGAGCTGACGAGCGTTCTGTATCGACCCATCGCCCCCGGCGTGGCGGTGGAAGGGCTCCGTGGCGAGCGCATTCGCGTGCGGCGAATGGAGCCCGGAGAGGAGGACGCGTGGGCCGCCACCGCCGCGGGCGGGTGGAGCGACGTGGCGCCCGAGCACACCGGGTTCATGACGGCGCTCGGCCGCATCAACGCCGCGCGCCGAGACACGCGCTGCTTCTTCGCGGAGCTGGACGGCCGCGCGGTGGCAACGGGATCGCTCAACGTCCACGACGGCGTAGCCCTGCTCGCCGGCGCCAGCACCCTGCCCGGCGCCCGCGGCCACGGCGCCCAGCTCGCGCTTCTGGAAGCCCGCCTTCGCGACGCGGTGGAGTCCGGCTGCGACCTCGCCTCCATGGGCGCGCTGCCCGGCAGCACCTGCCAACGCAACGCCGAGCGCCAGGGCTTCCGCATCGCCTACACCCGCATGAAGTGGCAGCGCGCGCCAACGGCGTAGGCATTTCCGGCGACGGAATTCCTGCAGGAAGGTCGACCGATCGCTGGGTCGCGCGCGTTCGTGGGCGCGTCGGCATCGATCCGGCTCCCGTCGAACCGCGACTCGACGCGCGGAATCCACGTGCGTGCCGGGAGGAGCCCACCGCCGCGCGGAACCAGCCTCCACAGGGAGGCGTCGCGTGGTCGTTGCCGCGGTTTCAACCACCCGGCCCGCTTGACCGTGCGCAGTCCGGCGCCGCTCCGTAGATTCACCGATCTCCACGGAACGGCGGCGCGCTCCGTCCGTTCCACGCCGCACGCCGCAACCCCCGTCCGGACCGCATGCGCGGCACCGGCAACCCGTCCGCCAGCCGAGGGATACGTCATGCAGAACCGCGCCCGTCCGGCGCTCGCCGCCGCCGCGCTCGCCGTGGCCGTGCTCGCCCCGCCCCCGCGCGCGGCCGCGCAGATGGACCGGCTCACGCTGGACCAGATCTTCGCGACCGGCGCCTACCGCACCACCGGCTTCGGCGGCGACTGGGCACCCGGAGGCGAGAGCTTCACGCTGGTGCAGGCCGCGCCCGGCTCGCAGGCGGCCGACGTGTGGACGGAGGGCATCGTCACCGGCAAGCGCGAGCGCGTGGTGGAAGGCACCGCGCTGGTGCCCGCCGGTGCCGCGAAGGCGGTGGACGTGGAGGATGTCGCCTGGTCGGCCGACCGGCGGCACGCGCTGGTCTACACCAACTCGCAGCAGGTGTGGCGGCAGCGGACCAAGGGCACCTACTACGTGTGGGACGCAGCCTCGAAGCGGTTGACCCCGCTGAGCGCCGCGCCGGGGTGGCAGCAGTTCGCCAAGCTCTCGCCGGACGGCACGCGCGTGGGCTTCGTGCGCGACAACAACGTGTTCGTCACCGACGTCGCCACCGGCCGCGAGACGCAGCTCACGCGCGACGGCGGCGAGACGGTGGTGAACGGGACCTTCGACTGGGTCTACGAGGAGGAGCTGGACCTGCGCGACGGGTGGCGCTGGAGCCCGGACGGGCGCCGCATCGCCTTCTGGCGCCTGGACGTCTCGCCCGAGCCCGTGCAGACCTGGGTGAACGAGACCAGCGGCCAGTACTCGCGCCCCGTCACCCTGCGCTATCCCAAGCCCGGAAGCCCCAACGCGATCGCGAAGATCGGCGTGGTGGACGCCGCGGGCGGCCCGACGACGTGGATGGACACCGGCGCCGACACCAACGTGTACCTGGCGCGGATGGACTGGGCCGCGTCCCCGACCGAGCTGGTGATCCAGCGCATGAACCGGCTGCAGAACCGCATCGACGTGCTGTACGCCGACGCCGCCACGGGCCGCAGCCGCACGGCGTTCAGCGACACCGACAGCGCGTGGGTGAACGTGGACGACGACCTCACCTTCGTGCACGGCGGCGCGCAGCACCTGTGGACCAGCCAGCGCGACGGCTACAACCAGATCTACCTGTACACCCGGGCGGGCCGCCAGCTCCGCCAGCTCACGCGCGAGCCCTGGGACGTGGTGTCCGTCGACGGCGTGGACGAGCGCGGCGGCTGGGTGTACTTCACGGGCACCGGCGGCGACCCCACGCAGCGCCACCTCTTCCGCGTGAAGCTGGACGGCACGGGCCTGCGCAAGCTCACGGCCGAGCCCGGCACGCACTCGGCGAACGTCAGCCCCGACGGGCTGTACTTCGTGGACACGTACTCGCGCCTGGGCACGCCCCCCTCCACGCGCCTGTTCCGCGGCGACGGCACCCTGGTGCGCGCGCTGGCCGACAACGCGGCGGTGGCCCAGCGCATCGCCGGCACGGGCGCCCGGCCGCCCGAGTTCGTGCACGTCCCGAACGCCGGCGGAACCCAGCTCAACGCGTGGATCATCCGTCCCCCGGGCTTCGACCCCACGAAGCGGTATCCCGTGCTGCTGTACGAGTACGGCACCCCGGGCTCGCAGACGGTGACGGACGCGTGGGGCGGGTCGCGCTACCTGTGGCACCAGCTCCTGGCCGCGCAGGGATACGTGGTGATGAGCGTCGACCCGCGCGGCACCTCGGGCCGCGGCGGCGCCTTCGAGAAGGCGGGCTACCTGCGCCAGGGCGAGATCGTCAGCAGCGACCTGATGGACGTGGTACGCTGGATCGGCGCGCAGCCGTGGGCCGACGCCCAGCGCATCGGCATGTGGGGATGGAGCGGCGGCGGATACACCACGGCGCTCACCGTCGCGCGCGGCGGGCGGCTCTTCAAGGCCGGCATCTCCGTGGCCCCCGTCGTCGACTGGCGCCTGTACGACGACATCTACACCGAGCGCTTCATGCGCACGCCGCAGGAGAACGCCGCCGGCTACGACGCCAGCAGCGCGCTGAAGTACGCCGACAGCCTGACGGCCAACTACCTGCTGGTGCACGGCACGGGCGACGACAACGTGCACTTCCAGAACTCGGTGCAGTGGGCCAACGCGCTGGAGGCCGCCAACAAGCAGTTCAGCTTCATGCTCTACCCCAACCGCAACCACGGCATCTCCGGCGGCCGCACCCAGCTTCACCTGTACACGCTGATGACCGACTGGCTGATGAAGAACCTTTAACTGTGAGCTCCCGTCTTCTCCGCTAAGGCAGAGCCTTGGGCGGAGAAGACGGATTTGTTTATCAGTCAACGGTTTGGACCTCTACAGCAAAGGCCGCCAACACAAACTCCTTGTTTATGGTGGGATCACGCGGTAAGTATGAGGGAGGAAAAATTTAGTGACCTCCACCTGCCATCAGGATGGTTATGTCGCAGTTTGTCCTTGGATTCCTGCTTGGACTCGTGACTGGCGCCTTGGCGTCTCTCGTGTATTGCTCTATTCAGCGCAAACGGCATCAGGCAAGACCAGACCGTCAAGTTTCACCCACGGTCCCCCGAAGAAGATCACCGTCCACCCATTCTCATGGGCATGTAATCGCACGTGATCCTCAACCAACGGTCAGACCGCAGCACTCTAAGCGAAAGCGTAATCTCGGGTTCGGTAGTATCGCCGTCCTTGCACTTAGCGCTCTCGCAAAGTGGATCCTCGGACACTCTCCGGCATCGACTACCCCGCCATCGGTTAACCCGCCAACGGTCGTTGTGCAACAGTCTACTACGATATCATTTACCGATCGACTACGGATGTACCTAGACAGCGTGAACGTAGTCGACAAGCCTGATTACGTTGTTAAACGGCATTTTCGACAGAATCTTGTCGAGGGCCAGTGTGGTGATTGGTACACAATCGATATCCGAACGGCGGATCGGAAACGTTCGCTGCTATTTGATAGTGGTAAATGGCAGCAACGCGAATCGGAAGCAAGATTCAAGGAAGTGATCGAGCAAATACGTTCAGATTTGCGGTTATCGAAAGCAACTTTTGCGTTGTATGTTCGTGGAAACGCTGATCTAGCTGGTGACCGGTTAACATATATCGATTCTATCCGTTCTGGCGAGTCTCGGTGGGCAAATTTCCTTCCCCCCACTCAGCGCGACTCGAATATCTATCAGAACCACTTTACCCGTGTACAGATACCATCAGCATTCGCGAATCGGGACCTGCCAAATCTACGCGGGATGTACTTTTCCCATCGACTTGCCGACGCCGGCATTCAGAATGCTGTACTAGATGGAACGGTTAGCGACGTCATCGATAAAAAAGATCGAAACGTTGAGATTTTCTTGTTTTTGCCCTGTGGAGGGTCGAAATTTATTGTGGATCCTACGACTATGCGCAGGCCAATTCGCCAATGAGGATTTTGTTTATCGCCACATTGCAGACCAAAGATGAGAATTCCCTTCCGTAGAGTTCACTACAGCTATGGCGCCGGTTGCTGCAGGCAACCGACTTCTCTGTTCCTCTGAACCAGCCACGGTCTCCAATGATCTCCATGCAACCACGGAACGCGCGTCCCCGGCGAGCGTTCCGCATCCTGCCCATCGCCGCGACGCTCTGCGCGGTCGCCGGCCTCGTCTGCGTGGCGCCCGCGTGCAGCGACGCGCGGGCCAACGTCGCGCCGGTGCAGTCGGCACCGGTGTACCTGGACCAGTTCAACCCGTTCATCGCCCTGCAGAACGGCGTGCTGGACGGCAGCTTCACCGTCGGGCAGCTGAAGGGCGTCGGCAACTTCGCGCTGGGCGCCGCCAACGCGCTGAACGGCGAGATGATGATGCTGGACGGCGTGTTCTACCGCTTCGACGTCGGCGGCCGCGCGGTGGTGGCGCCCAACACGCAGCACATGCCGTTCGCCCTCGTCAGCCGCTGGCCGGTGGCGACCGCCACGCGCAGCACGCTTCCGCCGGGCACCACGTATCCAAACCCGCCGGCGTTCGATCCCTTCTTCCGCAGCGCCAACCGCTTCTACTCGCTGCGGGCCCACGGCACCTTCGCCTGCATGGTGGTGCGCACCTTCGCGCCGCAGACCAAGCCGTATCCGCCCGTCTCGCGCATCCGCATGAAGGTGGACACGCTGCGCAACGTGACGGGCACGTTCATCGGCTACCGCGAGCCGCCGTTCGTGGGCGGCACCAGCTATCCCGGCTACCACGTGCACTTCATCGACGACGCGCACGTGCACGGCGGCCACGTGCTGAACTTCCGCACCGGCACCGCGGGCATCGTCCTCACGCATGCCGACCTGGGCGGGCTGCGCCTTCATCCGGACACCACGCAGCTCTACCTGCACGCCGACCTCACGCAGGTGATGACGGGCACGCCGCCGCCGCCGCCCGTGCCGCCGATCGGCTGCCCCGCGGCATAGCCTTCGGGCGGGGACGATCGTCGACAGGACCGCGGGGGGAGCGGGCGCGGGCGCCTGCTCCCCCCGCGCGTACGCACCGGCAGCCGAAAACGGGACGCCCGGGCGAGAGGCGAGCGCGCGCCTTGCGTTTCCGTCCGGCGACGGAGGATGCGGGGGATGCGGCCCGCCACGGAAGGGGATCGTTTTCGCCGGTTTGTGGTATGGGGGGCAGGCGGCGGACTGGGATTCCGCGCAACGCTGGAACCGCAGGGGATCAGGAGTGGCGATGCGGAAGGTGCACGAGGTGCATTCGTTCATCGGGCCGGGGCTGCTGGGCAACCCGGCCGGCGTGCTGTTCGTGAAGGAGTGGCCCGAGCTGGAGGAGATGCAGGAAGTCGCGACCCAGCTTGCGTATGCCGAGACGGCGTACGTGCTGAAGGGCGATGACGGATACGAGATCCGCTGGTTCACGCCCACCACCGAGGTGGAGCTCTGCGGGCACGCCACGCTCGCCGCGGCGCTGGTGGTCTTCTCGGACGCGCCGCGCCCGCTGGACGAGGTGGTGTTCACCTCGCGCTTCGCCGGCACGATTCCCGTGCGCCGCTCGGGCGACCGCCTGGCGCTGGACTTTCCCACCGCCACCCTGGTCCCCTCCACGGGCGAGGGGCTGGCGGAGGCGCTGGGCGCGGAGCCGCTGGAGGCCTTCACCGGCAACTCGCACGTGGCCCTGTTCCGCGACGAGCAGGCGGTGCGCGCGCTGAAGCCCAACTTCGAGCGGGTGCGCGAGCTGGGGCTGGACGGCATCGTCGTCACGGCGCCGGGCCGCGGCGGCGTGGACTTCGTGTCGCGCTACTTCGCCCCGCACGCCGGCATCCCCGAGGACCCGGTCACGGGCTATGCGCACACGCTGCTGGCGCCGTTCTGGGCCGAGCGCCTGGGCCGCACCTCCCTCGTCGCCCGCCAGGTCAGCAGCCGCGGCGGCGAGATGCGCTGCCGCATCGAGGGCGACCGCGTGCACCTGTCCGGCAAGGCGCGCCGCGCCGCCATCAAGGAGTGCATCCTGCCCAGCGAGGTCCCCATCATCGAAGAAGTCCCGGTCTGATCCCGGGTCCGGCGAGCGGCGGGGTCACGAAAGTGGTGGATGTAGGTCGATCGAAGGGCGCGGATCCCGGGTGGATCCGCGCCCTTCGCGCGTGCTCGAGCTCCGCGGTCCGGAAGGCCCGACATGCGGACGCGACGGGATCGACCGTGTTCCCGCGGACGGCCGGCGATCACCTGCCGGCATCGTCACTTTCGCGGAAACGTCTGGTGCCGGCACGTGGACGGATTCCGAGGCCTCTCGTCCGCGGCGGCTTACAAATCCGTTTCTGGCACGGCGCGGTCTTCCCGTCTATATTGGTGCGCAGCCTCCTCCCTCCCGCATGCTCCGAAGCGCCGCAACCTCCCAGGCAGGAGATCGACCCGTGAACCGACGGTTCGTCGCCGTGCTCGCGCCCGTCCTGCTGCTCGTGCCGCTGCTGGCCGGCGGCACGCGCGCCGCGTCCGGCACCATCGAGGGGCGCGCGATCGTGACGCCGCGTCCGCCGCAGCGCGTCGCCAATCCCTACGCGGGGCTGGGCGTCGCCACGCGCACCACGGCCCCGGTGCCCATGGTCGCGTTCCTCGAAGGGGCCATGGGCGGCGCGCGCCCGTCGGCCCTGCCGCGGCACCCGCGCCTGGCGCAGCACGACACCAGCTTCGTGCCCGGGATGGTGGTGGTGCCGGTGGGCACCACGGTGGACTTCACCAACCAGGATCCCTTCTTCCACAACGTCTTCTCGTACTCCACCCCCAAGCGCTTCGACCTGGGTCGCTTTCCGCGCGGCGAGTCGCGCCCGGTGACGTTCGACCGGCCGGGCACCGTGAAGGTGTTCTGCGAGATCCACCGCTGGATGCGCTCGGGCGTGGTGGTGGTGGAGAACCCCTACCACGCGCAGGTGAGGGCCGACGGGACGTTCCGGCTGGAGGATGTGCCCGCGGGGCGCTGGCGCCTGTCGGTGTGGGACTTCGACCGCGGCAAGCGCACCGTGGACGTGACGGTGCCCGCCGGCGGAACGGCGCGCGTGGACGTGCGGCTGTAGGCGGGCGGCATCCCGTGACCCTGCTGCGTCCCCGCACCTTCCGCGCGCGGATCTTCCGCGACCTGCTCGTCCTGGTGGGCGGCTTCTTCCTGGTGATGCTGGTGGTCATCGGGATCGTCGCCACGCGCCAGGTGAGCCGGGTGGTGGACGATACCCTGGCCCGCTCGCGCAGGGCGTTCGCGGGGCAGGAGCGCCGGCAGCAGGCCGAGCTGCGCACGCTGGGCCTGCGCCTGGGCTCCAACGGCCGATTCGCCGCCGCGGTGGATGCGGCGGTGCAGAGCGGCGACGCGGGCGACCTTCCGGGCACCGCCGAATACGAGCTGAAGCTGGCCGCGGCGCCGCACTCGCTGCTGGTCTTCACGGGTCAGGACGGGGCCCCCGTCGCCGCGCTGCTGGACGCGCGGTCGCTGCGCGACCCCCGGCCCGCCGTGCCCGCGCGCCTCGTGCGGCGCCTGCTGGAGCGCGGCGACACCGCGGCGTTCGGCTACCACTTCGTGAGCGGCCGGCTCTTCTTCGTCCACCCCGTGCCCCTGTTCTCGGGCGCCCAGTTCACGGGCACGCTGACGGTGGGCCTGCCGGTGGACGACGCCGTGGCGCAGCAGCTGGGCGAGGGCATCGGCGCGGACGTCTGCTTCGTGGCCGGCAGCCGGTGCGTGGCGCGGACGGCGGGGATCGCGGAGGCGCCCGCGCTGGGGCAGATGGCCGGCATGGCGGGCCACCGCTCGGGCGAGCGCGTGACCTGGGGTGGGCACGCCTACTCGCTGGTGGCCAACCCCGTCTCCATCGACTCGGCGACGCCCGTGTGGTGGGTGCTGGCCGTGCCGCTGGACGACGTGATCTCGCCCTTCCGGCGGCTGGCGGTGGTGTCCTTCTCCACCGGGCTGCTGGCGCTGCTGGGGGCCCTGGCCCTGGGCGCGGCGCTGTCGAACCGCCTCACGCGGCCCGTGCAGGCGCTCTCGGCCGCGACGGTGCGGGTGCGGGCGGGCGACTACTCGGCGCGCGTGCCGGTGGAGGAGGACGACGAGCTGGGGGCGCTGTCCGAGGGCTTCAACGAGATGACGCACGACCTGATGCTGAAGGACCGCTACCAGGCCGCGCTGGTGAAGACCAACTCGCCCGAGATCGCCGCCGAGCTGGTGAAGGGCACCGACATCGCGCCCGGCGGCCAGAACCGCGAGGTCACCATCCTGTACGCCGACATCCGCGGGTTCACGACGCTCACGGAGGGGATGGAGCCGCAGGAGGTGATCGCCATCGTGAACGGCTTCCTGGAGCGCGCCGGCGCGGCGGTGTCGGGCGAGGGCGGGCTGGTGGACAAGTACCTGGGCGACCAGATCATGGCCCTGTTCGGCGCCCCCATGGCGCGCGGCGAGGACGCCGTCCGGGCCGCGCGAGCGGCGCTCCGCATCCAGGCCGCGGTCGCCGAGCTGTCGGCACAGCGGGCGGCGCGCGGCGAGCCCGAGTTCCGCGTGGGCATCGGCATCAACACCGGCACCGCCGTCGCCGGCTTCGTGGGATCGCCCGAGCGGCTGAACTACACCGTCCTCGGCGAGTCCGTGAATGTGGCCGCCCGCCTCTGCTCCGTCGCCGCCGCCGACGAGATCCTCATCTCCGAAGCGACCCGCCGGCGCCTGGGCGACGCCTTCCGCCTGGCCCACGGCGGCACGCGCCAGCTCAAGGGCCTGTCCGTGCCGGTCGAGGTCTTCTGCGTCGAATCGCTCCGCGATCCCGAACCGCTCGAAGACGCGAAGCCGTCCCACGTCCACGGCGCATCGACCTCGACGGACCCGGTGGATTCGACGGATTCCGCGGATTCCGCGGATTCCGCGGATTGCGCGGATTGCGCGGCTTCTGCGGACGCTCCGGAATCAGTCGGGCCGAAGGAAGCGAGCGAATCGACCGACGCGAAGGATTCCAGATCACCCGTGGCTGCGAGATCGGGTCCCGCGGGGCAGTCGGGGGTGCGTGGGTCGGTGACGGCGGCGCTGCTGCTGCTCGCGGCGGTGGTGCCCCGCGCCGGCGCGGCGCAGGAGCTTCCCACGCTGCAGGAGAAGGGCGTCCGCTACTCGTCGCCCGGCGGGTGGCTGCAGATCGCGCCGAGCGGGCGGCTGGACGTGACGGGATACGTGCCGGCGGACTACCCGTCGTGGCTGATCCCCACGACGGACGCGTTCGTGGCGCCGCGCCTGAGCCTCTACGCGGACGTGTTCCTGGGCAGCCACCTGTACGCCTTCGCGGAGGGCCGCGCGGACCGCGGCGAAGAGCCGGCCCCGCGTCCCGTCCAGGCGCGGCTGGAGCAGGCGTTCGCGCGCTGGACGCCATGGGCGGGAAAGGACTTCGGCGTGCAGGCGGGCAAGTTCGCCACACCCTTCGGCGCGTACGCCCAGCGCCACGGCACGTCGGCGGACCCGTTCATCCGCCCGCCGCTGCCGTACGAGTACCGCACGGTGATCTGCGCCGGCATCGCGCCCGGCTCCGCAAGGGGCTTCCTCACCTGGCGCGACGAGCCGGACGAGTTCCGCGGGATCGGATCGCCCGTGATCTGGGGCGTGCCGTACCAGGCGGGGGCCATGGCGTTCGGCTCGCTGCACGGCGTTGCGGCGCGCGTGGCGGTGATGAACAGCGCGCCGTCCAGCCCGCCGCCCTCGTGGAACCCGGACGTCTCGGCCACCCAGCATCCCTCCGTGGTGGCCGGCCTGTCCGCGCAGGTGCTGCCCGAGCTGCGCCTGGGCGTCTCGTACGACCGCGGCCCCTACCTGCGCGCGAAGGTGGAGGGTCCCGTCGCGTACGGCGACGCGCTCGGCGACTACGACCAGGAGCTGTGGGGCGCCGAGGCCACGCTCGCCAGCGGCCCCGTGGAGACGCACGCCGAGGTGTTCGTGGACCGCTGGGAGGTCCCGAACATGCCGCAGGACCCGCGCGACCTGTCGTACTACCTGGAGAGCCGCGTGAAGCTGGGCGCCCGCGCCTACGCCGCGGCCCGCTACGCCGCCATCCGCTTCAACCGCATTCCCGACGGCAGCGGAACGGCCGCCAGCCGCATCCCCTGGGACTACTACGACGAGCGCGTGGAGCTGGGCGCCGGCCTCCACACCGGCCGCAACACGCAGCTCCGCGCCGAGTACCTGTGGAACATCGGCGGCCAGCCCCGGGTCGGCAGCGCCAACCTCCTGTCCGTCCAATGGTCCTACGGCTTCTGATCCAACGGCGGACCCATCCACACCTGCGGACTGGATCCGCCACGGTGTCCGATTCCCGTCTCTTCCATGCGATCGGGACCTCCGGCCTCCATCCCGCGCGGACGCCGGCATCCGGGTTCCCGCCTGCCCGAGGCACCCCTCGTCCGCTTGCGGGAGAACGGCCGGGGCGACGGCTGAAAGGGCCGACGCCCGCACCGAGCATCGGCCCTGTCTCTCCGCCGCTCCACGGGCCGTGCTCGACCGCGCTACCCCCCCGCCCCGCCGCCGGAACCCGCGTCTCCCGATCCATCGGCCGGTCCTCGGCCCTCGCCGCTGGCCTGCGTTCCCAGCCCGTCGCGGCAGGCCTTGAGCTGGCGATACAGGTCACGCGCCTGCAGCAGGTTGCGGATGCGGTACCGCGCCTCGAAGAAGTCGAACGGCTTGGTGAGGAAGTCCCGGGCGCCAAGGGCCAGCGCGCGGTTCCGCGTCTCGATGCTGAAGTCGGCCGTGACCACCAGGATGGGCAGGTACTCGTCCTTGCCGATGGCGGCGCCGATCCAGTCCAGCAGCACGAAGCCGTCCGGGAAGGGCATGTACAGGTCCATCACCACCAGGTCCGCCCCGCGCGTCTGGAGGTGCGAGATGACCTCGCGGCCGTCGGTGGTGGTGAAGACGCCGGTGTAGCCCTCGCTCTCCAGGAACCGCCGGAGGATGCGAAGGTTCATCTCCTCGTCGTCCACGATGACGATGGATGCGCTCTTGATGGTTTCCGAGTCCATTCTCCAGCCTGCCCGTGTGCCGCGAGCGGCCCCGGCCCGTGGGCCCGCCCACCCGTCGCGCGCGCGGGGAACGGCGCCCGCCGCCGGCCCCTGCCGCCGCTGAGCAATAACGCACGCCGGCCACGCTCCGCAAGCCCGCGCACCGGATCAGCCTGCCGCGCCCCATGCACTCGACGTCGAATTCTCGGGAGCTGTTCCGCGGTGGAAACATTTGGTCTGGCGGACGAGGGGAAGATCGGGCAGCATGGCACCGTAGCCTCAGTCGAACATTCGCGTAAGGTCCGATTATGATCCATCCACGGATCGTATTCGAGAACTCTGGATGCCGCTCTCCCGCCGCCGTGCACCGCCGTGGATGCCCCTCGCGCGGGTGAGGTCCTGGCCGTCCATGTACCGATGCCTACGGGGGATCGCATCTGCCACACGTCCGCGTGATACACTCGCGCGATCGGCGAAGGACCCGCCGCGGCGGTACCGAGGACCGGTTCTCCGGACGATGCGGAGGGGCGACGTGGCTGGATGCGCAACGCTCCTTGCGTGGATTGTAATTTGTCTGATAATGTTATAGGCGTGACCGTTCCGGGCGGCGACGAAGCGTCGTCGATCCCGCCCCTGTTCAGCTCCGGCCCCGCCCCCGAGAAGCTCGCCCGCGCCATCCGTCGACCGCGCCTTCCCGTCCCGCCGCGTGCGGGGACGAGCATGCAGGCGCTTTCGATCGAACCGAAACCCCAGGAGCCACCTCGATGCCGTCGTCCACCACCGCCGCCGGCGTGGAGCTGCCCGCCATCTCGCCGCGCCGCGCCCGCGGGGCCGCCTACGCGGTGGACGGCGCACCCGGCGCCGCCCGCGACCTGCAGGAGGTCTGCCTGGGCGCCCGCGTCTTCGTGAGCATGCCGTTCCTGGAGGGCGTGACCCCGCGCGTGCTGAGGGAGCACGCAGGCAGCGCGTCGTACCCGTGCGACGAGCCGCTGGAGCGCCGCCACGGCGTGTTCCGCGTGGACGAGATCGGGCTGCCGCTGTTCGACCACGGGCTGCTGTACGGCGACTCGGTGTTCGAGGGCGTGCTGGTGGTGGACGGCCGCCTCTTCCTGTGGCGCGAGCACCTGGAGCGGCTGCACGCCTCGGCCAGGCGGCTGCGCATCAGCGTCCCCTACGACGACGTGGACCTCACCCGGCACACGCTGGAGGCGGTGGAGGCCATGGGGCTGGCGGCGGGCGACCGGGCGTACGTGCGCCTGGTGGTGTCGCGCGGGCTGGGCGACCTGGGCATCAACCCGCGCAAGTGCCTGGGCAGCACCGTCTACGCCATCGCCGCCAAGCTGGCGGTGTATCCCGAGGCGGCGTACCGGCGGGGCATCGCCGTGTCCGTCTCGCGCAACGTGCGGCGCAACGGGCAGGACAACGTCGATCCGCGGGTGAAGTCCAGCAACTACCTCAACAACATCCTGGCGCTGCTCGACACCATCGACGAGGGGACGCTGGAGACCATGATGCTCACCCGCGACGGGTACGTGAGCGAGGCCACGGCCGACAACCTGTTCCTGGTGAGCAGGGAGCCGGGCTGGGAAGCGGACCCCGCGAAGGTCACGGTCTCCACGCCCACGGAGGACTACTGCCTGAACGGCATCACCCGGCAGCTCCTGATGCGCATCGCCGCGGAGGAGGGCCATGCGGTGCGCGTGCTGCGCAACATGCTGCCCTCCGACTGGCGCGGCCCCGACCGCGAGGCGTTCCTGACCGGCACCGGCGCCGGGCTGATGGCCGTCACCGCCGTGGACGGCCAGGCGCTGGGCGAAGGCGAAGCCGGCCCCGTCACCCGCCGCCTGCGCGAGCGCTTCCTGGCCGAGCTGGCCGACCCCGCCAACGGCGTCGCCGTCGGTGCCTCCGACGAAGCCATTCGCGCCTACCTGTCGTAGCGCGCCCCCATCCCCGATCGACGAAAGGCCCGATCCCATGTCCAGCGCCATCATCACCGAGCTCTTCCGCCGCGTGGACGCACGCGACTTCGAAGCGCTGCGCGAGTCGTTCACGGACGACGCCGTCTACGAGCGCCCCGGCTACGAGCCGCTGGTGGGCCTGGACCGCGTGCTCCACTTCTACCGCGAGGAGCGGGTGATCGCCTCGGGCGAGCACCAGCTCGAGAAGATCGTGGTGGAGGGCCCCACCGGCGCCTGCTTCGGCCGGTTCGTGGGCCTGCACAAGAACGGCAGCGCCATCGACGAGCGCTTCGCCGACGTCTACACCTTCGAGGAAGGCCGCATCAAGACGCGGCGCTCGTACTTCTTCCGCCCCGCCGTCTGACGCCGCCATTCAGGGGCCCGGACCCGGTGGATCCAGGGAACGTGACGGGCGCCGCTCCGGGCACCGCTGCGGCTTCGGACGATCGCGAGGATTCGGCGGGCTCGGCGGGCTCGGCGGGCTCGGCGGGCTCGGCCGGCTCGGCGGATTCGGACGATTCGACGGATTCGGCGAAGCAATCGGCGGACGCGGCGCCGCTGGCGGGAACGCGCGTCGTCACCCTGGCGCTCAACGTGCCGGGGCCGGTGATGGCGGCGCGGATGCGCACGCTGGGCGCCGCCGTCCACAAGGTGGAGCCGCCCTCCGGCGATCCGCTGGCCGCCTACGCCCGCGCGTGGTATGAGGAGCTGGCGGAAGGGCAGCACGTCGTCCGCCTGGACCTGCACCGGGCGGACGCCCGCGACGAGATGGGCCGGCTGCTGGCGGAGGCGGACGTGCTCGTCACCGCCACGCGGCCGGCGGCGCTGGCGCGGCTGGGGCTGGAATGGGCGGGCCTCCACGCCCGCTTCCCACGCCTCTGCCACGTGGCCATCGTCGGCTCGTCCGGTGCGGACGGCGACCGCGCGGGGCACGACCTGACGTACGCCGCCGCCGCCGGGCTGCTCGACCCGCCGTCCCTTCCCCGCACCCTGCTCGCCGACCTGGCGGGCGCCGAACAGGCATTCGGCGCCTGCCTCGCCGCGCTGCTCGGCCGCCACCGCACCGGTCGCGGCTCGTACGCGGAGGTGGCGCTCGCGTCCGCCGCGCACGACTTCGCCGCCCCGCTCCGCCACGGCCTCACCGCGCCCGGTGGCCTGCTGGGCGGCGGGCTTCCGCAGTACGGGCTGTACCGCTCGGCGGACGGCTGGATCGCCCTCGCCGCGCTGGAGCCGCACTTCGCCGCCCGCCTCTCCGCGGCGTGCGGCGGCGAGCTGACGCACGCGTGCCTCGAAGGCTTCTTCCGCGAGCGGACGTCCGCGGGCTGGCAGCGCTGGGGCGACGAGAACGACATCCCCGTCGTGGCGGTGGACTGACGGCCGCGCGCGCCGTCGATGCCGCCTGCGACCGGCCATCCTCACGAACGCCCCTCCGGGCCCGACGCCGGGGCGGTTCTGCTTCGCGCCGAATCGTCACGACGACGGGCGATCCGGCGATCCGGCCCTACCCGCGGGCCGGGGACGTTGTTAGATTCGTATCGATAAATAGATGTACATAAACCGCAGCCGGACTGGATGATGATCCCGTTTTCCGTTCTGGACCTGGCGCCCATCGTGGCGGGGGGAGATGCCGGGCAGGCCCTGCGCAACTCGCTGGACCTGGCGCGGCACGCCGAGCGCCTGGGATACCGGCGCTTCTGGCTGGCCGAGCACCACAACATGCCGGGCATCGCCAGCGCGGCCACCTCGGTGGTCATCGCGCACGTGGCCGGGGGCACCTCCACCATCCGCGTCGGCGCCGGCGGCATCATGCTGCCCAACCATTCGCCGCTGCTCATCGCCGAGCAGTTCGGCACGCTGGCGGCGCTCTTCCCCGGCCGCATCGACCTGGGGCTGGGCCGCGCGCCGGGCTCGGACCAGGCCACCACCCGCGCGCTACGCCGCAGCCCGGCTGAGGCGGACTACTTTCCGCAGGACGTGGCCGAGCTGATGGCCTACTTCCGCCCCACGGAGCCCGGCCAGCTGGTGCAGGCGGTGCCCGGCGCGGGGCTGGAGGTGCCCGTGTGGATCCTGGGGTCGAGCCTGTTCGGCGCGCAGCTCGCCGCCGCGATGGGGCTGCCGTTCGCCTTCGCGTCGCACTTCGCGCCGGCCCTGCTGACGCGGGCGCTGGAGACGTACCGCGCCGGCTTCCGCCCTTCGGAGCGGCTGGAGACGCCGTACGTCATGCTGGGCGTCAACGTCTTCGCGGCCGACACGGACGACGAGGCCCGGCTGCTGTTCACCTCGCTGCAGCAGGCCTTCGTCAACCTGCGCCGCGGCCGGCCGGGCCCGCTCCGTCCGCCGGTGGAAGGCTTCGAGGCTACGATGGACCCGCTGGAGAAGGCCATGCTGGACGAGGCGCTCGCCTGCTCCGTCGTGGGCTCGCCATCCACCGTGCGCGAGGGCCTGGCCGCCTTCGTCGCCGCCACCGGGGCGGACGAGCTGATGGTCACGGGGCAGATCCACGACCACGCCGCCCGGCTGCGCTCGTTCCAGATCGCCGCCGGGGCGCGCGACGCCCTGGCCGCCGCAGAGGAGCCCGCCGCGTCCGCCGCGTAGGCGCGATCCCACGCCCGCGTCGACGGGATGCAGCAGACGGGATGCAGCATCGAACACTGAACGACCCGGCCGCAGGACGCGCGGCCGGGTCGTTCGCTTTCCTCATCGGGACCCGAGCTCGGCGGGTACCGCGCCCGTGTACCGCGCCCGGGGACGGATCGCCTCGCCGCAGCGGTACTGCTCCACCGCGTGCGCGACGAGCCCCAGCGTGCGGCCGAGGGCGAACAGCACCAGCGGCGCGTCGGGCGGCAGATCGAAGGCGAGGGACAGGGCGACGAGCGCGACCTCCACCGTCGGGCGCTCCGCCATCAGCGCCTCCGCCGCCTCCACCAGCGCGTCGGCGAGCGCCAGGGCCGGGCTGGCGGGGCGGACCTCGCGCAGCAGCCGCAGCAGCTCCACCGCGCGGGGATCTCCGGAGGGGTGCAGCCGGTGGCCGAACCCGGGGATGGGCTCGCCGCGCCGCATCCTCGCCCGCACCACCGTCCGCGCGCCTTCCGGCGCGCCGGCCTCGCGGAACAGCGCCTCCACGCGCTCGGTGTTGCGCGCGTGCCCGGAACCCTGCAGCGCGCCCAGCCCCGCCGACACCGCCGCGTACGCCGTCGATCCCGCGGACGCCACGCACCGCGCCGTGAACGACGCCACGTTCAGCTCGTGGTCCGCCAGCAGGATCATCGCCGCGCGAAGGAGCGGCTCCGCCTCCGGCGCCCGCGGCGCCCACGCCCGCTGCAACCGCTCCGGGATCGTCTCCGCCTCCCCATCGACCGATCCTTCCGTCGCCACCGCCGTCAGCCGCTCCAGGATGCGCGCCCCGGTGCGGGCGGCGCGCTCCGGTCGAAGGTCCCACGTCGCCGGGTCGCGCGCCTCCTGCCGGGCAAGCTCGATCTGCATCGCCGCCAGCGGCCCCACGTCCTCCTCGCCCGCCGAGCCGTCGACGCCCGCGCCGAACCAGCCGTGCGGCACGTCGGCGGCGCCGGTCCACAGCAGCGCCGCCACCTGCTCCACGCTTCGACTGCGCGCAAGCTCCACCGCGTCGTGGCCGCGATAGAAGATGCGGCCGTCGGTGACGAGGGTGAGCGCCGAGTCCAGCACCGGAGCACCCCAGCGCAGCGCCCCGCGCGCCGCCTGCTCGGGATCGCGCCGCGCCGCCTTTCGGTCCTTCAGCCGGCGCACGTCCTCCGCGTGGTAGCGCCGGGTGCGGCTGCCGTCCGGCGCCGGCTCGGAGCGGATCATCCCGCGGCTCACGTACGCGTACAGCGTCTGCGCCGTCACCCCCAGCTCGCGCCGCGCCTCGCCGGCGGACAGGTACGATGGAGCGGCCATTCGCATCTCCGAAACGTGAGGTTGATTCGCCGATCAAGATTGACGATACGTTGCGACTTCGTCAACTTCGCCGTGCGGTTCGGGAGGAGGATGCGCGAACGACGGACACGTCCACACAGCGAGGGAGGCGGACATGAGACGGTTGATCGGGTCCATCCGGCGGAAGAGGATCGCCCGGCCCGCGGCGGCCGTGGCGCTGGGGCTGGCGGCGGCGGCGGGCGCGCCGGCGCGGCAGGGCGCGTTCACCATCGCGGACGTGGGGTTCCAGGCGCCCGAGTGCGTCCGCTACGATGCGCGCGCAGACGTGTACCTGGTCGCCAGCGTGAACGGCGGCCCGGCGGCGAGGGATGGAAACGGGTTCATCTCGCGCGTGGCGCCGGATGGCCGCGTGCTGGCGCTGAGGTGGATCGAGGGCGGGCGGAACGGCGCCGCGCTGGACGCGCCGAAGGGGATGGCGTTTCACGGCGACACCCTGTTCGTGGCCGACCTTTCCGTGGTGCGCGTCTTCGACCGGCGGACAGGCCGCCCGCTGGGCAGCCGCCCCGTTCCCGGCGCCACGTTCCTGAACGACGTGGCGGTGGCGAGGGACGGTTCGCTGTACGTGACGGACACGGGGTTCCGCGCCGGCGCCGGCGGCGGCATGGAGGCCTCGGGCACCGATGCGCTCTACCGTTTCGACCGCCGCGGCGCGGCCGTCGCCGTCGCACGCGGGCGCGATCTGGGCAACCCGAACGGCGTCGCGGCGCACCCGCTTGGCGGCGTCTTGGTCGTCGCGGCCGGCACGGGCGCGGTGTACCGGGTGGACGCCGCCGGCCGCCGAACGGACCTGGCGAAGCCGCCGCGCGGTGGGCTGGACGGCGTGGCCGCGCTGCCGGACGGCACCCTACTGGCGTCGAGCTGGGAAGGCGAGGCCGTGTACCGCCTGGGGCGAGACGGGAGGTGGACGGAGGTCGCGACCGCCGTCCCATCCCCCGCCGCCATCGGCTACGACGCGCGGCGCAACCGGCTGCTGATCCCGCAGATGACGCTGAACCGCGTGCAGGTGCGGCCCCTCGCGCCGGCCCCCGGGTCCGGCCCCGGCGGCCACGGACGGTGAGGCGGGCTCCGTCCGAGCGGAGGCGCGGGCCTGGCGGACGCCTGGGAACCCAATCACTACGGGAGGGCTGGATGGAAGGATCGGCGGCGCGGGCCGAGGCGGCGGACGGGGCGCCCTCCGTCGTGGCAGGGGTGGCGGAGCACCTGGAGCGCGTGCACGAGCGGACGCGGCGCCTGGTGCTGCTGATCCCGCCCGGCGACATCGAGTGGTCGCCGAAGCCGGGCTGGTTCACCTTCGGCGGGCTGGTGCGCCACGTGGCGGCGCTGGAGCGCTGGATGTTCGCCGAGAACGTGTGCGGCCGCCCCAGCCGGTACGCCGGACACGGCCCGGAGCTGGCGAGCGGCTTCGACGGCGTGCTGGCGTACTACGACCGGCTGCACGCCGAGTCAGCCGCCATCTTCGCGTCGCTCGACCCGGCGGCGCTCACGGCGCGGGTACAGACCCCAGCGGGCGTGTCGATGGCCGCGTGGAAGTGGCTGCGCAGCATGGCCGAGCACGAGGCCCACCACCGCGGGCAGCTCTACCTGATGCTCGCCCTGCGCGGCGTGCCGACGCCACCCATCTACGGCCTGACCTCGGAAGAGGTGCGGGCCCGCTCGGAGGCGTCGGCGGAGTGAGCGGCGGGCGGAACGCAGCAGCATCGACTTGGGAGCGCGCAGGGCCGCCGCTCCCGGTATCCACACTGGCAGGGGAAGACATGCGGATCGCGATCTACGGCACGGGTGCGGTGGGCGGGTACTTCGGGGCGCGCCTGGCGCAGTCCGGTCACGACGTGTGGTTCATCGCCCGCGGCGAGCACCTTCGCGCCATCCGCGACGGCGGGCTGGCGGTGGAGAGCGTCCGCGGGGACTTCGTGGTCCATCCCGCGCAGGCCACGGACGAGCCGTCGACGATCGGCCCGGTGGACGCGGTGCTGCTGGGCGTGAAGAGCTGGCAGGTGCGCGAGGCCTGCGCGGCGGCGGCGGGGATGCTGGGGCCGGAGACGGCGGTCGTCACCCTGCAGAACGGGGTGGAGGCGCCGCACCACGCCGCCGCGGCCGTCGGGCGGGAGCGCGTGCTGGCGGGGCTGGTGAAGGTGTTCGCGCAGGTCGCCGGCCCGGGACGCATCCGCCACACCGGCCCGGAGCGCATCGCCTTCGCGGAGTGGGACAACGCGCCCAGCGAACGCGTGCGCCGCCTGCGGAGCGCTCTCGCCGAAGCGGGCGTCACCGTGGACGCGCCGACCGACATCTGGGCGGCGCTCTGGGAGAAGTTCCTGTTCGTCGTCCCGATGGGCGGCATCGGTGCGGTGGCGCGGGCACCCGTGGGCGCCATCCGCGGGGTGCCCGAGACGCGGGCCATGCTGGAGGCCGCGATGCGCGAGATCCTGGGCGTGGCGCACGCGCACGGCGTCGCGCTGCCGGCGGACGTGGTCGATCGCACGATGGCATTCGTGGACACGCTCCCGGCGGCCGGCACCTCGTCGCTGCAGCGCGACATCGCCGCGGGGCGGCCTTCGGAACTGGAGGCGTGGAGCGGAGCCGTCGCGCGCCTGGGCCGCGAGGCGGGCGTCGGCACCCCCGTGCACGCCTTCATCCACCACGCGCTGCTGCCCCTGGAGCGCCGCGCCCGCGGAGAGCTGCACTTCGACGACTGACCCGGGCCGCGTGTCGAGTCCGGGCCGCGGACAGGTCTCGACGGCGCTTCGGAGACGATGATCCCCGCCGGAGCCCACCCTGACCCCGGCCCGCCGATCAGCCGATCAGCCGACGGTCGGGAGCGAGAGGACCGCGTCCACGGCGCGGCTGATCTCCCGGGCGATCTCCTGCACCCAGGGCTCCAGGACGAAGGTGGCATGCGAGCCGGGGACCGTGCGCATCTCCAGGCGCCCACCGACGTGCGGCGCCCAGCCGGCGGCAAGGCCGTCCGCGGGCCGCTCGTGCCCGGGGGAGCCCAGCTCGCTCTCGATCAGCAGCACGCCGCCGTCGAAGCGCGGCAGGCGGGACTGGTCCAGGATGCGGTCGATGGCGGCCCAGACGCGGACGGTGCGGCCGATCTGCGCCGCCACGCCCGCGGGGACCGACGCCTCGCCGCGCCCCAGCCATGCGCCCATCGCGGCCTCCCGCTCCTCCGCGGGCCGCGCGCGCAGCTGCGCCTCCAGCCCCGCGGCGGCGGCCTCGTCCACGCCCACCAGGTCGTAGGCGAAGCGCAGGTACAGCGCCACGTCGTCGAACGGCGGCGGCCCGTCGCCGTGGCCGGGGGCGATGGCGTCGAGGACGATGGCGAGCGGCGCATCGTGCCCCATCTCCCGCAGCCGCGCGGCGAGGGCGAAGGCGATGGGGCCGCCCGCCGACCATCCGCCGACGAGGTACGGGCCGGAGGGGAACGCGGCGCGGATGGCCGCCGCGTAGTGGTCGACCATCTCGTCCATGCGGTCGATGGGCGGCGCACCGTCGCTCACGCCGCGGGCCTGGATGCCGTAGAACGGCTGGTCCGGCCCCAGCGCGCGCGCCAGGTCGGTGTAGCGGAACACGGTGCCGCCGGCCGGATGCACGAAGAACAGCGGCGGCCGCGTGCCCCCCGCGTGCAGCGCGACCAGCGTGGGCGCGGGCCCTTCCCCGCCGGCCCGCTCCACGGCGGCGGCCAGCGCGCCCAGCGTGGGGCTGCGGAACAGCTCGGCCAGCGGCACCTCGCGCCCGAAGCGCTCGCGGATGCGCGCCATCAGGCGCACGGCCAGCAGCGAGTGCCCGCCCAGCGCGAAGAAGTCGTCCGCCGCGCCGATCCGCGCCACGCCCAGCACCTCGCTCCACACGTCGGCCATCTCCATCTCCGCCGGCGTGTACGGCTCCACGTACCCGTCGCCGCCGGCAGCGTCCGGCTCCGCGAGCGCGGCGCGGTCCACCTTTCCGCCGGGCGCCATCGGCAGCGCGTCCATCACCACGAACGCGCTGGGGACGAGGTGGCGCGGAAGCCGGCGCGCCATCTCCGCGCGAAGCAAATCCAGGGAAAGCTCCACGTTCTCCGCCGCGACGACCCACGCGACCAGGCGTGGATCGCCCGCCGGCCCGGGACGCGCGGCGACGACGGCGGCGCGCACGGACCCGTCCGCCAGCAGCGCGGCCTCCACCTCGCCCGGCTCGATGCGCTGGCCGCGGATCTTCACCTGGAAGTCCAGGCGTCCCAGGAACTCCAGCACGCCGGCCGGCGTCCACCGCGCGCGGTCGCCGGTGCGGTACATGCGCGCGCCGGGGTCCACGGAGAACGGATCGGGGACGAATCGCTCCGCCGTCAGCGCGGGCCGCCCGCGGTAGCCGCGGCCGACGAGCGCGCCGCCGATGGCCAGCTCGCCGGACACCCCGACGGGGCACGGCTCGCCGCGCGCGTCCAGCACGTACACGCGCACCCCGGGCAGCGGAGTGCCGATGGAGACGCCCGCGTCGTCGATCGTCACGGACTGCGCGGTCGCGGCGACGGTCGTCTCCGCGGGCCCGTAGGCGTTGACGAGCATCGCATGCGGAAGCCGGCGAACGAACCGCGTCGCCAGCGCCGGCGGCAGCGGCTCGCCACCGCACAGGACCAGGCGCAGGTCCTCGCATCCCGCGAACGCCGGCTCGTCCAGCATCGCGGCGAGCAGCGAGGGAACGACGTCGACCACGGTCGCGCGGCGTTCGGCGACGGTGCGGACGAGCGCGGCCGGATCGGCGTGCGCGCCGGGCTGCGCGACGAGGAGCGTGGCGCCCGAGGCGAGCGCGATCCACAGCTCGCTCACGGAGGGATCGAACGAAGCAGGGGTCCGGTGCAGCACGCGGTCGCCCGCGCCGAGGCCGTGCAGCTGCCGCACGGCGGCCACGTAGCCCGCAAGGTTCGCGTGCGTCACCGCGGCGCCCTTCGGCCTGCCGGTGGAGCCGGAGGTGTAGATGGCATACGCGAGGGAAGCCGGATCGATCGATCCGTCGATGGAGGACGAGCCGATCCCGTCCAGGACGCCCGCATCGTCCAGCGCGATCCCGTCGATCGAAGCCGGAAGCCGTTCGATCGACCGTTGCTGGGTGAGGGCGAGGCGCGCGCCGGAATCTTCCAGCATCCACGCGATGCGCTCCGCGGGATAGTCGGGATCGACCGGGACCACGAAGCCGCCGGCCTTCAGCACGCCGGCCCATGCGACGACCGTCTCCAGCGAGCGTTCCAGGAACAGCGCGACCGGCGACTCCGGTCCCACGCCCCGTGAGCGGAGGAGGCGTGCGAGGCGGTTGGAGCGCGCGTCCAGCTCCGCGTAGGTGACGGTGGATTCGCCGAGCTCCGCGGCGATCGCGTCCGGTACGGCGGCGGCGTACGCCGCGAAGGCATCGACGACGGTCTCCGGCGGATCCGCGTCGAGCAGGGGCCCGGCGGCGAGGCGGAGCATGTCCGCGCGCTCGTCGGGGCGCAGGAGCGGGAGCGCGGAGACGGGGGCGGCGGGATCGCGGAGGGCGGCCTCCAGCAGGGTTGCGAACTGGCCGGCGAAGCGTTCGGCGGTGGCTGCGTCGAACAGGTCCGTCGCGTACTCCAGCGTCCCGTGCAGGCCCCCGTCCTCGCCGGGCGCGAGCGTCAGCGTCAGGTCCACCTGCGAGGTGGAACCCTGGCGCGCGACGCCGGCCACCTCCAGGCCGGGGAACGCCTCCCCGCCGGCCTCGGGCACGTTCTGGAAGGCGAACATCACCTGGAACACGGGGGAGTGGCCCAGGCTTCGCGCGGGCTGCAGCTCCTCCACCAGCCGCTCGAACGGCACGTCCTGGTGCGCGAAGGCGCCCAGCGTGGCCTCGCGCACGCGCGCCAGCAGCTCGCGGAACGCGGGGTCTCCGCGCAGGTCGCCGCGCAGCGCCAGCGTGTTCACGAAGAGGCCGATCAGCCCCTCCGTCTCGCGCCGCGTGCGGCCGGCGACGGGGGTGCCGACGACGACGTCGGCCTGCCCGGACCAGCGCGCGAGCACGGCCTGGAACGCGGCAAGCAGCACCATGAACGGCGTCGCGCCCTCCGCCCGCGCCAGCGCGTCGACCGAGGCGGCGACCGTTGCGCCGAGCGCGAAGTCGTGCCGGGCGCCGCGGTAGCTCTGCACGGCGGGGCGCGGGCGGTCCGCCGGCAGCTCCAGCAGCGCGGGCGCGCCGGCCAGCCGCTCGCGCCACCACGCCACCTGCGCGGCCAGCACGTCCCCGGTCAGCCAGGCGCGCTGCCAGACGGCGTAGTCGGAGTAGCGGACGGGCAGGTCGGGCAGCGGGGACGGGCGCCCTTCCGCGAACGCGGCGTAGAGCGCGGCCAGCTCGCGGAACAGGATGCCCATCGACCATCCGTCGCTGACGGCGTGGTGCATGGCCAGCAGCAGCACGTGCTCCGCCTCGCCCAGCCGCAGCAGCGCGGCGCGGAAGAGCGGCCCGCGCTCCAGGTCGAACGGCTGCGCGCCGAGCTCCGTGGCGCGACGCGACAGCTCCGCGTCGTCCCCGTCGAATGGCAGGATCGGGAGATGGAACGCCTCCGCCGGAGCCACGCGCTGCACCGGGCGCCCGTCGCGCTCCGGGAACGCGGTGCGCAGCGGCTCGTGGCGGCGGACGACCTCGCCCAGCGCGCGCTCCAGCGCCGGGAGGTGCAGGGCGCCGGTGAGGCGGACGGCGGGAGCGATGGTGTAGGCGCCGGCGCCGGGCCCCAGCCGGTCGATGAACCACATCCGTTCCTGCGCGAACGAGAGCGGCAGGTCGCTGCCCTCCACGTGCACCAGCGGCGGCACGCCGGCGGAGCCGCCCGCGCGGAGGGCGGCTTCCACGCGCGCGGCAAGGTCGGCCAGCACGGGAGATTCGAAGAGCGCGCGGAGCGGGACCTCCACGCCCAGGCGGTCGCGGACGCGCGAGACGACCAGGGTGGCGAGCAGCGAATGGCCGCCGAGCGCGAAGAAGTCGTCGCCGGCGCCGATGCCGTCGCGGCGCAGGACCTCGGCCCAGATTGCGGCCAGCGCCACCTCCGCCGCCGTGCGCGGGCGGACGAACGCGGCCGCCTGCGCCCCGGGATCGGGCAGCGCGCGCCGGTCCACCTTGCCGCTGCCGGTGAGCGGGAGCGCGTCCATCGCCACGAACGCGGCGGGCACCATGTGCTGCGGAAGCCGCCGGGCCAGCGCGCCGCGCAGCGCCTCCACGTCGATCCCGCCCCTGCCGGCGGGCACGACCCACGCGACCAGGCGCGGGCCGTCCGCGGGTCCGGGGCGCACGCCGGCCACCGCCTCTCGCACGGAGGGAAGGGCGGTGAGTGCCGCTTCCACCTCGCCCGGCTCGATGCGCAGCCCGCGCAGCTTCACCTGGAAGTCCAGGCGGCCCAGGTACTCCAGCACCGCCGCGCCGTCCGGGGAACCCTCGCGTTCGACCCAGCGCGCGCGGTCGCCCGTGCGGTACGTGCGCGCGCCGGGATCGGCGGAGAACGGGTCCGGCAAGAAGCGCTCGGCGGTGAGGGCCGCCCGCCCGCGGTAGCCGCGCCCCACCTGCACGCCCGCGATGAACAGCTCCCCCGGCACCCCGATGGGGCAAGGGCTTCCGGCCGCATCGAGCACGTGGATGCGCGTGTTGGCGATGGGCCGGCCGAGGGGAACCGACGGCGACGCGTCGCCCGGCGCGCAGGGGTGCCAGGTGACATCGACGGCGGCCTCGGTGGGCCCGTAGAGGTTGTGAAGCTCCACGCCCGGCAGCCGCGCGAGGAAGCGGTCGCGCAGGTCCGCGGGAAGCGCCTCGCCGCTGCTCATCACGCGCCGCAGGGAAGGACACGCGGCGGCGGAGCCGTCGTCGATCCACAGGTGCAGCATCGACGGGACGAAGTGCAGCGTCGTCACTTCCTCGCGGCGGATGGCGCCCGACAGGCGCGCCGGCTCGCGGTGGGCGCCGGGCTCGGCGACGGCCAGGCGCGCGCCCGCCATCAGCGGCCAGAAGAGCTCCCAGACGGACACGTCGAAGCCGAACGGGGTCTTCTGGAGAACGACGTCCACCGGCGTGAGGCCGAACGTCTCCTGCATCCACAGGATGCGGTTGACGACGCCCCGGTGCGTGTTGCCTGCCCCCTTGGGCCGGCCGGTGGAGCCGGAGGTGTAGATGACGTACGCCAGCGCGTCCGCGTCGACGGAGGGCCCGACGGGCGTCGCCGGGAGGCCGTCGAGCGCGGCGGGATCGTCTAGCGCGACGGTGTCGGCCGACAGGGGAAGCGCCTGGATCCACCGGTGCTGGGTGAGGACGACGGATGCGCCGCAGTCCTCCAGCATCCATGCGATGCGCTGCGCGGGGTGCTCGGGCTCCACGGGGACGTAGAAGGCGCCGGCCTTGAGGACTCCGTAGATGGCCGCGACCATCTCCGGCGAGCGCTCCATCACGATCGCGACGGGCGTCTCGATGCCGGCGCCGCGGGCGGACAGCAGGTGGGCGATGCGGTTGGCGCGCGCGTCCAGCTCCGCGTAGGAGAGCGACGATCCGCCGAACGTGACGGCGGCCGCGTCCGGCGTGCGGGCGGCCTGCGCCTCGAACATGCCGTGCAGCGTGGCCGCCGGGGCGCGCGCGGCCGCGGGGCCGGCGGAGATGCGCGTCAGGCGCGCGAGCTCTTCGCCGCCCATCAGCGGCAGCGCGGAAAGGCGCGTGCCCGGCGCCGCGAGGGCGGCGTCCAGCAGGGTGCCCAGGTGGTGCGTGAGGCGCTGGACGGTGGCCGCGTCGAAGAGGTCGGTGGCGTACTCGGCCACGCCCTGCACCTCGCCGCCGTCCTGCACCAGCGAGAGGGACAGTTCGAACTTGGCCGCCTGCACCGTGCGGGCGATGACGGACAGCTCCAGGCCCGGGAACGCGCCGCGGCCCTGGGGCACGTTCTGGAACGCGAGCATCACCTGGAAGACGGGCGCGTGGCCCAGGCTGCGCTCCGGCGCCAGCTCCTCCACCAGCCGCTCGAAGGGCAGCGCCTGGTGCTCGAAGGCGCCGAACGCGGCCTCGCGCGTGCGGCCCAGCAGCGCGCGGAAGGTGGGATCGCCGCGCAGGTCGCCGCGCAGCGCCAGCGTGTTGGCGAAGAAGCCGATCAGCGGCTCCACCTCCACGCTCTCGCGCCCGGCGATGGGCGTGCCGACCACCACGTCGTCCTGGCCCGACCAGCGCGCGAGCACGGCCTGGAACGCGGCCATCACCACCATGAACGGCGTCGCGGCCTCGCGCTGCGCCAGCGCGTCGATACGCGCGGCGGCGCCCGCGGGGAGCGCGAAGCGAAGCGAGGCGCCACGGTAGCTCTGCACGGCCGGGCGCGGCCGGTCCGTCGGAAGCTCCAGCCGCGCCGGCGCGCCCTCCAGCGTGTCCTTCCACCAGCGCACCTCGCGGTCCAGCCCGTCGCCGGAAAGGCGCCGGCGCTCCCGCTCCGCGTGCTCGCCGTACTGCATCGTCAGCGCGGGCAGCGGCGACGGGCGGTTGGCCGCGAACGCCTCGTACAGCGCCGCCAGCTCGCCGACGAAGACGCCGGTGGACCAGCCGTCGCTCACCGCGTGGTGCACCGCCCAGATCAGCGCGTGGTCGTCCGCCGCCACGCGCGCCAGCATCGCCCGAAAGAGCGGGCCCCGCGCCAGGTCCATGGGCCGCGCGCCCTCTTCGCTCAGCAGCGCCGCCAGCGCGTCGTCGCCCGCGCCGGGAACGTCCAGTTTCGGGAGATGGACGGGCGCGTGCGGCGCGACCACCTGCACCGGCTGCTCGCCGCGCGTCTCGATGCGCGTGCGCAGCGCCTCGTGCCGCCGGACGATCTCGTCCACCGCCCGCTCCAGCGCAGGAACGTCCAGGCGGCCGTGCAGGCGCAGGCCGCCCGCCAGGTTGTACGCGCCGCTGCCGGGCTCCAGCTGCTCCAGCAGCCACAGCCGGCGCTGCGCGAACGACGCGGGATACACCGTCTCGGCATCCACCCTGGCTTCGACGAAAACGCTTGGATTCGCGGGGTCGTCCGGCCCCGCGTCCGGACCTCCGCCCGGACCCCCGTCGGGTGGCGGGCGGCGGCCGTCGATGTAGGCGGCCAGCGCGGCGAGGGTGGGATGCTCGAAGACGGCGCGCAGGGGAAGCTCCACGTCCAGCGTGGCACGGACGCGGGCGGAGAGGCGTGTCGCCAGCAGCGAGTGGCCGCCCAGGTGGAAGAAGTGGTCGTGCACGCCCACCGTCTCCACGTCGAGCAGCTCCGCCCAGATGGCGGCGAGCGCGCGCTCCGTCTCCGTCCGCGGCGCCACCAGCTCGGCGGTGACGGCGGGGTCCGGGTCGGGCAGCGCGGCGCGGTCCAGCTTGCCGTTGGGCGTCAGCGGCAGCGCCCCGAGAAAGACGAACGCCGACGGCACCATCCACTCCGGCAGCAGGCCGCCGAGGTGCGCGCGGAGTGCGTCCGCATCCACTTCATCCGCCGAAACCGCTCCCGTCGATTCCCTCGATTCCCTCGATTCCCTCGATTCCTTCGATTCTGTCGATTCTGTCGATTCGGACCACTCGCTCGATCCGGTCGATGCGACGATCCAGGCGACGAGGCGGCGCGCGTCCCCTTCGCCGCGCGCCAGGACGGCGGCGTCGCGGACGGCGGGGTGCGTGCGGAGCGCGGCCTCGATCTCGCCGGGCTCGATGCGGAAGCCGCGGACCTTCACCTGGCGGTCGGCGCGGCCGGCGATCTCCACCACGCCGTCGGGCCGGTAGCGGCCCAGGTCGCCCGTGCGGTACAGGCGGTCGGCATCGTCGCTCGTCCACGGGTTCACCGGGAAGCGCTCCGCCGTCATCGCCTCGTCACCGAGATAACCGAGCGCGACGTGCGGGCTGCGCATCCAGATCTCCCCGACCTCGCCCACGCCCGCCGGCGCGCCGGACGGAGTGCGGACGAGAAGCTGAACGCCGGGGATGCCGACACCCGCGGGCACGGTCTCCTTCGCCAGCAGCGACGCCGGGCGCGGCACGGCGAACCAGCTCACGGCGCGCTGCGTCTCCGTCGATCCATAGTAGTTGACCACCTCCAGCGACGGCGCCAGCGCGTGCAGGCGCCCGACGTCCGTGCGCGTGAGCACGTCGCCCACGAAGAAGGCGCGGCGCAGCGAGGGGACGGACGCCCCGGCGAACGCGGAGCCCAGCAGCTGCCCCAGCGCGGGCGTCAGGTGGGCCACGGTGATGCCCGCGGCGCGCATCCAGTCCGCCAGGTACCCCGGCGCGCCGACGTCCTCCGGCACCGGCGCGACCACGGCGGCGCCGAGCTGGAGCGGGGTGAAGACGTCGCGGTGCAGCGGGTCGTGCGCCAGGCCGCTCAGCATGGAGAAGCGGTCCGCCGCCCCGAGCGCGAAGGTCTCCGCCAGCCACGGGGTGAAGTGCGTGAGCGACCCGTGGCGCCCCATCACCGCCTTCGCGTCGCCCGTGGTGCCCGAGGTGAAGGAGAGATAGGCGAGCGAGTCCGGGCCGATCTCCACCTCCGGCTCCGTGGCCGGCACGCCGAACAGCCCGTCGCGCTCCGCCTTCTCGCCCAGGGTGACGGCGCGGCGCACGGTGTCGTCCAGCGCGTCCGCCACGGCGTCCGGCACCGCGCCGGCGGCGGCCACCCGCAGGAACGCGCGCGGCGCGGCGGCGCGGACGTACGATGCCAGGCGCGCGGAGGGATACGCGGGATCGAGCACCAGGAACGCGGCGCCGGCCTTGAGCGTGCCCAGCAGCGCGCGCACGAGCGCGGCGGAGCGGAATCCCCAGATCGCCACCACGTCGCCCGGGCGGACGCCGGATTCCACCAGCGCGTGCGCGATGCGGTTGGCGGCCTTCTCCAGCTCGCCGTACGTCCACCGCTCGCGCGGGTCCTCCACCGCGACCGAATCCGGTGCGGCGGCGGCGTGGCGGGCGAAGAGCGCGGGAACGCTGCCGCGCCACTCGGAGGACAGGCGCTCCGCGGGATCGGGAAGGAGGGCCCGCGCGCCGTCCGTCAGGAGAGAGACGGATGCGAGCGGCCGGGCGGCATCGTCCGATACCTGGCGGAGAACGGCTTCGAGCTGCGCCAGCATCTCGCGCATCCGGTCCGCGGCGAACAGGTCGGCGTCGTACACCAGGCTGAACACCAGGCCGCCGTCCCACTCCGCGGCGTAGAGCGTAAGGTCCAGCTTGCTTCCCGTCTCCGCGCCCGTGTCCGCCGCCTCCACCTCCAGCCCCGGCAGCGCCAGCTCCGCGTCGCCGAAGTTGGCGAGGTTCAGCATCACCTGGAACACGGGCGCGTGCGCCAGGCTGCGCTCGGGCCGCAGCTCCTCCAGGATGCGCTCGAACGGCACGTCCTGGTGGGCGTACGCCTCCAGCGTGGTCTCGCGCACCCGCCGCAGCAGCGCGCGGAAGTCCGCCGCGCCGGCCACGCTGGTGCGCAGGGCCAGGGAGTTGAGGAAGAGTCCGATCAGCGGCTCCGTCTCGCCGCGCGTGCGGCCGGCGATGGGCGTGCCGACGACCACCTGTTCCTGCCCCGCCCAGCGCGCCAGCACCAGGCTCCACGCCGCCAGCAGCGTCATGAACAGCGTCGCGCCCTCGCGCCGGGCCAGCGACTGCACGTCCGCCGACGCGTCGCCCTGCATCACGCGCTGCTCCAGGCGGCCGCGGTGGCGCTGCACGGCCGGGCGCGGCAGGTCCGTCGGCAGCTCCAGCCGCGGCGGCGCGCCGGCCAGCTTGCGGCGCCAGTAGCCGAGCTGCGTCTGCAGCACGTCGCCCGCCAGCCACGCGCGCTGCCACGCCGCGAAGTCCGCGTACTGCACCGCCAGCTCCGCCAGCGGCGACGGCTCTCCGCGCGTGAACGCGCCGTACAGCGCCGCCAGCTCGCGCGCCAGCACGCCGAACGACCATCCATCGCAGATCAGGTGATGGAGGCTCAGCACCAGCCGGTGTTCGCCCTCCCCCGTCCGCACCAGCGCGGCTCGGAAGAGCGGGCCGGCCTCCACGTCGAACGCCCGCTCCGCCGCGTCGCGCGCGATCTCGTCCGCCCTCGCCTCCCGCGGTTCGGCCGACAGGTCGGTGAGGTCGTGGAGCGCGAAATCCGCGGGCACCGGGGGATGGATGCGCTGCACGGGGGCGCCGTCCACGCGCGGAAAGCTGGTGCGCAGCGACTCGTGTCGGGCGACCAGGGCGTCCAGCGCGCGGCGGAGCGCGTCCACGTCCACGTTGCCGCGCAGGCGGAAGCCGAACGGCATGTGGTAGACGGGGGAGCCGGGCTCCATCCGGTCCACGAACCACATGCGCTCCTGCGCGAACGACAGCGGGGCGTCGGCCCCACGCTCCACGGGAACGATGGCCAGGGCGTCCGTGCCGGCATCCGCGCGGAGCAGGCGGTCGATCTCCGCCGCCAGCGCGGAAAGCGTGGGCTGCTCGAAGGTGGCGCGCAGCGGCATCTCCACCCCGAACGCGTCGCGCACGCGGGACACCACTCGCGTCGCCAGCAGCGAGTGCCCGCCCAGCGCGAAGAACGCGTCGTCGGCGCCGACCCGGTCGATGCCCAGCACGTCCGCCCACACCGCCGCCAGCACCTCCTCGGTCGGCGTGCGCGGCGGGGCGAAGGCGGCGGTCGGCTCCATCTCCGGCTCGGGCAGCGCTGCGCGGTCCACCTTGCCGTGGCGCGTGAGTGGCAGCGCGTCCAGCGCCACGAAGGCGGCCGGCACCATGTAGTCCGGCAGGTGCGCCGACGCGTGCGCCCGCATCTCGGCCGTCGAAGGCGCCTCGCCGTCCGCGACCGTCCAGGCGACGAGCCGCCGTTCATCCCCTTCCCCGCGCACCAGCACCACGGCCTCGCGCACCGCGGGATGCGCGCGGAGCACAGCCTCGATCTCGCCCAGTTCGATGCGGAAGCCGCGCACCTTCACCTGGTCGTCGATGCGGCCCAGGTACTCCAGCCCGCCGTCCGCCGTCCGCCGTGCCCGGTCTCCCGAGCGGTACAGCCGCGCGCCGGGCGCGGTGGAGAAGGGATCGGGCACGAAGCGCTGTGCCGTGAGCGAGCGCCGGCCCAGGTATCCCCGCGCCACGCCCGCGCCGCCCACGTGCATCTCCCCCGGCACGCCCAGCGGCACCGGCTGCCCGCGCGGGTCGAGGACGTGCACGGCCAGGTCGGGGATCTGCACGCCGATGGGGCTCGCGCCGCCCGCCGCCACGTCCTCCGCCGTGACCACGCGGTAGGTGACGTGCACGGTCGTCTCGGTGATGCCGTACATGTTCACCAGGCGCGGCGTGTCGATGCCGCGTCGGTCCACCCACCCGCGCAGCGTGGCCGGGTCCAGCGCCTCGCCGCCGAAGACGACGGCGCGCAGGGCCAGCTCCGGCGTCCCCGCCTCCTCGTCCGCGCGGATGAGCTGGCGGAAGGCGCCGGGGGTCTGGCTGAGCATCGTCACCCGCTCGTCCGCCAGCAGGCGCAGGAAGGCGTCGGGGCTGCGGGAGACGTAGAACGGCACCACCACCACGCGGCCGCCGTACAGCAGCGCGCCCCAGATCTCCCAGACGGAAAAGTCGAACGCGTACGAGTGGAAGAGCGTCCACACGTCGTCCGCGCCGAAACCGAACCACCCGTCGGTCGCGTCCATCAGCCGCAGCACGTTGCCGTGCGTGACCTGCACCCCCTTGGGCTTGCCGGTCGATCCCGAGGTGTAGATCACGTACGCCAGCGCGTCCGCGGACACGGGGACCACGGGCGATTCGTCCGACGCGGACGCGATGCGCTCCGCATCATCATCCAGCCGGACGATACGGATTCCTTCCGCAGAGACGCGGGCCGCCAGCGCGGACGTGGTGACGACGGTGGACGCGCCGGAATCGGCCAGCATGTACGCCAGCCGGTCCTCGGGATACGCGGGATCGAGCGGAAGGTAGCCGCCGCCGGCCTTCAAGATGCCGAGGATTCCGACGACGGTCTCCAGCGACCTTTCCACGCACAGGCCGACAAGGGACTCGGGACCGACGCCGAGCGCGCGGAGGTGGTTCGCCAGCCGGCTGGCGCGCCCGTCCAGCTCGCGGTACGAGATCGTCTCGCCCCCGAACGTCAGCGCGGGCGCGTCCGGCGTCCGGAACGCGGCGTCGGAGAAGCGGCCGTGCAGCGTCGTGGACTGCGGGAACTCCGCCGTCGCGGCGCCGAGCGCCAGCACGTGCGCTCGCTCGTCCGCGGCGAGCATGGGGAGCGTGGAGACGGGCGCGTCCGGCATCTCCGCGGCCGCGTGCAGCAGCGCGACGTAGTGGCGGCCCAGGCGCTCGATGGTGGCGTCGTCGAACAGGTCGGTGGCGTACTCCAGCATGCCGGCCAGCGAGCCGTCGTCCATCTCCACCAGCCCGACGGTGAGATCCACGCGCGCGCCCTGGTTCTCCGTGGGCAGCGGCGTGACCTTCAGGTCGCCGGCCAGCGCCTTCTCGGGCGTGTTCAGCAGGTGGAAGATGACCTGGAAGACGGGCGAGCGGCTGAGCGAGCGCTCGGGGTGCAGCTCCTCCACCAGCTTCTCGAACGGCACGTCCTGGTGGGCGAAGGCGCCCAGCGCCGTCTCGCGCACCTGCGCCACCAGCGCGCGGAAGCCGGGGTCGGCCGACAGGTCCGCGCGGAGTGGAAGCGTGTTGACGAAGAGGCCGACCAGCCCCTCGGTGTCGCGCTGCGTGCGCCCGGCCACCGGCGTGCCGACCACGACATCGGTCTGCCCGGCCCAGCGCGCCATCAGCACGTTCCACCCCGCCAGCAGGACCATGAACGGCGTCACGCGCTCGCGGCGGGCGAGGGACCGGACGCCGTCCGCCACGTCGGCGGGCACGGTGAAGTCCACGCGCGCGCCGCCGTGGCTCTGGCGTGCCGGGCGCGGGCGGTCGGTGGGCAGCTCCAGCACGCCCGGCGCCCCTGCCAGCGCCTCGCGCCACCACGCGAGCTGCCGCTCCAGCGCGCCGCCCGCCATCCACGTGCGCTGCCACGCCGCGAAGTCCGCGTACGTCAGCGGCAGCTCCGGCAGCGGGGACGGCTGGCCGCGGCGGAAGGCCTCGTACACCTCCACCAGCTCGTGCATGAAGATGCCCATGCTCCACCCGTCCGAGACGGCGTGGTGCATGGACAGCAGCAGCCAGTGGTCGTCCGCCGCCACGCGCAGCAGGCGCGCCCGGAAGAGCGGGCCGCGGGCCAGGTCGAACGGCGCCCAGCTCCATTCCCGCGAGAGCCGCTCCGCCTCCGCCTCACGGGCGTCCACGGAGAGGGTGGAGAGGTCGTCGAACGCGGGCTGGAACGACTCGGGCGATTCCACCCGCTGCACCGGGCGGCCGTCCACCAGGGGGAAGCGCGTGCGCAGCACGGCGTGGCGGCGCACCATCTCGCGGAGCGCAGCCAGCAGCGCGTCCGCGTCGAGCGCGCCCTGCATCCGCATGGGCTGCGGCACGTTGTAGACGGGGTTGCCCGGGTCCATGCGGTCGATGAACCACAGCCGCTCCTGCGCGAACGAGAGCGGCGCGTCCCCCGGCGCCTCCGATTCGGCGGGATCGTCGCCCGCGGCGGCGGGCACCCGCGTGCGCGCCAGCTCGTCCACGCGGGCGGCCAGCGCGGAAAGCACCGGGTGCTCGAAGACCTCGGAGAGCGGCAGGAGCACGCCCAGGCGCTCGCGCACGCGCGAGGTAAGCCGCATGGCCAGCAGCGAATGGCCGCCGCTCAGGAAGAAGTCGTCGCCGGCGCCGAACGACGGGCGGCCCAGCAGCTCCGCCCACATCGCGGCGAGCGCTGTCTCCGTCGGCGTTCCCAGCGCGGCGAAGTCCACCGGCGCCGCATCCTCCGCCGTCTCCGTGCCGTCGAGGTGCGCGGCCAGGTCGGCGAGAACGGGATGATCGAAGATGGCGCGGATGGGCATCTCCACGCCCATCTCCCGCCGCACGCGCGACGCGACCTGCGTGGCGAGCAGCGAATGCCCGCCGGACAGGAAGAAGTCCGCGCCCGCGTCCACCGCCGTGATGCCCAGCACCTCGCTCCAGATCGCCGCCAGCCGCAGCTCCGTCTCGGTGGACGGCGGTCGATGCGTAACCGCGGAGGCGGTGGATGCGGGGTCCGGCAGGGCGCGGCGGTCCACCTTGCCGTTGGCGTTCAGCGGCAGCGCATCCACCGTCGCGAAGGCGGAAGGCAGCATGAACTCCGGCAGCCGCGCGGCCAGGTGCGCACGGAGCTCCGCGGGCTCCGGCGCGGCTCCGTCCGCGGGGACGATCCAGGCGACCAGGCGGCTTCCCCCGTGGCCATCGGCGCGCGCGTCCACGGCGGCGGCGCGGACGGCGGGGTGCGCGGCGAGGGCGGATTCCACCTCGCCGGGCTCGATGCGGAAGCCGCGCACCTTCACCTGCGCGTCCAGCCGGCCCAGGAACTCCAGCACGCCCGCATCCGTCCAGCGCGCGCGGTCGCCCGTGCGGTACAGCCGCTCGCCCTCGCGGCCGCTCACCGCGTCGGGGACGAATCGCTCGGCCGTCAGCGCCGCGCGGCCCAGGTACCCACGCGCCAGCCCCGCGCCGCCGACGAACAGCTCGCCCGCCACGCCCACCGCACAGGGCCGCATCTCCGCGTCCAGCACGAAGGTGCGCGTGTTTCCGATGGGCCGGCCGATGGGCAGCGGGCCCCCGTGCGCGTCCTCGCCGCGCACGGGGTGGACGGCCGCGAAGGTCGTCGTCTCCGTGGGACCGTAGCCGTTGATGATCTCCAGCCCCGGCAGCGCCGCGAGGGCACGCGCCACGTGCGCCGGCGACAGCACGTCGCCGCCGGACATGAGCTGGCGCAGGCCGCGCAGGTTCCCGGGCCCGGCCTCCACCAGCTGGTGGAAGAGGCCGGCGGTCAGCCACGCCGTCGTCACCCCGTGGCGGCGGATGAACGCGCCCAGCGCCTCCGGCGTCGGCAGCGTGGGCGGATGGATGGCGACGGCGCCGCCGTTCAGCAGCGGGCACCAGAGCTCCAGCGTGGAGGCGTCGAACGCCGCGGGCGCCACGTGCAGCATCACCACGCCCGGACCCAGCTCCGCGAATGCGCCGGTCCGCGCCAGGCGGACCACGGAGCGGTGCGTGATGGCGACGCCCTTCGGCGTGCCCGTGGATCCGGAGGTGTAGAGCACGTGCGCCAGCGACTCCGGATCCAACTCGGGAAGCGGAGCCTCCGGCGATTCCTCGTCGGCCGACAGCCGGACGACGGTGCCTGGGAACGAGGCGAGCGGCGCGGGAACCTCGCCATCAACCACGAGCACGGAGACGTCCGCGTCCGCCAGCATGAACGCCAGGCGCTCCGGCGGATACGCGGCGTCGAGCGGCACGTACGCTGCGCCCGCCTTCAGCACGGCGAGCAGCGCGGCCACCAGCGCCGGCGAGCGCTCCACCGCCACTCCCACGCGGACCTCCGGCCCGGCGCCGGCACTCCGCAGGCGACGGGCGAGCCGCGTGGCCGCCGCATCCAGCTCCGCGTACGTCAACCGGCCGCCTTCGAACGCGAGCGCGGTGGCATCCGGCGTCCTCGCCGCCCACTCCGCGAACAGGCCGTGCACGGATTCGTGCGGGATGGGGCGCTCCGTGTCGTTCCACGTCTCGACGACGAGACGGCGCTCGTCGTCGTCCAGCATCGGCAGCGCGGCCAGGGCGGCGTCCGGCTCGCGCGCCATCGCGGCGAGGAGGCTGCGGAGGTGCGCGGCCATCCGCTCCGCCTCCGCGTCCGTCAGCCGAGCGGCATCGTACGTCAGGCGCAGCCGCGTCTCCCCGCCCGGGATGATGGTGACGGTGAGCGGATAGTTGGTGCGCTCAACCATCTGCACGTCGGTCGCGGCTGCCTCGTCCGTCTCCGCGTCGCCGCCGGCACCGATGGGGTAATTCTCGAAGACGTACAGCACCTCGAAGAGCGGGCGATCCGCGGGGACGCCGCTGCACCTCTGCACGCGGTGGAGCGTCGTCTGGTCGTGCTGCCGCGCCTCCATCTGGCGGACCTGCAGCGCGCGGAGCCAGGGAACCACGCGGGCGTCGCGAGGGATGCGGGCGCGCACGGGGAGCGTGTTGATCGTCATCCCCACGATCTCCTCCACCCCCGCCAGCCCACCGTCGCGCCCGGACGAGACGGCGCCGAACACCACGTCGTCGCGGCCCGAGTAGCGGCCCAGGAGCACGGCCAGCGCGCCCTGGAACACGGTGTTGAGCGTGAGCCCGCCCCCCCGCGCCAGCGCTTGCACCGCCTCCACCTCGTCCGCCGCGAGCACGAACGTCTGCTCGGTCGATGCGCTCTCCGCCGACCCCGTCGAACCGCGCCCGACGCCCAGCTCCGTCGGCTCCGCGAAGCCCGCCAGCTCGCCGCGCCAGAAGGCCTCCGCCTGCTCCGGATCGCGCCGCAGCAGCCAGGCCACGTAGTCGCGGAAGGGGCGCGGCTCGGGCAGATCGATCCGCTCACCCGCCTGAAGCGACCGGTACGCCTCGTCCGCCTCGCCGAACACGCGCGCGGCGGACCATCCATCCAGCAGCAGGTGATGGAAGGTGATGAGCACGCGATGCTCGTCCGCGCCCGTGCGGACCAGCGTCAGCCGGAACAGGGGCGGCGCGGCCAGGTCGAACCCGCGCCTCACATCCTCTACCGCCAGCTCATCCAGCCGCCCCCGAAGCTCATCCGCCGCCAGCGCGCTCCAGTCGATGCGCTCCACCGGCATCTCCGCCTCGCGGTGCACCACCTGCAACGGCTCCGCCGACATGCCGGAGGCGAAGGCCGTGCGCAGCGCCGTGTGGCGGTCGACCACGATCTGCCAGGCGCGCGCGTACGCGTCCGCGTCCAGCCCGCGGACGGTGAGGCCGAGCTGCTCCACGTACAGCCCGCTGCCCGGCGCCTCCAGCGCGTGGAACAGGATGCCCTGCTGCAGCGGCGTGAGCGGATACAGGTCGTCCACCGCGTCGTCGCCGCCCTGCGCGGCCAGCAGCGCGTCCAGCTCCGCCTGCGTCACCCGCGCCAGCGGAAAGTCCGAGGGCACGAAGATGGAGGGCGGCGGCGGCGTGCCGGGAGATGCTTCTGAGCCTGCGTCCAGCAACGTGTCGGTCATCTATGTCTCGCACCCGTGGGGGTGTGGATGTGCAACGGCAATCTCGGGGATCAACCGTGGACCTGCGCCCCGGGCGTCACCGGGCGTCAACGGGCGTCATCGGCATCGACAGGCGGATGAATCCGCGGCAACGACTGCGCGAAGCCTCCCTGCGGAGGCTGGCTCCGCGCGGGATCGAGGCTCCGCGCGGCACGCCGATGCCTGCGGTCCGCGAGGAGGCCTTCGCCGCGCGGAGCGAGCCCGCGAAGGCGGCGGATATGCAGTTGCGGCCTCGGGTTTCAACCCGATGGCTCGGCGGCCACGGTCTCGCTCGCATCTCGGCGGGCGAACCTTCCGTCCGTCGACCGCGTTCGCAATCACGGTCCTCACCCATCCGCCGATCAGCCGCCGACCACGCCCGCGGCGAACTCGGTCGCGACGATGTCCGCGATCACAGCGGCGTCGGGCGCCGCACATCCGGCGATCAGCTCGCGCAGGGCGTTCGTGTACGCGTCCGCCAGGCGCTCCATCGTCTCGCGGCGGTAGACGCGGCGGCCGTAGACGAGGGAGAGGTGCAGGCGTCCGTTCCACACGCCGCCGTCCACGGCGATGCGGTGGCGGCGGGGGGCGGCGGGCGCGCGGTAGGTGCCGACGCCCTCGTCGGCGGGTGCGAAGAGCGACCCGGCGGCGGGCGCGGCGGCGTCCATCTGGCCCAGGTAGTTGAAGCTGAGCTGCGCGCGCGGGAGCGACCGCAGCGCCGCGCGTACCCGCGGCTCCAGCGAGAGCCAGCGAAGCACGCCAAACCCGATGCCGCGGTTCGGCACCGCGCGCAGCGTCTCGCTCACGGCGCGGACGGCGTCGGCCGGCGCGGCGCGGCCTTCGAGAGACAGGTGCACGGGGTGGATGGCCGTGAACCAGCCGACGGTCCGTGACAGGTCCACGTCCCCGAACAGCTCCTCGCGCCCGTGCGCCTCCACATCCACCAGCACCTTCGACGCGCCGCTCCAGCGCTCCACCGCGCGCGCCAGGCCGGCGAGCAGAAGCTCCGGCATCTGCGCTCCGTACGCCGCCTGCGCGTCACGAAGGAGGACGCCCGTCTCTTCCGCCGTCAGCTCCACGGACACGATCTCCGCGTCCACCTCGGTGTCGGTCGCCGCCGCGTCGTCCGCCGGCAGCGCCGGCACCTCGCGGGGGATGGCGGCGCGCCACCAGTCCGCCTCCTTGCGCAGCTCCGGCGAGCCGGCGTGGTCCGCCAGGCGCCGCGCCCAGTCGCGGAACGCCGTCGTCTTCGCCGGCAGCCGCACCGCATCGCCCGCCGCCGTCTGCTGGTACGCCGTCTCCAGGTCCGCGGCGACGACCGGCAGGGACACGGCGTCCATCACCAGGTGATGCGCGACGATCAGCACGCGCTGCGGACGCGCCGGGCCGCAGTCGAACAGCACCACGCGCAGCAGCGGTCCGCGCGCGAGGTCGAGTCCGCGCTGCGCCTCCGCGGACCGGCAGTCGATCGCCGCCTCCAGCTCCGCGTCGGGAACGGCGGAGAGATCGGCGACGTCCACCGGTGGCGCCTCCGCCGCGTCGGTGTTCCACTGGCGCCAGCCGGTCGCGCCGCGCTCGAACCGCATCCGTAGCGCATCGTGGTGCTCGGCGATGGCGGCTACGGCGCGCGCCAGGACATCCGCGTCGATGCGCTCCGTGGCGCGCAGCAGCACGGGCATGTTCCAGTGCTGCAGGTCCGGCGCATCCCCATCGAAGAACCATTGCTGGATGGGCGTCAGCGGCGCATCGCCCGTCACGGTTCCCTGCTCCGCCGCCACCGCGGGCGCGGTCCCGGCCACGGCCGCCAGCTCGGCGACGGTCTGGTGCTGGAAGATCTGCCGCGGCGTGAGGCGGATGCCGGCTTCCGTCGCGCGGACGATCACCTGGATGGAGAGGATGGAATCTCCGCCCAGCTCGAAGAAGTTGTCGTGCACGCCCACGCGCTCGCGCCCAAGCACCTGCGCCCAGATGCGGGCGAGTGCCTCCTCCACCGGAGTCGACGGCGCGGCGGATTCGGACGACTGCGCATCCGTCGGTTCCGCCGAATCGGGCGCGGGAAGGGCGGCGCGGTCCAGCTTGCCGTTGGGCGTGAGCGGCAGCGCGTCGATCGTGATAAAGGCGGACGGGACGAGGTAGTCCGGCAGCGAGGCGCGGAGGTGGACGCGGAGATCGGTGGAATCCACCGTCGCTCCACCCGCCGGCACCACGTAGGCCACCAGGCGGCGCCCGCGGCCATCGTCGCGCGCGACCACGGCGGCGGAGCGGACGGCGGGGTACGTCGCGAGGGCCGATTCCACCTCGCCGGGCTCTATGCGGAAGCCGCGCACCTTCACCTGCTCGTCCATCCGGCCCAGGAACTCCACCTCGCCGCGCTCGTTCCAGCGCGCGCGGTCGCCCGTGCGGTACATGCGCGCGCCGGGGATCGCGGCGAAGGGATCGGGGACGAAGCGCTCCGCCGTCAGCGCCGCCGCGCCCAGGTATCCATGCGCCACGCCGTCGCCGCCCGCGCACAGCTCGCCGGGAATGCCCACGCCGCACGGCTGCATCCGCCCGTCCAGCACGTAGATGCGCGTGTTCGCCACGGGACGGCCGATGGGGATGGTGCCCGCCTCCGCCTCCTCGCGCCGGACGGCGTGCGTGGCCGTGAACGTGGTGTTCTCCGTCGGACCGTATCCGTTGACGACGGCCAGCTCCGGCAGCGCCGCCATCGCCCGGGCGACGTGCGGCGGGGAGAGCACGTCGCCGCCGACGAGGAGCTGGCGCAGCCCGCGGAGGTTCGCCGGGTCCGCATCCACCACCTGGTTGAAGAGCCCGGCCGTGAGCCACGCCGTCGTCACCCCGTTGGCGCGGATGAACTCGCCCAGCTCGGCCGGCGCGGGAAGGTGCGGGGGGTGCACGGCCAGCGACGCGCCGTTCAGCAGCGCGCCCCAGATCTCGAACGTGGACGCGTCGAAGGCCACCGGCGCGAGCTGCATGAACACCTCGTCCGCCGCGAAGCGCGCGAAGTCCGCCCCGCGCACCAGCCGCACCACCGCCCGGTGCGGCACCGCCACCCCCTTCGGCGTCCCCGTCGAGCCCGACGTGTAGACGACGTACGCCTCCGCATCGGCCCCGACCGTCGCGTCGATGGGCGATGCGTCCTCCCCGGCAATCGACTCGGAATCGCGGGCGAGGGAGAGCACGGGACCGGCGAAGTCCGCCAGCGCGTCCGGCACCGCGTCCGCGACGACGAGGGCGGCCGCGCGGGCATCCGCCAGCAGGAACGCCAGCCGCGGCGCGGGATATGACGGATCGAGCGGGAGATACGAGGCGCCCGCCTTCAGCGCCGCGAGCAGCGCGACGATGAGATCGGCCGAGCGCTCCATCGCCACGCCCACGCGGTCGCCGGGCCCCACGCCGAGCGTGTGGAGACGACGGGCGATGCGGTTCGCGCGGGCATCCAGCTCCGCGTACGAGAGCCGCTCGCCCGCGAAGACGACGGCGGGCGCGTCCGGCGTCGCGGCGGCGTGCTCGGTGAACAGCGCGGGGATCGACGCGTCGCGCGGGAGCTCCGACGCCTGGCCGGACCACGCGCCGAGCACCGTCTCACGCTCCTCCGCCGTGAGCAGCGACAGGGTGGAGACCGGCGCGTCCGGGCTGGCGACGGCCTGCTCCAGCAGCGCGACCAGGTGGCGGCCGAAGCGGCGGATGGTGGCAGCGTCGAACAGGTCGGTGGAGTACTCGACCAGCGTGTCCAGCGCGCCGTCCAGCTCCACCGTGCACATCATCAGGTCGAACTTGCTGACGCCGGTGTCGATCAGCGAGATGCCCGTCTCGCGGTGCAGCGGCTGCGGATCCAGCAGCGTCTGGAAGCCCTCCTCGGGCGGGCGGTGCGAGAGCACGTAGCTGTGGTGGAAGTACATCGCCTGGAAGAGCGGATGCCGCGACGGGTCGCGCTCCAGGCCCAGCTCGTCCACCAGCTTCTCGAACGGCAGGTCCTGGTGGCGGTCCGCGTCCAGCACGGCGCGCCGGGTCCGCCGCACCACCTCGGCGAAGGTGGGATCGCCGTCCAGCCGCACCCGCAGCGCCGCCGTGTTCACGAAGAAGCCGATGATCTCCTCGATCTCGGGCCGGTTGCGGTTGCCCAGCAGCGTGCCCACCACCACGTCGTCCTGCCCCGCCCAGCGCCCCAGCAGCGCGTAGAACGCCGCCATCATCACCATGTTGAGCGTGGCCGCCTCGCGGCGCCCCAGCTCGTGCAGCGCGCGCGTCAGCTCGCGGTGGATGGCGAAATTGTGGAAGGTGCCGCGGTAGCTCTGCACGGGCGGCCGCGGCCGGTCCGTGGGCACGGCCAGCGACGGCGCGCCGGCCAGGTGCTCGCGCCAGTACGCCACCTGCCGGTCCAGCGTCTCACCGGTGAGCCAGCCTCGCTGCCACACGGCGTAGTCCACGAAGCGCAGCGCGGGTTCCGGCAGGGTGTGAGCGCGGCCCAGCACCAGGTCGGCGTAGAACAGGTCCATCTCACGCAGGATGAGGGGATAGCTCCACCCGTCCGTCGCGATGTGGTGCACGGTGATGACCATGGCGTACCGCTCGGCGCTGATGCGAAGCAGCGTCACCCGGAACAGCGGCAGCGCGCCCACGTCCAGCAGGCGCGCGCCCTCGTCCGCCGCCATCCGCAGCACCTCGTCGCGCGCGTCGCCGCCCGCAGCCGCCAGCCGGTCGCGCACGTCGAACACCTCCACGCGCGGCTGGAAGGGCTCCATCACCACCTGCTTCAGCGCGCCGTCCACCATGCGGAACACGGTGCGCAGCGCCTCGTGCCGCCGGACGACCAGCGCCAGCGCGCGCTCCAGCAGCGCCACGTCCAGGTCGGCCCGCACCGTGATGGTGATGGGCACGTTGTACATGGGGTTCTCGGGCTCCACCTGCGCCAGGAACCACATGCGCTCCTGCCCGAAGCTCATGGGGAACGCCGGCCCCTCGCCGGCCGCGCGCGCGATGACCTCGCGGCGCTGCGGGGCGTGCGCCTTTCCGCGCATGCGGGCTTCCAGCAGCGCGCGCTTCTTCTCCGAGAGCGTGTCCAGGCGGTCGGTGGTGTCCATCGGTATCGAAGAACCCGGTCAGGGTGTCAGGTCTTGTGGATTCGCGAGCTTCCGCCGTCGGCGTCGCCCGCGGTGGGGGGGTCGATGCAAACGACGCGCGCCCGGCGGTGTGGTCGGCGGACGGCGGTCGAGCGATGCTCCGGACGCCGGGTCGGCCGAGCTCAGGCGTCGATCAGCGCGTCCACCTCTTCTTCGCTCAGCCCCTCGACTTCGGCGAAGAAGGCGTCCTCCACGAGGACGGCCATCTTGGCGACGGTCGGGGCCTCGAAGATTACCGCCAGCGGCAGCTCCAGCTCGAACTGGTCGCGCAGGCGGCTGATGATCTGCGTCGCGAGCAGCGAGTGGCCGCCGAGGGCGAAGAAGTCGTCGTGGATGCCGATGCGCTCCAGGCCCAGAAGGTCCTGCCACACGGCGGCGATCCGCTCCTCCAGCTCCGTCTGCGGCGCGGCGTAGTCGATGCCCAGGTCGTCGGGCCTCGCATAGAGCCCCGTCCCGGCCGGGCGCACGGCGGGGTGCGTGGCGCCGCGGAGGCGGGCGTCCAGGTCGTCGGGCGAGACGAGCACCTGCGGCTGGGCGGCCATCGCCAGCACGCGCGCCAGCACCGCATCGGCCGAGTCGAACGGCAGGCCGCCGGCCGTCTCGCCCGGCTGAAGCCAGCGGTCCGCGGCGACGCTCGTCCAGCGCGCGGCGGACGTGCGGGCGTGGTGCTGCGCGAACGCGTCCGCCTGCGCGTGCAGCAGCGCCGCGCACACCAGGCCCACGCCGCCCAGGACGCCGGCGAGTGAGGAGTCGATCAGGCAGAAGTCCATCGGCCGATCCCCCACGGCGGATTCCAGCGCCGCCATCTCCGCCAGCGCGCGTTCAAGGTCGCCGCGCCACGACGGCTTTGCCTCATCCGCGGCGGCGAGGGAGAGCGCGGAACCGCCGGGTGTCCACAGCACGCCGTCGATACGCCCGAACCGCGCCTCCGCCTCGCGGAACGCAGTCGACAGCGCTGCGGCATCGGTGGGATCGGCGCGGAAGGCGATGATGCCTGCATCGAAACCGTCGACTCCACGGAATCCATCAACCGAATCACCCAATGCCGTCACCGTGGCGAGACGGACGCCGGGGACGCGGGCGAGCGCGCGGGCGAAGACGGCGTTCTGGCCCTCCATGCCGCCGACGAGCACGTATGCGCCGCCGTCGCGGAGCGCCGCGGACGGAGTGGAGGGCTTCACGGCGCGGAAGCCGCGCGTCCACCGGTGCGGGCCGCGCAGGGCGACCACGGAGTCATCCGCGTCCGCGACGATCTCCGCCGCCAATCGACCGATCTCGCGCGCGTCCGCCTGCACGTCCACTGCGCGTGCGCGGAGCGGCGCGTGCTCCTGCGTGACCACCAGGCACGCCGCGGCGACGGACGCGGCGGCCACGTCCAGCGGCTCGCGGCCGGTCACGTCCTGCGCGTCGCGGGTGACGGCGACCAGGCGCGCGGAGCTCTCGGCGTGCGCCAGCGCCTCCGCCAGCATCAGCAGCGTGACCGCGTCGTTGGATACGCACACCACCGCGTGCGGCGGATCGAAGTCCGCGTCCGCCATCGCGCGGAAGCCGTCGCGGTCGGTGGCGGCGGATGCGCGGCGCACGGTGACGGTGCGGCCCAGCGCCCGGAGCGCCGCGGCGAGCGCATCGCCCGAGTCGTCCTCCGCCACCACGAGGATCCGGACGAGGGCGGCCGACGGCGCGGGAGCCGGAGCGCGGCGCCAGTCGGGCACGTACGTCCAGTCCGCCGGGTCCGTGCTGGCGCGGGCGGACGGGAGCGCGTTCTCGGGGAGCGCATCGACCCAGTAGCGCTGCTTCTCCCACGGGTACGTCGGCAGATGGAGCTTGCGGCGCAGCTCGCGCCCGCGGAACGCCGTCCAGTCCGGCGCCACGCCGGCCAGCCACAGGCGGCCCATCGCCTCCAGCAGCACCGCCTGGTCCGGCCGCCGGTCGTAGGCGTAGCGCATGGACGGGATCACGGCGACGGGGGCCTGCTCGCCCTCCCCCGGGCGCTGGCGCACGAACGTCGTAAGCGTCTGCCCGGGGCCCACCTCCAGCAGCACGCGGCCGGGGGTGCGCAGCAGCTCGCCCACGCCCTCCGCGAAGCGCACGGTGCCCAGCATGTGCCGCGTCCAGTACGCCGGGTCCGTCGCCTCCGCGTCCGTGATCCAGGTTCCGCTCACGTTGCTGACCATGGGGATGCGCGGCGCGCGCAGACGCACGGAGCCGGCGATCTCCGCCAGGCGCCCCGCCGCCGGCGCAAGCATCGGCGTGTGGAACGCGTGCGTGGTCGCCAGCCTGCGCGCGACGATCCCGTCCGCCGCCAGCCGCGCCTCGACGGATGCCACCGCGTCCTCCGGTCCCGCGACGACGCAGAGCCCCGGCGCGTTCACCGTGGCGATCGACACATCGGTCGAGAGATACGGATAGACTGTGTCCGGATCGAGCGAGACGGCCAGCATCGCCCCACCAGGCAGCGGCTCGATGGCGCGCGCGCGGCCCGCGACCAGCGCGAGCGCGTCCTTCAGCGACAGGATGCCGGCGATGCAGGCGGCAGCGTATTCGCCCAGCGAGTGGCCGATCACCGCCTCGGGCACCACGCCCCAGCTCATCCACAGCTTCGCCAGCGCGTAGTCGATGGCGAACACCGCGGGCTGCGCGATGGCGGTGCGGTTCAGCCTCTCCGACTCGGCGGAAGGAGCCGTGCGCGCCAGCATTCCCCGCAGGTCGAAGCCGCCGGCCTTCGGCGCCTCGTCGGACGGCGCATCGCCGGCGAAGATGGCCTCGCGGATATCCATCCCCAGCAGCGGGCGGAGGATGGCGGCGCACCGGTCCACCTCCGCGCGGAACGCGGGCTCGGCCTCGTACAACCCGCGCGCCATGTTGGGGTGATGGTCGCCCAGGCCGGGGAAGAGGAAGGCGACGGAGCGCGCGCCCGCCTCCGCGATGCCCGCCTCGACACGCTCCGGCACGGCGCCACGCAGGATGGCCGCCGCGTCCTCCCCCTCGCGGACGATGGCGATGCGCCGGTGCGCGAACGCGCGGCGCCCCTCGCGGAGCGTGTGCGCCACGTCCGCCAGCGGCTCGCCGGGATCCCGCTCGACGTGGTCCGCCAGGCGCGCGGTGGAATCGCGGGCGGCGGCGGCGCTGCGGGCGCTGGTCAGCAGGAGCTGCCAGGGGCGCGAGGGGCCGGACGGCTGCGGCGCGGGCGCCTCCTCCAGCACCACGTGCGCGTTCGTGCCGCCGATGCCGAACGAGCTGACGCCCGCGCGGCGCGGCCCGCCGTCGGTTTCCCACGCCACCGTCTCGCCCGCGGCCACGTAGAACGGGCCGGCGGCGAAGGCGATGCGCGGGTTGGGCGCCTGGAAGTGCAGCGTGGGCGGGATCTGCGCGTGCTCCATCGCCAGCACCGTCTTGACGAGCCCGGCGATACCCGCGGCGGTATCCAGGTGGCCGATGTTGGTCTTCACCGAGCCCACCGCGCAGAAGCCCGCGCGGTCCGTGCGCTCGCGGAAGGCGCGGGTGAGCGCGGCGATCTCGATCACGTCGCCCAGGTCCGTGCCCGTGCCGTGCGCCTCCACGTACGTCACCGTCTGCGGCTCCACGTCCGCGGCCTCCAGCGCCTCCTTGATGACGGCCGCCTGGCCCTCCACGCCCGGCGCGGTGAAGGCCACCTTCGCCCCGCCGTCGTTGTTGACGGCGCTTCCGCGGATCACCGCGCGCACCGGGTCGCCGTCGCGCAGCGCATCGTCCAGGCGCTTCAGCACCACCACGCCCACGCCGCTGCCCGACACCGCGCCGGCCGAGCGCGCGTCGAAGGCGCGGCAGTGCCCGTCCGGCGAGACGATGGAGCCGTGCGCCCAGGTGTAGCCCGTGGTCTGCGGGACGATGACGGACGCGCCGCCCGCCAGCGCCACGTCGCACTCGCCGCGCAGCAGGCTCTGCGCGGCCAGGTGCACGGCCACCAGCGAGGTGGAGCACCCGGTCTGCACGGCCAGGCTGGGCCCGCGCAGGTCCAGCTTGTACGACGTGCGCGTGGCGACGAAGTCCTTCTCGCTGCCCAGGCTCACCTGGAAGTCGCCGGCGGACTCCATGAGCGCCGCGTTGGGCTTCACGTGGCGCTCGGTGTAGCCGCTGGAGCCCACGCCCGCGTACACGCCCACACGCCCCGCCACGCGCGCGGGGTCCACCGCCGCGTCCTCCAGCGCCTCCCACGCGACTTCCAGGAACAGGCGATGGCCGGGCTCCAGCACCTCCGCCTCGCGCGGGCTGTAGCCGAAGAAGCCGGCGTCGAAGTGCTCCACGTCGCGCAGACGCCCGATGGCCTTCACGTAGTCCGGATGCGTGAGCTCCGCCTCGGACACGCCCGCGGCCCGCATCTCGTCGTCCGTGAAGAAGGAGATGGACTCCACCCCATCGCGGAGGTTGGCCCAGAACGCGTCCAGGTCGTCCGCGCCCGGAAAGCGGCCCGCCATGCCGACGATGGCCACGTCCAGGTCGCTCGCGCCGGACGCGTCGAACTCCGCCGCCGCGTCGGATGCGGCGTCGGGCTGCGGATGATGGGACTGCGCGTCGAGATCGGTGCTCATGTAGTCCGTCTATCTCCATGCAGGGCCGCGAGAAAGGCCCGATTGGTCGATGGATGCTGCGCGTCCTGCTTCCGTTTCTTTCGCGACCGACGTCCGAAACGCGTCGCGCGATGGAGATGCATCGCCCGGTCTACCGTCTCCCGCGCCGCACCATCTCGCGGCGGCTGGTTCCGCGGCCGGGTGTCGGGCTCGGCGCGGGGACATCGGACGCGCTATCGTCCACCGTGGACACGGGCGGCGCCAGGCGCTCGGAAAGGGCGGCGACGGTGGAGAATTGGAAGAGGTCGACGAAGCTCAGCGAGCTTCCGAAGGTCTCGTTCAGCCGCTCCTGAAGGCGCGCCAGCAGCAGCGAATGGCCGCCGATCTCAAAGAAGTTCTCGTCCACGCCCACGTGCGGAATGGCAAGGACTTCGCGCCACACGCGGGCGACGGTCTGCTCCGTCTCCGTGCGCGGCGCGGCGTCGGCCGGGGTGCGCTCGCGCTCGCCCGGCGCGGGAAGGCGCAGGCGGTCCACCTTGCCGTTGGGGTTCAGCGGCAGCGCGTCCATCATCACCCACGCGGCGGGCACCATGTACTCCGGCAGACGCGCCTTCAGGTGCTCGCGCAGCTCCGCGGGCGTGGGTTCGGTCGATGCGTCCGCCGCGACGACGTACGCCACCAGCCGCGCATCGCCCGGCACGTCCTCGCGCGCGGCGACGGCGGCCTCGCGGACGCGCGGGTGTCCGGCGAGAACGGCCTCGATCTCGCCCGTCTCCACCCGGTGGCCGCGGATCTTCACCTGGTGGTCGAGACGTCCCAGGTACTCGAGCTGCCCGTCCAGCCTCCAGCGGACGAGGTCGCCCACGCGGTACATGCGCGCGCCTTCCTCTGCGGAGAACGGATCGGGGACGAAGCGCTCCGCCGTGAGCGTCGGGCGGTCGTGATAGCCGCGCGCCAGGCCGTCGCCAGCCAGCCACAGCTCGCCGGGCACGCCGAGGGGAACGCGCCGGAGGTTGCGATCCAGCACGTACGCCCGCGTGTTCGCCACGGGGCGGCCCACGTAGACGCGGCTCGCCCCGCGCTCCACGATCGACCACGTGGAGTACGTCGTATCCTCCGTGGGCCCGTAGAAGTTGCCCACGCGCTGCACCGTGCCGAGCGCGTGAAGCCCCTGGGCCAGCGCGTTCGGCAGTGCCTCTCCGCCCAGGTTCAGCACGCGCAGCGTCGGCGGGATGGCGCCCATGCGCAGCAGTTCGGCGGCGGCGCTGGGAGCCATGCTGGCGAGCACCACCGGCTCCCGCGTCTCCGCCAGCGCCAGCGCGTCGCGGACGAGCACGATCGTGCCGCCCCAGCACAGCGTGCCGAAGATCTCCGCGACGGAGACGTCGAACGAGATGGAGGTGGATGCCAGCACCGCCCGCCGTTCATCGTCGGACACGTGTCCGCGAAGCCAGTGGACGAGCGTCGCCGCGCTGCGATGCTCGATCTGCACGCCCTTCGGCCGGCCCGTCGATCCGGAGGTGTAGATGGCGTACGCGAGGTTGCGCGGATCGACCGGGACGCACGGATTCTCCGCGCGCTGACGATCGATCTCCGCGCGATCGGCGTCCACCCGGATCGTGGTCCCGGTGAACGGCGGCAGCCGGTCGGCGATGCGCGCGTGGGTCAGCAGCACAGACGCGCCGGAATCCTCCAGCATGTAGGCGATGCGATCCGCCGGGTACGCCGGGTCGATGGGCACGTACCCGCCGCCCGCCTTCTGCACCGCCAGCAGCGTGGCCACCATCTCCGGCGTGCGCTCCATGCACACCGCGACGCGCACCTCCGGGCCGACGCCGAGCGCGATCAACCGGTGCGCCAGCCGATTCGCCGCCGCGTTCAGCTCCGCGTACGTCGTCGCGGCGCCGTTCCACCGGATGGCGATCGCGTCAGGCGTGCGCGCGGCCTGCACCTCGAACAGCGCGGGCAGCGTGGCGCCGCGCGGATAGTCCGCCGCCGCGCCGTGGAAGGTGTCCAGCCGCGCGGCTTCCTCGGCCGGCATCAGCGGCAGCGCGGCGACCGGGCGCGCGGGGTCCGCCAGCGCGGCGTCCAGCAGCGCTGCCAGGTGCGACGCCATCCGCCGGATGGTCGTCTCGTCGAACAGGTCGGATGCGTACTGGAAGACGCCGTCCAGCTCGCCAGCATCCTCGGACATCGCGAGGACGAGATCGACCTTGCTGGTGTCCCCTTCCCCCTCGGCCACGGCAACCGACAGGCCCGGCATCTCCGGCGCCGTGAACCCGCCGGCGTGCATGGAGAAGATCACCTGGAACAGCGGATGCCGGTCCAGGCTGCGGCCCACCTTCAGCTCCTCCACCAGCCGCTCGAACGGCACCTCCTGGTGGGCGTACGCGTCCAGCGTCGCTTCCCGCACCCGCGACACCACCTCGCGGAAGCTGGGATTTCCTCCGACGTCCGTGCGCAGCGCCAGGGTGTTCACGAAGACACCGACCAGCGGCTCCGTCTCCTCCGGCACGCGCCCGGCGACGGGGGAGCCGACGACGACGTCCTCCACCCCCGTCCAGCGCGACAGCAGCACGTCGAAGGCGGCGAGCAGCACCATGAACGGCGTCGCGCCCTCGCTCCGCGCGAGTGCGGCCACGCCCGCGGCCGTCTCCGCGCCCAGGCGAAACGGCACCATCGCGCCGCGGAAGCCCTGCACGGGCGGCCGCGGACGGTCCGTCGGCAGCTCCATCACCGCCGCGCCGTCCAGCCGCGTGCGCCAGTAGCCCAGCTCCGCCTCCAGCGAGGCGCCGTCCAGCCGCTCGCGCTGCCAGATGGCGTAGTCGGCGTACTGAACCGGCAGCGGCGGCAGATCCGCCTCCCTTCCCTCCACCGCCGCCCCGTACAGCTCGCCCAGCTCGCGGAACGCCACGTTCAGCGACCAGGCATCGCAGACAACGTGATGGAAGGTGAGCAGAAGCCGGTGCTCATCCGCCGCCATGCGGAGAAGCCGCGCCCGCATCAGCGGACCCCGCGCCAGGTCGAACGGCGCCTCCCACTCCGCGCGTGAGATGCGGTCCGCCTCCGCGTGCGCGCGCGCATCAGCCGACCCGTCGGGCCCGGCGAGGTCGTGGAGATGCAGATCGACCGAGTGCTCCGGAGCGACGACCTGCACCGGCTGGCCGCCGCGCAGGTGGAACGTGGTCCGCAGCGCCTCGTGCCGGGCGACGAGGCCGTCGAGCGCGGCGCGGAGTGCGGCGACGTCCAGCTCCCCGCGGAGGGTCAGCAGGAGGGGGATGTTGTACGCCCCGCCCGCGGCACCCATACGTTCCACGAACCAGAAGCGCTGCTGGGCGAACGACAGCGGTGCCTCGGCTCCCCGATCGACTGGGAGCAGCGGAGGAAGCTGGAGGTGGCCGCCCCGCCGCGCATCCGCCGCGCGCACCGCCAGCCCGGCGACGGTGGGCGCCTCGAACAGCGCGCGGAGCGGCAGGTCGATGCCGAACGCGCGGCGGATGCGCGCCACCACCTGCGTCGCGGCCAGCGAGTGCCCGCCCTGCGTGAAGAAGTTGTCGTGGGCGCCGGGCCGCACCTTCAGCACCGCCTGCCACGCGTCCGCCACCATCTCCTCCGCCGGCGTGCGCGCCTCCACGCGGCCTTCGTCGGCCGGCGCGGCGTCGGGCTCAGGGAGGGCGCGGCGGTCCACCTTGCCGCTGAGCGTCAGCGGGAGCGCATCCATCACCCGCCACCCGCGCGGCACCATGTGCTCCGGCAACCGGGCGGCCAGGTGCGCGCGCAGCTCCGCCACCGTCGGCGCGGCGCCTGCGGCGGGGACGACGTACGCCGCCAGCCGCCGCTCCGCGCCCTCGCCCCGCGCCACGACGGCGGCCTGGACGACGGCGGGATGCTCCGTCAGCGCCGCCTCCACCTCGCCCGGCTCCACCCGGAAGCCGCGCACCTTCACCTGGAAGTCCGTCCGCCCCACGTACTCCAGCGCCCCGTCCGCGCGCCACTTCACCCGGTCGCCCGTGCGGTACAGGCGCGCGCCGGGCGTGGCGGAGAACGGATCGGGGATGAAGCGCTCGGCCGTCAGCGCGGGTCGATCGAGGTACCCGCGGGCCAGGTTGGCCCCGCCCGCGAACAGCTCGCCGGGCACGCCGATGGGCGCGGGCTGCATCTCGCCATCCATCACGTACAGCCGCGTGTTCGCCACCGGCGCGCCGACTGGCGGCAGCGCCGGCCACGCCTCCGGGTCACCGTCGACCACGTGTGCGGAGATGACGTGCGTCTCGCTGGGCCCGTACTGGTTCTCCAGCGCCGCCCGCGGGTTCGCGCGGAAGAAGGCGCGGAGCTGCGGCGTGGAGCGCAGCGCTTCCCCGGCGGTGATGACGGCGCGCAGATGGGGGAGATGCGCGTCGCCCCCTTCCGCCGCTTCGGCGAGGTTCTGGAGCGCCGCGAACGGCAGGAACAGGCGTTCGATGCGATGCTCGCGCAGGTGGCGGATGAGCGCCTCCGCGTCGCGTCGCGCGTCGTCGCCGATCAGCACGAGCGTGCCGCCGGCGGCCGAGGTGGAGAAGATCTCCTGGAACGACACGTCGAACGACAGCGACGCGAACTGAAGCGTCCGCGCGGGCGCATCATCCCGCCAGCGCGCCACCTGCCAGCGGATCACGTTCGCCAGCGCGCGGTGCGGCAGCGCGGCGCCCTTCGGCCGGCCCGTGGAGCCGGAGGTGTACAGCACGTACAGCAGGCTCTCGGCGTCGACCTCTACCCGCGGCGCATCCGTCCGCTCGGCGGAAAGGTCGGCGGCGTCGAGGCGCAGGACCGTGGCGTCCGTCGCCGGCAGCCGCGCCGCGACGACGGACGTCGTGAGCACCACGGCCGCGCGGCTGTCCGCCAGCATGTAGGCGATTCGGTCCGCGGGATACGCCGGATCGACCGCGACGTAGCACCCGCCTGCCTTCAGCACCGCGAGCACGGCGGTGACCATGTCGATGGACCGCTCCAGCGCCACTGCCACACGCACGTCCCGGCCGACGCCCAGGCGCACGAGCCGGTGCGCCAGGCGATTCGCGCGTGCCTCCAGCTCCGCGTAGGTGACGGACTCGCCCGCGTGCTCGACGGCGACCACGTCGGGCGTCCGAGCGGCGGTATCGGAGACGAGGTGATGGACGAGCCTGCCGTCGAGCTCGATCTCGGTGCGGTTGAAGACGTTGACCACCCGCGCGTGCTCGTCCGCCGGCAGCAGGGGCAGCGTGGCGACGGGCGCGTCCGGGTCCGCCGTCGCCGCGCCGAGGAGGGCGGCGAGGTGCGCCGTCAGCCGGGCGATGGTCGGCTCGTCCCACAGCGCGGTGGCGAACTCCGCCTGGCCGTCGAGGGCGCCGGCGGGCCCGTCGCTCAGCAGCACGGTCAGGTCGTAGCGCGACGTGCCGGGGTCGACGCCGGCGTCCGTCGCGGTGATGCCCGGCAGCGACAGCTCCGTCGCGGAGCCGTGCTGGAGCGAGAACATCACCTGGAAGAGCGGCGTGTGGCTCAGGCTGCGCTCCGCCTTCGCCTCGTCCACCATCCGCTCGAACGGCAGGTCCTGGTGCGCGAACGCGTCCACCGCGGTCTCGCGCACCCGGCGCAGCACCTCGCGGAAGGCGGGGCGGCCGGCCAGGCTTGCGCGGACGGGCAGCGTGTTGCTGAAGAAGCCGATCAGCGGCTCCAGCTCGGCCCGCGGACGGCTGGTGACGGGCGTGCCGACCACCACGTCGTCGTCGCCGCTCCAGCGCTGGAGCACGACGGCGAACGCGGCCAGCAGCACCATGAACGGCGTCGCGCGCTCGCTCGCCGCCAGCGCCCGCGCGGCATCCGCCACGTCCGCGGGAATACGGAACGGGTGCAGGGCGCCGCGCAGGTCCTGCACGGCCGGGCGGGGCCGGTCCGTGGGCAGCTCCAGCACCGCCGGAGCGCCCGCCAGCCGCTCGCGCCAGAACGCCGCCTGCCGCTCCATCTCCGCACCGCGCAGCCATCCGCGCTGCCACGCCGCGAAGTCCGCGTACTGCACCGGCAGCTCGGGCAGGGGCGATGGACGGCCCTCGCGGAACGCGGCGTACAGCGCGCCCAGCTCGCGGTTCATCACCTCCCACGACCACGCGTCGCTCGCGACGTGGTGCATCGCCAGCGACAGCACGTGCTCGTGGGCCGAAATGCGCACGAGGACCGCGCGCATCACCGGCCCGCGCGCGAGGTCGAACGGCTCGCGGGCATCGGCCTCCGCTCGCCGTGCCGCCTCCGCCCCCCCTACATCGGGCGTGAGGTGCGACAGGTCGATGGATTCCCAGCCGAACGCGTCGTCCCCCATCACCACCTGCACCGGCCCGGCCTCGCCCGCGGCGAACCCCGTGCGCAGCACCTCGTGGCGGCGGACGACCTCGGCCAGCGCGCGGCGAAGCGCGTCCGAATCCAGCCCGCCATGCAGCCGCAGCGCGAGCGCGATGTTGTACGCGGCCGAGCCGGGATCGAGCTGCTGCAGGAACCACATCCGCTCCTGCGCGAACGACGCCGGCAGGGGCGCCGAGCGGTCCGCCCGCGGGATCGGAGCCGTCCTCGACACGCCCGTGGACGCGCGGGCATCCGCCACTCGGCGGGCGAGCGTGCGGACCGTCGGCGCCTCGAACACCGCGCGCAGCGGCACCTCCACGCCCAGGCGTCCGGCGATCCGCGAGATCACGCGCACGCCCAGCAGCGAGTGCCCGCCCAGCGATACGAAGTCGTCCTCCGCGCCGACCCTCTCGACACCCAGCAGCTCCGTCCAGATCGCCGCCAGCGCGACCTCGTCCGGCGTCTCCGGCCGGGCGAAGGAGCGCGCGGCGTCCACCGTCGCCGGCTCCGGAAGGGCGCGGCGGTCCACCTTCTCGGCCGTCGTCAGCGGGATGGCGCCGATCACGACGAAGGCGGCGGGCAGCATGTACTCCGGCAGCCGCGCCGCCAGGTGCGCGCGCAGCTCCGCGGGATCGGGCAGCGCGCCGCCGCCAGGGACGACGTACGCGACCAGGTTCAGCGTCCCGGAGGCGTCCGGCCGCGCAGCCACGGCGCAGTCCACGACGGAGGAGTGCGTGCGGAGCGCGGCCTCCACCTCGCCCAGCTCGATGCGGTAGCCCCGCACCTTCACCTGCTCGTCCGCGCGCCCCAGGTAGTCCAGCAGGCCGTCCTCGCGCCACCGGGCACGGTCCCCGGTACGGTACATCCGCGCCCCCGGCTCGCCAGCGGGGTCGGGCACGAAGCGCTCGGCCGTCAGCGCCGGCCGCCCCAGGTACCCGCGCGCCAGGCCGAACCCTCCGATGCACAGCTCGCCCGGCACGCCGATGCCGACGGGGTTCAGCGCGTCATCCAGCACCCGCAGCGTGCGCCCGGAGATCGGCCCGCCGACGGGAACGCGCGCCGGGTTCGACGCGGCGAAGTCCTGCGGCACGCGGAAGAACGCGGCGGTGACCACCGCCTCCGTGGGCCCGTAAGCGTTGTCGAGCTGCGCGCCGCCGGGCCTGGCGTACCACGCGCACGCCGCGTCCGCCCGCATCTCCTCGCCGCCCGTGGAGAGCAGCCGCAAGTTTCCGCGCAGCGACGACAGCACGGCGTCGTCGTGGGTGAGCTGCGTCCAGTAGCCGGTGGAGGTCAGCGCGGCCGTGATCCCCAGCCGCTCCACGTGCCGCGCCAGCTCCGCCGGCCCCCACACCTCCGTCCGTGGGACCAGGCACGCGCCCGCCGCGAACGTGCCGAAGATGTGCTCCACCGACGCGTCGAAGGTCAGCGCCGCGAATCCCAGGCACCGGTCGTCCGCGCGCAGCCGGTACTCCCGCGCCACCGCCCGCGCATGCATCGCCGCCGGCCCGTGCGCCACCCCGACGCCCTTCGGCGTGCCCGTCGACCCGGACGTGTAGATGACGTACGCCAGGCTCTCCGCGCGGACCTCGGCGGACAGTGCATCCTCCGCATCCCCCGGCCCAACCGAGTCTGCCGAGTCTGCCGAGTCTGCCGAGTCTGCCGAGTCCGCCGAGTCGGTCGAGTCGGTCGATTCTTCGATGCCGGCGAACGATTCGAGGCCCGTGATCGCGACGAACGGAAGATCGGAGGCGAGCGCCGCGCCGGCCGGATAGCCGACGACGGCCACGGCGCGGGAGTCCGCGAGCGCGTGGGCGATGCGGGCCGGGGGATTCGCCGCATCGAGCGGCAGGTACGCGCCGCCCGCCCGCAGGATGCCCAGGATGGCGACGACGGCCTCGGGCGACGACGGAAGCATCATCCCGACGACGCTCTCCGGGCCCACCCCCATGCCCCGCAGCCGGCGCGCGAGGATCTCCGCGCGAGCCACCATCTCCGCGTACGTCAGCGATCCGCCGTCCCACGCCAGTGCCGGGGCGTCCGGCGTGAGCGCCGCCTGCGCCGCGATCATCCCGTGCAGCGTCTCGGTGCACGGCAGGTCGACGGCGCCGCGCCCCCACGCCTCCGCCTGCGCGACCTCGGCGTCCGGCGCATGGCGCAGCCCGGCGAGGCGGGTGTGCGGGGTTGCGCAGCCCTGCTCCAGAACATGGACGAAGTGGTCGAGGATGCGATCCACCGTGGCGGCGTCGAACACCTCGCGCGCGAACTCGGCGTGCACGCCGATTCCGCCGTCCGCGTCCAGCCAGTGGTCCAGCGTCAGCTCGAAGCGCGCGACCCCGGCGTCGGAGTCGATCTGCGTCACCTCCGCGCCGGCCAGCGCCGGCGGCTCCGTGCGCGTGTTCTGCAAGGCCAGCATCGCCTGGAACACCGGGTTCCGCGCCGGGTCGCGCGTCACGCGAAGCTCCTCCACCATCCGGTCGAACGGCAGCCCCGCATGCTGCGCGGCCGCGTACGCCGTCTGCTTCTCCGCCCGCACCATCTCCGCGAAGGTCGCGTCCGCGCGCACCCGGCCGCGCAGGGGAACGGTGTTCACGAAGAAGCCGATCAGCCCGTCCAGCACGCTCCGCGGCCGGTTGGCCAGCGGCGTGCCGATCACCACGTCGTCCTGCCCCGAGTGGCGGGCGAGGACGACGCGGAACGCCGCCATCAGCACGTGGAAGAGCGTGGCGTCCTGCCCCTGCGCGAAGGCCCGCAGCCGCTCCGCCAGCGCGGGCGTGATCCGCGCGTGCGCCAGGCCTCCCGCGCGACTCGCGCGGGGCGGGCGCGGGTGGTCCGCCGGCAGGTCGAGCGACGGCGGCGCACCCGCCAGCGCCTCGCGCCAGAACGCCGCCAGCCGCTCCAGCTCCGCGCCGCGCAGCAGCTCGTGCTCCCACGCCGCGAAGTCCGCGTATTGCACCGGTACCGGGGGCAGCTCGGGCGCGCGGCCCTCGCGGTGGGCGGCGTAGGCCTCGCCCACCTCGCGCGCGAGCACGCCCATGCTCCACCCGTCGGTGACGATGTGGTGCATCGTCAGCAACAACGCGTGGTCCTCGTCCCCCAGCCGCAGCAACGTGGCGCGGAAGACGGGCCCCGCCTCCAGGTCGAACCCCGTCCCCGCGTCCACGTCCGCGCGCCGGCGCACCTCCGCCTCGCGCCCGTCCGCGGACAGGGCGGAGAGATCGGCGGCGACCAGCGGAACGGGCTTCGGCGGATGGATCACCTGCACCGGCACGCCGTCGCGCTCGGTGAAGGTGGTGCGCAGCGACTCGTGCCGCCCGACCACCGTCTCCAGCGCGCGGCGGAGCGCGTCCACGTCCAGCGGCCCGCGGACGCGCAGGGGCAGCGACGCCGAATAGTCGCCGTTGCCGGGCTCCATGCGGTCCAGCACCCACAGCCGCGCCTGCGAGGCGGAGAGCGGCGCCGTGCCGTCCGGGCGGGCGCGGGGGTGCAGCTCGGGGCCGGCGGCCTGCGCCTGCCGGGCGCGCATCCGCAGCTCCAGCAGCCGGCGGCGCTCCGGCGATAGATCCTGCGGGCGGTTCGCGACGTCCGTCATCTCCGCCTCAGCCTCCCCTCACCGTGGAGCCGTCCCACGCCTCCTCCGCCTCCAGCAGCGCGCGAACCTCCTCGTCGCTCAGCCCCGCCAGCTCGGCTTCCAGCTCCGCCTGCACGGCCGCGACCTCCGCGTCCACGGCCGCGGCCAGCGCGGCCACGGTGCCCGCCTTCAGCACGGCGGGCAGCGACAGGCCGACTCCGAGCTCCTCACGCACGCGCGCCGCCATCTGCGCCGCCAGCAGCGAGTGCCCGCCCAGCGCGAAGAAGTGGTCGTCCGCGTACACCCGCTCCACGCGCAGCAGCTCGCCCCACATCCCGGCCAGCCGCCGCTCCGTCTCGGTCGACGGCTCCGTCCCGTCCGCCTCGTCCGGCCGAAGCGGCTCCGGCTCGGGCAGGGCGCGGCGGTCCACCTTGCCGTTGGCCGTCAGCGGGATCGCATCCATCACCGTCACGGACGCGGGCACCATGTGCTCCGGCAGCACCCCGCGCACGTGCTCGCGCAGGTGCGCCGGCAGATCGCGCGCGTCGGCCGTGCGCGCGGGAACGACGTACGCCGCCAGCCGCCGGTCGCCCCCCGCGTCCCCGCGCACGACGACGACGGCGCTCGCGACGGAGGGATGCCGCTCCAGCACCGCCTCCAGCTCGCCCGGCTCGGTGCGGTGGCCGCGGATCTTCACCTGCTGGTCGATGCGGCCCAGGAACTCCAGCGCACCGTCCGCCCGCCGCCGCGCGCGGTCTCCCGTCCGATAGAGGCGCGCGCCGGGGGTGGCGGCAAACGGGTCCGGCACGTAGCGCCCGGCGGTGAGCGCGGGCTGGTTCAGGTAGCCACGCGCCACGCCGTCGCCGCCCACGTACAGCTCGCCGGGCACGCACGCCGGCACCGGCCGCATGCGCTCGTCCAGCACGTACGCGGTGGAGCTCGCCACGGGCACGCCGATGGGGATGGAGACGCGCTCCAGGTCGTCGCGCGTCACGGTACGGCAGGTGGAGAACGTCGTGTTCTCCGTGGGTCCGTAGCCGTTGATCAGCCGCAGGCCCGGGAACGCGTCCAGCACGCGCCGGGCGTGCGGCGCGGACACCACGTCACCGCCCGACAGCAGCTGCCGCAGCGGGGCGAAGGCGCCCACGTCCTGGTCCACCACCTGGTGGAAGAGTGCCGACGTCAGCCACGCCGACGTCACCCCGTGGCGGCGGATGAACGCGCCGATCTCCGCCGGGTCCGGCGTCACGGGCGGATACATCGCGCTGCGCCCGCCGTTCAGCAGCGGCACCCACACCTCCAGCGTCGAAACGTCGAACGACGCAGGCACCATCTGCAGCCACGTCTCCCCCGCCCCGAGCTCCGCGTAGTCCGCGTTCAGCACCAGGCGCAGCACCGCGCGGTGGGGCACCACCACGCCCTTCGGACGCCCGGTTGATCCCGACGTGTAGATGACGTAGGCCGCGCCGTCCGCGGGCACCTCGACGGACGTCGGCTCGGCCGATTCCGCATCGATCGCCGCGTCGTCCACGAGCACCGTCGGCGGACGATCGGCCGGCAGGTCGGCGAGGAAGGCGCGGTCCGTCACGAGGACGCGCGCGCGGCAGTCGTCCAGCATCAGCGCCGTGCGGGCCGCGGGGTAGTGCGGGTTGAGGGGAACGTACGCGCCCCCGGCCTTCAGCGCCGCCAGGAACGCCACGACCAGCTCCGGCGAGCGGTTCAGCAGCACCGCAACCGGCTGGTCCGGCCGCAGACCGTTGCCGACGAGGTGGTGGGCGAGGCGATTGGAACGCGCGTCCAGCTCCCCGTACGTCATCTCCCCCCCGTCCCACGACAGCGCCACCGCCTCCGTCCGCTCCGCCGCGATCTCCGCGAAGCGCGCGTGGATGGTGGATTCGCGCGGATAGCCGCGCGCCGTGCGGTTCCACGCCTCCGCCTCCGCGCGCGCATCCGCCCCGTCCGCCGCCGCAAGCGCCGCGGAGAGCGGACGGTCCGCGTCGTCCGCCAGCGCCTCCAGCAGGAGCACGTACAGCGCGGCCATGCGCTCCGCCGTCGCCGGCTCCCACAGGTCCGCCGCGTACTCCAAATCTCCACGCAGCGCGCCGCCGTGCTCGTGCATCTCCAGGAACAGGTCGAACTTGGCCGTGCCGCTGTGCACGTCCTGCGGCTGCACGCGCACGCCCGGTAGGTCCACCGGCGCCATCTCCACGTTGCCCAGGGCGAACGACGCCTGGAAGACGGGGTTCAGCCCCGCCGCGCGGTCCGGATGCAGCGCCTCCACCACCCGCTCGAACGGCAGGTCCTGGTGCGCGTACGCCTCCAGCGTGGCCTCGCGCACGCGGCCGATCAACTCCGCCGGCGTGGGATCGCCGCCCAGGTCCGTCCGCAGCGCGACGGTGTTGATGAAGAAGCCGATCAGCCCCTCCGTCTCGGGCCGCGCCCGCCCGGCGACCGGCGAGCCGACGACGAGGTCGTCCCCGCCGCCCAGCCGGTGCAGCAGCAGGTCGAAGGCGGCCAGCAGCACCATGAACGTCGTCGCGTCGTGCCGCCGCGCCGTCTCCCGCAGCCGCGCGGCGAGGTCCGCCGGGACGGAGAAGCGCAGCATCCCGCCGCGGTGGCGCCCCTCGGTCGGCCGAGGCCGGTCCGTCGGCAGCTCCATCACTCGCGGCGCGTCCGCCAGGCGCGCGCGCCAGTACGCCAGCTGCGGCGCCAGCACCTCGTCGCTCAGCCACCCGCGCTGCCACGCCGCGAAGTCCGCGTACTGCACCGGCAGGTCGGGGAGAGGCGATGGGCGGCCCTCGCGGAACGCCTCGTAGAGCGCCGCCATCTCCCGGAACAGCACGCCGATCGACCACCCGTCGGCCGCGATGTGGTGCACCGTCAGCAGCAGCAGGTGCTCGTCACGGCCGATGCGGACCAGCCGCCCGCGCAGCACGCCGTCCCGCGACAGGTCGAACGCCGTCGACGCCTCCGCGGTGGCGATGCGCTGCGCCTGCGCCTCGGCTGCATCGTACGGCAGCGCGGAAAGGTCGCTCAGCGGAAGCGGGAAAGCGGGGGATGCGGGGTTCACCACCTGCTCCACGCCCGCCGCGGTGGAGCGAAACGTCGTTCGGAGCGCCTCGTGGCGGCGCACCACCTGGCCCAGCGCGCGGCGCAACCCGTCGACGTCCAGCTCGCCGGTGAGGCGCACGGCCAGCGGGATGTTGTAGAACGCGATCCCCGGCCGCTCCATCTGATGGACCAGCCAGAGGCCCTGCTGCTGGAAGGAGAGCGGGAGCGCGCCGTATCTCGGAACGCGGACGAGCGGCGGCTGCCCGGCGGTGCGGGCCGACGCGTCGATCCGCTCGGCCAGCGCGGCAGCCGTGCGCGCCTCGAACACCGCGCGCACCGGCAGCTCCACGCCCCATCTCTGCCGCACGCGCGACAGCACCAGCATGCCCAGCAGCGAGTGCCCGCCCGCGTCGAAGAAGTCGTCCTCCGCCCCCACCGCTACGGCCAGCACCTCGCGGAAGATCTCCACCACCCCGCGCACCGTCTCGCCCGCGTCGGCCAGGATTTCCGCAGAATCCGCGGACTCCACCGCCGACGTCGGAAGTGCACGTCGGTCGATCTTGCCGTGCGCGTTCAGCGGCAGCGCGTCCAGCATCGTCAGCGTGCTGGGCACCATGTACGCGGGCAGCCGCTCGCGCAGCCAGGCTCGCAGCGCTGCCGGGTCCGCCGACACGCCTTCGCGCTCGACCGCCCAGCCGTGCAGCCGCGCCGCGCCGTCGTCTCCGCGCCGCGCCGCCACAGCGGCGGCGGCCAGGGCCGGGTGCTCGGAAAGCACCGCCTCCACCTCGCCCGGCTCCACACGGTAGCCGCCCACCTTCACCTGCTCGTCCACGCGCCCTACGAACTCCAGCGCGCCGTCCGGCCGCACCCGCACGCGGTCGCCCGTGCGGTACATCCGCGCGCCGGGCTCCGTCGAGACCGGGTCGGGGACGAACCGCTCCGCCGTCAGCGCCGCGCGGCCCAGGTAGCCCCGCGCCACGGCCACGCCGCCCACGCACACCTCGCCTTCCTCCGCCGGTTCGCCGTCGGTCCCGACGACCTCCACGGAGGCGTTCGCCCGCGCAGTGCCGATGGGCGGGTCGCCGTCCCAGCCCCCGGCGGGAAGCTCCCACGTGGTGGCCCAGACCGTCGCCTCCGTGGGTCCATAGCAGTTCATCCACCGCACGCCGGGCGCGATCTCCCGCCAGCGTGCGAGGGCGGCCCCCTGCGGCTTCTCGCCGCCCGTGATCAGCAGGCGCACGGAAGCCGGCACGCGCACGCCGGACGCCGCCATGTCCGCCACCCACGCATGCCACAGCGCGGTCGGGGGATTGAGGATCGTGATCCCCTCGGCCTCCACCCACCGCCAGAACCCCGGCCCCAGCGCGGGCACGCCGCGCGGGCGGAAGTGCAGCGCCGCGCCCGCCGTCCACGTGGACCAGATCGGCTCCACGCTCATGTCGAAGCCTACGGACGGGAGCTGCCCCATGCGGTCGCCCGCCGTCATCCCGTACAGCTCCACGGCCACACGCTGCAGCGACACCAGCGAGCGGTGCGTCACGCCCACACCCTTGGGCCGCCCCGTGCTGCCGGAAGTGTAGATGACGTATGCCAGGTTGTCGGGATCCACGTCCACCGCGACAAACCCGTCCCCGAGCGCGAGGTCGAGGGTTTGGACGTCGACGACGGGGAGCGCCGTCGATGGAAGGCGGTGCGCGGCCTCCGCGTGCGTAAGGACGGCCGCCGCCGCGGAGTCCTCCAGCACCCACGCGATGCGCTCGGCCGGGTACTCGGGGTCGATGGGCACGTACGCGCCGCCCGCCTTCAGCACACCGAGCAGCGCCGCGGCGAACGCCGGCCCCGGCTCCATCAGCACCACCACGCGCCGCTCGGGCCCCACGCCCAGCGCCCGCAGCCGCGCGGCGACGGCCCGCGCGTGACGGTCCAGCTCCGCGTACGTCGCCCGCCGCTCGCCCACCACGACGGCCTCCGCGTCCGGCGCGGAGACGACGTTCGCCTCGAACGCCTGGTGCGCGCACTCCCACCGGGTCGCCGCGGGACGCACAACGCTGGCCGACACACGGGTTTCCGCGCCTACCACGCGTGCCTCCCGCGGCGGAGATGCTGAACGGACGTGCTGCGACACCAGAGCGACAATGTGTCCACCTTGTGGCTAAAAAGGCGCTTGCCTATCCCGCCAGGAGGCCTCCGCGAACCGCAGAAAGCTTTCCCGACGCCCGCGTTACGGGAACCGTCGACCGCTCGTCCAACGAACCCGAAACCAGTGCGGCGAACGTCCTCGCTGGCGGTGACCACACCACCGGCTGCTACCCTCGCCCTGCTCACACCGGGATTCTGTGGCAGCAAATGTAACACGGCCGTCCGGCGATTTGTAGTAGTTCTTCTCGTTACGAGAAAACTGCACGGCGTTCACAACCCCACACCTGTGCCACACATACGCCCGTGATCCGGCACAATTTTTCGGATTTCCATCACCTTCGTGGGGGGAGGCTTTCCGCCGGGTCCGCCGGGCTCGGACGCAAGGGTCCGCGCATCCCCCAGGTCCGCCCGACGCCTCCTTCGACCGCCTCCATGCAGGCTCGGCAACCTGGGCATCGCACGCCTCGCGAAGCCAGCGACCCAGTCCCTGTTCTTCCGCGCGCATGTGCGACGAGCGGACGCGAAAACGTCCGGCCGCCCCTCCGAGGTGGAGGCCGCGGCCGGACGAACGGCGCGTCCGGCGATCTTCCGATGGTCACCGGGATGGTGGTGGCCCGACGTGCGGTGCGCGTGGCCACGGGGTCCCACGAGGTCGCCATACGAGGTCGCCAGCTGCAGGGAATCGGTCAGTCGCTCCAGACGAGCGGGGAAACCTGACCCGGGGTCGACGACGTGGACGGAGATTGCCGAACGCACAAAGCCCCGCCGCGGCATGAGCTACGGCAGGCAACGAGCAGTTCAAGTCGGTCTGGGTCGATCCGAACGGCCGACCTCACGCTACAGCCCGCTCAGCAACGGGCTGATGATGTCGAAGAAGCAGAATTTCAGATAGGGCAGGGTCAGCCTGCCGACGGTACCCCTCGCAAGCGCCACAGGGCAAGGCCAACTCCACGCGCACTCGTCCATGCCGTTAGTCGTAATCTCTTTATCGGACACGTTTTAAGAACAAACTTGCATTATCGTCAGATTTTGAGCACCTTTCAGGTCGCCGCGACACTACGAACCAGGGCGCGCAGCCGCACCCCGACCGATCCTCCCAGGAGGTCACGTGCGCAATGCGCCTGGAGGAGGACGCGCTCCCCATCAAGACGTGCCAGACGGCGCCGACGCCCTCCCCGCGCGAGACGGTGCTCGCGCGCGAGTGTCGGCGGGATTCCCGAGCGACGGCCTTCCGACACGTGCCGGGGGGCGTACGTGGCGGCGCAGGCGCGCTCCGGTCCGGGCTCGTGCGAGTGGTTCTGGTTATCCGTTTCGACTGTTGACCCCCGCGGCCCACCGCTCCGTCTCCGTAGCGGCGGGCCGTTGCGTTTCCCAATCCACACAGGGAGTGACAATGCGCAAGCTGAAGCTGGACGTCGACGCGCTGAAGGTGGAGGCGTTCGCCACTGCGGACCTCGAAGCGACCGCCCTTGGGTCCGTGCGCGGGCAATACCAGTCGTATTCGAACTGCTTCTGCCCGCACACCTATGCCGACCTGGGGTGCGAGACCATCTCGGAAGACGACCAGTGCGTCTGCGAGGTGCACACCAAGCTGAACGAGTTCACCTGCTACCCCGGCTGCATCTGACGCGCGGGGTGTACACGATCTCCGCTATCGCGGCCATCCGAATAGGCATTCCGGAGGATGGCGAACGATGAGAAGGACGGCCCCACACGTGCGTTCTGCCGTGCGGGGCCGCGGGTGCTTCGATGTGGGACCACGACTACATCACGTCACCCATCGACTCCGGCGATGTGGTTGCCGACCAATCACGTACGAGGGGAGGAATCGGGCACGGTTTTGCACGCCGTTATCGAGACGTCAAAAACCCCCACAAGCTAACGTGCTTGAGGGGGTTCGACTTATGGATGGGCCTGGGCCGATTCGAACGGCCGACCTCACGCTTATCAGGCGTGCGCTCTAACCAACTGAGCTACAGGCCCATGAAAACCAGGAAGCGTCCGTGAAGTTCGACCTGTGAGAGCTTTCTGCCGCAACCCGTCCGGCCGAGGCCGTTCGTGCTGCTGCCTACTCGCTGCTCCAGAAAGGAGGTGATCCAGCCGCAGGTTCCCCTACGGCTACCTTGTTACGACTTCGCCCCAGTCACCGAGCTCGCCTTC
>JAQBQD010000201.1 GCA_028287185.1 Gemmatimonadota bacterium | reverse complement strand
CGAACACCGGCGCCGCGCCCCCGTTCGTCACCGCGGACACCGCCGCCGGCGCCGACCACGCGCGGTCCACCTCGGCCGCCGCGTCATCCGCGGACCTCTCCCCGCGCCCGCACGCCGCCACGAGCATCGACACGCCCGCCACCGTCGCAAGGGTCCGCCACCGGGCGGCAGCGCGGGACGTCGAAGCAGCCACCGGCCGATCGTCGTTCATCGTCATCCAACCTCCGAGCCGGTCCGAGAAGCCCGACGAGACGGCCTCGACCGAGAAGATCCAGCGATGCGGAGCTCCATCGACGGCACCCACGGCTTCGACCAGCTCCGACGATTGCGCCGGGCCGCCGTCATCGCGCCCACCGGATGCCGGCGTAGAAGCTCCGGCGGTCGGCGGGCTCGAAGAACTTGCCGGCGGCATTGTCCACCTGCACCGACTGCGAGTACCTCCGGTCCGCCAGGTTTTGGCCGGCGACGAACAAGGTGGCGCGGGCGCGGCGCGGCGTCCACTCGGCGCGCAGGCCCAGGTTGGACCACGCGTCGTTCTTCGTGGCGTTGCCGCTGTCCACGTAGAACGACTGCGGCACCCATTCCAGCGACGGCGCGAGGGAGAGTCCGGCCGGATGCTCGTAGCGTGCCTCCGCCGTCAAGTAGTGGCTGGGCGCGCCGGGAATGTCGTTGCCGGCGTAGGCCGCGTCGCGCACGTATCGGTAGCGCGCGAAGGTGTACGCGGCCCGCAGCGTCAGCCGGTCGCGCGCGGCGCCCCGCAGGAAGAGGCCGCCGGGAAGCTCGTACGCGGCCCCCGCCTCGGCGCCGTAGTGCCGCGTCCGCGGTGAGTTGCGGAAGGTGGGGACGGTGAAGGGCGCGGCGGGGAACGGCTGCACGTTCAGGTTCACGATCTCGTTGCGCAGCTCCACGTCGTACAGCGACAGCTCCCAGCCCAGCGCCGAGCGCCGGCCCCGCGCGCCCACCTCGTACTGCCACGCGTCCTGCGCCTTCAACCCGTTGAAGCCGCCCGCATTGCCGAAGCTGGTGAGCTCCAGGAAGAGCGGCGGCTCCACCGTCCGGCTGGCGTTGGCGAACACCTGGCCGCCACCCGCCGCCGTGTACAGCACGCCCACGCGCGGCGTCACGGGCCGGTAGGTGCGGCGGTCGGACTGGTCGCCGTTGGACAGGAGGCGGTCCTCCACCCTCCGGGTCGCGCGGTCGAAGCGGGCGCCGGCGGTCGCGGTGAGCCTCGGAGTGAGCGACAGCGCGTTCTCCGCGTAGACGGCGGTGGTGGTGGCGCGGTCGCGCTCGTCGCGGGTGAGCGCGCCGTGGGCGCCGGCCGCGTTCACGAACTGCCGGGTGTGCATGGTTTCGTAGGCCGGCTGCACGCCCAGGGTGAATCGGTTGTCCATCCCCGCGACCGGCGCCGTGCTCTCGTACCGCACCTCGGCGCCCCAGTCGTGGCTCTGCTGGTTGATGACCTCGAAGATGGGATGGTCGATGTCGCGGTACTGCAGGTAGGGGCTCACCTCCACGCGCTGCGTGGGCGAGAGCTGCGCGCGAAGCTGCACGCCCACGTGGTGCAGGGTGTAGTCGCGCCCCCAGCGGCCGGACACGTTGCCCGCGTCGGCCGACTCCGGCGCGCCCTCCAGCGTGGCGCGGTTCACCGAGCCGGGCAGGTGCTCCTTCACGTGCGCGAAGAAGTAGAAGGTGCGCAGGTCGGTGGAGCCCGACAGTCGGTATCCGCCGTGCACGTTCACCCGGTCGCGGCGCTGGTCCGACCACTGGCGGAAGCCGTCCAGGCCCGTGTGCGCGTAGCTGGCGTAGTAGTCCGCCGCGCCGCGCACGCCGCCGGACGAGAGCTGCTCCTTGTGGAAGCCGTATCCCCCGCCCTGCGCGAAGGCGGCCACGGGCGATGCCGTGTAGCCCGTCTTGGTATCCAGCGCGATGGCGCCGCCCAGCGTCGATCCGCCGTAACGCAGCGCGTTGGCGCCCTTGTAGACCTCGATGGCCTCCGTCGTCAGCAGCTCCAGCGACTCGAAGTCGGTGAAGCCGTCGGCGTTGCGGTACGGCATGCCGTTGACCAGCAGGTTGATGCCGCGCGCATGGTAGTTGTTGCGCAGGCCCGATCCGCGGACGGAGATCTGGCTCTCGTCCGCGGCGCCGAAGCGGGGCTGGATGTAGACGCCGGGCGTCAGCCTCAGCACGTCCTTCAGGTTGGCCTGGCGGCTCGCCTGGATCTCCGCCGAGCCGACCAGCGCCGCGCCCCCCGGCACCCGCGCCACCCGCTCGCGCGTCTCGGCCAGGTCGCCCCGCGTGCCGATCACCGTCACCCCCCGCAGCGCGTACGCCGCCGGGGCGAGCGACAGGTCCGCCGTGGCGCCGACGGCGGACACCTCCACCACCGCGCTGGCCGCCGTGTACCCCGCGCGCCGGACCTCCACCGTGTGCCGGCCGGGCGTGAGGCCGGAGACGCGGTAGCGCCCCGCGGCATCCGTCCGCGCCGCGGGGTGCGCACCGCCGTCCACGAACACCAGCGCCCCCGCCAGCGCCTCGCCGCCGGTGGAAACCGCGCGGCCGGTGACGGTGCCCGGCGTCTGCGCGTCCGCCGCGGAGGCGAAGGCCGCGGTCGAAAGCAGGACGAGCGCGGCCATCACCGCCGCCCGTCCCATGGAACGTCTCAGTGCACGAGAAAGGCTTCTCATCCAGGACTCCGTTGCGACAACGATATTGGAGATGATGGACCGCGCCGCCGCTGTGGGGTGCGCGCGCATCCATCGCCATGTGCGTTTCATACGGCGCCGCGATCCGCGAATTCCCCGCGCCTCGGCGAGACGATGGAAGCACGGATGCGGTGCGTGCGCCCGTCGCAAAGCCGGACTGGCTTCGCGCGACGCGTGGCTGCATCGAACGGGATCGGCCGGTGCGCGTGGGCGTCCGGACCGATCGCGGTCGTGTGTGGTCGAACGGGAGGGTCAGCCGGCGGAGGGAGGAGCCTGGCCGTAGGGAAGGACGTACGGGAGAAGCCGCGGCCGTGCGCTGGCAGCGTCGGCCGCGGGCGCGTGGTGCGGATGTACGAGGAGGGCGGCGAACTGCACGGCCGGAACGCCCGACAGCATGGCCGGGGCGGCGCTGCAGCAGTAGCTCAGGCAGGTGCACGGGCCGTCGTGGCCCTGGTGCGACGGCGCAGCAGGCGAGGACGCATCGTGGTGCCCGGCCGCGTGGGCGTGCGTGCCGCCGTGCTCCATGCCGGCCGCGTGCGCCGCCGCCAGCAGGTCGTGGTGCGGGCACGGGTGAAAGCCGAGCGAATCCCCCGCCCAAGAGAGCAGGAAGAGCAGCGCCACCAGCAGGGCGGCGGGGCGGAGGGAAGCGCGCCGGTTCACGCCCGCAAGATGCGGCGTCCGCACCGCGCGTGCAACGCCTGCGAGATCGCATTTCGCAGGTGCGGCGAGAAGACCGACAAAGCTGAACGCCGCCGGTGCACTTCGGTCGGAAGGCGATCGCCCGATCGACGCCCCGTCCTCGACGGCGGATGCGGACGCCGCGGCACGTCCGGGTCTCCGCGCACGACGCGCAGCCCGCCTCTCGCACCGAAGCGGACCGAAGCGGACCGCGGGCGAGTCGGGTTGGGTGGATGTGCGGCGGGGAGGGGAGCGGACGACGTCGATCGGAGCAGGTCGACGATCCGACGGCAGACAATGAGACGACCATCGACCGCGATAGGCCCCGCATCACCCCTGGACCCTTGCGAAGCCGATCGCGTCGCCGCAGATGGAAGTGATCGGCGTCGGCCCCGCCGGCTGCGCGATCCACGAAGCCCTCGATGGACTCCGCGAATCCGATCCCGTTCACCTCGTCCGACTCCTCGCTACATGCCGACGCTGTGAGCGACCTTCCCGCAGACGCGAATGACGGATCGGGACGCGCCAAGCCCGGCTCGGCGCAGGCTCGTCCGCGCGCGTCGCTCGGGGAGCTGGCACGGGTGTTCTTGAAGCTGGGCACCGTCGCGTTCGGCGGTCCGGCGGCGCACGTGGCGATGATGCGCGACGAGGTGGTGGCGCGCAGGCGGTGGATGAGCGACGAGGCGTTCCTGGACTACCTGGGGGCGACGAACCTCATCCCCGGCCCCAACTCCACCGAGCTGGCCATCCACGTGGGGCAGGACCAGGCGGGGTGGCGCGGGCTGCTGGTGGCGGGCGCCTGCTTCATCCTGCCCGCCGCCTTCCTGGCGACCGCCGCCGCGTGGGCGTACGTGCGCTTCGGCTCGCTTCCCCGCGCCGCCGGCCTGCTGTACGGTGTGAAGCCCGTGGTGATCGCCGTGGTCGCCCAGGCGCTCTGGAGCCTGGGACGCACCGCGCTGCGCGACCGGTGGCTCGTCGCCGTCGCCGTGGGCGCGCTCGCGGCGCTGGCGCTGGGAACCGATGAGCTGGCCGTGCTCGCCCTTGCCGGCGCGGTCTGCGCCGCGCGGCACGGCGTCCGCGCGCGCGAGTCGGATGCGGCGGCCGGCGCCGGGGCCTTCGCGCTGCCGCTTTCCGGCGGGCTGGCGGCCGCGGGGACGGCGGGCGGCGCGGGGCTTTGGGCGCTGTTCGGCGTCTTCCTCAAGATCGGCTCGGTGCTGTTCGGCAGCGGATACGTGCTTCTGGCATTCCTCCGCGCCGATCTGGTCCAGCGGCTGCACTGGATCACCGAGCGCCAGCTCATCGACGCCGTCGCCGTCGGCCAGGTCACGCCGGGGCCCGTCTTCACCACCGCCACGTTCGTGGGATACCTGGTGGCCGGCGGCCCCGGCGCCGCCGTCGCCACCCTCGGCATCTTCCTGCCCGCCTTCGTCTTCGTGGCCCTCAGCGCGCGGCTCCTTCCCCGCCTGCGCCGCTCGCCCGCCGCAGGCGCGGTGCTGGACGGTGTGAACGCCGCCTCGCTCGCCCTGATGGCCGCCGTCACCGCCCAGCTCGCCCGCGCCGCGCTGGTGGACGCGTGGACCGTCGCCCTGGCGGTGCTCGCCGCCCTGCTCCTCCTGCGCTTCCGCGTGAACTCGGCCTGGCTCGTCCTGGGCGGCGCCGCGCTGGGGCTGCTGCTCGCCGGCAGGTGAGGGGGATCGGCCGATTCGGCCGCGCGGCAAGAGTCCGGTGGGGACGACGGAGGTTGACGGACCGGCGCGGCCGGGCATCTTCAACCGCCGCTCCCCCGCGTCCCGAACCTGGCTCCCGATGCCCCGCCCCGCCGTCCGCCGCCCGTTCGTCCGAAGCGCGATCCTGGCATTCGCCCGGCCGCTGGCGATCCTCCTCGCCACCCGCGCGGCACCCGCGGCGGCGCAGGAGCCGACGGGCACCGTCACCGTGCTTGTGCGGCACGACGCGGCGCCCGTGCGCGGCGCCGCCGTCCGCGCCGAAGGCATGGCGGCCGCCACCGACGCGCGGGGCAGGGCGCAACTGCGGCTGCCCGCCGGCCCGCACCGCGTCGTCGTGCAGCACCTGGCCTTCGTCCCGGAGACCGTCGCCGTCAGCGTCGCCGCGGGACGGGACACCTCCGTGGTCGTGGAGCTGCGCGAGGCGACGATCGAGGAGATGGCGGTGGTGGTGACCGTCACCCGCTCGGGCACGCTGGTGGGCGACCAGCCCGTCCGGGTGGAGGCCGTGCCGCGGGAGGAGATCGAGGAGAACCTGACGGTGGCGCCGGGGCAGGCCACCACGCTGCTGGCGGAGCTGGCCGGCGTGCGCATCGCGGCGGCGGCGCCCGGCCTGGGGGGCGCATCGCTGCGCATTCGGGGGATGCCGGGCCGGCACACGCAGGTGCTGACCGATGGGCTGCCGCTGCTGGGCGCGGACCCCGGCGCCTTCGGCCTGCTGCAGACCCCGCCGCTGGACCTGGCGCGCGTGGAGGTGGTGAAGGGCGTCGCCTCGGCGCTGTATGGCGGCGAGGCGCTGGGCGGCGTGCTCAATCTCGTGTCCGTGCCGCCGGGGGGCGACCCGGTCGTGCTGCTCAACGCCACGTCGCGGGGCGGACGGGACGCGGTGGGGTTTGCGCCGGCGCGCCTCTCGCCCTCCGTCGGCCTCACCCTCACGGGCGCGGCCGACCGGCAGCGGCGCGGCGACCCCGACGGCGACGGCTGGAGCGAGGTGGCGGGATACAGCCGCGAAAGCGTGCGCCCGCGCCTGTTCTGGAACGCCGCCCCGGGGCGTACGCTGCTCGTGGCGGCGGGCGCGCTGACCGAGGACCGCGACGGCGGCACGCTGCCGGGCCGGACGCTGGCGGACGGCACCGCCTTCCCCGAGTCGCTCCGCACGCGGCGGGCGGACGCGGGCGCGGTGGGGCGCTACCTGCTGCACGGCGGCCTGCTCGTCGGCGTCCGCGCCAGCGCCACGGCCGAGCACCGCCGCCGCGTGGTGGGCCCGCGCACGGAGCGGGACACGCGCTCCACCGCGTTCGGCGAGGCAACGGTGGGCTCGGCGGCACACGGGCACACTTGGGTGGCGGGCGTGGCCGCGCGGCGCGAGCGCCTGAACGCGCCCGATGCGCCGGGCGTGGGCTTCGCCCGCACCGTGCCCGGCGCGTTCGCGCAGGACGAGGTCTCGCCCACGCGCTGGCTGTCGCTCTCCGCCAGCGCGCGCGTGGACCGCGCGGCACGCTACGGCGCTTTCGTCAGCCCGCGCCTGTCCGCGCTGCTGCGGCCGGCGGAGGGGTGGACGGTGCGTGCATCGGCCGGGACGGGCTTCGCGCTGCCGACGCCGCTGGTGGACGAGACGGAAGAGACCGGCCTGGCGCCGCTGCTTCCCGTCGCCGGCCTGCGGGCCGAGCGCGCGGCCGGCGCCAGCCTGGACGCCAGCTGGACGCGCGGGCGGTGGGAGGTGGATGGAAGCCTCTTCGCGTCCCGCGTGCGCCATCCGCTGGAGGCCCACGCCGCCGCGCAGCCCGGGCGCCTGCTGCTGGTGAACGCGGCGGGCCCCCTGCGCACGCGCGGAGTGGAGACCGTCGGGCGCTACGTGGCCGGCCCGCTGCACTGCATCGCCAGCTACACCTTCCTGGACGCCACCGAGGCAGATGCAGCCGGCGGCCGGCGATCGGCCGCCCTTGTGCCGCGGCACGCGGGCGAGCTGGCGGCGCTGCTGGAGGACGAGAAGCGCGGCCGCGTCGGCGTGGAGGTGGGCTACACCGGCCGCCGGCGGACCGGGTTCGATCCCTACCGCGCCGTGGGGCAGGCCTACGTCGAGGTGAACGCCCTGGCCGAGCTGCGGTTCGGCGAGCGCGCCCTGTTCGTGAACGCCACCAACCTCACCGGCGTCCGGCAGTCGCGGTGGGACCCGCTCGTCGCCCCCGGCCCCGGCCCCGGAGGCCGCCGCGCGACGGACTTATGGGCCCCCGTGGCCGGCCGCACCCTCAACGTCGGCATCCGCGCGGAGCTGTAGCCGCGAGCCGCTTCGGCGATCCGCGGATTCCCGATACCCGACGAGGCGCCGCGCACCCCCGTGCGCGACGCCTTCTTCATCTTTCGAATTCCAGGTCGATCAACCCGTCCACCCGATCCACCGTCGGCCGGTCCGCCTTCGAAGGATCAGCCGAGCACGATGGATCGGCCGATGGCGTTGAACCTCACGGGCCGGCCTTGCGATCCTCGGCCTCGCGCTCCTTCTTGCGGCGTTCGCGAAGCTGCTGATACTTCGTGCGCTGCTCCGGGGTCAGCACGCGCTCCACGTCCGCGCGGGCCTGCACGGCCACGGCCTCGAAGCGGGGGTGCAGCTCGGTGGCCAGCGCGCGCGTCTGCGCCTGCCGGATCACCAGGATGGAATCCACCTGCGCCTCCTGCCGGCCGGAAAGTCCCAGCTCGCCCGCCAGGTACCGGGAGAAGCGGTGCGCGCTCTCGGGGGTGTGGCGCTCGGCGCGGCGGCGCGGGGGCTCGGGGCGCAACACGAGCCGGTCCAGCGCCACGCCGGCCACGCCCCCAAGAAGCCACACCACCAGCATCAGCAGCGCGGCCAGCGTGCGGGGTCCCGTGCGCGAAGCCATCAGCGGCCCTCCGGAGCGGGCAGCGCGTCCTGCAGCAGCCAGTCCCCGCCGTCGTCGTTCACCAGGCTGCGGTCGGCGTCGGCGATGTCGAGGGCCAGCGTCTGCTCCATGAGCGGCGCGGGCGTCATGCGCGCGGCCTCGTCGGCCTGCGCGCGGGCGCCGGCCAGCAGCGCGAACAGCACCAGCCCGGCGGCCGCCGCGGCGGGGATGGCGGCGGCGGACCAGGCGGCGGCGTACTCCCACCAACGGCGGCCGCGGCGCGCCATCACCGCCGCGGCGCGCGCATCCACGGCGTGGTGCAGGCGGTCCCAGTCGGTGTCCGCGGGAGCGCCGGGCAGGGCGTCGCGCAGGGTCCGCTCCAGAAGCGGGTCGCGCGGCGGATCGCCGGAAAGGTCGGGAAGCTTCATCGCGTCCTCAGGGAGCATACGAACCCAGCGCCTCGCGCAGGGCGCTGCGGGCGTGGAACAGGTGCCAGCGCACGGTTCCCGTGGCCAGGTCCAGGATCTCGGCGATCTCGGGGCCCGAGAAGCCCTCCAGCTCGTACAGCTTGACGATGGTGCGCCGCGGCTCGGCCATCACCGCCAGGGCCGCGGCCACCCGCTCGCGCAGCTCGGCGCGCTCGGCCTCGCGCTCTGGGGTGCCGCCGCCGGCGGGCGCGTCCGCGGGGATCTCGCTGGTGCGCCGCACCCAGCGCGCCTTGCGGGCGTTCAGGGCGCGGTTGATGAGGATGCGGAAGAACCAGGGCGCGAAGGCCCGGTCGGCGCGGAAGGTGTCGATCTTCTCCAGCGCCACCATGAAGGCGTCCTGCACCAGGTCCTCCGCGTCCTCCGGATGCTCCAGGACGCGGTAGGCCACGGACAGCGCACGCCGCGAGTAGCGCCGTGCCAGGGTGCCGAACGCCTCGGTGTCGCCGGCGCGCACGCGCTCCACCAGCAGCAGGTCGTCCGGGCCTTCGGGCGGCTGTGCCACGGCGCGGGAGCGCGGGGCCTCAGCCACGGCGGCGGCAGCCATCGGCCTCCGGAGCAGGGTCCACGGCGCGGCCACCCGGGAACGGGGGCGCGGCGGCGGCGCGAAACGGGGTGTCGGTCAACGTGCGAGGTGCCCGGCGGGTACGCGGGGCCCGCGCGTCCGCGGGCCGTCCAGGTGGAAAGACATCCTTCCCTCCCATAACGTTTGCGGCCGGATCGTCCGGCCCGGCAGGGTCCGTGAGGGCGCGGTGGAACGTCCGCGCCTGCCGTTTGTACACCACCCATCCAGGCGCGCTCCGCCGCCGTCCTCCGCAGCCCGCGCGCGGCGGAGAATCACACGAGGGAGAAGGACCATGAAGGCACGCACCATCGTTTGCATCCTGGCGCTCGCGGCGGTTCCGGCGGCGGCCCACGCGCAGATGGGAGGGGGAGGGATGGGCGGCGGGGGCGGGGGACGGCCGCGGGGCGGGGGCGGCGGCGAGGGCCGAGGCCGCCACGGCGGCCCCGAGGGCATGCCCTCGCACCGCAGCCCGGTGCCCGACACGCGAAACCCGCTGCGGGTGATCCTGGACGACAGCGCCGGGCTGGCGCTCACCGCCGACCAGGCCGCCCGCGTCCGCGTGCTGAGCGACAGCCTGGACCGCGAGAACCGGCCCCTGGTGGAGCAGGTGCGCCGCACGCTGGGGGGCGACACGCCCATCCTGATGGACGACAGCACCTACGAGCAGCGCATGGGCGTGCTGAAGACCTACTTCGAGCGCATCCGCTGGAACAACGGAGAGACGTGGAAGCAGGCCCGCACCCTGCTCACCCGCGACCAGGCCAAGCGCGCCGACGACGCCCGCCACGCCGCCGAGCGCGCCCGCGCCGGACGCCGTCCCCTGGGCCCGCGGCCCGACGGCACGGGCAGCCCCATCTCCCTGCCGGGACAGGAGCCCCCGTACGTGGAGTGACGCCCGGGCCGTCCGACGACCAACGCTCGCAAAAAGGGCCGCTTTCCCACCCCGGGGGCGGCCCTCCCGCGTTCCTCCGACAGCGCCCGCGGATCGGCCATCACGGCCCCGATCCGCCGCTACCACAGCCGGTACCGCGTCAGGTCCGCGCGGAGCTTGAGCAGCGCCAGGTCCTTCATCTTGGCCTCCAGCATCACGTCGAAAGGGATCGGCCCCACCTCGCGCAGAAAGCCGCCGAACTCCCACGGATGCACGTAGTCGGCGTGCTGCGAGAGCAGCGGCGGCGCCTCCACCTCGCGCTTGCCCTTGCTGAGGATGCGCGAGTCCAGCCGCGGCGAGGAGAAGTGCACCTTGGGCGTGACGCCTGCCGGCCACGTTGCCAGCGCCGCGCGCGCCGCCTCGGCGACGGTCAGCGTGCCGGGGTTCAGGTTGTGGTGCTGGTGGTCGAAGATGAGGGGGACGCCGATCATCTCGTGCACGCGCAGGCAGTCCTGCACCGTGTAGAGCGTCTCGTCGTTCTCGATCACCAGCCGTCGGCGCCCCGCCTCGCCGATGCGCGCGAAGCTGTGCGCGAATCGCCGCATGGCCGCGTCCTTGTCGCCGTACGCGCCGCCCAGGTGCAGCACGACGACCGCCTCCGGGCCCTGCTCCATGGCGTCCAGCAGCTCGGCCTGCGCGTCCACGTCGGCGATGCCCTTGCGGGCGATGGCGTCGTCCACGGCGCCGGGCAGCACGTACTGCGACGGGTGCAGCGACAGGCGGATGCCCCGCTCGCGCGCCGTGCGCCCCACGTCCGCCAGCGCGGGCGCGCACTCGCGCACCTGGCCGTGGAACTGCGGCAGGTCGGGATGCGTGCAGTACGGCACGAAGTCCGACGACAGGCGGTACATCCGCACGTCGATCTCGTCCAGGTAGTCCAGGATGGCGCGGAAGTAGTCCAGCGACACGCTCAGCTGCGGGCCCGTCTGCCAGCGCCGCCCGTCGTTGCTCTTCATCCCCTCGCGCCCCGCCACCTTCACCGCGAACCCCAGCCGCCGCGGCCACTCACGCCGTTCCGCCACTCTCTCTCCTGCCCGGTTGATCCCGCCAGCCGCGCCACCCCGGCGCTCCGCCGTCCGGCCCGTGCCCTGCCACCCGCCCCAGTCCGCGTCGACCCCGCCCGCATCGACTTCGTTCTACGCCGGCGGGTCCTCGGATAGAATCCGCGCGCCGCCCTCATCCACGGCGCCGGCGAATGGGAAGATCGCGTCGCTCGATCAACTGATCGACCCATCCCACCGATCCGCCGATCATTCCTTCGTCGATGCGATTCCGTTGATCCACCCGCCCGCGGCTGGCGGTTCTAGCGATGGACCGTCCCGTCCGACCATCCGATCCGGCCGGCTGAGGGTTTCGCGAAGCAGTGGAATCTACCGGTTTGTGGAAGGCTTGTGCAATGATCGGCGCCGTGACGTGGAACAACCGTTGCGTGCCCTCCATCGCTTCTCCGCGCCGCCGGGCGTCCGCGTGCCGTGGCGGGAGGGGCGAAACCGCAAGCTGCTTTCCGCGAACGACTTGCCTTGCGGCATGCCACGCTCCGACTTCCCGGGATGGCGACGATGATCGACGATATGGACCGTGTGGTGCCGCTGGACCAGCTCGACGACTTCCAGGTGGCGGACGGCGACCCCGACCCGCGCGGCTGGGACGTGATCGGCGCGGACGGCGCCAAGATCGGCGAGGTGGACGAGATGCTGGTGGACACGCGGTCCATGCGCGTGCGGTACCTGGACGTGGAGGTGGACGACGAGGCGGTGGCCGGCGTGCGCGACCGGCACGTGCTGATCCCCATCGGCACGGCACGCCTGGACGAGCACACCGACTGCGTGCACGTGGAGGGCCTGTCCGCCGCGCAGGTGGGCCGCCTGCCGCAGTACAACCACGCACCCCTCACCCGCGACTTCGAGACCTCGCTGCGCGACTCGTTCGAGCACCCGGGCGAGGCCACGCCGCGGCGCCGGCTGGAGGAGCTGGCGGGCACGGGCGAGCGTCCCGACGACTTCTACGCCGGCCCGCTGTACGACGACACGCGCTTCTACGGGCGGCGGCGCGGCGACGCGGACGCCGGCTGAGGGCGGGCGCGCCGCGGCCTTGGACGCCCGCCCGCCGGGGTGCTACATTGCTGCCCCGATGACGGACGACGGCGGCGGACGGCGGGGCCCGGCGGCGGCGCGGGGCCCGGAATTCGAGAGGACGGGGGAGGAGCGGTGAGCGCGCACCGCCCGCCCCCGTGCGTGCTTGCGCTGGACCTGGGCAGCTCGTCCGTGCGCGCGCAGCTCCGCGACGTGCACGGGAACGCCCGGGGCGCCGCCGCCCGCCGCGCCCTGGCGTGGACCACCGGCGCAGACGGCCGCATGATCACGGACGCCGCCGCCGCCGTGGACCTGTGCATCGCCGCCATCGACGAAGCCCTGGCCGACGCACGGAACGTGAAGGCCGAGGTCGCCGCCGTGGCCGCCGCCGCGTTCTGGCACGGCATCGCGGGCGTGGACGCGGCCGGGGCGCCGGTGACGCCGCTCTTCGGGTGGGCGGACGCGCGTGCGCACCGGGCGGCCCAGCGCCTGCGCGCGCGGGTGGACGCGGAGGCTGCGCACGCGCGCACGGGATGCTGGGTGCACGGCAGCTACCCGGCCGCGCGCCTGCTCTGGCTGCGCGAGGAGCAGGGCGATACCTTCCGCCGCGCCGCGGGGTGGATGTCGCTGGACGAGCTGCTGGGCCTGCGCCTCTTCGGCGAGCGCCGCTGCTCGTACAGCATGGCGTCCGGCACCGGGCTCTTCGACCTGCACCGCCTGCGCTGGGACCCGGAGATGCTGGACGCGGCCGGCGTGGACGAGGGGCATCTCTCCCAGCTCGTCGACGCGGACGGGGACGGCGCCTACCGCGGCCTGCTGCCCGAGTTCGCCAGGCGCTGGCCCGAGCTGGCGCAGATCCCGTGGACGCCCGCGCTGGGCGACGGCGCCTGCGCCACCGTGGGAAGCGGGGCCGCCGCGCCGGGCCGCGTGGCGCTCACGGTGGGCACCAGCCTGGCCGTCCGGAAGCTCCAGGCGGCCGACGCGGTCTCCGTCGATCCCGGCCTGTGGTGCTACCGGCTGGACGCGAACCGGGTGGTGCACGGGCGCGCGGTGTCGAACGGCGGCCACGGCTTCGCCTGGCTGCGCGCCACGCTCCTCCTTCCGCCGCCGGACGAGCTGGAGAGGCTGGTGGCCGCGATGGAGCCCGACGCGCACGGGCTGACGGTGCTCCCCGGCCTCCTGGCCGAGCGTCCGCCGGCGCCGGACCTGCCGCCCTTCGCCGCCGTGCTGGGGATGGCGTCCGCCACCACGCCGCAGCAGGTGGTGCGCGCCTGGATGGAGGCCACGGCCTGCCGCGCGGCGGATGCCCTCCGGGCCGTGGAGCGCGCCTTCGGCCCCGCGGACGGCGTGGTGGCGGACGGCGGCGCGCTGGAGTCGTCGCCCGCGTGGGCGGCCGTCTTCACCGACGCGCTGGGGCGGCCGCTGCACCTGTCCGGCGAGCGCGAGGCCACCTCGCGCGGCGCCGCGGTGGTGGCGCTGGAGCGCCTGGGGCTGGCCCCCGCGCCCGGCGACCCGACCGGCGGCCACGACTTCGCGCCCCGCGCGGAGAACCACCGCCGGTACACCGAGGCGGGCGAGCGGCAGCGGCGCATGGAGGCGCTTCTCCATCCGCCGGCACACGACACCCAAGACACCACGCACCCGGAGCGATAGATGGCCTCCCCGAACGAGACGCACACGCTCGACGAGCTGTGCATCAACACCATCCGCACCCTGTCCATGGACGCGGTGCAGGCGGCCAACTCGGGGCACCCGGGAACGCCCATGGCGCTGGCGCCGCTGGCGTACACCCTCTGGACCCGCCACCTGCGGCACAACCCCAGGGACCCGCACTGGCCCGGCCGCGACCGCTTCGTGCTGTCGTGCGGCCACGCGTCCATGCTGCTGTACAGCATGCTCCATCTCACCGGCTACGACCTGTCGCTGGACGACCTGAAGAACTTCCGCCAGTGGGAGAGCCGCACCCCGGGACACCCCGAGTACGGCCTGACGCCGGGCGTGGAGACCACCACGGGGCCGCTGGGCCAGGGCGTGGCGAACGGCATCGGGATGGGAATGGCCGAGGCGCACCTGGCGGCCACCTTCAACACGCCGGCGCATACGGTGGTGGACCACCACGTCTACACCATCTGCTCCGACGGCGACCTGATGGAGGGCGTGGCGTCCGAGGCGGCCTCCGTGGCCGGGCACCTGGGGCTGGGCAAGCTCATCTACTTCTGGGACGACAACAAGATCACCATCGAGGGGAGCACCGAGCTGGCCTTCACCGAGGACGTGCTGGGCCGCTTCGCCGCGTACGGGTGGCACACGGACCGGGTGGAGGACGGCAACGACCTGGAGGCCATCGACGCCGCCATCGAGCGCGCCAAGGCCGACCCGCGCCCCTCCATGATCGCCGTCCGCACCGTCATCGGCTTCGGATCGCCCCACAAGGCGGGCACCGAGAAGGCGCACGGCGAGCCCCTGGGCGCGGACGAGATCACGCTCACCAAGCAGGCGCTCGGCTGGCCGTCCACCGAGCCGTTCTTCGTGCCCGGCGAGGCGCTGGCGCACATGCGCGCGGCCGTGGAGCGCGGCCAGGGCTTCCAGGACGAGTGGCAGGGGCGGTGGGACGCCTACGCTGCGGCCGAGCCGGAGCTGGCGAAGGGGCTTACGGACGCGCTGGCGCGGCGGCTGCCCGAGGGGTGGGACGCGGACCTGCCGGTGTGGACCGCGGGGGACAAGCCCATCGCCACGCGCGCGGCGTCGGGGAAGGCCATCAACGCGCTCGCCAAGCGCATCCCCTGGCTGATGGGCGGCTCGGCGGACCTGGCGGGTTCGAACTTGACGCACATCGACGGCGCGGGCGACTTCGAGCCGGGCAGCTTCGAGGGGCGCAACCTGCACTTCGGCGTGCGCGAGCACGCCATGGGGTCGCTGATGAACGGCATGCTGCTGCACGGCGGCGTGCGCGTGTACGGCGGCACCTTCCTCATCTTCTCGGACTACATGCGCCCGCCCATCCGGCTGGCCTCGCTCATGGAGCAGCCCGCCGTCTACGTCTTCACCCACGACTCCGTGGGCCTGGGCGAGGACGGCCCCACGCACCAGCCCATCGAGCAGATGGCGGCGCTGCGCTCCATCCCCGGCCTGGTGGACCTGCGCCCGGGCGACGCCAACGAGACGGCCGAGGCCTGGCGCTTCGCCATGGAGCACACGGACGGCCCTGTCTTCATGGCGCTCACCCGCCAGGCGCTCCCGCACATCGACCGCACGAAGTTCGGCGCGGCGTCGGGCCTCCGGAAGGGCGCCTACGTCCTCGCGGAGGCCGAGGGCGAGCTGCGGGTGATCCTGATGGCCACGGGCAGCGAGCTGTCATTGGCGATGGAGGCGCGGGACGCGCTGCAGGCGGAGGGCATCGGCGCGCGCGTGGTGAGCATGCCGAGCTGGACGCTCTTCGCCCGGCAGCCGCGCGCCTACCGCGACGAGGTGCTGCCGCCGGCCGTGCGCGCCCGCGTGGCGATCGAGGCGGCGAGCCCCATGGGGTGGGCGACGTGGGTGGGCACCGAGGGCGAGGTCGTGGGCATTAGCCACTTCGGAGCCTCGGCCCCGGCCAAGCGCGTCTTCCAGGAGCTGGGATTCTCGGTGGAGAACGTGGTCGCCAAGGCGAAGGCGACGCTGGGGATGGGGGACGGCAGCGGGGGCGGCCAGGCGGGCGAGGCGGCCGCCGGGCCCGCGAAGCACGGCACGGACGAGCGCGCCTGAGACGGCCGCAGCACCCAACCAACGGCGCGGCGCGGGCCGCGGGGAGAACCTACATGGCGAGCCGAATCCAGCAGCTTCACGAGCACGGCCAGAGCGTGTGGCTGGACTACATCCGCCGCGGCATCATCGGCAGCGGCGAATTGAAGGAGATGATCGGGACGTACGACCTGCGGGGCGTCACGTCCAACCCCAGCATCTTCGAGCAGGCCATCGGCAAGGGCGACGACTACGACGCCACCTTCCACGAGCTGGCGGCCCAGGGCGCGGACGCGGTGAAGGCGTTCGACACCGTGGCGCTCAAGGACATCCAGGACGCCGCGGACCTGTTCCGCCCCGTCTTCGACGCGGCGGAGGGGCACGACGGCTTCATCTCGATGGAGGTGTCCCCGACGCTGGCCGACGACACCAAGGCCACGACCGCCGAGGCCAAGCGCCTGTGGACGGCGCTGGACCGGCCGAACGTGATGATCAAGATCCCCGGCACGGACGCGGGCATCCCCGCCATCGAGCAGTCCATCGCCGAGGGGCTGAACGTCAACGTCACCCTCCTGTTCTCGCTCGCCAACCACGAGATGGTGATGGAGGCCTACCTGCGCGGCCTGGAGCGCCGCGCCGAGGCCGGCCAGCCGGTGGGACACGTGGCCTCCGTCGCCTCGTTCTTCGTGTCGCGCGTGGACAACGCGGTGGACGCGAAGCTGGAGGAGATCGTCAAGGGCGACGCGGACGAGGGGACCAAGGCGAAGGCGCGCGGGCTGCTCGGCAAGGCGGCAATCGCCAACGCCAAGCTGGCCTACGAGCGCTTCACGCAGATCTTCTCCGGCCCGCGCTGGGAGGCGCTGGCGGCGAAGGGCGCGCACGTGCAGCGGCCGCTGTGGGCCAGCACCTCCACCAAGAACCCGGCCTACCGCGACGTCATCTACGTGGAGGAGCTGATCGGTCCCCACACGGTGAACACCATGCCGCTCGCCACCATCCAGGCCTTCGCCGACCACGGCGTCGCCACGCGCACCGTGGACGCCGACGTGGACGTGGCCAAGGGGCACCTGGCCTCGCTCGCCGAGCTGGGCATCGACCTGGACGAGGTGACGCGCGAGCTGCAGGTGGACGGCGTGAAGAAGTTCGCCACCTCGTTCGAGCAGATGATGGAGGTCGTCGGCAAGAAGCTGGAGCGCGTGGCGGCCGGCGCCAGCTAGCCCGCTTCGATGGTCGATGGACGATGGACGATGGACGATGGACGATGGACGATGTCACGAGCACCCCGGCCGCCGCGGTCGGGGTGCTCGTTCGCTGTCACGCACACCCCTGGGCGGAACGCCGGGGAAGCTCGATCGCGGAGCACGGGCATCGCGGAAGCAGAGATCGAGGAGATGGACGGGAGTGGAGACGTCCAACGCGTCGACGGAATTTCGAGAATGCGCCACGTTCAGGTCCGGGCGGCGGAGGTCGAGGCGAGGGAGCGCGGATGCGTGCGGCTGATGTTCTGCGACCGGATGGCGTCCCAGGCCTCCACGAGCGGCTTCCACCCCAAGCGCGGCTTCGAGCGCCACGCCGGTGGCGAACTTCGTCAAGCCGATCGACGATCACCCGCGATCTCCACGAGACGGCGCTCCGTGACGGCCACGGGGTGCCGCCTCATCGTCTCTCCGACCTCGCGGAACCAGGGAATGGGACAGGACCGCCGCAGCCGAATAGGGATGAAATGTCCCAAATGGACGGTGAAAAATCGGACCGAGTGATTCGGTGCTCCCGTAAACCATTCATCTCAAACGACTTGCCAATTTGCGCGCGGAGGCACGGGCATTGCCTTACGGTGGCCCGCCCGCGGGAGCAGTGCCCTTCAGCAGTTTCCAGGCGTTTCCTTGTCTGCAGCACCCACTCATACCGCAGGTGAATCATGAACCGCACGTTCCTCGCATTCGCGGGCGTGGGCGCGCTCGCCCTCTCCCTGGCCGCCGTCACAGCCGCGCGCGCCCAGGACAGCACGGCGGCCCCGCCGCCGCAGGAGCTGCAGCGGCTGAACCGCATCCGCCCCAACCTGCCGGTGCTGGCCCGCTGCCCGCAGGCCCCGGCGAACATCTTCGTCTTCGACACTCACGGCACGGGCACGGTGGTGAGGGCGCATCCGCTGGTCTCGGTCGCCACCTCGGCCGCGGGCGCCAACGACTTCTCGCGCAACGTGCTGAACATCGACCTGGGCCGCTGCAAGCAGGTGAACGTCGTGGTGGAGTACGAAGGGCTGCCGTCCGGCTGGACCCTGGACTTCGGCGATTCGCAGACCAACAACGGCTACGGCGGCGGGGTCCCGGGCACCACGGCGCACATGGCGGAGCTGCAGGTGGTGAACGGCATGCTCACCGTGCACCGCGCCAACAGCGGCACGATCGCGCAGGTGTGGCCCGTGACGCTGCAGGACGGCGCGCTCAAGATCGTGGCGCGCAACCAGTTCCTGAGCTGGGGCCAGCCGTACGCCGTGGTGCCCAACGCCGGCGGCAACTCCCTGTTCGCCCTGCCCGACCTCACGGGTCCGATGCCCGACGGCATGTCGATGTACCTGGGCATCAACCGCGTCATCTACAACCCCGGCAACCGCGTGGGCTACGGCGTGCGCCGGGTGATGATCACCATGCAGTAGCCGGACGGTGGAATCTCACCGGTCCGGCCGGCCCTCGGTTTCATTCGGAGCACCACCATCGAACGACCCCTTCATGCCGTACGCACTCGCGATACGCCTCCGCGGCGGAGAACGGCGGGCGCCGCCACCCGCGGGCACGCGGAGCACGAAGGGTCGGCCGGACCGGCACACACGAGCACGGACGGGCGCCCCGCCACACGGCGGGGCGCCCGCGCTTTGCGTGGGGATCCACTTCCCGGCCCGTCCTTCCTCCTCGCCATGCGGTCGCGCCGCGACCTACTGGCCGGCGCAGTAGCTGACCTGCGTGCAGTTGGGCGAGCAGCTTCCGCAGGTGCCGTTGCACGAGTATCCGACCGTGCAGAACGGCCCGCAGGTGTTGCCGCAGGTGATTCCGCAGCTCGCGGGGCAGGTCCACGCCACGGAGCATCCGGCGACGCTGGCGACGCAGCCCAGGGGCGACGCCAGGGACGCGAGGACGTCCACCACGTTGACGCCTTCGGCCTCCGCCTCGTCCAGCCGGCCGTGCACCGTTCCCCGCGCCGCCGCGCCACCCTCGCCCTCCACCGAGAAGGACTCCACTTCAAGCGCGTCGATGTCCAGCTTGATCTTCTTCATCCGACTGCTCCAGTTCGGGGAGGGTTTCCGGCCGGGTGAGCCGTTGCGTGCCAGGGGTGATCGCTGCGTGCGATCCTCCAACCTTTATGTCTGCAAATACATCTACGCAAGATTCTTCACGACGCCGCGCCTCGCGTGTCGCTTGGCAGCCGTGGCGGAAGCCTTCCCCGCGCCCTGCCTGCCATCCCGTGCCTGTCGCCTTCCGCGGCGGATGTGGTCGGATTCACGGCAAAGGCCTGACAGTTTCGCCATCTCCGCCGCTGGGCGCGCCCACCCCTGGCCGCCCGCGGCACGGGCCGCCAACTTGCAGCCGGGCGCGGCCGACGGGGACGCCGACGGATACCGGGAAATCGAACGCGGGGGGACCAAGATGCACCTGGCGATGGTGGGACTGGGCAAGATGGGTGGCAACATGGTGGAGCGGCTGCTGCGCGGCGGCCACCAGGTGACCGTGTTCGACCTGAACCCCGACGTGGTGAAGAAGGTCGCCGCATCGTCGGGCACGACCGCTGCCGCCTCGCTCAAGGAAGTGGTCGATTCGCTGCCGGCGCCGCGCGTGGTGTGGGTGATGGTGCCCGCGGGCGACCCGACGGAGGCGACGCTGAAGGAGCTGGCCGGCCTGGTGCAGCCCGGCGACGTGCTGATCGACGGCGGCAACAGCAACTACCACGACAGCAAGCGCCGCGGCGCCGAGCTGGCCGCGCGGGGCATCGGCTTCGTGGACGCGGGCACCAGCGGCGGCGTGTGGGGCCTGGAGGTGGGCTACTGCCTGATGGTGGGCGGCGAGCCCGAGGTGGTGCGCGTCTGCGAGCCGGCGTTCAAGACGCTGGCGCCGGAGGACGGCTACCTGCACGTGGGCCCGGTGGGCGCCGGCCACTTCACCAAGATGGTGCACAACGGCATCGAGTACGGGCTGCTGCAAGCGTACGCGGAAGGGTTCGAGATCCTGCACGCCAGCGAGTTCCCGCTGGACCTGCACAGGGTCGCCGGGCTGTGGAACCATGGCAGCGTCGTTCGCTCGTGGCTGCTGGAGCTGCTGGAGCGGGCCTACGCGCAGGACGGGCAGGACCTGGAGGCCATCAAGGGATGGGTGGCCGACAGCGGCGAGGGGCGCTGGACGGTGCAGGCGGCCATCGACCTGAACGTGCCCGCGCCCGTCATCACCCTGTCGCTGCTGGCCCGCTTCGCCTCGCGCCAGGAGCAGTCGTACGGCGCGCAGGTGATCGCCGCGCTGCGCAACCAGTTCGGCGGCCACGCGGTGAAGGCGGCCGAGCCCGGCGCGGGGGCGGGCGCGTGACGCCGCTTCCCGAGACGGCGCTGCCCGGCGCGGAGGAGCGCGACAAGCCCTCGGCCGCGCGCATGCAGTCGCACTGCGTGCCGCAGCCCCTGGCGCTGGTCATCTTCGGCGCCACGGGCGACCTGACGCGGCGCATGCTGCTGCCGGCCGTCTATCGCCTGTTCCGGCAGGACCTGCTGCCCGAGTGCTTCGCGCTGGTGGGCGTGGCGCGCGACCGGCAGACGGACGAGGAGTTCCGCGCGAAGGCGCTGGCGAGCATGGAGGAGTTCGGCCACGCGCCCGAGGACGAGGCCACCTGGGCGCGCTTCGCCGAGCGCCTGCGCTACGTGGGCGGCGAGTTCGACGACCCGGCCACCTTCCGGCGGCTGCACGACTGCATGGCCGAGGTGGACGGGGAGCGCAGCACGGAGGGCAACCGGCTCTACTACCTGGCCATCCCGCCTTCGCTGATGCCCACCGTGGCCGAGCAGCTGGGCCGCGGCGGCCTGGTTGCGCCCGCCGGCGACGCGCGCTGGACGCGCATCGTGGTGGAGAAGCCCTTCGGGCGCGACCTGCAGAGCGCGCGCGAGATGAACGCCACGCTGCACAAGGTGTTCGACGAGTCGCAGATCTACCGCATCGACCACTACCTGGGAAAGGAGACCGTCCAGAACCTGATGGTGTTCCGCTTCGCCAACGTGATCTGGGAGCCGGTGTGGAACCGCACGTACGTGGACCACGTGCAGATCACCGTCTCCGAGACCGTGGGCGTGGAGCGGCGCGCGGGCTACTACGAGACGTCCGGCGCCCTGCGCGACATGGTGCAGAGCCACCTGCTGCAGCTGCTTACGCTGGTGGCGATGGAGCCCCCCGCGGCCTACGACGCGGACAGCATCCGCAACGAGAAGGTGAAGGTGCTGCACTCGATCCTGCCCATCCGCGGGCCGGAGCAGGTGGCGCGCGAAACGGTGCGCGGGCAGTACGTGCACTCGGTGGAGGGCGCGAAGGAGATGCCCGGCTACCGCGACGAAGCGGACGTGGCGCCCGACTCGCGCACCGAAACCTTCGCGGCGCTGCGGCTGTGCGTGGACAACTGGCGCTGGGCGGGCGTGCCCTTCTACCTGCGCACGGGCAAGCGGCTGCCGGCCAAGGTGAGCGAGGTCGTGGTGCGCTTCCGCCCCGCGCCGCACCCCATCCTGGACGTGGTGCAGGGCGACCGCCCCTCGCCCAACGCGCTGGTGCTGCGCGTGCAGCCCGAGGAGGGCATCTCGCTCTTCTTCGAGGCCAAGGTGCCCGGCCTGTCGGGCCCGCTGCAGCCCGTGAGCATGGACTTCGACTACGCGCGCGCCTTCGGCACAGAGTCGCCCGAGGCCTACGAGCGCCTGCTGCTGGACTCCATGCTGGGCGACGCCACCCTCTTCGCCCGCAAGGACGAGGTGGAGGCCGCCTGGGCGCTCGTCACCCCCATCCTGGACGCCTGGGCCGCCGCCGGCGAGCCCGAGCCGTACCCCGCCGGCACGTGGGGGCCGGAAGCGGCGGACAGGCTGGTGGAGGCGGACGGGCACGAGTGGCACCAGCCGTAGGCCCTCACCCGGCAGCCTGAGAGCCGCCACCCTCTCCCGCAGCGGGCGAGGGTAAGTACGGCCGGATCTCCGCGCGGAATCGGGTCTCCGCGCGGTCCTCGCTGTTCGCCCGGAGGGCGATTGCAGTTCCAGCCGAGGGCTTCATGCCCCTGGTGCCGCGCGCGCACGCGTCTGCCGGAGCAACGACGGCGATGGCCGTGCCCGCCGCGCACATCGGCGCCTACGCCTGTGATCAAGGTGCCCGAATCTCGCAACCCGACTCTCCCCCATGCCCGCATCCCCCGACATCCAGATCCACGCCGACGCCCACGCGGCCGCCGTCGCCCTCGCGGACAGCTTCGCGGCGCGGGCGGAGGCGGCGGTGCGCGGGCGCGGACGGTTCAGCGTGGCGCTCACGGGGGGCAGCGGGCCGGTGGAGGCGTTCGGGCTGCTGGGCGCGGAGCCGTACCGCTCGCGCATCCCGTGGGACGGCGTGCACCTGTTCTGGGGGGACGAGCGCTGCGTGCCACCCGGGCATCCGCGCAGCAACTTCGGCGCGGCGGATCGACTGTTCGTCTCCCGCGTGCCCATCCCCGCGGCCAACGTGCATCGCATGCGCGGCGAGGTTCCGCCGCGGGAGGGCGCGGCGGCCTACGCGGCGGAGCTGGAGGCGTTCTTCGGCGCCGGCGTGCCGCGCTTCGACCTGGTGCACCTGGGCATCGGGCCGGACGGGCACGTGTGCTCACTCTTCCCCTTCACCGATCCGCTGCGCGAGCGGGACCGGATCGTGACGAACAACCTGCTGCTTCCCCTGGGCGAGTGGCGCATCACCCTCACCGTTCCCGTGCTGAACGCGGCGCGGCGGGTGGAGTTCATCGCGCCCGGCGCGGAGAAGGCAGCCATCGTGCGAACGGCCGTGCGCGGCCCCATCGACCCCTTCCGCATCCCGGCTCAGCTCGTCCGACCCGTGGACGGGGAGCTGGCGTGGATCTTGGATCGCGCCGCCGCCGCGGGGCTGCGCGACCACACGTAAGAGGAAACGCGAGCGCGCCTCGAGATGCGCCATTCCCCTCGCTCGCTTCTCTGCTGACGTCCGTGAATCGACGCGCGGGATCGGTTCGATCCCCCGGCGGCACGGGGTTCGCAGCGGGGCCGCGCTCGCGACGATGCCCATCCAACGACCGAAGAACGCAATGACGGCTGCCGCCACGCTGGAGCACGACCTTCGCCAGATCGTCCATGGAGACCACCGCGACCCCTTCCGCGTGCTGGGGATGCACCGCGTCTCCTTCGCGGGCGACATCCGCCTGGTGGTGCGCGCCTTCATCCCCGAGGCGCAGGCCGTCGACCTCGTGCACGCGGACACGGGCGAGACGTGGGCGATGGAGCGCGTGGACGGGGCCGGCTTCTTCGAGCACGTGCTGCCCGCGGGCGTGGCCGCCTTTCCCTACCGCCTGCGCGTGACCACGGCGGAAGGGAGCGTGACGGAGGCGGCCGACGCGTACGCCTTCCCGTCCAGCGTCACCGACATCGACCTGTACCTGATCGGCGAGGGCACGCACCTGCAGCTCTACCGCGTGCTGGGCGCGCACCCGTGCGAGATGCAGGGCGTGGCGGGCGTGCGCTTCGCGGTCTGGGCGCCGGGGGCGCGGCGGGTGAGCGTCGTGGGCGCCTTCTGCCGGTGGGATGGGCGGCGCTTCCCCATGCGCCTGCACCCGGGCGCGGGCGTGTGGGAGATCTTCCTGCCTGGGCTGGACGCGGGCGCCGTCTACAAGTACGAGATCAAGGCGGGCGACGGCAGCGTCTTCCTGAAGGCGGACCCGCTCGCCTTCCAGGCCGAGCTGCGCCCCGCCACCGCCTCCGTGGTGGCGGACCTGTCCACCTACGAGTGGCAGGACGCGGATTGGATGCACGAGCACCACGACGTGCGGCGGCCCGACCGGCCGATGACCGTCTACGAGGTGCACATCGGCTCGTGGCGGCGCGCGGGGGACGACGGCGCGACTCCGCTCGGCTACCGGGAGATCGCCGACCCGCTGGCGGACTACGTGGCCGAGATGGGCTTCACCCACGTGGAGCTCCTGCCGGTGATGGAGCATCCCTACGACCCGTCGTGGGGCTACCAGGTCACGGGCTACTTCGCGCCCACGGCGCGCTTCGGCACGCCGGCGGACTTCAAGTTCCTGGTGGACCACCTGCACCGGCGCGGCATCGGCGTCATCCTGGACTGGGTGCCGGCGCACTTCCCCAAGGACGCCTTCGCCCTGCGCCGCTTCGACGGCACGCCGCTGTACGAGCACGCCGACCCCCGCCTGGGCGAGCACCCGGACTGGGGCACCATGATCTTCAACTTCGGGCGCAACGAGGTCCGCAACTTCCTCATCGCCAACGCGCTCTTCTGGCTGCAGGAGTACCATGTGGACGGGCTGCGCGTGGACGCCGTGGCCAGCATGCTGTACCTGGACTACTCGCGGCAGCCCGGCCAGTGGGTGCCCAACCGCTACGGCGGCCGCGAGAACCTGGAGGCCATCGACTTCATCCAGAAGCTGAACGCCACCGTGCGCGAGCGGGTGCCCGGCGCGCTGATGATCGCGGAGGAGAGCACCTCGTGGCCGGGGGTGACGCAGGCGCCGCACCTGGGCGGGCTGGGCTTCCACCTCAAGTGGAACATGGGGTGGATGAACGACTTCCTGCGCTTCATACAGGAGCAGCCCATCCACCGGAAGTACCACTTCAACCTGCTCACCTTCTCGCTGATGTACGCCTTCAGCGAGCGCTTCGTGCTGCCGTTCAGCCACGACGAGGTGGTGCACGGCAAGGGCAGCATGGTGAACAAGATGCCGGGCGACGACTGGCAGAAGTTCGCCAACCTGCGCCTGGCGCTGGCCTTCATGTGGACGCACCCGGGCAAGAAGCTGCTCTTCATGGGCATCGAGATCGGGCAGTGGCGCGAGTGGTCCGAGGAGCGCTCGCTGGACTGGCACCTGCTCGGCGAGGGCCCGCTGCACATCGGGATGCAGCGCTTCGTGCGCGACCTGAACGCCGTCTACCACGCCGCCGAGCCGCTGTGGGCGCTGGACTTCGCCCCCGAGGGCTTCGAGTGGATCGACTTCCACGACGTGGAGCAGAGCGTGCTGTCGTTCGTCCGCCGGAGCGCGCGGCCGGGCGACGAGGTGCTGGTCGTGTTCAACTTCACGCCCGTGCCGCGGCTGCAGTACCGCGTGGGCGTGCCGGCGACCGGATTCTATCGCGAGCTGCTGAACAGCGACGCGGAGGCCTACGGCGGCAGCAACCTGGGCAACCAGGGCGGCGCGGCCACCGAGCCCGTCCCCGCCCAGGGCCGCGAGCACTCCGTCTGCCTAACCCTGCCGCCGCTCGGCGTCCTGCTGCTGCGTCGCGATCCACCGGCGGAGGACGGCGGCGGGGGCTGAGGCGGGACGAGCGATCGGTCCGCTCGGCCGCTGCGTCCGCGTTCGGGGGCCGGCCGATACGACGCTGGTGCGCGGCGGATGCACGACGGGTGGCGGAGCGGCGCAGCGGAGTGGCAGCTTCGATGCGGTGGCACGGGATGCGGCACCGCTACGGACCGCGGAGTGGTACGACCACTGCGTTCACCGCGCGGCTGCTGGGGTTTGGTGGTTCCGCCCCCGACGCGCGGTGCGACGATTCTTGCAGCACCCCTCGGCTCCCGGTGTGCGCCTGCGTGCAGACCGCCACCGGGACGGCCGGTGCAGGACGATCCGAGATCTCACCTCCTGGGAGGACGCATGGCGAAGGCGAAGGCGGGGGAGCAGGAGACCGCGGACGGCCCGGCCCGGACGTCCCGCAAGACGGCGGCGAAGAGCACGCCGTCGGCGGATGGCGCGGGCGGCGGGAACGGCCGCGCGCAGGGGCACGCGGGCGTCCTCGCGGATTCCGGCACGGGCGCCGCGAACGGCGCGAAGAAGGGCCGCGCGACCTCGGTGCGCGGCGGCGGGAACGGTGGCACGCCGGACACGGCCTCGGCAGGTGGATCGGCGGTGGCGAAGAAGACAGCGGGCGGCGCGCGGAAGCCCGCGGCCGGGGCCGGCCGGGCGACGGGCGGGGCCACGAAGACCGCCGCGTCGGCCAGAAGCGGCGGCTCGCGGGGCAAGAAGCCGGACCTGCGCGCGGACCTGCGCGACTTCGCGTCCGCGCGTCCGTCCGGGTGGGACCATGATGACTGGCTGGGCTTCCTCGATCATCTCAAGAGCCGCGGGCACGACACGTCGGACCACGACGGAGTGGGCCGCAGCCTGGAGCGCGAGCGCCTGGCCGTCACGCTGGAGCGCGTGGACGGGCTGGACTCTCGCACCGTCGACACGCTGACGGAGCGCTTCGGCACGCTCTACAGCCTGCGCAACGCCGACGCCGACGAGATCGCCTCCGCCGGCGTGCCGCGCGACGTCGCCGAGAAGGTCGCCGGCTCCGTCCGCGAAGGCTGACCAGCGGCTCTCATCGACGGAGAAGCCCCGGGACGGCGTGGATGCCGTCCCGGGGCTTCTTCGCATCCACGGTCCCGTGATCGACACCCCGGCGCGCGGCGGCTTCGATGGAGCGGCCTCGGGCGGCGGACGTCCGTCCGCTCGCGCACCGGGGACATCGAATTTCGCCTCGGTATCGACCGAGCTCACGGTCGCATCGTGCCGCTCCGGCGCGGGACGCATGTTGCACCCGCGCCCTCGGCCTGCCGACAGACGGATCGCAACCGGCATAGGACTTCCGGCTGGTTTCATGACGATGTTGACATATGCAAGTTGGGTCGCATAACGTACTATGTGGTTCGACCAATTCTCATCGATGAAGCGAACACCCACCTTCCGGGGAGGACCCCATGCGCCAGCTTCGCCCATTCGCGGCACTCGCGATCCTCGCAGTCGCCGTCGCCTGCCAGGACACCGGGGTGGGGCCCCGTGCCGACGATGCACCCGGACCGAAGGCTACGGCCAGCCTCCTGCCGGTGCGCTGGAACATCTTCACGACCCAGACACCCACGACGACGCTGTCCGCGTCCCCCGGTTGGGAGGTGGCTACGCGCTTCAAGACGTCCGTCGCGGGATGCATCGTCAGGGTCCGGTTCTACCGGGCGGCCGGCGAGACGGGCACGAACACCGTGAAGCTGTGGAGCAACTCCGGAACGCTGCTCTTCTCCGAGACGTTCTCGTCGCCCACGCAGGGCTGGAACTACGTGGAGCTGCGCGAGCACGGATTCGGCCCCTACAGCGACCTGAGCATCTGCATCCCCGCGAACACGTACTTCCGGGTGTCCGTGAACACCAACACGTACCAGGTGAAGACTCCGGGCGGCCTCGCCTCGCCGATCGTGAACGGGCCGCTTACCGCCGATCTCAGCTACTACGGCCAGCCGACGGGAAGCATGCCGACGACGTCCAGCACGAGCACCTATTTCGTGGACGTGTACTTCGAGGCGGATTCCTGAGCGCCATGGGCTCGGGCTCGCGCTTTCGCGTGACCCGTTGGCGAGGGGGATTCGCACTTCGGACGTGTAGAGGATGACGTCCGGCGCGCATGAGGGCAGACGCCACCGTGAAGTCCAGGGGTGGGGGCTCCGCGGTTGATGGGAAGGCGAACGGGGGAAGATGCCGATGGCATCTTCCCCCGTTTGCTTGGAACGCACTTCCGCATTGGACGGACTCGTTCCCGTCCACCGGAGGACCGTTCCTAGAACGGAAGGTCGTCGTCCTCCTCGAACGGCGGGGCCTCGTAGCCGTCGTATCCGCCGCCGCCCGCGGGCGCCCCGGCGCGGCCGCCGGCGCCACCTGCACCTCCGCCGCTCGGCGCCGCGGAGCGCGCACGGGGAGCCGAGCCCTCGCGGCTGCCGAAGTCTCCGCCGCCTTCGCTCTTGCCGCCCAGCAGCACGATCTCGCGGGCGCGGATCTCGGTGCTGTACTTGGTCACGCCGTCCTTGTCCTGGTACTGCCGGTACTCGATCTCGCCCTCGACGTAGATGCGGTCACCCTTCTTGACGTACTTCTCCACGATGTCGACCAGGTTGAACGGCTTGTCCCAGGCCACGACGCGGTGCCACTCCGTCTTCTCCTGGGGCTGCCCGTTGCGGTCGTTCCAGCGGCGGCTGGTGGCCACCGAGAACTGCGCGACACGGGAGCCCGTGCCCACCGACCGGACCTCCGGGTCCGATCCCACGTTCCCGATGAGCATCACCTTGTTCAGGCTGCGCGCCACAGCTCCTCCTTGCGTAGATGGGGATTGAAAGTCGTGCGAACGAAACCAGCCGGGCGAAAAACGCCGCCAACGTAGACGGAGTTTACGCCGTTGTCAATGGTTCGGGTGGATGTGAAGACGCATTACGAGCGCGTCCTCCTTGGGCTCGGCATAGTACGATCGCCGCCGCCCGACCACCTCGAAACCTTTGCGCACGTACACGGACTGCGCGGACAGGTTGCTCTCGCGCACCTCCAGGAACAGCTCCTCCGCCCCCCGGGCCGCCACCGCGCGCACCGCCTGGTCCACCAGCGCGGCACCCACGCCGTGCCCGCGCTCCGCCGGGTCCACGGCCACGTTGCCCAGCTCCGCCTGGTCCACCACCGTCCAGCAGACGGCGTAGCCCACCAGGCGGCCGGCGCGGTCCGCGGCCAGCAGGTCCGTGTCGCCGCGCAGCAGCAGGCCGCGGAAGGTGGTGTCGCGCCACGGCGTGCTGAACGAGGCGCGCTCGATCTCCATCACCCGCGGCAGGTCCGTCTCGCGCAGGGACCGGAAGCACAGCGGCGGCGCGTGGGGCGCGGCGGGGTCCATCTTCACGCGTGCCTCCCCTTCGCGGGCTCAGGTGGCGGCGCGGGCGGCGGCGATTCGCTCGGCGCCCGCGGCGCGCACGTAGTCGGGCTCCCACGCGGACGGGTCGGACACCCGCCCCCGCG
>JAQBQD010000051.1 GCA_028287185.1 Gemmatimonadota bacterium | reverse complement strand
GGCGCGCGGCGGCCGCGGGTGGAGCGGCTGCCGGAGATCGCGGCGCGGCGCGGTCCGCCGGCGCTGGACGTGGTGTATCCGGACGAGGGCGCGGCGCTGTCGGCGGCGGACAGCAACTTCGTCTTCGGCGGCACGGGCACGGGCGACGCGACGCTCTCCATCAACGGCGCGCCCGTGGACGTGGCGCCGAACGGGGCGTTCCTGGCCTACCTGCCCGTGCCGGCGGACGGCGTCTACCGCTTCCGCGCGGCGGCGGGCGGGCGCGAGGCGAGCCTGACGCGGCGCGTGCGCGTGCCGGCGACGGCGGGAGCGGACACGGGATTCACGGTCGCCACCCGCGGCGTTGAATCGGTGGCGGCGGGGGAGATGGTGGAGGTGCGCGTGCGCGGGCCGCGCGGCGCGCAGGTGCGGCTGGTGCTGCCGGACAGCACGGGCGTCCCGCTGCGCGAGCAGACCTCCATCGAACGCCCGGAGGGCTTTCTGCGCGACCGCGCGGCCCCGGCGCAGGTGACGGAGTACGTGGGCAGCTTCTCCGCCCGCGCGCCTCTGCTGTCGCGCGACCGGGCGGTGGGCGCGTGGACGCTGGCGCCCGCGGCGGGCCGCGCCGGCACCGCGCGCGTGGAGGTGGCCGCGGACGGACGGACGCGCTCGCTGCCGGTGGAATTGTCGCTCGGTGTGCTGCCGGAGGGGCGCACGCGGACCGGAGTCGGTGCCGGCGCGCGGCTGGACGGCATGGTGATCGCCCGCGCGCTGCCGGGCAGCGGCACGCCGTACCAGTGGTTCTTTCCCAACGGCACGAAGCTGACGCTGACGGGCGAGAAGGACGGCCAGTACCGCGTGCGGCTGACGGGCGACCTGTCGGTGTGGGTGGACGCGAAGGACGTGCGCCTGCTGCCCGAGGGTGCCCTGCCCGCGCGCGGCACGGTGGGGACGGTGCGGATGGACCCGCAGCCGGGATGGGTGGACGTGCGCCTGGCGCTCAGCGACCGCCTGCCGTTTCGCGTGGACGCCGCGGACCGCTGGATGACGGTGACGGTGTACGGCGCGCAGACGCGCACCAACTGGCTGCAGTACGGCGCCGAGGACGCCCTGGGGCAGCGCGCCGAGTGGGAGCAGGCGCGCGACGACCAGTTCACCGTGCGCCTGCTGCTCGCGCGGCCGGCATGGGGGTGGAGGACGTTCTGGGACGAGGCCGGCAACCTGGTGGTGCGCATTCGCCGCGCGCCGGCCATCGACCCGCGCCAGCCCCTGCGCGGCCGCCTGATCGCCGTGGACGCCGGCCACCCGCCCGGCGGCGCCATCGGGCCCACGCGGCTCACGGAGGCGGAGGCGAACCTGGGCGTGGCGAAGGAGCTGGTGCGCCTGCTGCGCGACGCCGGCGCCCGCGTGATCGAGACGCGCCCCGACACCGCCGCCGTCTCGCTGGAGGCCCGCACGCAGATGGCGGTGGACTCGTCCGCCGACCTGCTGGTGTCGCTGCACAACAACGCCTTCCCGGACGGCGTGAACCCGTTCGCCAACAGCGGCACCACGGCGTTCTACAACGCGCCGCAGTCGCTGGAGCTGGCGCGGGGCCTTCAGCACGAGCTGCTGGAGGAGCTGGGGCTGCGCGACCTGGGCATCGCCCGCGCCGACCTGGCCCTGATCCGCACCCCGTGGATGCCCAGCTCGCTGACGGAGACGATGTTCCTGATGGTGCCGCGCCAGGAGAACGCCCTGCGCGACCCCGAGGTCCGCCGCCGCATCGCCCGCGCCCACCTGCGCGCCATCGAGGCGTTCTTCCGCGCGGAAGGGGCGCGGCGGTAGGAAGCCCGCATCCTCTCCGTCACGGGGCGGTGCAACGGGCGGCTGAAGCCGCGGCAACAACTGCACAAAGCCTCCCTTCGGAGGCTGCTCCGCGCCGAGCCCGGCATCGCCGCGGAAGGCCGGGCATGAGACACCCCTTCGTCCGCTTGCGAGACACGGGGCAGGGGAGTGAGGGCCCGCTTTTCCATCCATCGTCCGACTGAAATCCACTCTCCGAGATCCCCGATGCGCCTCCGTTTCCTCGTCCTGCCGTCCGCCCTCGTCTCCGCCGCGCTCGCGTTGATGCTCCTCGCCGGCCTCGGTGCGCCGTTGCGCGCGCAGGTGCCGCCGGACGAGCACTGGGTGACGCTGACGACGGAGCACTTTCGCGTGCACTACCCGCGCGGGATGGACGAGCTGGGGCGGCGGGCGGCGGGGCGGGCGGAGCGGGCGTGGGCCCAGCTCGCCGCGGGGCTGGTGGCGCCGCCGCGGCACCGCATCGACCTGGTGGTCGCGGACAACCAGGACGCGTCGAACGGGTACGCGACACCGCTCCCGACGAACCGGATCGTGGTCTTCGCGCACCCGCCGGTGGACGAGCCGCTGCTGTCCTTCTACGACGACTGGATGCAGCTCGTGATCAGCCACGAGCTGACGCACGTCTTTCACCTGGACTACGCGCGCGGGCCCTTCCAGCTTGCACGCAATGTCCTGGGGCGCAACGTGATCGGCTTTCCGAACCTCTTCACCCCCGGGTGGATGAAGGAAGGTCTGGCCGTCTACGAGGAGTCGCGGCTGACGCGGGCGGGGCGGCTGCGCGGGTCGCTGCACGAGATGGAGATCCGCACGGCGGTGCTGGAGGACCGCTTCTTCTCCATCGACCGCGCCAGCGGCAACCCGGCGTCGTGGCCCGGCGGCTACGCGACGTACACGTACGGCTCGGAGTTCATGCAGTGGCTGGGCGCACGATACGGCGACGCGAAGGTGCGCGAGTTCGTGCGCATCGTGGGCCGGCGGATCGTGCCGTACCGGCTGGACGCGGCGGCGCAGGCCGCGTTCGGCACCCCGTTCAGCGACGCGTGGGGCGCGTGGGCCGCAGATCTGCGCGGGCGCTACGCCGCGCTGGCCGACTCGTTGCGCCGCGAGGGCCTCACGGAGCCCGAGGTGCTGACGCCGGAGGGGCGATACGCCTCGTTCCCGCGCTTCTCCCCGGACGGCGCGCGGATCGCCTACGCCGCCTCCACCGGCCGCGAGGAGTCGCAGACGCGCATCGTCTCCCCGGGCGGCCGCGAGCGGGTCCTGGCGCCGCGCACGACCCTCGCGCCGGCCGCCTGGCTGCCGGGCGGCGGCCTGGTGACGTCGCAGATCGACGCGCGCGACCCGTACCGCGACCTGTCGGACCTCTACCTCGTCCGCGCGAACGGGAGCGTCCACCGGATGACCCACGGCGCGCGCATCGAACAGCCGGACGCGCGGGGGGACGGGCGCATCGTCGCCATCCAGGGCGGCGGGGGGACGACGTGGCCGGTGCTGGTGGATGCGAGGACGGGAGCGGCGCGGCCCCTCGTCGAGCGCAGCCTGGACGTGCAGTGGACGCTGCCCCGCTGGTCGCCGGACGGCGCGCGCATCGCCGCGGCGCGATGGCGGCGCGGGGGCTTCTACGACGTGGTGGTGATGGACACCACCGGCGCGGTGGTCCGCGAGGTGACGCACGACCGCGCCGTGGACGCCGCGCCCGCCTGGTCGCCGGATGGGCGCTGGATCGTCTTCTCGTCCGACCGCACGGGCATCAACGACCTGTACGCGTACGACCTGTCCGCGGACCGCCTGCTGCGCGTGACGCGCGTGACGACCGGCGCCTTCGAGCCCGACGTGTCGCGCGACGGGCGGTGGATCGCCTTCTCGTACTACAGGGCGGACGGATACCACGTCGCCCGCGTGCCGTTCGATCCGTCGAGATGGACGCCCGCGCCCCCGGTGCGCGCGGAGGTGCGCGACTCCGCCGCCGTGCCGGACGAGCCGGTGACGGCCTCCGCGCCGCGCCCGTACTCCCCGTGGCGGTCGCTGGCGCCCGCCTCCGTCAGTCCGGTCTTCTACCGCGAGTCCGTGCTGGGAACGGGGATCGGCGCGGGCGTCGCGGGGCAGGACGTGGTGGGCCGGCACTCGTACGGCGCGTACGCCCTCATCCGTCCCGCGAGCGGACGGACGGACGCGTCGGTCGCGTACGTGTACGGCGGCCTGGTGAACCCGGCGCTGGGCCTGTCCCTGCAGCAGAGCTGGGGCGTGCTGTACGACGCGGGGACGGTGCCGCGGAAGGACGGCTCGCGGGTGGGCTCGGCGCTGCTGGAGCGCGAGCGCGCGGCGGCGGGCACGCTCACCTTCCGGCGGCCGCGCTACCGCTCGTACGCGTGGCTCAGCGCGGGCGCCGGCGTCCGCTCGCTGGTGCGTGCGTGGGACGACCCCACGGCGCCGGGGGTGGACGAGCTCACGCTGACGGACGTGCCCACCGACCTGGGTGCGGTCGCCAGCGCGGGATACTCCACCGTGCGCTCGTTCGCGTTCTCCATCAGCCCCGAGCAGGGCTGGCTTGCCGCCCTCTCGGCGCAGGGCCGCCGCTTCACCCGTCCCTTCGGCCACGACTCGTCGGCCGCCGGCTACCTGCGCCTGACGGGGCGCGGGCAGGCCTACCACCCGTTCGACTTCAGCGGCTTCGCGCGGCACGTGGTGGCGCTGCGCGCGGCGGCCGGGGCGGACGTGGGGTCGCGCAGCCCCGGACTGAAGGTGGGGGGCACGGGCGGGGTGAGCGTGGCCGGGCCGCTGGGAAGCTCGCTGGGCCTGGGCGAGAGCCTGCAGTTTCCCGTGCGCGGCTACCGCACCGGCACCCAGCGCGGCGACCGGGCCTTCAGCGCATCGGCCGAGTACCGCGTGCCGCTGGCCGACGTGGAGCGGGGATACCGCCTGTTCCCCGCGTACCTGGACCGCCTGTGGGGCGCCGCCTTCACCGACGCCGGCGCCGCCTGGTGCGTGGACGCCTGCGACCCCACGCTCCCCGGCAACGAGCACGCCGCCCGCCCCCTCCTCTCGCTGGGCGCCGAGCTGGGCGCGGACGTCACCTTCTTCTACAGCGCCCCCCTCACCCTCCGCGCCGGCCTCGCCGCCCCGCTCTCCACCGTCGTCGGCGCCGACGGGACGAGACGCAGCCGGCCGGGGCCGGTGGTGTACCTGCGGCTGGGGCGGAGCTTCTGAAGATGCCCTCACCCCCCGGCCCCCTCTCCCGCAAGCGGGCGAGGGGGTGTCTCACGCACGGGCTGGCGTGGGTGGCGGGGCTCGCGTCGTCAGAGGGTTCACGGGGAGATTAAGAGCGTTCACGGGAGATAGAGGGTTCGGCGTTGGCGATCGGATTCACCTGATACCGCCTACCGCAATCGACCGTGCTTCTTGGAACGAGTTGAACCGGAGCCGTCGCCCGGTGTCCGATGCGTAATGCGCCGTCGATAGCCGAGATGGGATGATTCCATGAGCGTTCGATGAACGAGAAGCGGATGCGGGGGACGTCCGCGGAGATCCGGGAGGCGGCGCGGCGGCTGCGGCACCAGGCCACCCCGGCGGAGCGGGTGCTGTGGGATGCGCTGCGCGACCGGCAGGTGGATGGGCTCCGGTTCCGGCGCCAGCATCCGGTCGACCGCTTCGTGCTGGACTTCTACTGTCCGTCGGTTCGGCTCGTGATAGAGCTGGATGGTGGCATCCACGCCGAGCAGCTGGAGCGTGACGCCGCTCGGGACGCCGCGCTGCGCGCCCTCGGCTGCCACGTGATCCGCATCCCCAACGAAGCCGTCTTCCGCAATCTCCCCGCCGTCCTCCGGCGAATCTCGATCACCGCGACGGCATTGGGATCGCACGAGGAGCCCACCGCCACGTCACCCCCTCGCCCGCTTGCGGGAGAGGGGGCCGGGGGGTGAGGGCCAACCTCCGGCGGATACGAGGGCGTGACCCGGCGATTCGATTCCCCGCTTCCTGCTTTGCCGGCGATGAGCTCCGGCCCCCCCCCGCCCGCCGGCGCACGGCACGGAACCTGAAAGGCCGCAACCACCTGCGGGCGTCCTGAGGACCCGCGCGGCACCTTGAACCGGAGGAAGGCCATCATGGGCGGAAAGCGACCGGACCAGTACAACATCGACCCGCGCGAGGCGGGATCGACCGACTACAAGACGCTGCCCCAGAGCGGCCACGGCCGTTCGGACCTGGACGACACCGTGGAGCTGGACCGGCAGGCGGTGGCGCAGTCGCAGCACGACGCGCGCGGCATCCCCACCCCGGGCGTGCACCCGTCGCCCTCGAAGTACGTGGCCGAGGCGCAGGAGCGCGGTGAATCGAACGGGTCCGACGGCGGCGGAGAGCCCCGCGAGCGCGAGGCGCGCGGCAACACGGACGCGGGGCCGGACGAGGTAGGGGTGTGAACGCGCCCGGGCACGCCGGCACGCCGGGCCCGCGCGAGGAGCAGGGCAGCGCCGCGGGCTCGCGCCTGCACCCACCGCACGTGGTGGAGGGCGAACCCGCGGGCACGGCGGCCGAGCAGCAGGCGAAGCCCAAGGCCGAGCCCGCTCCGCCCGCCAACGGGGCCAGCCGCGACCATGCCTCCACGGACGAGCACCCGCGCCGGACGGACCACGCCAGCATGTATGACCGCCGACCGGAAGAGGACAAGGGGCACGAGCCCGGCGACGCCTGAAGGGGTGCCGACCGGCTCCTGGCCTCTTTCACGCGGCCCCGGCTCAGCCGGGGCCGCGTCGTGCTTGCGGCGGGCGCGGAGGGCGGCGGCGGACGTTTCCGCCGGGGCGGCGGAAACCCGCGCGGGAGCGTGGATTCGGAGCCGCGGAGGGCAACGGGAGCACCTGCAAGCGGTCACGGGCGGGTCATGGACGGCACGCGGATTGCCACGGCATCGCGACGCTTGACCGCTAGATGTAGCGTGTTTACTATGAACGGCCCCTACATCTAGTGTGCAGGGTTTCTTCCGCGTCCTTCAGGCCCGAAGCCCGCTTCGCGCTTCGGGATCCGTTTTCCGGCCCAGCGTCCAGCACCAGAGGAGTCCCCCCGATGAACCCTCCCCATACCGCCCCGTCCGTGGTGAACCCGCTCGCCCGCATCGACCTGCCGCCCGCGGACCTGTCCGAGAACGCGCGCATCGTGCTGTCCAAGCGCTACCTCAAGAAGGACGAGAGCGGCAGGCCCATCGAGGAGCCGGAGGAGATGTTCTGGCGCGTGGCCACCGTGATCGCCGCCGAGGACGCCAAGCACGGGGCGACGCCGGACGAGGTGGAGGAGCTGGCGCTGCAGTTCTACGGCCTGATGACGGAGCGCCGCTTCGAGCCCAACTCGCCCACGCTGATGAACGCGGGGCGTCCGCTGGGACAGCTTTCCGCCTGTTTCGTGCTGCCCGTGGGCGACGAGCTGTCCAACGGCAGCTCGGGCATCTACGACACGCTGCGCAGCATGGCGCTGGTGCACCAGTCGGGCGGGGGCACGGGCTTCGGGTTCAGCCGCATCCGCCCCAAGGGCGACCACGTGCGCAGCACCACGGGCGTGGCCAGCGGCCCCGTGAGCTTCATGTCGCTCTACGACGCGTCCACCGAGGTGGTGAAGCAGGGCGGCACGCGCCGCGGCGCCAACATGGGCATCCTGCGCGTGGACCATCCGGACGTGCTGGACTTCATCGACTGCAAGCAGGACATCACCAAGATCACCAACTTCAACATCTCCGTCGCCATCACCGATGCGTTCATGAACGCGGTGGAGCGGGGCGAGGCGTACGACCTGATCAACCCGCGCAACGGCAAGCCGGCGGGCAAGCTGGACGCGCGCACGGTGTTCGAGAAGATCGTCCAGAACGCGTGGCGCACGGGCGAGCCGGGGGTGTTCTTCATCGACCGCGCCAACTTCTACAACCCCGTGCCGCACCTGGGCGCGTACGAGGCCACCAACCCCTGCGGCGAGCAGCCCCTGCTGCCGTACGACGTGTGCAACCTGGGCAGCGTGAACGTGGGGATGTTCGTGCGCCAGGACGTGCCGGCGGACAGCCCCTGGTACGAGAAGGTGGACTGGAAGGAGTACCGCCGGGTGGTGCGCCTGTCGACGCACTTCCTGGACAACGTGATCGACGCCAACCAGTACCCGCTGCCCGAGATCCACGACCTGGCCCACCGCATCCGCCGCATCGGCCTGGGGGTCATGGGCTTCGCGGACCTGCTGGTGCGCCTGGGCGTGCCGTACAACACCGAGGAGGGCGTGGAGATCGGCCGCCGCGTCATGGAGTTCATGGACGAGGAGGGGAAGAAGGAGTCCGAGCGCCTGGCCGAGACGCGCGGCGCCTTCCCCGAGTGGGAGCCCAGCATCTGGGGCCCCGACGCCACCGCGGCGCGCGCGCCCAACGGCGACCGCATCCGCCCCGAGCGCGCGGTGCGCAACTGCAACGTCACCACGGTGGCGCCCACGGGCACCATCAGCATCTTCGCCGGGTGCTCGTCGGGCATCGAGCCGCTGTTCGCGGTGGCGTTCATGCGCAACCAGGCCGGCGTGCTGATGCCGGACGTGAACGAGGACTTCCTGCGCATCGCGAAGGCCGAGGGATGGCACTCGGACGACCTGATGAAGCGCATCGCCGAGGAGGGGCACATCCACTTTGCCGAGGTGCCGGCGCACGTGCAGCGCGCCTTCGTGACGGCGCACGACATCACGCCCGAGTGGCACGTGCGGATGCAGGCGGGCTTCCAGGAGCACTGCGACAGCGCCATCAGCAAGACGACCAACTTTCCCCACGAGGCCAGCGTGGAGGACGTGCGCAAGATCTACGAGCTGGCCTACACGCTGAACTGCAAGGGCGTCACCGTCTACCGCGACGGCAGCCGCGACGCGGCGCCGCTCACCACGGGCAAGACGGCCAAGTCCGCCGCCACGGTGGAGACGGAGGACGCGCTGAAGAAGGCGCAGGATCAGACGGCCCGGCTGGAGGAGGAGGTGCGCCAGCTTCGCGACCGCGCCGCCCGCGCCGAGCAGGCGGCGGCGCAGACGCGCCGGGCCAAGCGCAAGCGCCCGGACGTGCTGCGCGGCACCACGCGCAAGATGACGAGCCCGCTGGGCGACGTGTTCGTCACCATCAACGAGGACACGGACGGCCAGCCGTTCGAGGTGTTCGCCACGCTGGGCAAGGCCGGCAGCATCGCCATGGCCGACGTGGAGGCCATCGGCCGCCTGATCTCGCTGGCGCTGCGCTTCGGCATCCCGCTCAGCGAGGTGTTCACGCAGATGCGCGGCATCTCGTCCGACCGCGCCATCGGCTTCGGCGCCAACAAGGTGCACTCGGTGCCGGACGCCATCGCCCAGGCCATCGGGCTGCGCGAGCAGGAGCGCGCCGGCATCCAGCAGGAGCTGATCCCCGAGCTGGCGATCGCGGCCGGCTCGGCGGACGCCGACGTGGTGTTCGCGCTCGAGCCGCAACTCGTCTTCCCAACGTACGACGCCGGCGAGACGTTCATGGGCACCTGCCCCGAGTGCAAGAGCCAGCTCGAGTTCGCGGAGGGCTGCATGAAGTGCCACGCGTGCGGGTTCAGCGAGTGCGGGTGAGGTAACGAGCCGGGTTGTTCACGGATTGATCGACAGACAGGGCTCCCTGCCAAGCAAGCTGGGAGCCCTGTCCGCGTCTACGATACTAGGCTACGATCCGCATAATCGCTCTTGCAAAGCCATGCCCGCGCAGCCACGAAGCGCGTCAGCACATTGCTTCCGGTATTAGCTGCGGTCGCCTAACGCGGAGCATCCCGTAGTGCCTCTCTTCGTGTCACGTGTTCATCACCAGCTACTTGCTTCGGTAACAATTCGCAGATACTGTCGATTGGGGAGTCATCGAACTGAGCCTGAGTCAACAGTCATATGCTTAGCGAAAATGATATCAAAGAGGAACTCAGTTACGCGTACGTCCATGCAGTGGCATCGCGGGCAGGATTTGGGGTGGATCGACCTCATAACGATCGCGACAGCGTTGATGTGGAGATTTACGGCGAAGGGGAGGCTGGACCCGAGTTCAACTCTACTTTCACCAAAGATCGCACTCCAGCTGAAGGCCACCGCCGTCGCGGATGAGCCGAATCCCAGCCTGACGTATTCACTAAAGATTAAGAATTACGACGAACTTCGGTCGGAGAAGTTCATGGTGCCCCGCCTCTTGGTGGTACTTGTTATGCCGACCAATTCGAGCGACTGGATATCATCCGACGATTCTTCGCTGATCACGCGTCGATGCGCCTACTGGTGCAACTTACGGGGCCTGCCAGAGAGCACAAACCGCACACGTCAGGTGGTTCGAATTCCAAGGGTAGGTAGTGGGTCAGTTAGAAATTCCTCACCGAGACTGAACAGGAAGGGTGCCCGATGAGCGAGATGGACGTGGACCGTGACTTCATCACCTTGCGGAGCGTCCCGGTTCCGCCACGCGTGAACGTCCGGGTCGTGGCGGAACCGGGGGACGTGCTCAACTACTCGCAAGCCCCAGTACGTCCGCCGGCGGGCCAGGCCACAGTTCGGGCAGGTAGTCAGAACGAACGGGTAGGCCCCTGCCCCGGCTCTCCTCCACGACACGGATACGGTCCTCGTAGCTGAGTTCGTCTTCCGTCATCCCGTCCTCCAGGGGTTCAGGGTTTCCGGTCCGCCAGTCTCCTCTTCAACTGCTCCACCTCCGCCTCCAGCTCGCACACGCGCTGCTGGAGGCGTTCCACATCCCCGCCGGGCTGGTTCCTCGCTCCGTACCACGCACGCAGCTTCACCAGCGTAGGCCCGTAGGGCTGCGTCCCCGCCAGGAACGTCGCGAACCCCGTCTTGCTCATCCCGATCTCGCGTCCCGCCTGACGCTGGCTGGTCGCCTGGGCGCGAAGCCTCGCCGCCTCGCGAAGTACCTCCACAGGGACGTGCGGGTTCTCAGGAGAGACCATTGACGGTCCCCCCTGTCCCGGCTACTGTGCTCCTTGCCGGCCGTTTGTGGGCTATTCTATCCGGGGTACACTCGGAATCTTAGGAGCGCCGTCCATACCTTTCAAGAGCAACGATCCTGGGCGGTGGTTCCACCCCCAACGAAGGAGTCGTCATGCGTACGAGATTGAGGTGGTGCGCCCTGTTGCTGCTCGGTGGTTTTGTGTTTTCCGTGTCGTCCGCTGCCGGCCAGGCACCTTTGGTGACGTGGGCGGAAGCCGGCGCCGTCCGGTCGCCGGACCTGGGGCTGCGGTGGGTGCAGGTGATGGACGAGCGCGACCATGCGATGTTCGCGGATCGAGAGTCCATCACCGTGACGCCTGCCGGGGTTGCCTCCGCCTGGCTGGTGTCGGTGTACCGCCATCCTCAATTCACGACAGCAGGCATCCAGTACGACAACCAGATGGTGCGTTGGGAGTTCGTCTGCCGCACTCGGCAGGGGCGGGTCGGTAGCGTGGTGTACTACAACGATACGGTAGTGGCCCGCGCCATCGACGCTCTGCCACAGGATTCGTGGACGGAGGTCCCGCCCGGAAGCGTGATGGAAGAGCTTCTCCACATGGCGTGTCGTTCCGTCCACCCCGCCGCAACCGTACGTCGTGTGACCGAGACACCCGTTCCCCCGTCCGCCCTCTGTCGCGACGGTACGTATTCGTACAGTACGCATCGCCGTGGGACCTGCGCTCGGCACCACGGCGTGCGTACATGGCTTCACCGTCCGCGCACGTGACGGAGTGCTGGCGTGGCCAGTCCACGCCAGCCTTGGCGCCAGAGCGTACGCGTGTTAGCTTCCGAGCATGCCTAAGCGTTCAAGCAAACGGCCCCACGAGAAGGACGCGAACGTAACCGCGTTCCGGGTCGTGCAGGAAGCCACGCAGGACGAGGAAGACGATCTGGCGGTCGTGCCCGAGCCGGAGCCGCCGCCGGGCGATAAGAACCCCGCCGCAGTTGCATTGGGCCGGCTGGGCGGGAAGAAGGGCGGTGCCGCCCGAGCGGCGAGCCTCACGCCCGAGCGACGGCGAGAGATCGCGCAGAAGGCGGCGGCGGCGCGATGGAAACGACCCACCGAATGATTCTCAGGGGTGCGCTACGCGGCCGGGACACATCGTCCCGGCCGCGTTTTTCGTAGTACGTACCTCACACGATAAGCAGCATCACCCAAGAGGGGGATTGTGAGGTCGCCCCGGTTCTAATACCTTCCTGATGCCGGACTCTCTTCCCCCCGACTCTTAGCCCTCATGAGTAGCGCCGACGAAGCAGGCTTGATCACACGAATGGAGGCCGCCTTAGCGGGTCTTCGCTCTGAGCGAGCGACCATCGAGCAGACGTTGGCAGCTCTGCGCGAGCGCGAGAACGTGCTGAAGGTGTCCATCGAGACAGCACGAGGCTTTCTGCACTCCACACCGGATTCTCCTGCGGATGTCGTGGAAACCGAAGCCGCTAAGGGGCCGTGGGGCGGAGTGTCTATCCGCACCGCAGCCATTCAGGTGCTTGGGCGCACGCCTGGACACGCTCACTCGGTGCACGAGATCGCAGAGACGCTGCTTGGTGAGGGCTATCCGTACATACAGTCCATCGTTCGCTTTCGAGAGACGATCAGCGTGGTCCTAAAGCAGCACATGGATTCAGGCAAGGAGCCGTTCCTAGAGAAGCCCATGCCTGCCCGCTACGTCCTACCGCAGACAGAGTTGGACACACTCTCCCCGCTGGGAGGCGAGGAGTAGACCCCAACGAACGAAGGACCGCAGCGCCACGCCCTGAGAAGCGTGCTGCGGTCCTTCGGAATCCAACCCCCCGCGAGGGGGACCGTTGCGAGCCCCAACCGGGCCGGGACTCGCTGCGGGCTTTGTGGGCCCCCAACCAACAAGGAGGGTCTATGACCCCCACTTGCCGTACTTGCAACGGCCGCGACCGCGGCTGCTGCACCGGGAAGACGGTCCACGTGCGTGAGCACTGGCGCCGCCGCCCGCGCCGCTAAGGCGAAACCGTGAAGTGTCGGGTGGGGCGGTGCAAGCCGCCCCACCCACTCTACGGCTTCGGATAGACGATAATGAATCTACGGCTCCAGCGCCATACCTTCGGTGATCCGTGCGGATCGAAGGCGTACTAAACTGACCCTTGCATGCTTGACCGCTTTAGCATATATTGGAGTCATGAACAAGATGAGCCCTGAGCGCCAAGCCGCCGTCCTCCGCTGCCTCGTTGAAGGCAACTCGATCCGCGCGACCGTGCGCCTGACGGGAGCCGCGAAGAACACGGTGGTCAAGCTGCTCAGGGACGTGGGCTCGGCGTGCCTGAATCACCACGACCGGGCCGTACAGAACGTGTCCTGCCGCCGGGTGCAGTGCGACGAGATTTGGGCGTTCGTGGGCAGCAAGGAGAAGAACACCGCGCCGGAGAAGAAGGACCTGGGCTGGGGCGACGTGTGGACGTGGACGGCCATCGATCAGGATTCCAAGCTGGTCCTGTCGTACGAAGTGGGGGACCGCGATCCCGACACCGCGCAGGCGTTCGCGTTCGACCTGGCGGGGCGGCTCGCGAACCGCGTCCAGCTCACGACGGACGGGCTCCGCCTGTACCTGACGGCGGTGGAGGATGCGTTCGGGAGGGAGGTGGACTACGCCATGCTGGTCAAGATGTACAGCGAAGGCGGCGGGGTGGACGGGGCGAGGCGGTACAGCCCGGCGCGGTACGTGTCGTCTCGGAAGGTGGCGGTGACGGGGGACCCGGTGGTCAAGGACATCACCACGTCCCACGTGGAGCGGAGCAACCTCACGATGAGAATGTCAATGCGGCGCTTCACGCGCCTGACGAACGCATTCTCGAAGAAGTCGGAAAACCACTTGCTGGCGGTCGCGCTCCACTTCTCGTTCTACAACTACTGCCGCCCGCACATGACGCTGAACAAGCGGAACGACGGGAAGCCCACAACCCCGGCGATGGCGGCCGGGCTGGCGGATCGGGTCTGGACGGTGTACGACCTGCTGGGGCTGGCCGATTGAAACTGACCCACTACCCAAGGGTAAATCGCTTCACGCCTGAGTCATTGCGGGCGTTACTGGTGCTTGCCTCCCGAGAGGAGCCGATCCGTGATGAACTCTAGTAAGTCTCTCTACCACGGGGTAGCTAACCTTACGCCAGGCATGCTCGCTGCTTATGCGCGAGGAACAGGGTGGGTTCAAGTCACGACCCGGCGCAAAGAGGTGCTGGTGTTCAGGCGGCGCGGTCGGGGCGCGGATGAGGTCGCGATTCCTAACGATCCGATCTTTTCCGATTACCACGACCGTATGCTTGATGCTGCCATGGGACTTGCCGCAAAGGCCGGCGTTGAACTCAGCGACTTGCTCATGTTGCTTTCCGCTCCGGAGGCGGACATCCTCAGGTCGTCTGTCCGGGACCCACTCACGGCCTCTGGGATGATTCCACTGTCGCGTGGGCAAGGCCTGTATGCAGCGATGCGCAAGGCACTGCTCTCCAGTGCCTGTGCGGTCGTGGATCCACAGCCGTATTTTCCTCGGCTCAGCCGCACAGCCGCTGATCTGTTTGTTGAGTCTTGCTCAATTGGTCAAACAGAATTCGGAAGCTTTGTTGCGACGCTCGTTTGCCCGCATAAGCAGCCAGCGGGCGATCCGGAATATGTTTCAGTCCTTGATGAAGGTCCTGGGGACTTCACTCGACGTGTCACCACGATGTTAATGTTGTCGGCGGCGAAGATCGTCAATAACATACGGACCCACGACGAGAGACGGATAGTCGAATCCGCCGATAGCGATGTAGTGATCAGCGGAAACATTTGCGAAGCGCTTGCAGAGCTTGAACCAGCGACGGAGCACGGTGAGGTCTCGCTCGGCATGACTTGGTCGCCGACGAGACCGCTGCGGCAACGTGTACCGAGCGAAGTGTCTTTTCTGAAGGCCTATTTTCCGAGTATTCGGGATATGGCTTCGGCGTTGCGTCCCACTAACCGGCCGGAGGTCAGCACGTTTTTGGGGGAAGTTGACTCCCTCTACGGACTCCACGACACAAACGTTGGATTCCGCGGAGAGATTTTGATCTCGTTTCAATGGAGGGGAACTTCCCAGCGAGCCCGCGTTTGGCTATCTCGTGACGATTACTCTGCGGCTTGCGATGCGCACAAAGCGAATCACCGGATTTCAGTGCACGGTCGTTTTGAGCGTTCTGCGCGGCATAGTTACATACATGATGCCGACCACTTCACGGTCATCAAAGGCCTTTTCGATGATGATACATGAGGTCTAAACCGAGGTTTGCCATTGTGTGACTGCCGAGCTTTGTTGTGACGCCCCGCCGCGGATTACGTTGACACAGTCTGCGCTAATTCTCTCACTTGGCGCTGCCTGGCAGAGTCCTCCATCCTATCGAACCGTGCAGGAATACTCGACTCCACGCCTGAGCAATGCCGGCGGATGCGGCATGTCCTCGCGGGCCATTTTCTGCCGCGTAGTCAGACCAGCGTAATCATGGTCAGCATGTACGCGGCGGTTGTCGCGGCCGCGCTCGTCGTCACACCTTCAACGGCGCCCACGATCATGATCGGTGTGGCGGCGGTACTCAGCACGGTCTTGCTGATGGTTGCGGATGCGCGATCGCGCTGGCGCCGGTTGTAGGCGGCCGATCCACACGCACGCGAGCCGTACCACGTGGCCATCACAGCCGACGGCATCCGAACGTGGTGTTCTCACGTAGACATCCGCTATCCTTGGTCTGATACTTTGCGGATCATTGCGACGCCGGAGTCCTACCTGTTCCTGCGCAACGCCGGCACCGGGCTGATGATCCCCAAGCGCGCGCTGGACCGTGATGCGGACGTGGAACTGCGCCGGTGCGTCCGCGAGTGGGCGCCCGCGGGAACCGTGCAGCTCGCGCCGCGCGAGCCGTAGCGTACCCGCTCCGGACGTGCTCGCCGCGTGGACGGCGCTCCATCGCCCGCCTGGCTGCGCGCTCTCCATCCCACCGCCGCATTCCGCTCATCGGTCCGGCAGTTGTCTCCACCCGGTCCAAGCTCCCCGTGGGCGCCGCTCGTTCGCCGTCCTGCTCGCCCTCGCCGCGTGGGCGGCGGCGCACGACCACGTCGTGATGATCCGGGGCACGCGCAGTGCGCACCGACGCCCGACCGCTGCAGCCGCGGGTCCGAGGGCTTGTCCGTCGGCCGCCGGCCAGCGCATCTTGCGGCACCGGCCGGCGGATGGAGGGTCTGCGGCTGACCCACGCGTGCGCAAGGAGGCGGCATGCCGTGGTGACCCGGGCGGCCCTGGTTGCGTGCTCCGGCTGCGACCCGCTGTACACGCTGGGCGTTCGCACCGCCGTGGCGCCGGTGCCGTCTGCCTGGGCACGGCGCTGCGACGGCTGCCGCAGGGTGATGGGGCCGCACCGGGAAAGCGCGGTACGCTGCGATGGACGGAGGCGCGACGCGGTGATGGATCGGTGGGCCGCCGATCCTGCCTAGCGAGGCGCGTGTGGGCAACAGACATCAACCTGGAGATGGCGAATGGCGCGGATGGTGGTGATCTACGGCAAGCCCGGCGACCCGGACGCATTCGACGAGCACTACGTCAACGTCCATGTGCCGCTGGCGAAGAAGCTGCCCGGGCTGCGAGCGTACGAGGTGAGCCGTGGGCCCATCCTGACCCCGGCGGGTGGCCCTACGCCGTACCTGATCGGGACGCTCCACTTCGACGACCTGGCGGCCATCCGCGCCGCCTTTGCGACCCCCGAGGGCCAGGCCTGCGCCGCGGACCGCCGCATCCTGGCGCCCGACGGCGCAGACGTGCAGATGTACCTGTTCGACACGACGGAGGTGTAGCGCACCGCCGTCCGCCCGGCCGGCGCAGGGGATCTCCGCCGCGCATCCACCGCGCCTGCGTACAAGGGCTCCAGCGGCAGAGCCAGGGCATGTCTCACCTGGACCGGATCGCGATCGAGCATGCCGTCACATCTCCTGTTTCGCTGCGCCGTCGTGCTCGCCTTGGCCGAGGGTCTCCCGCGAGGGCGGCCGCGCAGGCGCGGCCTGGCGCGGCTGTGCGGGCGACGTGGCGGCGCTCGATGGATTGATAAGGCGCTGGTGTTCACGGGTTCAGGGGGCGGACGGAATTGACTCGGGGGCCGTACTGATCGTGGGTGGATTTCCATCACGGTTGGCCGACCGCCAGCGAAAGTCCGACCCTTTTGCGCTCGCGACGCGGTCTTGTATTGTTACGGTTTACCGTACATTTCGACCGTTCTCAAACGAGGAGCTTTCTTGCGCCGTTCCCACCGAGTTCTACTCCCGTCGCTCCTGCTTTCCCTCGTCACCGGCTGCTCGGCGTCCAACGCCGCCTTGATACGCCGAATGGTGCCGGCGGCGGAGGACCAGTATGCGCAGAGCCGGATCCAGGCCCTCGCGCGCGGCGACACGGGCGTGATCCTGCGGGAGGTTGACCCGCAGCTCCGTACGCCGGCGGCCATCGCGCAGATCGCGAGCATGGCCGGGCTGCTGAAGGGGCGTACGATCCGCAGCATGGAGCTGATCGGCTACCAGGGCATGAGCACGCCCGGCGGGGAGAGCCGCAACATCACGTACCAGCTCCGCCTCTCCGACGGGTGGGCGGCCGCGAACGTCGCGTCGCGCACGGTCGGCGGGGCGCACGTGATCCAGGGCGCGTCCGTCATGCCGCTCAAGGAGCCGCTGCAGGAGACGCACCGGTTTCGGCTGGCGGGCAAGTCGCCGCTGCACTACGTGGTGCTGGCGCTCATGGTCCTCCTCCCGCTGCTGATGCTCTACGCCTTCGTCGTCGCGTGGCGCTTTCCGGTGAAGCGCCGGTGGCCGTGGCTGCTGGCGAGCGTCGTCGGCCTGGGCCAGCTCAGCCTGAACTGGACCACGGGCGAGTACGGGGTGAGGCCGATCAACGTGCAGCTGCTCGGAGCCGGCATGCTGCGCCCGAGCATCTACTCGCCGTGGCTCCTGTCGATCTCCCTGCCGATCGGCGCGCTCGTGGTGCTGTGGAGGGCGCGGCGAGGCTTCGCCGCGGCCGCGCAGGTCGAAGAGCCGCCGCCAGCCGAGGTGGACACGCCGCCGTCCACCCCCACGCCCCTGGGCGGAGACGCGCAGCCGGAAGCCCTGTAGTCCCGGATCGGCGCGTCTCGCCTTGCATGACCCCCCCCTGTACGGGGGTGTTGGCGGCCGAGTCTTGACGGGCGAGCAGCGGTTCAGGTTCGACGACCAGGCCACGTCGTACAAGTGCTCACACTGGCCGCGCCCACCGCGACCGACGTAGGATTCTCACGTGGCCGCTTTCTCCAGATGCATGGCTGGCCGGTCACGTCCGAAGGGGGGACATCGCCCTCCCTGGTCTGAGGTGCCCTGTGGCGAAGCTGACGCATCCATCCTTCCCCACACCACGCGAGAGATCGAGCAACTGTCGATGCATTCCTCTGAGCGGCGCCGCTGGACTGTCCGTGACGACCTGGCCGCGCTCTATGTGCACAGGTTCGGGCACGCCCGAGTCGCGGCCTCCCTTGCCGAACTCGCTGCATGGCTGGGGATCGAGCTGGGGAGTTTTCGCATGCGTGTGGGCAACTTCAAGGCACTCTCCGGGCACGGCGGGCTCGGCAATGCAGCGCGCCAGTCGCGCGAGGTGTTCGCGCGCTACGGGCAGCTGTCCGAGGCGGAGCTCCGTGCGCTCGCGTTTCCCGATTCGGGTAAGCGGCGGCCACCGGACATTCCGGGTGATTCGATTGCCGGCCCTGCGACTCCTGACCGCGCCCCATCTTGCTCGCTGTTCGTTACCGGCGAGGCAGGCATGACCGACGAACCCATCCTCGCGCGCGAGGCGGAGCTGCGTCTGGCGATGCTGTCCGGCGACGTGGCTGCGCTGGACGGGCTGATCGATGACGCGCTGGTGTTCACGGGGCCCGACGGCGCCGTCGTGGGCAAGGCGGACGACCTGGAGGCGCACCGCTCCGGGCGGGTGCGCATGACGACGGTCGAACCCGGGGAGCGGCGGCTCGTGCACCTCGCGCCCGGCGTGGTGATGGTGGTCGTGCGCGTGGAGCTCGCGGGCACGTTCGACGGAGCCGCGTTCCAGGGACCGTACCGCTACACGCGCATCTGGGCCGAACGGCCGGATGGATGGCGCATCGTCGGAGGCCACGTGAGCGCGATCGCCGTGTGACCGCGTACCCGCGAGCGCATCGCTCCGTGCGCCGGTCGCCGGAGTCCAGGCCCCTGCTATCCACGTGCGCTTCCGCCGCGATTCCATTATCCTGCCTGCATCCCCCTGCGGGTCCGCCGCGAACGTCCTTCCGCCGACCTCACGATGCTGACCTCGACTACGTACCCGGCCGCGACCGATTCAAGCGCATCCGGCGCTGGAGGCCGCGGCATCGTTTCGCGGCTCGTGCTTGCGGGCCTGCTGACCGGCGTCACCGACGGGCTCTTCTCCAGCGTGCTGAGTGTGGCGTTCTACCACTCCACGGTGACGCGCCTGTTTCAAGGTGTGGCCTCGACGCTGCTGGGGCCGAGCGCGTTGGCCGGCGGAGCGCAGACGGCGGCGGTCGGCGCGCTCATGCACTTCGGCGTCGCGTTCGGATGCTCGGCCGTGTTCCTCGTGCTGCACGACCGCTCGTCGCGGGTCCGCGAGCTGGCCGGATCGCGGAACGGCGTGATCAAGGCTGCCGCGGTGTTCGGCCCGCTGGTGTGGGTGGTGATGTCGCTCGTGGTCATCCCGCTCCTGCTGCATCGCCCGCCCGCCATCACCGTGCGCTGGTGGGTTCAGCTCCTGGGCCACGTGCCGTTCGTCGGCGTTCCCATCGTGTGGGCGATCGGCCGGCGCGGTCCGACCTCGAAGGCCGGGGCGTAGCGAGGCGATCGTCACGACAGAGGGGCGCGCGGAATCTGCTCGCACGCGGGGAGTAGCGGCGGCTCCAGTGTCCCTTCCGCACCTTACCGCTTGCAGCGCACTCGGGATGAGCGGCCGCGAACGGGTTGCAGCAGCTCGTGTTCCGTGTCCGGGATCGCAACCGCCAGGAAAAGGCGCAGAGCTTCTCATGCGCGAGGGTCGTCAACGCATCCGACATGCGGGAATCGCAGACGGAGAGCCTTTCACCGCGCGGGGTGAGAATCTATGTTCCGGGATGCGAGCCTCCGCCGGCACGGCGTTGGCCGGATCACGTCGCATCACCACTCGTCGCAGCAGGGTTTTCGTCATGCCAGTAGATCGCGGGGCCATCGACGCGCAGCTCAGGGAGATCGGCGAGGGCGAGCGCTGGTGGGAGCAGCGGGAGTTCCGCGACCTGCCGTACATCCTGCGCGACGACGAGCACATCCGTGGCCTGGTGAACGGCCGGCTGCTGGGCGTGCGGCGCCCGCGGCTGCGGGTGGCTTCCGGGTGGCTGATCGTGGCCACGGACCAGCGGCTCATCTGCCTCAAGCAGGAGCGCGTCGCCCGAAAGCAGGTGGAGCTGGCCGCGAGCGAGATTGCCGGCGTACACCACGGCACCAAGCTGCGCGCGTACCAGATCACCATCGAAACCCTCCAGCGCAGGTACCGCATCCGCATCGCGAAGGGGGATGCGTTCCGGTTCGCGCGGGCGCTCGCCATCCTCGTCCCGCATCCGGCGCTCCTGGGGCCAGCCGCCGAGGTCAGGCCCGGAACCAGGCTTCCGGGCATGGCAACGGTCGCCGCGCTGCCGGGCGTGTCCTCGGTCGTGTCGATGCTCTCGCCGCGCAACCCGATGGAGTACGCCAGCCGCGAGCACGTGCGGGGCCTGGAGACCGCCGTCGATCGCCTCCAGGAAGACGTGGAGCGCCTTCAGCAGCAGGTCGCGTTTCTGGAGAACCTGCTGCACAAGCAGGCGGACGAAACCCGGCTCACGCAGACATCCCCACACTCGTAGCGCCACGGAGCATCACCCGCGTCCGTCGCCCGACGGCATCGACAGGTACCCGTGGGTGCCCTGATCGGCGGGCGCGACGCGTGCCGCCGCGCGCCGCGCCCGTTGAACCATCGGCGGACGGGAGGATCCAATGTCCATCGCGCTCGACGGGCTCGCGCCGCTCGTGCAGGTGTTCGACATGCCGACGTCCATCCGTTTCTACCGCGACCTCCTGGGGTTCGAGGTGGTGAACACGTCGGGGGGAGATCCGTTCGACTGGGGGATGCTCCGCGCGAAGGACGTCACGCTGATGCTGAACACCGCGTACGAGGCCGATGCGCGGCCGCCGGCTCCGGACCCGCTGCGCGCCGCCGGCCACGGGGACGTGACGCTCTACCTCGGGTGCCGGGACGTGGACGCTGCATACGCGCAGCTGCGCGCGGCGGGCGTCGAGGTCGGGCCGCCGGCCGTGACCCAATATGGCTTTCGCGCCCTCAACTTTCGCGATCCGGACGGATACGGCATCTGTCTCCACTGGCCCGTGGAGTAAGGCCGCGGGCGGAGGCTCCGCGACGGACGATCAGGGCGTGAAGGGCCGCGCGACGGTCATGTGGTAGACGGGCTGCAGGTTCTCCATCATCACGTGCAGCGCGCCCTGGTCGCGCATCCCGGCGATGGCGCGGCCCAGCTCGGCCTGGAGCACCCTGGCGTGCTCCTTCCCCACCTCCTCCAGCATCGCCCGCTCCATCCCCAGCGCGGCATCGCCGGCCGGCCGCGCGTCGACGGGCACGGCGAAGCGCTCGTGCGACACGTCCACCGTGGTGCCGAACTCGTGCGCGCTCACGGTGCGCGAGGCGTACGAGTTGATCCTGCGCAGCGAAGCCTGCGTCTCGTCCGTCCGCAGCGCCGAGGTGACCTTCATCCGATACGGAGGCAGGCCCAGCCGCGCGAGCCGCGCCTGGAAGCGGCGGCCCAGCTCCGCCAGCATGGCGCGGGCGTCCGGCGTCACGTAGGGCACCGAGTGGTCCATGTCGCGCAGCACCCAGTACGGCGTGCTGTCGCCCAGCGCCACAAGACGCCCTTCGCGCCGCAGCTGCTCGATCTGGCCGGCGTCCGACGCGCGGATGCCCAGGCGGCGCGCGGTGGCGATCTGCTCCGCGTTCACGTCCCGCCGCAGCATCGCCACCTCGCTCGCCCCCAGCGGCCGTCCCCGCGCGAACGCCGCCTCCAGCGAGTCGCGCCGCGCCGCGATCCGCGTCCGCACACGGGCCGAGTCCGCCGCGGTGAGCGGCTGCGGCGGCGGGGGAGGCATGGGAGCCGCGACCGCTGCCAACGGGGGACGGTCGGACGGTGCGCCCGCCTGCGCCCGCCGCGCGTCGTTCTCCCCGCGCCCGCATCCGGAGGCGACGAGCGCCGCCGCCAGCCCCATCACCTTCCAGCCTCGCATCGTACGCATGTCTCCCTGGATTCCACGGGCCGAGAAAGGCCGCTCGCGGGGCGAGATGCATGCCGCGCACGATCTTTCGCGGGGCCACGAGCGTCAGCAGTTGCCGCCGCCGTTCCACGGCCAGCCGCAGGGCACCTCGAGTTCCCGGTTACGGGGATACGGATGACGCCGTAAGGTGCCGCATCCTCGATGACCAGCATCGCAGTCGCGATCGTGCTGGCTCACGTCGCCGCCCCCAGGTCCATCCGCAGCCTTCCGATCCGTGCACCCCCTGCCCCGCGTGATTATGATCCGCCGTTCTCCGATGGTCGTCCTCGTCCTCGCCGCCGCGGCCCTGGGATGCGCGCCGGGCCGCGAGGTGGCTCCGTCCGGCGCGCCGAAGCTGATGATGCGCTCGCCGGGGGTGTACCACTTCTACCGCGTTGAGGGCGGCAACGCGCGCGACATCTCGCGATCCATGCAGGCACGCCGCCCGTGGCGCGACGGAAGCGGGTCGACGGGGCTCACGGTGTGGAACGTGTCGTGGCAGGCGCGGTGGGTGCAGGCGGGCCCCACCTGCCGCGCCGAGTCGACGGACGTGTGGCTGCAGGTGGACGTGTTTCTGCCCGAGTGGCGCCCGCGGTCCGACGCCGGTCCGCAGGTCGCGGCCGACTGGCAGGCGTACGTGGCCGCGCTCGCGGTGCACGAAGCGGGGCACGTGGGCATCGCCTCGTCCGCGGCGAGCGCCGTGAGCCGGGCGCTGGACGAGTTCTCGGCGCCCGCGTGCATCGGCATGCGTGCCCACATGCGCGCCGAGGTGGAGCGCATCCTGGACGAGTACCGCGGCCGCGACCGGAGCTACGACCGCAAGACGCGCCATGGCGCCACGCAGGGCGCGCACTGGCCGCGCAGCGCGGGCGCTCCCATCGCCCCCGCGCCCGATTCCGCGGCGAGCGCGGGCACGGAGTAGCGGTGGGGCAGCGGTGAGAATGCGGAGGAACGTCTCGGGAGAAGTCGATGGAGGCGGCGGGGAAAGCGGAGGGTGGGTGGGGGATGGGAGATGCGGCGGCACGTCGTGGAGGGCGCCGCAACCGGATCGGCCGGGCCCCCGGTCCGCAGATGCGCTACCGCTCCGCCAGCAGCCCCTTGCCGGCGTACGGCTTTCCTCCGTGGCCGCGGGGGCCCAGCACGCGGGCGCCGTAGCCGTTCTCCGGGTCGCGGCCGCGCTTGACGGCGCGGAGGACGGCGATCTCGCCGCGGTTGTAGGCGATCACGGCCAGGCGCACGTCGCCGTGGAACAGCTCCAGCATGTTGCGCAGGTTGCGGAAGCCCAGGTGCATGTTGGTACGCGGGTCCATGGCCTGACGCACCGTACGGACCTTGGGGTCGATCGCGCGCGCCGTGCCCAGCATGAGCTGCGTGAGGCCCAGGCCGCCGGCCGGGTTCACGGCGGCCGTGTCGAACACGCTTTCCACGCGGATCAGCCGAAAGCCCAGCTCGGGGTCGATCCGCTCCGCCTCGGCCGCCTGCCAGATGGAGCGCGCCATCGTCTCCGTCACGTGGTAGCGGTCGGCCAGCTCGCCCATGGCGATGTCGCGCGGAGAGGTTCCCTCGCGGGCCTCCACCGCGCGGCGCAGGTAGCGCGCGTCCAGCAGGTCGGGGGATTTCGGCAGGGCGATGCGGGTCTCGCGCAGCGTGTCCGGCGTGCCCAGGCGCGGCCCGAACGACTCCGGCAGGCTGGCGCTGGAGATGGCGAGCGCCACCCCCGCCACCACGATGGCGGGCAGCGCGAACAGCATCCAGCGCGGAAACGGGGTGGCGGCGCCGGGCGCCGGACCCCGGTGCACGACACGCGGACCGTCCTTCACGTGCGCCTTCCGGGCCGGGGTGTCGGTTCGCCGCGGACGCGGCCGGACGCCGCCGCGGGGGCAAGTTCGGGGCCGATGCACGCCCGGCGCTCGCGTTCCGCCGCGTCCGCACCCAGATTCCGGTGCCGATCCTGAGCGCCACCGCCCACGCGAACGAGCCCGACGATGCACCTTCCCTCCGACGCAACGCCCGCCGATCCGCACCTGGTGACCGGCGAGGACGCGCTGGCGGAGCTGTACGCGAAGCCGCTGGGGCCCTCGCTGCACAAGGTGGCGGACCACCTTACCGCCACGTACCGCGCGATGCTGGAGGCGTCGCCCTTCTGCGTTCTCGCCACCGTGGGTCCCGAGGGGATGGACTGCTCGCCGCGCGGGGACGAGCACGGGCTGGTGCAGGTGCGGGACGAGCGCACGCTGCTGCTGCCCGACCGGCGCGGCAACAACCGCCTGGACAGCCTGCGCAACATCGTGCGCGACGGGCGGGTGGCGCTGCTCTTCCTGGTGCCCGGCGCCAACGAGACCCTGCGCGTCAACGGCCGCGCCGTGGTGTCCGCCGATCCCGCGCTGTGCGCCCGCTTCGAGGTGGACGGCAAGGCGCCGCGCACCGTGGTCGTCATCACGGTGGAGGCCGTCTACTTCCAGTGCGCCCGCGCCCTGGTCCGCAGCCGGCTGTGGGACCCCGCGCGCCACGTGCCCCGCGCCGCGCTCCCCACCGCCGGCGCCATGCTCGCCGAGGCCAGCGGCGGCCGCGAGGGAGGCGAGGAATACGACCGCGCGCTCCCCGCCCGGCAGGCGGCGACGCTGTACTGATTCGCCCCGGCCTCCGCCGGATGGGAGAACGGGGCGATCCGGGTACGTGGCTGGTCATCGATCGAACGAACGAAGAAGCGAGGGGCGGCCATCCATCGGCCGCCCCTCGCTTCGTTCAGTCCGCGTCCCGGCGCGCGGTGCGCCGGGACGGGTGGGTCACGGAGTGGCCTGCGTGGACTCGACCGCGGCCTCGATGTCGTCGGGCAGAAGCGCCAGGAGGTCGTAGCCGGTGGCGGCCTCGATGGCGTCCACGGTGGTCTGGTACGTCTGCCAGGGCTGGCCCAGGATGCCCGTGACGTTGGGCATGTTCACCGCGTAGACCTTCAGGTCGGCCGTGGAGTGGATGCTGGACAGGCCCGTGCCGCGCGGCACGACCACGATCACCTTCCACGTGCTGGTGGGGATCTCCACCACGCCCTTGTTGCTGAGCGTCGACGGGTTCGCGGGCCAGATGCCGCCGGAGATGATGTAGATCTCCTTGTTCTGCGTGCGCGCCAGGTCGTTCGCGTAGTTCTCGAACAGCAGCCAAGGGCCGCCGTTCATGTCCTGGTACTGCGGCAGGATGTTGGTCATGTAGAAGGCGTGCAGGTTCTCCAGGTCGGAGGCCGTGCGCTCCTCGCTCATCACCATGTGCCCGCGGCTGTACCCGCTGCCCGTGTAGTCCGACGTCACCACGTGGTACACGCTGTCCGGCAGCGTGGGGTCGGCGGCGAAGCAGTTGCAGCGGGCGGCGGCGCCGAAGTGCGTGAGGTTCAGGTCCCACGCCACCCAGTTGGGCCCGGCATGCTTGGGGCTGTACGACAGCACGTACTCGGTGTGGCGCACCATCAGCTCGTTCGTGGAGTCGGCGTCCATGGGCCGGCCGAACTCCAGGTGGTTCAGGTACTGCGAGCCCGAGGGGCCCGCGGTTGCCGTGTCCACCCGCACGTTCGCCGTGTCGGCGACGCCCGTTGCGGCCGTCACGATGATCTGCGTGAGGCCCACCGCGTTGGCCGTCACCAGGCCGTTGGTGGCCACCGAGGCGACCGACGCGTTCAGGCTGTTCCAGGTGTAGGTGCTGGTGGTCACCTGGTTGGCCGAGTCGCGCGCCGTGGCGGTGAACTGCCGGGTGGTGCCCACGATCACCGTCGCCGAGTCGGGCGACATCACCACGCTGCGCGCGGGGCCGGCCGAGGTGGGCGGGGTCACGGGTCCGGTGGAGCCGTCGTTGGCCGCGCCGGGCGTGCCCTTGTTGGTAGTGCCGCCGCCGTAGAACGAGGTGGCCAGGCTCCAGTTGGTCCCGCTGGCCGTGGTGTTGTCCGCGGCCGGGTCCACCACCCCGCGCGAGCGGCCGCTGGTGGGCGCCGTGCCGTTGATCACCGAGTCGGCCGAGGCGCCCGTGGGGGTGCGCAGCGCCACCCAGTCGGTGGTGTTGTTGGCCAGGTTGATGGGACCGAACGACCACTGCACGTTCACGTTGCCGTTCTTGGTCGGGTCCGTCTTCTTGCCCAGCACCGCGTAGCCGCGGGGCGGCACGTTGATGTGGACGTTGATGGTCTGGGTCGCGTCGTTCAGCGACGCCACCTGCCACCCGAAGAGGTCCACCGCGTCCAGGCCGCGGTTGTACACCTCCAGCCACTCGCCCAGCGAGTCCACCACCACGGCGGGGTCGCTCATGAGCTCGTTGATGATCATCAGCGGCTTGAGCGGGGTGGCGACGTACACCTTGAAGGTGAACGACGTCACCTCGACCGGCACCGCGAAGTGCCAGCTCTTGGGCGCGGAGACCTGGCCGCTGTCCAGCTTCTCGTCGTAGCGGAAGAACTGCTGCGAGCCGCCCAGGAAGGTGCCCGTGCCGTCGGCGTTGGTCACCGTGACGCTGCCGGTGCCCGTCTGCGTGACCGGGGCCCCGGTGAAGAACACCTTGATGCCGGCCGAGTCCACGGCGGTGCCGTCGCGCGTGCCCATGGCCTGCGGGAGCAGATTCTGCACGGTCACGTCCGCGCTCAGCACCTCGCCGTCGGGATCGTACGCCACGTTGGTGGAAGCCATGCGCACGTACACGTTCTGCCCGCCCACCACGGCGTCGGCGTGCACGCCCGCGGGCAGGCCCTCCGGCCCGCACCCGATGGTGCCGCCGCGAACGTTCACCACGCAGTCCAGCGCCCGGATGGCGGAGCCCGGCGAGGTGGGGAGCACCGGGGCCGGCCCGGCCTCGGGGGCGACCGCCGAGCGGTCGCTGCAGGCGGCGGCGGCGAACACGGCGAAGACCGCCGCGAGCCCCAGGTTGAGGTGACGCGAGCTGACCATGGACCACCCAGGTGAAGGGGTTGCGGCCGGGAGACATCCAGGGAGCCGCGAAGTTGAAGGTCAGTAAGGATATAAGGGAATGGATGTTTGGGCAAACCGACGCTCCTTTGTGACGCATAACGTACCTACGCCATCCGTTTCGCGGCGCTCGCCGCGGCGAAAGGTAGCGGCTTGCCGGGCGTCCACTCCGCCACCTTTCCAGACCGGACGCGCAGTCTCCCGTCCCCTGCGACCCCTTTCAGCCCCCGGCGCCTCTGCGCGGGCGGGATCAGGGCTCCGGACGTTGCGCATGCACAAAGGCTCTTCCGTTGCGATGCTCGTCCACCCATCGTTGGGAGTGCCGATTCCGTGTTCCCGGGGGGGATCATCATGGCCGGGGAATCGCCGGGCGAAGGCGTCGGCGTGGCCTTCGGCCAGGTGCGCGGGATGGCGCTCGCGCTGCCGGGCGTGGAGGAGGGAACGTCGTACGGCACGCCTGCGTTGCGCGTGCGCGGCAGGTTCTTCCTGCGGCTGAAGGAGGACGGCGGGACGCGGGTGTTGAAGTCGGACCTCTACTAGCGCGGACCCCCTGCTCGCGTCCGATCCGGCCGTCGGTCCGCGAACGGCGTCGGCTGCCTCAGCGTCTTCCGCGGAGCCGGGGCGGCCTGGTTCCTGCGCGCCCGGGGACGACGGTGTTCGGGTTGGACTCGACGGGCGGCGGCCGGACAGCTGGGTGCCCGTTAACGTTCGTGGCGGCGAGGGCGTCTTCCACTCACGGCGGACGGTGTCGCCGCGCATTTCCACCCAGCCGCACGGAGATCATCCAATGAAACGCCTGGCAGTCCTTACGCTTCTCGGCCTGTCGGTGGCCGCCGCGCCCGTCGTGGCGCAGGGCCCCGGCCCCGCGGAAGGCACGCACGCGATGCACGCCATGCACCCTGGGGGCCCGGGCGGACCCGGCGGGCTGGGCGCGCACGTGGCGGGCATGCTGCTGTCGCAGACGGGCGCGCTGAAGCTCAGCGACGCGCAGGTGCAGCGCCTGGCCGCCATCACCCGGCGCGCGCAGGAGCGCATGCAGGCGCTGCACGCCGGCATGGAGGCCGCCCACCGCGGCATGCAGCCCGGCCAGCAGCCCAGCGCGGCCGACATGCAGCGCATGCACCAGGCGATGGAGCAGGAGCACGACGCGTCGCACGCCGACCTGCGCGACGCGCTGACGGTGCTCACCCCCGACCAGCTCGCGAGCGCCTTCGAGATGATGGCCGAGCACATGCACGGCGCGGGCGGCCCGGGCGGGCACGGCGGCCCCGGGATGCACGGCGGGGAGATGCACGGCCACGGCGGCGAAGGGATGCGGCATCCGGGCGAAGGCGGCCCACCGCCCGCCGGGCATCCGCAGTCCTGACGGACGCGGAGGCATGAGCCACGGAAGGCCCGGACACCGCGTCCGGGCCTTCCGCGCATCCACGCCGCCCGACGTGGCGCGCAAACGCTTGTGGAGCGGCGCGCGCGTGCGCAAACTACTGCGTCGGCGCGGCAGTGTTCCCACGCCGACGCCTGTCCCCGACGCATCCAGCCCCCCCGGATCTCCCGACGCCCGTGACGCTTCCGTGAAGCGCATCCTCCCCTGCATGCTGGCGATGGCGCTCGCGGCCCCCGGGCTGGCGGCGCAGCGGGGCGCGTCCGGGGCGGACGCGCCGCCGATGGACGGGCGTGCGCTGGTGGACCGGGCCGAGCGGATGCAGGACATGGACGACGCGGGCGCGCTGCGGCTGCTGGACCGCGCGCTGCCGCTTCTGACGGCGCCCGCGGACCGCCCGCTGCGCATGCGGGCGCTGGGGCTGCGCTGCTGGTCGCTGGCGAGCACGGCCGAGGCGCCCGCCGTGGTGCGCGCGGCGGAGCACGGGATGGCGGAGGCGGCGCGCGCGGGGGATGCGCGTGCCGTGGCCGACCTGCGCGTGTGCCGGGGATACGCGAGCTCCGAGGCGGGCGCGCTGGACGCGGCGGCGGCGGACTACGACTTCGGCGCGGCCGAGGGGCGGCGGCTGGGGGACGCGCGGCTGCTGGCGGACGCCTCCGTGTTCCGCGGGGAGCTGCGGTACTACCGCGGCGAGATGGCGGGGGGGCTGGAGGACTTCAAGCAGGCGTACGGGCTGTACCGCCGGCTGGGGAACGCCGGCCGCCAGCGCTACACGCTGATCGACATCGCAAACCTCTATGCCGATGCGCGGGTGGCTGACTACGACCGCGCCATCGAGTACTACCGCCAGGTGCTGGAGGCCAACCGGGCGGCGGGGCTCGGTGAGGGCGTATCGACGGCATACTACAACCTGGGCAGCACCTACGAGAGCAAGGGCGACCTGGCGGGGGCGCTGGGCTACTACCGGCGCGCGCTGGAGCTGGAGCAGCGGGCCGGCGACGCGGGCGAGGCGGCGTACACGCAGCGCTCCATCGGCATCGTGCTGGCCAAGCAGGGCCGGCCGGCGCAGGCACTGGGCTGGTTCGGCCAGGCGCTGGCGCACTTCGACCGCGCGGGCGACGCCGAGCGCGGGGCGCAGGCGCGGCTGTCGCGGGCGGTTGCGCTCGACAAGCTGGGGCGGTGGACGGAGGCGCTGGCCGACCTGGAGACGGCCCGCGCGCGCTTCGAGAAGCCCCGCAACGCGCGCTTCCTGGAGCGGGTGCACGCCGAGCGCGCGCTGGCCTTCGCGGGGCTGGGCGACTGGCGGCACGCCTTCGAGGCGCGGACGGCCCAGCTCGACCTGCAGCGCGAGCTGGCCGAGCGGCTCAAGGAGGAGCACACCTCGCGGCTTCGCGTGCAGTTCGACACCGAGAAGAAGGAGGCCGAGAACCGCGCCCTGCTGCGCGAGAACCGGCTGCGGGGCCAGGCGTTGGCCGACGGCGCCCGCATCCGCGCGCTGCAGACGGCGGTGATCGCGCTCGGGTTCGGGATCGTGGCGGTGCTGGCGTGGCTCGTCTTCAAGCACGTGGCCGCCGAGCGCCGCATGCGCACCATGGCGCTCACCGACGAGCTGACGCGCCTGCCCAACCGCCGGCACCTGCTGGCGCTGGCCGACGAGGGCCTGCACGACGCCCGCCGCCAGGCCGCGCCGTTCAGCGTGCTGGCGCTGGACGTGGACCACTTCAAGCGCGTGAACGACGAGCACGGGCACGACGTGGGCGACGAGGTGCTGCGCCGCGTGGCCGCCGCCTGCCGCGCCGCGCTGCGCGAGGGCGACCACGTGGGGCGCACGGGCGGCGAGGAGTTCGTGGTGGTGCTGCCGCGCACGGACGCCGCCCGCGCGCTGGAGGTGGCCGAGCGCCTGCGCGGCGCCGTGGAGGGCCTGGACTGGGATGAGGTCGCGCCCGGCCTGCGCGTGACGCTGAGCGTGGGCGTGGCCGAGCGAACGCCGGCCGACGCCGGCTTCGGCGAGGTCAGCAAGCGCGCCGACGACTCGCTCTACCGCGCCAAGGCCGGCGGCCGGAACCGCGTGGACCTGGCGGGCGTGTAGGGCGGGGGAGCGCAGGCGGGACGTCGCTGCGCAACACAGCCGGCATCCGCGGCCGGTGCTGGCGCGGCCGATGCCGCCGGACCACTCCAACAGAAGCGCGGCCCACGATCGTGTCGATCGCCGGCCGCGCTTCGGTTCATCCAGATGACGGGTGTCGTTCCTCCGCCGCCGGTGCGTTCTAGATCACGTCGTCGAACAGAACGGTGCAGGTCTTGAGGGTGGCGCAGCGACAGGTGCCGCCGGGCTGGCACGTGGCCACGCGGGCGTCGCAGGTGCCCACCTGGCTGTAGTCGTGCCCGTGCACGGTGCCGCGCCCGTCGCTGTCCGCGGCGCTGGTGTCGAACGTCTCCACGTCCAGCTTGTCGAGGTCCAATCGGATCTTGCGCATCTGCCTGCTCCCGCGTGAGTGATGGAGGATGGAGCGTGGTGCATTCCACATTTCGGCAGCAAACGTTGTTCCGTGTCACGACAGCGATCTCCGCGCTTGGTCGCGCTGGGCAGTAGTGGACGGGGCCGACCTCTGCCGACTCAGTGAGATCGTCGTCGGCTGTCCTGCTAGGATGACAGACGCCATCGATCGGGTTCGGTTGTGGCACGCCCGTCCCCCCGGGCGGCGCCCCCTGGCGCCGCCCGGGCTTTTCCTGCATCACGCCGGCACGCCACCCGTCATCTCGCGGTCCCAGTTGCGGTGCGCGGCTATCGCGGCGATGAACGCGCCGGCCACGTCCGCGGCCGCATTGCCCGTCGCCACGGCCACGTCGCCGCCGTCCAGGGCGCCGGCGGCGGCCAGCGCCGTGCCGCGCAGGAAATCCACGCCCGCGCCGCTGGCACCCACCGCCTTGCAGTGCTTGAACGCCTCGTTCACGAAGTGCACGGCGTCCGCCTCCAGCGCCAGCGCCGCCGCGCTCGCCTCGCCGCCGGGCACGTAGACCGCGTCGAACAGCACCGAGGCCGCGTTCAGCAGGCTCATGTCGGCCATCACGGCCTTGCCGTCTGCCGTCTTCACCACGCCCAGGCGCGGCGCGATGGTCTTCGCCTTGGCGCCTTCCGCCTCCAGCGCCGCCTTGATGGCCGCCAGGTCGTCGCCGTCCACGCCGTCGGCCACCAGCACCGCCACCTTGCGCGTGCGGATGCCCCCGCCCGGAAGGTGCGTCATGCTCAGCGCGGGCGAGGTGCCCACGTCCGCCGGCGCCTTCGCGGGGTGCGGCTGGTAGCGCGCGGGCTCCGCGTCCGCGGGGTAGCCCATGTTCAGCGGCAGGTCCAGCTCCGTCGCCGCCGGCACCTCCATCCCCAGGCGCGCCGCCACCAGCGCCGCCAGCCCATCGTCCACGTTGCCCAGGTGCACCAGCATGCGGCGGCGGATGGCCGTCGACTGCACCATCCCCAACTCGAAGCTGAGCGCCTTCGCGATGTGCGCCTGCTCGTGCGGCGCCTGGCTGCGGAAGAAGAGCGCCGCCTGCGTGTAGTGGTCGAAGAAGCTGTCGCTGCGTTCGCGCACCTTGTGGGCGTCGGTGCGCTCCCCGTAGCTGGCGAACCCGCCGTCCGCGCGCCCCGCCTGGAAGGGGCAGCCCGCCGCCAGCGAGTTGGGCTCGTAGCTCACCCGACCGCGGTTGATGGTCTGCCGCATGTGCCCGTCGCGCTGGTTGTTGTGCACCGGCGCCAGGGGGCGGTTGATGGGGATCTCGTGGAAGTTGGGGCCGCCCAGGCGCTTGAGCTGCGTGTCGGTGTAGCTGAACAGGCGCCCCTGCAGCAGCGGGTCGTTGGTGAAGTCGATGCCCGGCACCACGTGGCCGATGTGGAAGGCCACCTGCTCCGTCTCGGCGAAGAAGTTGTCCGGGTTGCGGTTCAGCACCAGCTTTCCCACCCGCCGCACCGGCACCAGCTCCTCGGGAATGATCTTGGTGGGGTCCAGCAGGTCGAAGTCGAACCTGTGCTCGTCCGCCTCGGGCACCACCTGCAGCCCCAGCTCCCACTCGGGAAAGTCGCCGCCCTCGATGGCTTCCCACAGGTCGCCGCGGTGGAAGTCCGGGTCCTTGCCCGAGATCTTCTGCGCCTCGTCCCACACCACCTGGTGCGTGCCCAGCAGCGGCTTCCAGTGGAACTTCACGAAGTGGCTCTCGCCCGCCTCGTTCACCACGCGGAAGGTGTGCACCCCGAAGCCCTCCATCATGCGGTAGCTGCGGGGGATGGCGCGGTCGCTCATCACCCACATGACCATGTGCATGCTCTCGGGCATCAGCGAGATGAAGTCCCAGAAGGTGTCGTGCGCCGACGCGGCCTGGGGGATCTCGTTGTGCGGCTCGGGCTTCACCGCGTGGATCAGGTCGGGGAAATTGAGGGCGTCCTGGATGAAGAACACGGGGATGTTGTTGCCCACCAGGTCGAAGATCCCCTCCTGCGTGTAGAACTTCACCGCGAACCCGCGCACGTCGCGGGCAAGGTCCGTGGACCCGCGCGACCCCGCCACCGTGCTGAAGCGCACGAACACCGGCGTCTGCGCCGACGGGTCCTGGAGGAAGTGCGCGCGCGTGAGCGGCGCCAGCGGCTCGTAGACCTGGAAGTACCCGTGCGCCCCCGACCCGCGCGCGTGCACGATGCGCTCGGGAATGCGCTCGTGGTCGAAGTGGGTGATTTTTTCGCGGAGGATGAAATCTTCCATGAGCGTGGGCCCGCGCAGCCCCGCCTTGAGCGAATTCTGGTTGTCCGCGATCGGCACGCCCTGATTGGTCGTGAGCACGCGGCCGCCCGAATCGACGCGCACGCGATCGAGCGGCCCATTCGTCGGATTGAAACTGATCTGCGGATTGCCTTTACCGACTTTCTCCGACGCGTTCACTTCAGTCAGCGTGCTGCCGGTCACCATCGGGTGCGGCGGCTCGACCGACTGGCCCTGCGGCGGATCCATCGCGGCCTCGGCGAACTCGCCCGGCTTCGCGGCATTGAAAGGGAACGAGGCCGCAACGGCCTCGGTGCCGGCGATCTTTGCGGTGGCGGCATCGGTGATATCGGCTGCGCCGCCTTTGCGTGCCGGCCCGCTCATCGTCGAGCGTGACGAAGTCTTCGCGGCGCTGGCACTGGATTTCGAGCTGGCAGAAGAGGCGTTTGCGGTGCCTCCAGTCTTACGGGTTTGTTTGCGCGCGGCCATGAGATTTACCTGTGTGAATTGAATCCGCTGGACAGCAACTGCTATGCCCAGGGGTTCGCCGCAAACGCTACAATCGCGCGCCATGAACACTAAACGCATCAGTGCAGTAGGCGTCGCGCTGCTCGCCACGATCGTCCTGACCATTACAGTTCTTAATTTCACGGCGAGCGAAAAACGAATCCGCGAAGAGGTGAGGCACGAGTACGGCGTCGGCGATCCGCAGTTCGCGCGAGCGATGGGGACCCTGCTCGGGCCGCCGCTGCTCGAAGGTAATCGCGTGGACACTCTGCTCAACGGCGAGCAGATATTTCCGGCGATGCTCCAGGCGATACGGTCGGCGAAGAAGACGGTGACGTTCGAGACTTACATCTACTGGTCGGGCGACATTGGCAGGGCATTCGCCGACGCCCTCTCGGAACGCGCGAGACGCGGCGTCAAAGTACACGTCACGCTCGACTGGCTCGGCAGCCAGAAAATGGACGAGAACGCAATCCAGCGCATGCGCGAGGCGGGCGTGGAGATCGAGAAGTATCACCCGCCGAAGTGGTACACCATCGACCGCATGAACAACCGCACGCACCGCAAGCTGCTGATCGTGGACGGGTCGATCGGATTTACCGGCGGCGTCGGCATCGCGGACAAATGGGACGGTCACGCGCCGGATCCCGATCACTGGCGCGACACGCACTACCGCATCGAAGGTCCCGCTGTCGCG
>JAQBQD010000131.1 GCA_028287185.1 Gemmatimonadota bacterium | reverse complement strand
CCGATCCACCGATCCACCGATCCACCGATCCACCGATCCACCGATCCACCGATCCACCGATCCACCGATCCACCGATCCACCGATCCACCGATCCACCGATCCACCGATCCACCGATCCACCGACGGCCGGAGCGGTTGGGGGAGGAACGTCCGGCGGGGTGGGTGACCCGCTTCTTGCAAGGCGTGGCAGCCCCGCACCGCCGCGGCGCTCCCCGCCCGGAGCGCCGCGGCGCACGGTCCGTCCACCCTTCGCCCCGGCGCCAGGCCGGAGCCCCGATGCATCCTGCCGACCCCACGACGGGCCCACCCACGGTGCCCGCCGCAGACGCCGCAGCGCCCGCCCCGCCCGACGCCCGCCTGGAGCGCCTGCGCGTGCTGGTGGAGTCGAGCAGCCTGCTGGTGTGGACCACCGGGCCCGACGGGATGGTGGACGACGTGCCCGTGTGGCGCCGGCTGACGGGGCAGACGGCCGAGCAGGTGCGCGGCGACGGGTGGATGGACGCGCTTCACCCCGAGGACCGCGAGGCCGCGGCCCGCGCCTGGAGCGAGGCGCGCGCCGCGGGCACGCCCTACCTCTGCGAGTACCGCGTGCGCCTGGCCGACGGCTCGTACCGCTGGTTCGCGGCGCGGGCGTACCCCGTGCTGGAGCCGGACGGAGGCGTGCGCGAGTGGGCGGGCACCTTCCACGACGTGCACGCCTCCCACGTGGCCGAGCAGGAGCGCGAGGTGCTGCTGCGCGCCCTGGCCTTCGAGCGCGGGCGCCTGGCCGCCGTGTTCGAGCAGTCGCCCGCCGCCGTCTGCGTCACCCGCGGGCCCGAGCACCGCATCGAGCTGGCGAACCCCCGCTACCGCGTGCTGCGGGGCCGCCGCGAGCTGGTGGGCCTCACCGCGCGCGAGGCGTTCCCCGAGCTGGAGGGCCAGCCCTTCTTCGAGCTGCTGGACGAGGTCTACGCCACGGGCGAGCCGTACGTGGGCAGCGAGGTGCCCGTGCGCCTGGACCGGCACGGCGACGGCGGCGTGGACGAGGCGTGGTTCAGCTTCGTGTACCAGCCCCTGCGCGACCCCGACGGACGCGTCATCGGCATCATGACGCACGCCGTGGAGGTCACCGACCAGGTCACGCTGCGCCGGCAGCTCGAGCAGCAGTCCGACGACGTGGCCTTCATGGCGCAGCAGCTCGAGGAGCAGGCCGCCGAGCTGGAGCAGCAGGTGGCCGAGGCGCAGTCCACGGCGGAGGAGCTGGAGGCCACCAACCAGGAGCTGTCCGCCTCGTCCCAGGCCGCGCGCGACGCCCAGCACGCCGCCGAGTTCGAGCGCTCCCGCGCCGAGGCCGCGCTGGAGGACGAGGCCCGCGTGGTGAACACGCTGCACCGCATCGGGATGGCGCTGGCCTCCGAGACCGAGCTGCAGCGCATCGTGCAGGCCGCCACCGACGAGGCCACCGAGCTGACCGGCGCGCAGTTCGGCGCCTTCTTCTACAATCGGGTGGACGACCGCGGCGAGAGCTACACGCTCTACACCATCTCGGGCGTGCCGCGCGAGGCGTTCTCGCGCTTTCCCATGCCCCGCAACACCCCCATCTTCGCCCCCACCTTCCACGGCGAGGGCGTGGTGCGCAGCGACGACATCCGGGCGGACCCGCGCTACGGCACCATGGAGCCTTACCACGGGATGCCCAAGGGCCACCTGCCCGTGCGCAGCTACCTCGCCGTCCCCGTGCTGTCGCGCACGGGCGAGGTGCTGGGCGGCCTCTTCTTCGGCCATGAGCGCACCGCCGTCTTCGACGACCGCGCCGAGCGGCTGGCGGCGGGCATCGCCGGGTGGGCGGCGGTGGCGATGGACAACGCGACGCTGCACGAGGCCGAGCGCCGCGCCCGCGCGCAGGCCGAGCGCGCCGCCGACCGCGCACGCCGCCTGCTGGACGTGGCCAGCGCCCTGGGCCCCGCGCTCACCCCGGACGAGGTGGGCGCCGTCATCGTCACGCACGGCGTGCAGGCCATCGGCGCCGACGCCGGCACGGTGGCGCTGCTGGACGCCGAGGGGGAGTTCGTCACCGTGGGCAGCGCGGGCTACCCCGCCCCCGTCGCGGAGCGCTACCGCCGCTATCCCGTGGTGGCGGGGCGCCCCCTGTCGGACGTGGTGCTGAGCGGGCAGCCCGCGCTGCTGCGCGACGCCGCGGAGTGGCGCGCGCGCTACCCCGCCGTGAGCGACGTCGTCCTTTCCACCGGCTACGAGGCGTACGCGGCCGTCCCGGTGATCCTGGACGGCAGGACCGTGGGGGCGCTGGGCTTCAGCTTCCGCGAGCCCCGCGACTTCGACGAGGGCGTGCCCACCTTCCTGGCGACGCTGGCCGGCCACTGCGCCCAGGCGCTGGAGCGCGCGCGCCTGTACCAGGCCGAGCGCGCCGCCCGCGAGGCCGCCGACGAGGCGAACCAGGCCAAGAGCGCCTTCCTGGCCACCATGAGCCACGAGCTGCGCACCCCGCTGAACGCCATCGGCGGCTACACGCAGCTCCTGGAGATGGGGGTGCGCGGCCCCGTCACCGACATCCAGCGCGAGGACCTGGACCGCATCCGCCGCGCGCAGGAGCGGCTGCTGGGGCTGATCAACGACGTGCTGAACTTCGCGAAGCTGGAGGCGGGGCGGGTGGAGTTCGAGATGGCGGAGGTGGAGCTGGGCGGGCTGATGCGGCAGGTGGAGGAGCTGGTGGAGCCGCAGGTGGCCGCCCGCGGCCTTGTGTACCGCCGCGCCGGCGGCCCTCCGCTGCGCGTCCTGGGCGACCCCGACAAGCTGCAGCAGGTGCTGCTGAACCTGCTGTCCAACGCCGCCAAGTTCACCGAGCCCGGCGGCGAGGTGTCGGTGGAGTGGGACGAGGACGGCGAGAGCGTCGCCATCCGGGTCCGCGACACGGGCATCGGCATCCCCGCCGACAAGCTGGACGACGTCTTCGAGCCCTTCGTGCAGGTGGACCCCGACCTCACCCGCACCCGCTACGGCACCGGCCTGGGCCTGTCCATCAGCCGCGAGCTGGCCCGCGGCATGGGCGGCGACCTCACCGCCGCCAGCCGGCCCGGCGCCGGCAGCACCTTCACCCTCACCCTGCGCCGCGCGTAAGCGGCCGATCCCGTCTCGCCCCTGAGACCCCTCCCATCACCCGAAACCCGTCCTTCCCCACTCTCCACCGGCGGAGCCCGGCTCTCGAGCGGCGCCAGGGTCCGACGCCGAATCCCCTCCCCGCCTCCAGTCGCCCCGCGTCCCGCGCTCGCGAGCACGCCGCTCCCTCCGTCCACCTTGCGCTCCGAATGCGTCCTGGCGAGAATGTCCCGCCGCCGGCCGGGTGCACCCTACCTGCACCGAACCCGCGGCCGGCTTCCGTGTACTGGCACCGCCGTCCCCGACCCTCCCCGAGCCCCGACGCATGCCGCCCGAAACCGCTGTCCCCGCCGCCGCCGCCCCGGCCGCGCTCGACGAAGCGCGCGCCGTGCTCCGCCGCTGGTGGGGGTTCGACGACTTCCGCGCCGGGCAGGACCAGGCCGTCCGCAACGTGCTGTCGGGCGGCGACAGCCTGACGGTGATGCCCACGGGCGGCGGCAAGAGCCTGTGCTACCAGGTGCCGGGGATGATGCTGCCGGGCGTCACGCTCGTCGTCTCGCCCCTCATCTCGCTGATGAAGGACCAGGTGGACGCCCTGGAGGCGCTGAACGTCCCCGCCACCTACGTGAACAGCTCGCTCGCCTCGGGCGAGATGTTCGCGCGGCTGGAGGCGGCCGAGCGCGGCGAGGTTCGCCTGCTGTACGTGGCGCCGGAGCGCTTCGACAGCGAGTCGTTCACGCGGCGGCTTTCGCGGCTGGACGTGTCGCTGCTGGCGGTGGACGAGGCGCACTGCGTGTCCGAGTGGGGGCACGACTTCCGCCCATCGTACCTGCGGCTGGGGCAGGTGCGCGAGATGCTGGGCAACCCCCCCATCGCGGCGCTCACGGCCACGGCCACGCCCGAGGTCCGGAAGGACATCATCCGCCAGCTCGGCCTGCACCAGCCGCACGAGCTGGTGACGGGGTTCGACCGGCGCAACCTGGTGTGGCACGTGCTGGCCGCCAAGAACGACTCCGAGAAGGACCGCCTGCTGCTCAAGCTGCTGCGCGGGCGCACGGGTTCGGCCGTGGTCTACGCCTCCACGCGCAAGAACGTGGACGCGCTCACCGCGCTGCTCACCGGCGTGGGCGTGCGGGCCGTGGGCTACCACGCGGGGCTGGCGGACCCCGAGCGCAAGCGCGTGCAGGAAGCCTTCATGAGCGGCGAGGCCCCGGTCGTCGTGGCCACGAATGCCTTCGGCATGGGCATCGACAAGGCCGACGTGCGCATCGTCGTGCACTACAACCTGCCGGGGAACCTGGAGGCGTACTACCAGGAGGCGGGACGCGCCGGCCGCGACCGCGAGCACGCCGACTGCGTGCTGCTGCACGCCTACCAGGACCGCTTCACGCACGAGTTCTTCATCGACCAGGCGCACCCGCCGCGCCGCGCGGTGGAGGAGGTGCTGGCGGGGCTGCGCCGCGGGTGCGACGCCGCGGGCACCTTCTCGCTCCCCCTTCCCCAGTTCGCGCGAACGCTGCGCGACGTGAAGGGCGACCGGCAGGTGGCCTCCGCCATCCGCGTGCTGGAGCAGGCGGGCGTCGTCAGGACGATCCAGCCGGGCGCCGCGCAGGTGCGCCTTCGCCTCCTCGCCACGCCCGACCGCATCAAGCGCGACCTGGGGGAGGGGCGGGCGGCGGAGCTGCACCTGCTGCGGGCCGTGTGGAAGGCGGGCGGCGGCGATGCGGTGTACCGCGGGGCCGACCTGGACTGGTGGGACCTGGCTGAAGCGGCGGGCGGCCGCCCCCGGGCCACGGAGCTGCTGGACCGGCTGCAGGACGAGGGGTTCGTCGAATGGGCGTCCGCGTCCGGCGAGGGCGTGTGGGTGCTGGACCGCAACACGCCCCCCGCGCGGCTCTCCATCGACTGGCGGACGCTGGAGGAGAAGCGCGCGCGGGAGGCCCGCAAGCTCCAGAAGATGCAGGGCTACGCCTACGCCGACGGGTGCCGCCGGGGCTACGTGCTGCACTACTTCGGCGACCCGGCCGCGATGGACGAATGCGGCGCCTGCGACAACTGCCTCGGCGGCCACGGCGAGCTGTCCGAGCGCCTGGGCGTGGCGGACGCGGCGGGAGCGGCGGGAGCGGCGAAGAGCGGAGGTCGAAGGGACCGCGGTGCACGGGCCTCCGCAGCGGGGGGGTGGAGCGCGGCGGAGGGACGTTCGGCCGAGGGACGGCCGGCGAAGCCCGTGGTCTCGCCCGGGCCGGCGCGCACGGAGCGGCAGGAGGAGCTGTTCCAGCGGCTGCGGACGATGCGGCGCGAGTTGGCGCGGAAGGCGGACGTCGCGCCCTTCATCGTCTTCACGGACGCCATGCTGGAGTCCATCTCCGCCGCGGTGCCCGAGACGCCCGAGGACGCGCTGCTGATCTCCGGCGTGGGTCCCGGACGGCTGGAGAGGTACGGGCACGCGCTGTTCGAGACGATCGCCGCCTTCGTGGCGGAGCGGGGAAGGCCCACGGCGGAGGAGCGGCTCGCCGGCGTCTCGGCGGAGGCGCGGCCGCCGGCGCGGAGCGGGACGCGCGCGGCGAAGGCGGCGCCGGACGACCTGCCGCCGCCCAGCGCGGAGGAGTCGGCGACGTACGGGCGGCTCAAGGCGTTGCGCGGCGAGCTGGCGAAGGCGGCGGGGCTGCCGGCGTACTGCGTCTTCCCCGACCGCACGCTCATCGAGCTGGCGCGGCGGCGTCCCGGCACGGAGCATGAGATGCTGGAGGTGCCCGGGGTGGGCGCCGCCAAGCTGGAGAAGTACGGCGAGGCGTTCCTCCGGGCGCTGTCGGGGGGCTGAGGGGCCCGGGCCGCGGCGCGCTGCTCCCTTTCGGAGCGGCCCCGCACCGCGTACATTCACTCGTTTTTACGGGCGCTCCGCCCGACGACACCTCCTGCCGGCGCCATGGAACGGTACTTCGACGAGAACCACCTGATGATCCGCGACATGGTTCGCGATTTCGCCCGCAACGAGATCGCGCCCGTCGCGCGGGAGCTGGACGTCACGTCCGCGTTCCCGTGGGAGAACGTCAGGAAGATGGGCGAGCTGGGCCTCTTCGGCATCCCCTGGCCCGAGGAGCTGGGCGGCGCGGGGATGGACGGCATCGCCTACATGATCGTCATCCACGAGCTGGCGAAGGTCGATGCCTCGCACGCCATCACGGTCTCGGCGCACACCACGCTGGGCACCTCGCCCATCGTGGCCTTCGGCACGCAGGAGCAGAAGGAGCGCTTCGTCCCGCTGCTGGCCTCGGGCCAGGTTCTGGGCGGCTTCGGGCTCACCGAGCCGGGTGCAGGGTCGGACGCAGGCGGCACGCAGACCACGGCCACGCGTGCGGACGGCGGCTGGATCCTGAACGGAAGCAAGATCTTCATCACCCACGCCGGCGTCGGCGAGGTGTTCGTCGCCACGGCGGTGACCGACCGAAAGGCGGGGCCCAAGGGGATCACCTCGTTCATCGTCACCAAGCCCACCACGGACCTGGACCGCGCCCGCGAGGTGGGCGTGGGGCACTCCGACGCGCTGGAGTTCATCGACGGGGTGCGGGCGGGGAAGAAGGAGGACAAGATGGGGTGGCGCGCCTCGGACACGCGCGAGCTGGTGTTCGACAACGCCTTCGTGCCCGACGCCAACGTGCTGGGCGAGGTGGGCAAGGGGTTCGTCAACTTCCTGCGCACGCTGGACTCGGGGCGCATCGGCATCGGCGCGCTGTCGCTGGGCATCGCCGAGGGGGCCTACGAGGCCGCGCGGCGGTACGCCACGGAGCGGAAGCAGTTCGGCCAGGCCATCTCGGAGTTCCAGGGCATCCAGTTCATGCTGGCCGACATGGCCACCGAGATCGAGGCCGCCAAGCACCTCGTCTACCACGCCGCCTGGCTCAAGGAGCAGGGACGCCCCTTCACCAAGGAGGCGTCCATGGCCAAGCTCTTCGCCTCGGAAGCGGCGATGCGCATCACCACCAAGGCGGTGCAGGTGCACGGCGGCTACGGATACACGAACGAATATCCGGTGGAGCGCATGATGCGCGACGCCAAGATCTGCGAGATCGGCGAAGGCACCAGCGAGATCCAGCGCCTGGTGATCGCCCGCCACATCCTGCGGGAACTGAGTCATTGAGCCGCGCCGCCCCGCCACGCGGAGGCGGCGCCAGGGAAGAGATGCACCACGAAAGAATGGCCGGAGCGCGCGACGGCGCCTTCCGCGGCCGCCGCGCACGCGCGGACGGACGCGGCCACGTGCCGCCCGCAAGGGGGGCCGCGTGAAGCGCGAGATCCTGATGAACACCACCGCCAAGGAGACGCGCGTCGCGATCCTTGAGGACGACGTGGTGGTCGAGCTGATGCTCGACCGCCCCGACGCCACGCGCATGGTGGGCGACATCTACCTGGGCAGGGTGGAAGCCGTCCTGCCCGGCATCCAGGCGGCCTTCGTCGACATCGGCACCGAGAAGGCGGCCTTCCTGCACGTCTCGGACGTGGCCCTTGAGGAGGAGGGCGACGACGGCGTGGAGACGCCGCCCGTGGAGGAGGAGGACGCCCCCGCCGAGGGCGAGGCCGAGGAGGAGGGCGGCGGAGGAGGAGGCCGGGGCAGGCGCCCGCGCCACTTCCCGCCCATCCAGGACGTGGTGAAGAAGGGCCAGGAGCTGCTGGTGCAGGTGTCGAAGGAGCCCATCAGCACCAAGGGCCCGCGCGTCACCGCCCACATCTCGCTGCCGGGCCGCTTCCTGGTCTACATGCCCGGCTCGGACCACGTGGGCGTGTCGCGCAAGATCGACGACCGCGAGGAGCGGGCCCGGCTGCGCGCGCTGGCCAAGGAGGCGCTGCCCCCCAACTCGGGCGGCGTGATCGTGCGCACGGTGGGCGAGGAGCTCACGCGCGAGACCTTCGTGCGCGAGCTCAAGTCGCTGCAGGACACCTGGAAGCAGATCCAGAAGAAGAAGGCCCGCGCCCGCGCGCCGGCCGTGGTGCGCCGCGAGGCGAAGCTGGTCGCCGGCATCATCCGCGACCTCTTCTCGCAGAAGGTGGACGCGCTGATCGTGGACCGGAAGGAGGTCTACGACGACGTGCGGCAGTACCTGGAGGAGGTGGATCCCACCCTCATCGAGCGCGTGCGCCTGTACGAGGAGCCCACGCCGCTGTTCGACGCGTACGGGCTGGAGTCGGCGATCCAGGACGCCTTCCAGCGCCGGGTGAACCTCCCCTCGGGCGGCTACATCGTCGTGGAGCCCACCGAGGCGCTGGTTTCCATCGACGTCAACACGGGGCGCTACACGGGCAAGAAGGATCCCGAGAAGACGATCCTGAAGACGAACCTGGACGCGGCGCGCGAGATCGCCCGCCAGGTGCGCCTGCGCGACGTGGGCGGCATCATCGTCTGCGACTTCATCGACATGGAGTCGAAGCAGAACCGCGAGCGCGTGCTGCAGGAGCTGCGCACCCACCTGTCGCGCGACCGGGCGCGCACCAAGGCGTTCCAGGTATCGGAGCTGGGCCTGATCGAGATGACGCGCCAGCGGGTGCGCCCCTCGCTCTACCAGACGCAGACGGCTCCGTGCCCCACCTGCGCCGGCACGGGCCGCATCTTCACCCCCGAGACGCTGGTGCGCCGGATGGAGCGGGCCGTGCGCCGCGCCGCCGCCGAGGGCAAGGAGAAGGCGCTGATGGTGCGGGTGCACCCCGACGTGGCCCTCTACATCCTCGAGGACGAGCCCGGCTTCCTGCGCGCGCTGGACAAGCAGCACCGCATCCAGGTGGTGCTGCGCGACGATCCGCTCATGCAGCCCGACCAGTTCCGCGTGCTGGCCGCCAACGGCCACCAGGACTTGTCGTCCCGCTACGCGCTGGGCTGACGGCGGTCGCGCGAAAGGGCGGCGTCCGGCTGCGCCGGTTCCGTCGCGTTTCCGGAACTCGTGGGGTCGAAGGGGAGGCACGGCCTTCCACCGGAAGCCCGGGGGAGGCCCTGCCGAAGCGAGCCGGGTCCTGCGGTTGACAGGGCCGCCGTTTCTGGCGATATTGTTCGTCTTGCGCAGTTTTTCTGGACACCGGTCCCGTACGGGGAGTTCGTCACATGTACGCCATCATCCGCACCGGCGGGAAGCAGTTCCGTGCCGAGCCGGGCAAGAACATTCGCATTCCGTCGCTGGACATCGAGGCCGGTGAGGTCGTCACCTTCGACGACGTCCTGCTGGGCGCGGACGGCGACACGATCAAGGTGGGCCTTCCGGGCGTGTCGGGCGCGGCGGTGACCGCCGAGGTGGTCCGGCACGGCAAGGGCGAGAAGATCATCATCTTCAAGCACAAGCGCCGCAAGAACTACCGCCGCAAGCAGGGCCACCGGCAGAAGTTCACCGAGGTCCGCATCAACGAGATCAACCTCGGCTGAAAGGAGCGCTGATCAATGGCACACAAGAAAGGCGGCGGTTCTACCCGCAACGGCCGCGACTCGAACGCCCAGCGCCTGGGCGTGAAGAAGTTCGGCGGCGAGCGCGTGCGCGCGGGCAACATCCTCATGCGCCAGCGCGGCACCAAGATCCATCCGGGTGAGAACGTCGCCCGCGCCAACGACGACACGCTCTTCGCCCTGGTCGACGGCTTCGTGCAGTTCGGCCGCAAGGACAAGAAGCGCAAGCTCGTCTCGGTGATCCCGCTTCCCGCGGAAACCGAGCTCGCGGTCGCCGCCGACTGACCCGGTCCATCCGGCGAGGTCGAGGAGCCGCTCCGGCACGCGCCGGAGCGGCTCCTTGCATATCCCCCTGCATCCCGCCGGTCCAACGCCCCGCCTCCGCCGTTCGTCGGTCCCTATTTCGCGTTCGGGATCGGTCGACGGGATCGAAGTTGATCAGAACCGCGTCGTCAGGTTCAAGTGGTCAGCGCCCGTTGTCCCGGCGAGCTTCGACGCCCGGGCCGCGTATCCGTAGCACCGCCACCCCCGCGCCTCCGTCGCTCCTGGCATCGCCCGATTCCGCTCCGTGGGCGATCTCCGAATCCGCCGCCTGCTGTCGACCTCGCCGTCCATCTATCGAAGCTCCGATCCTGCCGACTTCGCTCGCGATAGTGTGTTGTGGAGCACTCCGATGAGCCGATCCCGCGTCGCGATCCGCTGTCCGGCGGCGTGACGACAGTGCGTGGAGGTGGCGCCGTAGTGGTCGCAACCGATGTCGCAGTTTGCAGTTGTAGCGTGTGGCGGCCGGTCAAGCCTCCGACGGCGTTCCCCGGGGGGTACAGGTGTTCCCGTTCGGGACCCCGTCGACGCGGTTCCGCAGGGGTTCCGCGGTCTCCGACGGCCGTTGGGGAGCGCCGTTCGCGAGGGTCGGGAGGATGCGGTGAACGGTACGCCGTCGCCATGGCGGGAACGCCTGCTGATCCGTGACGGCGCGTCCGTATCGCGGGGCGCGTGAAATTCGTATGTTTGCGAGCCGAGTGTCGCGAAAGGCACGTCGCCTGGGGCTGCCCGCGCAAGCAACCCCGCAGGTGGCGCCTCCCCTGTCGGTCGTGAAATGTATTGCGTTCCGCGCCGGGTGTGGTTAATCTTTTTCGCCTGTAGGACCGGCAAGCGGGGGAGATGCACTCCGCCCCGGTGCAGGAACGTTCGGCGGGCACCCACCCGCCGCGCGCAGCCGGCTTGGTGATCCCACCCAGCCGACGCAGGGCCCTATCCCAATCCACGCCGCGCCTCTCCCGGAAACCACCCGGGAACGGGGCGCATGCGCACTCTCCCCGCGCCGTGCCCGGCCCCTCACGGGCCCGGACGCCCGCCGCGAACCGAAGCAATCAGGAGCGGACATGAAGACCCTCCACACCCCCGGCTGGCGCGCCGCCCTCGCGATCCCCCTGGCCGCCGCGGCGCTGCTCGCGGCGTGCAGCGACGCCACGGCGCCGCGCCAGGACGACGGCCTGCCCGGCAACCTGGACCGCGGCATCTACCCGCTGATCAACGTGGTCAGCCAGACGGCCTCGGCCGCCCAGGTGGACCTGTACCTCAAGCGCGTCCCGTCGGCCGTCAAGCTCGCCAGCTTCCAGGGCGAGCTTACGTACGATGCCACGGTGATGACGCTGGACCATACCGACCTGCCCGCAGGCATCATCGGCTCCACCAACGAGGTGGGCGTGGGGCACGTGCGCTTCGCGGGCGCGGCGCTGGACGGCGTGGGCGACGTGCCCGTGCTGACGCTCCGCTTCACCCGCCACGGCGAGGTGCAGCGCGAGTCCTTCAAGGTGAAGGTGGAAGAGGTGTCCGGGACCGAAGGGTTCGCGGACCTGACCGCGCAGGTGAGCGGGCGGGACCCCTACTTCCACATGGCCTCCGGCCACTGACCCAAGAGCTGAAGGGGAGCCTGGCTGCTCCCCTTCTTCCGTGCTCGGACGCTCCCAGCAGTTCCACCCGACCCTAGACGACCATGCTTCGCAGCGCATCGAAGCTTCTCCTGCCGCTCCTCGCCCTGGCGCTCCTGGCGCTGCCGGGCGTGGCGGCCGCACAGGCTTCTCCCAATGCCGGCTCCGCGCCCGCGCCCCAGGGCGCGGTGCTGCGCGGTGACGTGAACGGCGACGGCCAGGTGACCATCCTGGATGCCGTCGCCGTCATCGCATACGTGGTGGGCAAGCAGCTGCCCTCCGACTACCAGGTCTTCCCCAACGCCGACGCGGACGGGAACGGGCAGATCACCACCATGGACGCCCTGGTCATCGCGGGCTACGCCACCGGCCGGGACGTGTCCCGCTTCCCGGTGGGCACCGCGATCCAGGGGGTGCGCACGGACGGGCTGCTCTGCACGGCGAGCATCCGGTCGTCGACCATCACCTGCCGCACGCCGCAGCCGCAGCTTCCCACGGGAGCGCACGCGCTGATCCTGGGCGGGCAGCACCAGTACGTGACGCTGACGGGCACCAACATCGCCTTCGACGGCGGCACGCGGACGTTCTCGACGGACGTGACGGTGCAGAACCTGATCCCGCAGCCCCTGGGGGTCGAGGAGGCGGACAGCAGCGTCAGTCCCATCAAGATCTTCTTCAACTCGATGAACCCGTCCACGGTGACGGTGCAGAACGCGGACTCGTCGATGTTCCTGGCGCCCAACCAGAAGTACTACCAGTACGCGGGCGGGCTGGCGGACAGCGCCGTCTCGGCGCCGGTCCACTGGTCCTTCCATCTTCCGGTGGGCGTGGAGGACTTCAACTTCACCGTCTACGTCGCGGCCTCGGTCCACAAGCCGAACGGCTGGATCGACGTGGTGCCCACGCCGGACACGCTTTCGGCGGGCGACAGCATCCACCTGAGCGGGACGGTCCGCAACCCGGTGGGGAACGTCACGGGCGAGCCCATCACCTGGAGCAGCTCCAATCCCTCCATCGCGACGGTGGACTCGGCGACGGGGTGGGTGCACGCGCTCGCGGACGGAACCGTCACCATCACGGCCCAGGCGCCGGTGACGAACAACCCCGGCAACCACCGCACGGGCACGGCCACGATCGTGGTGAGCTCGCCTTCCGCGGCGACGACGACGATCACGGCGCTGCCGACCTCGATCGCGGCCGGCGACAGCTCGGTGATCACCGTGCAGGTGAAGCGGGCGAACGGCGGGAACGTGCACACGGGCGGCGCCACGGTGGTGCTCTCGACCACCTCGGGCACGCTGCACGCGGGCGCCTCGAGCGGCGTCTCGGTGACGGCGACGGACAACGGGGACGGCACCTACACGGCCCGGCTGATCGGGTCCACAGCGGGCTCGGCGACGGTCTCGGGCACCCTGAACGGCAACGCGATCACCAGCACGGCGGTGGTGACCATCACGGCCGGCGGCGCCGCGAGCCTGCAGAAGAACTCGACCGATCCGCAGACGGCGACGGTGGCGACGGCCGTATCTGCGCCGCCCAGCGTGATCGTGAAGGACGGCTTCGGCAACGGGGTGGCCGGCGTGGTGGTGAAGTTCAAGGTGACGGCCGGCGGCGGGAAGGTGTCCGACGGCACCGGCCCGGTGGACTCGGTGACGGTGACGTCGAACGGCTCCGGCGTCGCGACGCTGGCGAGCTGGACGCTGGGCACGGCGGCGGGCACGAGCAACAACACGCTGGACGTGTCGGCGACGGGCGCCGGCGCGGTGACCTTCACGGCGTCGGCCACGGCGGGCGCGGCCACCAGCATGGTGAAGAGCGCGGGCGACGCGCAGAGCGCGACGGCCGGCTCGGCGGTGGCGACCCCGCCGGCGGTGACGGTGACGGATGCGCACGGCAACCCGGTCGCGGGCGTGAGCGTGACGTTCGCGGTCGCGAGCGGCGGCGGCAGCGTGACGGGCGGCAGCGCGACCACCAACGCGGCCGGCGTGGCGACGGTGGGGAGCTGGACGCTGGGCACGACGGCGGGCGCGAACACGCTGGACGCCTCGTCCACGGGCCTGACGACCGTGACCTTCACGGCGACGGGAACGGCGGGCGCGCCGGCGAACATGGTGAAGAGCGCGGGCGACGGGCAGACCGCGACGGCCGGCTCGGCGGTCGCGACCGCGCCGGCAGTGACGGTGACGGACGCGAACGGCAACCCGGTCTCGGGCGTGAGCGTGACCTTCGCCGTCGCGAGCGGCGGTGGCAGCGTGACGGGAGGCAGCGCCACCACCAACGCGAGCGGCGTGGCGACGGTGGGGAGCTGGACGCTGGGCACCACGGCGGGGGCGAACACCCTCGACGCTTCGTCCACGGGCCTGACGACGGTGACGTTCACCGCCACGGGCGCGGCGGGCGCGGCGGCGAACATGGTGAAGAGCGCGGGTGACGGGCAGAGCGCGACGGTGAACACCAGCGTGTCCACCGCCCCGGCGGTGACCGTCACCGACGCCAACGGCAACGCGGTCTCCGGCGTGAGCGTGACCTTCGCCGTCGCGAGCGGCGGCGGGAGCGTGACGGGAGGCAGCGCCACCACCAACGCGAGCGGCGTGGCCACGGTGGGAAGCTGGAAGCTGGGGACCACGGCGGGCTCCAACACCCTGAACGCCTCGTCGACGGGTCTGACGACGGTGACCTTCTCGGCCACGGGCACCCCGGACGCGCCGGCGAACATCGCGAAGAACGCGGGTGACGGGCAGAGCGCGACGGTGAACACCGCCGTGTCGACCGCGCCCCGGGTCCTGGTCACCGACCAGTACGGCAACCCGGTTCCCTCCGTCTCCGTGACCTTCGCGCCCGCCTCGGGCGGCGGCAGCGTGACGGGCGGCACGGTGAGCACAAACGGCAGCGGCCTGGCGTCGGTAGGGAGCTGGAAGCTGGGCACGACGGCCGGGGCCAACTCCCTCACGGCGACGGCCGGCGTGCTGAGCACCACCTTCAGCGCCACGGCGACGCCGGACGTGCCGGCGACCATCACCAAGACGGCGGGCGACCTGCAGACGGGCACCTCCGGCGCGGCGGTCGCGATCGCCCCCGCGGTGCACGTGGTCGACCAGTACAACAACGCGGTGCCCGGCGTGACGATCACCTTCACGATCGCGGGCGGCGGGGGCAGCCGCACCGTCTTCACGCCGACCACGGACGGCTCGGGCAACGCGGCCGTGGGGAGCTGGACGCTGGGCTCCGGTCCCACGACCAACCAGCTCAGCGCGGCGGCGACCCCGGCCGGCACCTCCTCGCCGGTGACGTTCACCGCCTACATCCCGCCGGTGGCGGGGACGGACCTGCTGCAGGCGATGGGCAACACCACGCTGAACATCGGCAATGGCCAGGGCGTGCTGACGAACGACGTGACCATCAACGGCGGAAGCATCACGGTTACCTCGACCAACCCGACCGCGACGGTGCGCGGCGGCTCGGCGACCGTGTCCGCGGACGGAAGCTTCACCTACCTGCCGGCGGCCGGCGTGACGGGCCGCGACAGCGTGCAGTACACGATCAACGACGGCCACGTCTCGGCCACGGGGTGGCTCAAGTTCACCTTCGTGGGCAAGGTGTGGTACGTCGAGAACACCTTCGGCGGCACGGCGACGGGCCGTGACGTCTCGCCCTACACCAGCGTCTCCGGGGCCGAGGCGGTGGCCGGGGTGAACGACACGATCCTGGTGCGCACCGGCAGCGGCACGACCGCGGGCGGCACGCTCAAGAACGGGCAGACGCTCCGCGGCCAGGGCCACAACGCGGCGTTCACGGCGAGCCTGAACGGCAACACCGTCACGCTGCTCGCGACCGGGACCCAGCCGGTCGTGGGTGGGCTGACGCTGGGCAGCGGCAACTCGCTGCGCGGCTTCCGGGTGCTGAACGGGTCGGGCGCGGGCATCGTCGGGGCCAGCATCGGCACGCTCTCCATCGGCGAGCTGGCGGTGGGCGCCACCGGCGGCCCGGCGCTGGACGTCACGACGGGTACGCTGACCGGAAACGGCGGGACGGGCGCCACGGTGCTCGACAGCCTGCGCTCCACCAACAGCACGACGACGGGTGTGAGCCTGAACGGGGTCGCCGGCACTCTGACGGTCAACGGGCTGGCGAGCTCCATCACGAGCCCGACCGGCGCCGCGGTCAGCATCAACGGGAGCAGCCCCACGTTCAACTTCCCCGGGACCATCTCCAAGACGAACGGGGCCGGGACGGGCATCTCGCTGACCAGCACGGGTGCCACGGTGAGCTTCACCGGGCCCAGCGTCGTGCTGAGCACGGGCGCGAGCAACGGCATCAACATGAGCAGCGCGACGGGCACGGTGAGCTTCGTGGACTCGGTGAAGGTCACCACCACGTCGGGCGCGGGCATCACCGCGAGCGGCGGCGGGACGCTCGCAATCGGGGGCACGCACAACACCATCAGCTCCGGGAGCGGCACGGCGCTGAACGTGAACGGCACCACGATCGGCTCCGGAGGCCTGAACTTCCGCAGCATCAGCGCGAGCGGCGGCAGCAACGGCGTCGTGCTGAGCAGCACCGGCACCACCGCGGGGCTGACGGTGACGGGTGACGGCGTGACGAACGGATCCGGCGGCACGATCGCGAACTCCAGCGGCGGCGACGGCGCGAGCGCCGGCAACGGCGTGTACCTGAGCAACACGCGGAGCGTGAACCTCAGCTGGATGGCGCTGAGCGGGCACCAGAACCACGCGGTGTACGGGAACACGGTGCGCGACGTGAACCTGAACCACGTGCGCATCACCGGCAACAACGGCACCAGCAACAGCGGCACCTTCCAGGAAGGCGCCGTGCACGTGGTGAATGCGACCGGTGGGATGACGGTCAAGAACTCGCGGCTCGACGGATCGGCCTACACCTCGTTCCTGGTCGAGCAGCTCGCCGGCGCGCCGGCGGCCGACTCGATCGTAGCCGCCTTCGACACGATCAGCACCGCCCAGGGCAGCACCGCGGACGTGCGCGGCAACGGCCTGCAGACGATCCTCACCAGCGGTTCGGCGAACGTCCGCTATCGCAACAACAGCGTCACCTACTGGTGGGGCACGGGGATCGAGGTATCCGTGCAGAACACGGCGGCCTCTTCCACCGCCCTCATCCAGAACAACAAGGTCAACCAGACCAGCGGTGCGCTCGCGGCGGCGGGAGGCATCGAGGTAAGCGGTGGCGCGCTGGCGTTCAACATCTCGGGCAACAACATCACCGGGACCGACGGCACCGCCATCAGCGTTGATCGCGCCCAGGGCAACACCCTGCTCAACGGGACGATCGACGGCAACACGATCGGCACCGCGGGCGTCGCGAACTCCGGCTCGGCCACGGGCACCGGCATCTTCGTGCAGCACGCCGGCCCGAGCTCAACCACGGTGAAGATCTCCAACAACACGATCCGCCAGATCAACGGCTCGCAGGCGATCTGGGCGCTGCTGGGTGACGACGTGGGCGGCGGCGGGTCGGGCACGATGAACGCCACGATCACCGGGAACAACATCGCCGAGGAAGGCAGCGCCGCGAGCGCCCGGACGGGGATCATCGTGCAGTCCGGCCGCGTGACCGGAGACACGGACGTGATGTGCGCCGACGTGCAGGCGAACTCGATCACCAACTTCAACAACCGCATCCGGCCGAACGAGCGGTTCCTGACCACCCTGCGGGTGCGCGGCTACACCGGTGCGAACAACGACAACGCGGCGATGCAGAGCTACCTCACGTCGCTGAACGCCGGCACCGTGAACGTCGCGTCCAACAACGTCTCCGCCGGCGGCCCGGGCTACCTCAACACCTCTCCGGCCGGCTCGGCCTGCGCCCAGCCCACGCTGTAAACGTGCATCGGCGGCTTCCCGGTCCCCCGGGAAGCCGCCCGTGTGCGGCACGAACGGAGTGCCGCGATCCCACCCGAAGTCCATTTCCCACCCGCCGGACAGGAGGCAGGATGTCAGAGCCATTCCTGAGCGAGATCAAGATCGTCTCGTTCAACTTTCCACCGAAGGGCTGGGCCCTGTGCAATGGGCAGTTCCTGCCCATCAACCAGAACCAAGCGCTCTTCGCCCTGCTGGGTACCACGTACGGCGGCAACGGCCAGACCACCTTCGCGCTCCCCAACCTGCGCGGCCAGGTGCCGATCCACCAGGGAAACGGGCACGCCCTGGGCGAGAAGGCCGGGAGCACGGCCGTGACGGTCAACATCCAGCAGCTCCCCACCCACATCCACGGGTTGCAGGCCTCGCCCACCTCCACCGGGGTGAGCGCGGATCCCAGCAACAACTTCCTCGCGCCGGTGAACAACACCTACGCGGCGGCGGTGTCGCTCACCACGCTGAACCCGCAGTCGGTGACCAGCGTGGGAGGAAGCCAGGCACACAACAACATGATGCCGTACCTGGTACTGAACTTCATCATCGCGCTGCAGGGCATCTTCCCCTCCCAGAACTGACCGGAGACCACCCATGGCACAGCCTTACGTGGGCGAGATCCGGATGTTCGCCGGAAACTTCGCCCCCAACGGATGGATGTTCTGCGAAGGGCAGACGCTCCCGATCTCCGAGAACGACGTCCTGTTCCAGCTCATCGGCACCACCTACGGCGGCGACGGCGAGGAGACGTTCAACCTGCCGAACCTGGCCAGCCGCGTGCCCATCCACATGGGGACGGGGCCGGGCGGCACCACCTACCAGCTCGGCGAGATGGCGGGGACGGAGCAGGAGACGCTGACCGTGCAGCAGATCCCCAGCCACACCCACCCGCTCACCGCGGCCGCCACCCCCGGCACGCTGCCCAGTCCGATCGGCAACGTGCTCGCGCAGGCCGGCGGGAGCGTGCAGATCTACTACGAGGGCGATCCTACGGGAGCGATGAGCGCCCAGGCCATCACGCCGGCGGGAGGCAGCCAGCCGCACGAGAACACGCAGCCGTTCCTCTGCATCAACTTCATCATCTCCCTGTTCGGGGTCTTCCCGAGCCAGACCTGAGGAGCGTGCCGACATGTCTGACCAATTCGTCGCGGAGATCCGCATCTTCCCGTTCAACTTCCCCCCCACCGGGTGGGCGTTCTGCGATGGGCAGCTGATGCCGATCTCCCAGAACACGGCGCTCTTCTCGCTCCTGGGTACGTACTACGGCGGCGACGGGAAGAGCACCTTCGCGCTTCCGGACCTACAGGGATCGGCACCGATGCAGCCCGGCCAGGGCCAGGGGCTGAGCCTTCGCGACCTGGGCGAGATGTCGGGCGTGGAGTCCATCACGCTCCTGCAGACCGAGATCCCGGTGCACACGCACACGCTGATGGCCGACAACGTGGACCCCGCGGACCTGAACATCCCGGCGCCCGCGCGCGTGCTGGCCATCTCGCAGAACGCGTTCGCGTACCAGCCTTCGACGGCGAACCTGGGGCTGATGGCGTTCCAGGCGCTGCCCCCCGCGGGCGGCGGGCTGCCGCACAACAACATGCAGCCGTACCTGACGCTGAACTTCTGCATCGCGCTGCAGGGCATCTTCCCGCAGCGTCCGTAGCACCCCGCACGACAGGCCGGGGAGGGTCGCGGGTCGGCGACTCTCTCCGGCCTTCGCGCGCCCCCTATGCGCCACCGGCAGACCACCTGGCGCCTTCCATCTCGCGTCCACGATCCACCTCCGGAGGAGCCCATTCCACCCCCTGGCATCACCCTGCGCCCGGTGCGCGACGAGGACGAGCCGTTCCTGCTGGGCCTGTACGCGAGCGTGCGCGCGCCGGAGTTGGCGGCCGTGCCCTGGACGGACGAGCAGAAGGCGGAGTTCGTGGCCCAGCAGTTCGCCGCCCAGCGCGATCACTGGCGGGCGAACTACACGAACACGACGTTCGACGTGGTCGAGCGCGACGGCCTGCCCATCGGGCGGCTGTACGTGGCCCGCTGGGAGAAGGAGATCCGCGTGGTGGACATCGCGCTGCTCCCCGGCTTCCGCAGCGGCGGCGTGGGCACGGCGTTCTTCCGCGAGCTGTTCGCGGAAGGCGACGCGTCGGCCCGGCCGGTGACCATCCACGTGGAGGTGTTCAACCCCGCGCGCCGGCTGTACGAACGCCTCGGGTTCGTGCTGAAGGAGGAGAAGGGTGTGTACCTGCTGATGCAGCGACCGGTCGGCGGAACGTCGACGCCGGCCTGACGCAGCACCGGTGAACGTGTCGAACCTTGGGGCGACGAGCAGAGGGGCCTGTGCCGGTCATCGTCGGTGCGCCCGCCTGCCGCTGATTCTGCGGAGGGGTCGACCGAGCTCGGCTGGGCGGGATGACGGGCCGATGGGGCAGGCTTTCCTCCGGGGAAGCCTGCCCGTTTTTCTGCCGTTCGATTGCGCCCGCTTCGCGGTCTGGCACGCGGTCGCCGGCGGGGCTGTGGCATCGTAGTGGGGCGGGCACGTCCCACTTCCCGGCGCGTGCAGGCGTGCGCGATGAGCCAGATTCACCGATAAGCTGTTCGTCCGTAAACCCTTATCGCTGCGTCCACTCAGCGCTCTGGCGAGGGTCCGGGGTTTGCCTGGAAAGGTATGGGTTCATGCGGGGTCGCGCTTCGTCAGCGCGCTTTCCCACCCTGCTTCGGACCCCGTTCCCCGCCATCCCTTTCGAGTCGCGAGCTGGCCCTTCGGGCCGTGCGCTCGGTTTGACGGATGGCGCGTTACGATCCTGATCCCATCCCTTCCCCACGAGGTCTGGACCATGCCCCGTCTGATGCACCTGACCGGTGCCGCCGCCGTCCTGCTCGCCTTCGCGTGCAGCGAGCCGACCGCACCCTCCGTCGCCCCCGACCAGGGCCCCGCGATGACCATCGCGGACGCCGCACACGCCGGCGGCCCATCGCACTTCTACTTCCTTCCCCCCGTGGTCAAGGCGCCCGCCGCCTTCTCGGGTACCTTCGACGCGGCGCTCTCGCCCCGCGTGGAGGTCTGCCAGCTCTCGGGCGCCGTGTGCGGGGCCACCGTCGCCACCTTCGTGAGCGGCGGCTCGGGCCCCGACGCGGTGAAGCTGGACGCGGGCGGTCAGAAGTACCACGTGAACTTCCAGACGCAGCGCTACTCGCTGGACCCCAGCCGCACCTACCGGATCACCGTCTTCAGCGGCGCGGTGCCGCTGGGCTACGCGGACCTGAAGGTGGTGCGCAGCGGGGGCGACCAGAAGAACGTGGACCCGGAGCAGTACGCGGTGGTGAAGAACGGGAGCACACTCCCGATCTCGTTCCGCATCGAGCAGGGCATCGCCGGCGCCGTGGTGGTGTCGCCGGCGCTGGACACGATCCCGGTGGGCCAGACGGCGCAGTTCACGGCCACGGTGACGGACCTGCACGGGGCGGCGCTGCCCGGCGCGCCGGTGACGTGGTCCGCATCGCCGGCGGCGGTGGCGACGATCGACGCGACGGGGCTGGCGACGGGCGTCGCGATCGGCACGGCGACGGTGACGGCCACCAGCGGCGGCGCGTCGGGCAGCGCGACGCTGGTGGTGAAGACGCCGAACCATCCGCCCGTGGCCGTGAGCGACACCTTCCAGGCCATCGGCAACGTCACGGTGCCGATCGCCGCACCCGGCGTGCTGGCGCACGACACGGATCCGGACGGCAACGCGCTCTCCGCGGTGGCGGGAACCTTCCCGACGGCCGGGGGCGGAACGGTGACCGTCGCGGCGGACGGGAGCCTGAGCTACCTGAGCGCGCCCGGCTTCACGGGCACGGACAGCGCGGCGTACGTGGTGACGGACGGGGCGGCGGCGGACACCGCGCAGGTGGTGTTCAACGTGCCGACGCGCGTGTGGTACGTGCGCAACACCGCCGCGGCCCCGGGAGACGGGCGCGACGCGTCGCCCTTCGCCACGCTCGCGGCGGCGGAGGGGGCATCGGCCGCTGGGGAGACGATCTTCCTGCTCTTCGGCGACGTGTCGGTGAACGGGCTGGACGCGGGCTTCACCTTCAAGCCCGGGCAGTCGCTGATCGGGCAAGGCGTGTCGAGCCCCGTGATCGTGAGCCTGAACGGCGCGCCGCTGGTGCTGCTGGCCGCGGGAATGGCGCCGACGGTCGGCCGCGCGTCCGCGGGTGCGGCGGTGCAGCTCGCGACGGGCAACACCCTCCGCGGCCTGGGCGTGGCGTCGTCGGCCGGCGCGGGCGTCGCGGGCAGCGGGTTCGGCTCGTTCATCGCGAGCGAGGTGGCGGTCGGCGCGACGGGCGGACCTGGCGTGGACCTGTCGGTCGGCAGCCTGGCCGTGGCGCTCAGCAACGTGTCGTCGAACGGAAGCGCGGGGGCGGGGCTGCGGCTGTCTGCGGTCTCGGGCACCTTCACGGCCGCAGGCGGCAGCATCGGCGGCGCGGCGGGGGCGGGCGTGGACCTGGCCGGCGGTGACGCGGACGTGTCGTACGCGGGCAGCGTCTCCAGCACCGCCGGCCGCTCGGTTTCGGTGGTCGGAAGGACAGGCGGCACGGTGGACCTGTCCGGCGCGATCTCGGACGACGCGGGCGGCGTCCTGGTGCAGGGCAACTCGGGCGGCACGGTCCAGCTCACGGGCTCGTCCAAGACGCTCAGCACGGGCGCGTCGAACGGCGTGACGCTGGCCGGCAACGGGGGCACGACGGTGCGCTTCGGCGGCGGCGGGCTGAACGTGACGACCACGACGGGGACGGCGTTCTCCGCCACGGGCGGCGGCACGGTGATCGTGACGGGTCCGCACAACGTGCTGTCGGCGGCGGGCGGCGCGGCGCTGTCGGTGCTGGCGACCGACGTCGGCAGCGGCGGCCTGACCTTCGAGAGCGTCTCGGCCGACGGCGGCGTGAACGGGATCGTGCTGAACGGTACGGGCGCCGTGAGCGGCCTGCTGGTGACGGGCAACGGGTCCGCGGGCAGCGGCGGGACGATCCGTAACATGGTGGGCGCGGACGGGACGTCCGCGGGCGTGGGTATCTACCTGGCCTCCACCCGTGGAGCCGAGCTGCACTCCCTGCAGCTGAACGGCTTCTCGAACTTCGCGGTGCGCGGGGTGGGGATCGACGGGTTCACCCTGGCGTCGTCCACCGTGTCGGGGATGAACGGCACCAGCGCGGCGGGCGAGGAGGGCAGCCTGTCGTTCTCGGGCCTGACCGGCGCGGCCGCGGTCGTGGGCTCCAGCGTCTCGGGCGGGCTGGTGGACAACCTGCGCGTCGCGAACGGGTCGGGCGTGCTGGACCGGCTCGTGGTGACGGGCAGCGTGTTCGGGCCGAACGACGCGGTGAGCGGCCGCGACGGCGTGCGCCTGGAGGCATCCGGCTCGGCGCGGCTGAACGCCACCGTGCAGGGCTCTGCGTTCAATGGAGCACGCGCCAACCTGCTCACGCTGGACCTGCGGAACGGCGGGCTCTCGGACGTGGTGCTGCAGGGCAACACCTTCAACGACGCGCAGCCCGGCATCCTTCCCGGCGCCGGCGGCGTGGTGCTGGGCAGCACCGGCCCCGGCGCGCCGACGCTGACCTACCTGGTGGACGGGAACACGTTCCGGGGTGCGCTGGGCGCGGCGCTGTCCGTCGCGAAGGGCGCCGGCACCGGCTCGTTCTCGGGCACACTCTCGAGCAACGTGGTGGGCGCGAGCGGCGTTCCCAACTCCGGCTCGGCGCAGGGCTCGGGCCTTTCGCTGGTCTCGGTGGGCGGGGGAAGCTTCACCGTGCTGGCGAGCGGCAACCAGATCCGCCAGTACAACAACCAGGGCATCCTGCTCCAGACGGGCGACGCGGCACAGGGCGGCAACGCTTCGCTCAACGCGACGCTCGTCGGCAATACCATTGCCGAGCCGGGGACCGCCGCGATCGTCAAGAACGGCATCAACCTGAACTCGGGCACCGCGACGGGCGATGCGCACCAGGTCTGCCTGGCAATGAGCGGCAACTCGCTGGCCGGGTCCGGCTCGGGCGGCGCCGCCGGCACGGACTTCCGCCTGCGCCAGCGCTTCCTCACGACGGTGCGCCTGCCCGGGTACGCCGGTGGGGCGGGGGACAACGCCGCAGTGGTGGCGTTCGAGCAGGGCCAGAACGCCGGCTCGCCCACGGGCTCGGCGGCGAACACGGTCTCCACGGGGGGACCGGGCTTCCTGGGCGGGGGCGGCTGCGCGCAGCCGTAGCCGCGCCCCTGCCGGTCCGTCCACGAGGCGGACCGGCAGGGCACGGAGGCGCGTAAACGGGATCGGGCCGGGGCTGCACGCCCCGGCCCGATCCCGTTCCGGCGTTCACCCCTGCCCGGTCAGGTGAACACGGCCTGGTAGATGGTGCCGTCGTCGTCCTGGCCCAGCGGCACCAGGAACAGCTCCATCTCCTCCAGCTCGCCGCCCTTCACGCGGTAGACGTCCTGCGGCAGGTACCCGCCGCCCGGCCCGCGGAAGAGCAGGCTGAACGGCGTGCGCTTCCGCCGCGTGTCGCCTTCTTCCGCGAGCGCCTCCACCGCGACGAGGTGGGCGGGCATGAAGCGGTCCTCGCCGACGAACACGACGAACGGCTGGCCGACGAGCGGCTGGAAGGTCTCGAGCGTGAGCGTGTCGAGCATGGGGAGGCTGGATCGGGTGACGGTGCATGCCGCGACGACGCGCCGCGGCGATGTCTTGCGGAAGGTGCCGAATCCGGCGCTGCGCGGGAGAGCGCGTCGGGTCGGGGGTCGGTGGATGGGATCGGATGTCGGGCTTCGACCACGGGATCAGCCGGACGTGTCGGTATCCCACGCGTAGAAGCCCTGGCCGGTCTTTCTGCCCAGCTTGCCGTCGGCGACCATGCGGCGGAGCACGTCGGGGGCGCGGTACTGGTCGCCGCCGAGGGTGGCATGCAGGTAGTCGGCGATGTCCAGGCGGACGTCGAGGCCCACGTGATCGGTCAGGCGCAGGGGCCCCATGGGGTGGTTGTATCCCAGCTCCATCGCCTTGTCGATGTCCTGCGCCGTGGCGACGCCCTGCTCCACCATGCGCATGGCCTCCAGCCCCAGCACGATGCCCATGCGCGACGACGCAAAGCCCGGCGAGTCGCTGACCACGATGGGCTCCTTGCCCAGCGAGCGGACGAAATCCAGCGCGGCGGAGAGCGTGGCGTCGCCCGTCTCGGGGCCGCGGACCACCTCCACCAGCCGCATGACGTGCGCGGGGTTGAAGAAGTGCAGGCCGACCACGCGAGACGGCTGTCCCGTCGCCGCCGCGATCTGCGCGACGCTGAGCGACGAGGTGTTCGTGGCGAGGACCGCGTGGTCCGGCGCCGCGCTCGCGAGGCAGCCGAACAGCTCCGCCTTCAGCGTCAGGTCCTCCGGCACGGCTTCGATGACCAGATCCGCCTCGCGCACGGTACCCGCGAAGTCGGGGGATGCGTCGAGGCGGGCGAGGGCTGCGTCGCGCTGCTCCGGCGTCACCTTGCCGCGCTGGACCCCGCCGTCCAGCGTTCGGCGGATGCGCTCCAGCGCGCGCTCCAGCACGTCCGGCGCGTCGTGGAGGTGCGTGCGGAATCCCGCGGCGGCGCAGACCTGCGCGATGCCCGCGCCCATCGTGCCGGCACCGATCACGGCGACGGTTTCGATGCGGACGTCCTCGAGCTTGCGATGGGCGGACACGTCGGCGGAGTCGGGGATGGCCGGTACCCCCGGCCCCTGACTCCCGCACGCGGGCATAGGGGTGTCTCATGCGGGGGCTGGCGGAGGACGCGGGTCTTGGTGCGGAGCGGGATTCCGCGGCGCGGACGACGCGGCGCCATCGATCCGCTGACGGCGTTCGGTCGGCTTTGCGCGGGAGGGAAGGGTATCGGGCGGGGCCGCGGTTGTCCAGTGCGCTCAGGCGGATTCGACGACCATGGCGATACCCTGGCCGACCCCGATGCACATGGTCGCCAGGCCGTAGCGCACGCCGCGGCGGCGCATGCCGTGGACCAGCGTGGCCAGGATGCGCGCGCCGGACGAGCCTAGCGGGTGCCCCAGCGCGATCCCGCCGCCGGACACGTTGACGGTCTCCGGGGCCATCCCCAGTTCCCGGATGCAGGCCAGCGCCTGCGCCGCGAAGGCCTCGTTCAGCTCCACCAGGCCGATGTCTCCCACCGTAAGCCCGGCGCGTTGGAGCGCGAGGCGCACGGCGGGCACGGGGCCGACGCCCATGACGTCCGGCGCCACCCCGGCGACGGCGCTCGCGAGGATGCGGGCGATGGGGCGGACCCCGAGCCTCTCCGCCGCATCGGCCGAGGCGACGAGCAGGGCGGCGGCGCCGTCGTTGAGGCCGGAGGCATTGCCCGCGGTGACACTGCCACCCTCGCGGAAGGCAGGCCGCAGCTTCGCGATCGATTCCGGCGTGGTATCCGGGCGCGGGTGCTCGTCGCGGTCGACGACGATGGTCTCGCCGCGGCGGCCGGGCACCTCCACCGGGACGATCTCGGCCGCGAAGTCGTTGGATGCGGCGGCCTCGGCGGCGCGGCGCTGGCTGGCGAGCGCGAAGGCGTCCTGGTCCGCGCGGGAGATGCCGTGGCGCTCGGCGACGTTCTCCGCCGTCTCGCCCATCGACACCGTCCATTCCGGCGGGAAGCGCGGGTTGGTGAAGCGCCAGCCCAGCGCGGAGTCGGCCGTCTCCGGCGCGCCGCGCGGGAAGGCCTCCGACGGCTTGAGCGTGACCCACGGCGCGCGCGACATGCACTCCACGCCGCCCGCCACGAACACCTCGCCCTCGCCCGCGCGGACGGCGTGGAAGGCGCTGCGCACCGCCTCCATCCCCGAGCCGCAGAGGCGGTTGATGGTCTGCCCCGGCACCGTGACGGGCAGCCCGGCGAGCAGCCCCGCCATCCGCGCCACGTTCCGCGCGTCCTCGCCCGCCTGGTTGGCGCAGCCCAGGATCACGTCGTCGATCGCCGCCGGGTCGATTCCCGTGCGCCGCACCAGCGCGCGGACGACCGTCGCCGCGAGGTCGTCCGGCCGCACGGACGCGAGCGCGCCTCCGTAACGGCCCACGGGCGTCCGGCAGGCGTCGAGGATGAAGGCTTCGGGCTGGGGCATCGCTGGGTGGATGGCGGGGGAGGGGACCTCCTCGCCCTCTCGCTTGGGCTCGCTCCCTCGCCCCACGTGAGAGAGGGGAAGTACAGCGGCTCCGCGCGGACGGCCGTTGCCGCGCGGATACAGCCCCACGTAGGTGGGGCGGATGGTCGTTGCAGCCCCGGGATTCATCCCGAGGGCTCGCGCCGGTGCCCGCCACTCACCATCGCGGAGACGGTTCGCGCGTCCCTGTCGCGGACCCTCTGCCTGCCACTCACCGGTGTCCGGCACCGACCGTCGCAGACTCAATCCGCGAAGCCCGGTTGCGACGCGGGGGGACGGACGAGTGGGGCCGGCCCATCCCCCAAGATGCGGTCGGGTGTTCGCGTCGCGCGCTACTCCTCGACCGGCGCGCTGGGCCACATGGGCTCCAGCTCGCCCGCGATGCCCTCGTCCAGGCCCTTGGGGATCTTGGTGCCCTGCGGCAGGAAGCCCTGGAGGAAGATGCGGTTCATGTCCTCGATGAGCTGGTCCACGGGCACGTCGCGGTCCGGGCGATACCAGTTGTAGAGCCAGTTCATCATGCCGAAAAGCGAGAACGCCGCCACGCGGAGATCCACGTCGCCCGCGGGGCGAAGGTCGCGCAGGACGCCCATGGCGATCTCGGTGAGGCGCCGCTTCTTGGCGTTCACGCGCTGCCGGTACTCGCCGGACAGCGAGTCGGCCTCGTGCGACAGCACCTTCATCTCCGCCATGTTGACGACGAAGTAGCGGAGGTGGTTCTCCATGAGCAGCCGCAGCGCCCGGTGCGGGTCGTCCACGCCGTCGATGAGGCGCTCCAGGTTGGCCAGCAGGGTGCCGAACGCGTGGTCCTGGATGAGGAAGAGAAGCTCTTCCTTGCTGCTGAAGTAGTAGTACAGGCCGGAAAGGCTGACCCGCGTGGCGCGCGCGATGTCGCGGATGCTGGCCTGGTGATAGCCCTTCTCGGCGAAGATCGCCGCGGCGGTGCGGAGGATGCTTTCCAGCTTCTCGTCGTACGCGGTCCGTTCTTCGCTCATTCTGCGCTGTCGGGTGTCGTTTCGCGGACGTGGATCGAACGTCCGATAAGCTACCTTCGCCACCCCCCGTGTCAAGTCGCGCGAGCGCCGCGGCCACCCCCGGGATTGACGCGTGGCGAGGGGCCGCGTAGCTTCCAGATGGCGCCCAAGTCGCGGCGCCGACCCCCCGCAAATCCGCCGTGCCCATGCCCTTCGCCCGACCTCGCCCGAGGCCGTTCGCCGCTGCCGCCGCGCTCTGCTGCGTGCTCGCCCTGTCCGCGTGCGACGCGGGCCCCACCGCGCCGACTTCGTTCGCGCAGCAGGTGGGCGGGCGCACCTGGGTGGCCGTGACGCCGCCGGACGGGCTGCCCGATGCGCGGAGCTGGATGCCCTTCGTGCGGCGCACCGATCCGGCGTACCCGCGGCTGCACGAGCTGCGCGAGATGGAGGCGCAGGCGCGCAAGGCGGGGCAGCTGGAGCATGCGGCCGCCCTCGCCACCGTGGCGGCGCGTCTGGCGGCGAAGTCGGCCGTCTCGCCGGACCCGGAGGCGCTGCTGCGCGCGCAGGCGGCGCTGGAGCGCTGGGAGGCGCGCGCGGCGGAGCGGCTGGCGGAGGGCGCCTACCCCGGCCTGGACAGCACCCGCGCGGCCATCCACGGCCTGCGCGGGCAGGCGGACGCCGCGGTGCAGCGCGGGGACACCACGGCGGCGGTGGCGGACCTGACGGAGGCGGGCGAGGCGGCGCGCACCTTCGCGCCCGAGGCGGTGGGGCTGCGTGTGCTGGCGGACGCCGAGGCGCGCATCGCCGGGGCGGGGCCGCCCACGCAGGGGCTTAAACGCGCGCGCCGCCTGCTGCGCGCCGCCCGCGAGGCCATCGCCACCGGCGACTGCACCCGCGCGGTGCGCCGGGCCATGTACGCGCTGCAGATCATCGACGCCGAGCTGGCGGGCGGGGCGGGGGAGCCGGCCGGCGGTTGAATTGGGCGGCGGGGTGCGTTAGCTTGCTCCGCGCCTGACCGCCCGGATGGCGAAATCGGTATACGCAGCAGACTCAAAATCTGCCGCCCGCAAGGGCTTGTCGGTTCGAGTCCGACTCCGGGCATGCTGGAAAAGCGAAGGGCCTCCACCATCGTCGGTTGGAGGCCCTTCGCGTACCCGCCGTTTCCTCCTCCACGCCGGGGAGGGGGGACCGGCGGACGGTTCCAGCGGCGCGCATCCGCTCCGGACGGCGGCATGCAGGGCGGCTGGAACGCGACGGGAGGCCGCGTGGGGACGCGCGCGCGCGGACAACCCGTCGAAATGAAGAATCCGCAAGATTTTCCCCCATCCGAATGGCTGGACACCGGGGGCCGGCGCCCGCAGATTGCCAGGGTCCCGCGTGCTCGTAGGCCGTCCATCGGTGCGCGTCGGATCCCGTTCTCCTCGCGCCCGCCGATCCCATGCCCCGACCTCTCCCGCTCCGCCGCGCCCTGGCATCCGCCGCATGCGTTGCGCTCGCCGCCTGCGCCGACCGCGCCGCTCCCCTCGCGCCGGGCTCCCTTCCCACGCCGTCGAAGCCGATCGACGTGGCCTCGGTGACGTGCACGGCGTCGGTGGCCGCCGCGAAGGTGGCGTGCGGCGCGCCGGCGGGCGGGGGCTCGCGGTCGCTGATCGTGGGCAACCAGGGCGTGTACGTCCAGGTGACCTCGTCGAACGTGGCCTACGCCGCCGGCACGGAGGACTTCTCCTTCGACGCCAGCGTGCAGAACCTGATCCCCCAGCCGATGGGCACCACCGACGGCTCCACGCCGGCGGCGACGGGGGTGCGGATCTTCGTCTCCACCGACCCGCACGCCACGGTGGGCGTGGTGCCGCCCACGGACTCCATCGCCGTGACGGGCTTCGACGGCATTGCGACCTACACGGCGGCCGGCCAGCGCTACTACCAGTACGCCGGAGCGCAGCTGGGCGGCGACGGGATCCTGTCGCAGAACGAGACGTCGGGGGACCGGACGTGGCACATCCACGTGCCGCCCACGGTGACCTCGTTCGCGTTCCAGGTCTACGTGGTCGCCGAGGTGCCGTTTCCCAACGGATACGTGGACGTGTCGGGCAGGGACACCGTGGCGGCGGACAGCGCGCGCACCCTGACCGCGACGGCGCGGACGGCGGTGGGCAACACGATCCCCGGCGCGCCGATCACCTGGGGCACGGGAAACGCCTCGATCGCCACGGTGGGCCCGTCGGGCGTGGTGACGGGCGTCGCCCCCGGCACCGTCACCGTGACGGCCACCAGCGGCGCGATCTCGGGCTCGGTGACGATGGCCGTGTGCCCGAACCTGGCGGTGGGCGGCGTGTACTCGACGGCCGCCGCGCTCCCCCCTGCCTTCAGGGTGGAGGCGCGGGCCAGGAGTACACCGTCGTCGCCAGCAACCTGCTTGCCTCTACCTCGCAGGGCTTCGCGCTGACGGGCGCCGGGATCGTCCCCGTCGCCGGGCCGCCGTCGCCCAGCCGCTCCCCGGCAGGCAGCGGGCTGCTGGTGCCGGGCGGGCCGGTGCGGGACGAGGCGTTCCACGCGGCGGTGATGGCGCGCGGGCACGACCTGCCGGGACGGCTGGGCCTCACGCGCATCCCGGCCCGGCGTGGCGGTCCGCGGGCCAACATCGCGCCCGGCGTGCCGGCGGTGGGCACGGTGATGAACCTGAACGTGGGCCAGGGCTTCTGCAGTCCGCTGGACGTGCGCGCGGCCACGGTGAAGTCGGTGGGCGCGCACATCGTCGTCATGGAGGACGGCTCCAACCCGCCGGGCGGCTTCACGACGGCGCAGTACGACAGCATCGCCGCCGCCTTCGACACGCTGGCGTTCCCCGCGGTGGCCGGCAACTTCGGCGCGCCGCTCGACGTGGACGCGAACGGCCGGGTGGTCGCGCTGTACACGGCGTCCGTGAACGACCTGACGGCGCCGGGCTCGCCGTCGTACGTGGGCGGCTTCTTCTACTCGCGCGACCTGTTCTCCACGGCGTCGTGCGCGGGCAGCAACCAGGGCGAGATGTTCTACATGCTGGCGCCCGACCCCACGGGCGCGCACGGCAACCTCCGCTCGGCCGCGTTCGTGAAGGGCGTGACGATCGGCACGCTGGGGCACGAGCTCCAGCACCTGATCAACGCGTCGCGCCGGTTGTACGGCGCAGGCGGGCCGTACGCGCTGGAGCAGGTGTGGCTGAACGAGGGCCTGAGCCACGTGGCCGAGGAGGAGGTGTACTACGCCTCCAGCCTGCACGGCCCGGGCGAGAACATCGCCCTGGCGCAGATCACCGCGAACGCCACGCAGACGGACCGCTTCTTCCAGTTCGCCGAGCCCAACTTCGCGCGGCTGCGCCAGTGGCTGCTGCGGCCGGACACCTCGGGCCCGTTCCGCGATGCGGACCGGCTTTCCATCCGCGGCGCCACCTGGAGCTTCCTGCGCTACGCGGCGGACCGGAAGGGCGGGCTGGAAAGCACCCTGTGGAGCGGCCTGGCCTTCTCGCCCGACACGGGCCTCACCAACCTCGCCAACCGCCTGGGCACCGACCCGCGCCCCTGGTTCCGCGACTGGACGGTGGCGATGTACACCGACGACGCGGTGGCGGGCGTGGACAGCGTCTACACGCAGCCGAGCTGGAACTTCCGCTCCATCTACGGCGCGCTCAGCTACGGCGGGGGTCCGGCGGGCTACCCGCTGGGTGTGCTGAACCCGGCGAACGGCGTGGCCGCGTCGTCGACGCTCTCGGCCGGCGGCGGCGCGGTGTTCGTCCGCATGAAGGTGCCGGCGGGCGCGTTCGCGGGGCTGGGGGGCACGTCACCCGCGGCGTTCCTGCCGCTGGCGGTGGTGCGGACCAAGTAGCCCGTCCGGGCGGATGGACGACCAGCGGCCCGCCTTCTTCACGGACGGCGGGCCGCTCGCCGTTCCCGCTTCCCGCGACGGGTCGTCGGATGATGTCCGCGCGTCCATCGACCCGCGGCCGTGAGCGATGGGTCGATGAACGGATCTCCGTCGACCGATTGGGAGTTGGCTACGATCGGAGGTATCGTCCGAGACTTGGACGGCTCATGGTCCCCGCAGAGGGGCCTGAGCGCCCGGACATCCGAGGACGCAGTTGCGGCGCACATCGCGACGCGGGCCGCGGGGCGAGCGGACCGGGCGCGGGCGGCACGGAGCTTGACGGTCGCCGCGCGCGGAGACGAGGGCGCGCGCCTGGACGCGCCGCAGGGGATGGGCGGACCACACCAGATGGGGGCCGGATGGAGAACCTGACCGAGACCGAGCGGATGACCATCGAGCGGCTGCTGCGCCGCGAGCGGGAGAGCACGCTGGAAGCCATCGGCCACTTCGACGAGAGCTCGCGGGACCTGCGGGAGCGCGCGGGCGAGATGAGCCTGTACCGCCTGCACCCGGCCGACCTGGGCACCGAGGCGCAGGAGAACGAGAAGGAGTTCCTGCTGGCCTCGCAGGAGGGCCGCCGCCTCTACGCCATCGACGAGGCGCTGGAGCGGCTGTACAAGGAGCCGGAGGCCTTCGGCACCTGCCGGCGCTGCGGCGAGCCCATCGGCCTCCCGCGGCTGGAGGTGATCCCCGAGACACCCTACTGCGCCGTCTGCGCCGCGGCGCTGGAAGCCGGCGCACCGGCGGCACCGGACGCGGCCTGAGCGGAGCCGTCGGCAGGCGTTCGACCGGCGCGCCAGGGAGCCGGACGGAGGTTTCCCCGAGGGTTCGACGGGCGGTGCGCGTGACGCGGCATCGACCCGCGAGCCCTCCGCCGCACGGGAACGGATGGCGTCCGCGGAGCGCGTGCGGCGGGTGGACGGCGGGCGGCGCGGGGGCGTGCCGGAGGGGCGTTGATGAAGGCCCTGGCTCACCTTGCGACACCCCGGAGGCGCCGCTATACTCACGCTTCCCGGACGGCCCGTGGCATGCACGGCCGGCCGGCCACGGCGGCGCGGGACGCCGCCGGAACGACCTTATTCTCGCCAGCGCGTCTGAGGAAGTCGCCATGTCCACCAGCGGACTTGAAGGGGTAGTCGTCGCGCAGACGAAGTTGAGCGCGATCAACGGGGCCGAAGGGGAGCTGATCTACGGCGGGTACGAGATCGACGACCTGGCCCGCCACACCACCTTCGAGGAGGTGTGCTACCTCCTCTGGAACGGGGAGCTGCCCAACCAGGCGCAGCTCGACGGGCTGAGGGCCCAGCTCGCCGCCGAGCAGGACGCCGCGCCCGAGCTGATCGAGATGCTGCGCGCGTACCCCAGGACGGCCGACCCCATGGCCGGCCTGCGCACCATCGTCTCGGCGCTCGGCATGTTCGACCCGAACGCGGATGACAACACCGAGCCCGAGCTGCGCCGCAAGGCCATCCTGCTCACGGCCAAGATGCCCACGCTGACGGCCGCGTTCGAGCGCATCCGCAACGGCAAGGAGCCGGTGGCCCCCAGGGCGGGGCTGTCGATGGCGGCCAACTTCCTGTACATGCTGAACGGCGAGGAGGCGGACGAGATCCGCGTGCGCACCATGGACGCCGCGTTGATCCTGCACGCCGAGCACGGGATGAACGCCTCCACCTTCGCCGCGCGCGTCACGGCCGGCACCCTGTCCGACGTGTACTCGGCCATCGTCTCGGCCATCGGCACGCTGAAGGGGCCCAGCCACGGCGGCGCCAACGTGGAGGTCATGAACATGCTCCGCGACATCGCCCAGAGCGGCACCGAGCCCGAGGCGTGGGTGGACCACGCGCTGGAGAGCGGGCGCCGGGTGATGGGCTTCGGCCACCGCGTGTACAAGGCCACGGACCCGCGCGCGAAGGTGCTGCGCGACCTGGCCGACCAGATCGTGCCGGCCGAGGGCGGCGAGGGCGGCCGCGGCGGGCGCTACTGGCTGGACCTGTCGGACCGCATCCGCAGCCACATGCAGGCCAGGATGGAGGCCGCGGGCAAGAAGATCTACCCGAACGTGGACTTCTTCTCGGCCTCGGTCTACACCACGCTGGGCATTCCCGAGGACCTGTTCACGGCGGTGTTCGCCATGGCCCGCACCCCGGGCTGGACGGCGCACCTGTTCGAGCAGTACGCGAAGAACCGGCTCATCCGCCCCGAGGCCGAGTACACCGGCCCCCGCGGCCTGACCGTGAAGCCCGTCGGCGAGCGCTAGGCCGCCGGGCACGGAGCACCGAACGGGGCGCGGCGGCTGGGCCGCCGCGCCCCGTGTCCATTCGGCGGCACGCACGTCCCATCCCAAGACATCACCGGAACCGACCCCGAGGCCCGACCCATGTCCCAGTCCTGGCAGCCCACCGTGCCCCCGCGGGGCGAGCGCGTCACCACCAGCGGCGACGTGCTGAGCGTGCCCGACCAGCCGATCCTGCCCTTCATCGAGGGCGACGGCACCGGGCCCGACATCTGGAAGGCCTCGCAGCCCGTGCTGGACGCGGCCGTCGAGAAGGCGTACGGCGGCAGGCGGCGCATCCACTGGATGGAGGTGCTGGCGGGCGAGAAGGCCTTCGCCCAGACGGGGAGCTGGCTTCCCGACGCCACCCTGGACGCCTTCCGCGAGTACCTGGTGGGCATCAAGGGCCCGCTCACCACACCCGTGGGCGGCGGCATCCGCTCGCTGAACGTGGCGCTGCGCCAGATCCTGGACCTGTACGCCTGCGTGCGCCCCGTGCGCTGGTTCGAGGGCGTGCCCTCGCCGGTGAAGCGGCCCGAGGACATCGACATGGTGATCTTCCGCGAGAACACGGAGGACATCTACGCCGGCATCGAGTTCGAGGAAGGGACCGAGGACGCGAAGAAGATGCTGGCGATGTTCGCCGAGGCCTTCCCCGACCGCTTCAAGAAGATCCGCTTCCCCGAGTCCAGCGGCATCGGCATCAAGCCGGTATCGCGCGAGGGCACGGAGCGGCTGGTTCGCTCGGCCATCCGCTACGCGCTGGAGAACGGGCGCCGCTCGGTGACGCTGGTGCACAAGGGCAACATCATGAAGTACACGGAGGGCGCCTTCAAGACGTGGGGCTACGAGCTGGCCGAGCGCGAGTTCGGGGACCGCACCTTCACCTGGGCCGAGTACGACCGCATCAAGGCCGACCGGGACGAGGCCGCCGCCAACCGCGCGCAGTCCGAGGCCGAGGCGGCGGGCAGGGTGATCATCAAGGACAGCATCGCCGACGCCTTCCTGCAGCAGATCCTGACGCGCGGAAAGGACTACGACGTGATCGCCACGCTGAACCTGAACGGCGACTACGTGAGCGATGCGCTGGCGGCGCAGGTGGGCGGCATCGGCATCGCGCCGGGCGCCAACATCAACTACGTGACGGGCCACGCCATCTTCGAGGCCACGCACGGCACGGCGCCCAAGTACGCGGGCAAGGACCAGGTGAACCCCGGCTCCGTCATCCTGTCGGGCGAGATGATGCTGCGCTACCTGGGGTGGCGCGAGGCCGCGGACCTGATCGTGAAGGGCTTGGAGGGCGCCATCCGCCAGAAGACGGTGACGTACGACTTCGAGCGGCTGATGGAGGGCGCGACCAAGGTGTCGTGCTCGGAGTTCGGCCGGAAGATCATCGAGAACATGTAGGCCGGCGCGTTTCCGCGCCCCCACGGCCGGCTCGCCCGCGGGAGCCTTTCGTGGCGGGCCGGGTACGCGCACGGGACCCGGGAGCGTTGCGGACCGCGCGCCCGGGCCGAGATTCGTGGCCGCGACCCCCGCCGGGCGCGGGTCCGCCGATGGACCCGCGCCCGGTCTCGCACTGAACCGCCCGCCGCACCGCGTATGAAGATCAACGTCGTCCGCACCGACGCGGCCCCCGCCGCCGCTCTCCTCCTGACCGTCCCGCTCACCGAAGGGGACGCCGCGCTTTCCGGCAGCGCCGCGTCGCTGGACGAGACGCTCGGCGGCCAGGTCCAGGCGCTGCGCGCCCGCGGCGACTTCAAGGGCAAGGAGAACGAGACGCTCCTCCTCTTCCCGTCCGGCGCCGGCGGGCCGGAGCGCGTCCTTCTCGTCGGCCTGGGGAAGGTCGACACGGTGACGCCGGAGCGCCTTCGCCGTGCGGCCGGCAGCGCCGCCAAGCAGGCCACCCGCTCGCGTCTCGCATCCGCCTCGTTCCTGCTCCCCGCCGGCCTCCCCGTCTCCGCGGAGGAGGCGGGGCGGGCGGTGGCGGAAGGCCTTGTGCTGGGCGCCTACACCTTCACTGAGCACAAGTCCCGCGCGGACGACGCGCCGGCGCCGGTGGAGCTGGCGGAGTGCACGGTGCTCGTCGACCTGGAGGACGTCGAGGGCGTCGCCGAGGGAGCGCGCATCGGCGGGGTACTGGCGCGGGCGGACGCGCTGGCGCGCAGCCTGGGGAACCAGCCGGGCAACGTCGCCACGCCTGCGTACCTGGCGGCGGCGGCGTCGAAGGTCGCGGAGGAGGGCGGGATGACGGCGACGATCCTGGACCGCGCGGCGCTGGTGGCGGAGGGGATGCACGCGCTGCTGGCCGTATCCGCCGGGTCGGACCAGGAGCCGCGGCTGATCGTGCTGGAGCACCGCGGCGGGGCGGAGGGCGAGAAGCCGCTGGTGCTGGTGGGGAAGGGGCTCACCTTCGACGCGGGCGGCATCTCCATCAAGCCCGCGGCGGGGATGGAGGACATGAAGTTCGACATGTGCGGCGGCGCGGCGGTGATCGCGGCCATGCAGGCCATCGCGGAGCTGAAGGTGCCGACGAACGTGGTGGGCATCGTCCCCTCGTCCGAGAACCTGCTGGGCGCCAGCGCCATGAAGCCCGGCGACGTGCTGCCGACGCACCTGGGGAAGACGGTGGAGGTGGTGAACACGGATGCGGAGGGCCGCCTGATCCTGGCCGACGCGCTGTCGTACGCGCGCCGCTTTGCCCCCGCCGCCGTGGTGGACTGCGCGACGCTGACGGGCGCCTGCGTGGTGGCGCTGGGGCACCAGGCGAGCGCGGTGATGGGCAGCGACGACGCCCTGGTGGAGGAGCTGCGCGCCGCCGGCGACCGGGTGGGGCAGCGCTGCTGGCCCCTGCCCATGTACGACGAGTACCGCGAGCAGATCCGCTCGGACTACGCCGACGTGAAGAACTCCGGCGGCCGGCCGGCGGGCACCATGACCGCCGGCTGGTTCCTGCGCGAGTTCGCCGCCGACTTCCCCTGGGCGCACCTGGACATCGCGGGCACGGCCTACGGCGACGGCAAGCTGCCGTACCAGGCCAAGGGCAGCACCGGCGTCCCCACCCGCCTGCTGGTGGAGTGGGTTCGCGGCCGGGCGGGAGCGTGAGGCGGTGCGGATGACCTCGCTCCGGCCGACGCTCCGCGCCGCGTTGGCGGCGGGCGT
>JAQBQD010000112.1 GCA_028287185.1 Gemmatimonadota bacterium | reverse complement strand
GCTCCGCGAGGCGGCGGCGGCGGCGGCCCGGCGGGACCCGCGGGTGGCGGCGATGGCGGCGGGGTGGCTGCGGCGCTTCGAGGAGGAGTTCCCGGAGGCGGACCCGGCCCGTTCGTCCGAATCCCCAGTGCGCCTCCTGGGAGGTAACGTCGGCGCGGGCTATCGTGGGTGGACCGGGCGGGTGTACCCGGGATCGGGCCTGTTCGGCTCCCGCGTCACCGTCCGCCCGCGGCCCGACGTGTCACAGGCGGAGGCATCGGGCGTTCTCGCTGCGTCGCTCGGGCGGCACCTGGCCGTGCTGGCGGAGCCGATCGTCGGGGACGGCAGCCCGCGCCTGGGCCGGTGGGACGCGCGCGCCACGCTGGGCCCGCTGGCCGTCTCCGCCGGGCGCGAGCACCTGGGATGGGGACCGGCCCACGGCGGCGCCATCGTGCTGGACGACGCACTGCTGACCCGCGTGGAGGTGGCGACGGCGGAGCCCGTGCTGCCCTGGCGCCCCCTGCGCTTCCTGGGGCCGGTCGGCTTCCAGACCTTCGCCACGCGCCTGGACGGGGCGCCGCAGCGGGGGGGGCCGTACCTGTGGGGCATGCGGGCCACGGCGCAGCCGCACCCGCGCTTCACGGTGGGGCTGAACCGCGCCTCCATCTTCGGGGGCGACAGCGTGTCCACGCCCACCACGGCGGGCAACATCGCGCGGATGCTGGTGGGCAAGCTGTCGGAGGACTTCGAGAACCAGGTGGTGTCGGCGGACTTCCGCTTCCGGCCGCCCACCGAGGGCGTGCTGCCCCTGGTGCTGTACCTGGAGTGGGGCGCCGAGGACGAGTCTGGGGGATGGTGGCGCTCGCCGGGGCGCGTGGCGGGCGCGTACGTGCCGTCGCTGCCCTTCCGGCCCGAGATGGGCGTGGGCCTGGAGCACACGGACTTCGGGCTGGCGCGGCGCAAGAACCCGCCGTGGTATCTGCACCCGGCCCAGCCCGGCGGATGGGTGTATCCCGACCGCCCCCTGGGCCACCCGCTGGGCGGCGAAGGCTGGGAGTGGCTGGGATACGCCACCGCGGACGTGATGGATGCCCGCCTGCGCGTGGAGGGCCGCGCCTGGCTACGCGAGCGCTCCGCGGAGGGCTTCTACACCACGCCCCAGCGCTCCGGCAACCTGTACGCCCCCGAGCGCGCCGGCCGCAGCCACGGCGGCAGCCTGGACGCCGCGTGGCGTGCGGGGCGCCGCGCCGAGCTGCGTGCCTCCGCCTACGGCGACGCCGGGAGCGGATGGACGGAGCGGCGCCTTCGCGTGGGCGCGGCGCTGCTGTTCTGAGAAGGTTCGACGAGCCGACGAGGACCCTCCCAAGGGTCGAAAGGACGATGGAGATGCCGAAGTTTCCCGCGTACCGCCCCCGCCGCCTGCGGGGCAGCGAGCCGCTCCGCGCCCTGGTGCGCGAGACGAGGGTGGACGCCCAGGACCTGATCCTGCCGCTGTTCGCCGTTCCGGGCCGGGGCGTCCGGAAGCCCGTGGGGTCGATGAAGGGCGTGGACCAGACCTCGGTGGACGAGCTGGTGCGCGACGCGGCCGAGGCGGCCGAGCTGGGCATCCCCGCCGTGCTGCTCTTCGGCATCCCCGAGCACAAGGACGCCGCGGGCACCTCGGCCTACGAGGGCGACGGGATCGTGCAGCAGGCCACGCGCGCCCTCAAGCGCGAGGTGCCGGGGCTGCTGGTGATGACCGACGTGTGCCTCTGCGAGTACACGGACCACGGCCACTGCGGCATCCTGCACGTGCACGACGTGGACAACGACGCCACGGTGCCCCTGCTGGCCCGGATGGCCGTGGCGCACGCCGAGGCGGGCGCGGATGTGGTGGCGCCCTCGGACATGATGGACGGGCGCGTGGGGGCCATCCGCGCGGCGCTGGACGGCGCCGGGTTCGCGTCCACGGCAATCCTTGCCTACTCCGCCAAGTACGCCTCCGCCTTCTACGGCCCCTTCCGCGACGCGGCGGACAGCGCGCCGGCGTTCGGCGACCGGCGCACGGCGCAGATGGACCCGGCCAACGCCGAGGAGGCCCTGCGCGAGGCGTGGATGGACATCGAGGAGGGCGCCGACATGGTGATGGTGAAGCCGGCGCTGGCCTACCTGGACGTCATCCACCGCATCAAACGCGAGACGGGGTGGCCCGTGTGCGCCTACCACGTGTCGGGCGAGTACGCCATGATCGTTGCCGCGGCCGAGCGGGGCTGGATCGACGGCGACCGCGCGATGGAGGAGGCGCTGGTGTCCATCAAGCGTGCCGGGGCGGACATGATCATCACCTACTGGGCGCGCCAGCTCGCACGGGCGCGCCGGGGCTGAGGCACCGCGCGGCGGGGCGGGCCGAACGCGGCTAGGGGCGGCATCGTTCGTGCAGGCGGGCGGGAAGCGCTCGCTCCGGACGCCTGGCGGCCGGGGCGGGCGATGGACCGGCCGCCCCGACGGGGCCGGCGGCGGCGCCTGCCGGAAGGCCGCAGGGCCGTCCGGCGCGTGGAAGTCACGACTCGAGGTGGAAGCGGCGGGCCCCGGGGCCGCGCGCTCAACGATGAGGGGGAGTGGAGAATGAGTCCGACCGACACGCCCGTACGCGAGCGAGCGCGCATCCCCGGTGCGGCGGCGCGCGCGATCCGCTTCCTGCCCTACGACGTGCGGCTGCGCCGCGAGATCACCCACCGGCGCCTGGCCATCTCGCTGGTGCGCCGGTGCCTGCGCGTGGTGTCGCTGCACCTGATGGACGGCCTGCTGCTGGCGGGCGTGGTGCTCTTCCTCACCGGGATGGACGCCCGCAGTGCCACGGCGCGGCCCTACACGCCGGCCATCGTCGCCATCATCCTGCTCAGCCTGAACGCGCTTTCCGCCTACGACCCGGGCGACGGCCGCCGCGACCGCAAGCGCCTGTTCTCGGGCGTGGTTCTGGCCCTGCTCATCCTGGCCTGCCTGGTGGCCTTTCCCCCCGTGCTGCCGCTGGGGCACGACTTCCTGGCCTGGCTGGGCGCGCTGGGATTCGTGGCGCTCGCCATCGGGCGCAAGGCCGCCGACCTGGCCGTCCGCCAGGTGTACGCGCGGGGCATCGGCCTGCGCCGCGCCGTGATCGTGGGCTCGCTGGACGAGGCGGGGCGCACCCTGCTGGGCATTCGCGACGACCGCAACGTCGATCAGTTCGTGGTGGGCCACGTGACCCCCGCCGAGGCGGACCCCACCGCGCTGGGCACGCTGGACGATCTGCCGCGCCTGGTGGAGGAGCACGGGGTGCAGGAGGTGCTGGTGGCGTCCGCGTTGAGCTCGCACGAGATGGACCGGGTGACGGGAACCTGCTTCGACCGCGGGATCGCGCTGCTGGTGGTGCCGTCGGTGGTGGGGAGCACCCAGTTCCTCGCCGAGTCCACGCGCATCGGCGGGTGCGCCGTGCTGCGGCTGCACCCGGCGCGGCTGGAGCTGCCCGCGCTCCTCATCAAGCGAGGCGTGGACGTGGTGCTGGCGGGGCTGGCCCTGCTGCTGCTCTCGCCCGTGATCGCGCTGCTGGCGGGGGCCATCAAGCTCGACTCGCCGGGTCCCGTCTTCTTCAAGCAGAAGCGGGTGGGGCTGGGCGGTCGATTCTTCGTGATGTGGAAGTTCCGCAGCATGGAGGCGGGCGCCGAGCACCGCGAGAAGGACCTGGCGCACCTGAACATCTACTCCGAGCGGGGCACCTTCAAGGTGAAGGACGACCCCCGGGTGACGCGCATGGGCCGTGTGCTGCGGCGCACCAGCCTGGATGAGCTTCCGCAGCTCCTGAACGTGCTGCTGGGCGACATGTCCATCGTGGGGCCGCGTCCCGCGCTGATCGGCGACATCGACCGGTACCAGCCCCACCACTTCGACCGGCTTACGGTGATGCCGGGGATCACGGGGCCGTGGCAGGTGAGCGGGCGCAACCTCATCACCGACTTCGAGACCATCGTGCAGATGGAGAGCGCCTACATCCGCGACTGGTCGCTGCTCCTGGACCTCAAGATCATGGTGCGGACCGTGGGGGTGGTGGTGAGCGGCGAGGGCGCGTACTGAATGCGCGTTGCGATCACGGCGGACTGGCTGGACACGTTCGGGGGAGGTGAGCGGGTTCTCGCCCATCTCCACGAGATGTTTCCCGACGCGCCCATCTACACCACGGTGCACGATCCGGCCGCGCTGCCGGAGTCGATGCGCGGCTGGGACGTGCGCACGTCGTTCATCCAGCGGATCCCCCTGGTGCGGCGGCGGCACCTGGCCTTCCTCCCGCTGATGCCGCTGGCGTTCGAGTCGTTCGACCTGAGCGCCTACGACGTCGTGATCACCACCAGCAGCGCGTGCGCGAAGGGCGTCGTCACCCGCCCCGGCACCGTCAACGTCTGCTACTGCTACACCCCCTGCCGCTACATCTGGGACCTGTACCACGAGTACACCCGCGGCCGGCGCGGCCGCTTCCTCATGGCCATCGCCGCGCACTTCCTGCGCATCTGGGACCGCGTGTCGTCCGACCGCGTAGACCACTTCGTCGCCATCTCGCACGAGGTGGCGGGCCGCATCCGCAAGCACTACCGGCGCGACGCGGAGGTCATCTATCCGCCGGTGGACGTGGACCGCTTCACGCCCTCCACCTCGCTCCCCGAGGACTTCTACCTCGTCGTCTCGCGCCTGGTGGGATACAAGCGCGTGGACCTCGCGGTGCAGGCGGCGACGCGGCTGGGGCGGTCCCTGGTGGTGGTGGGCGACGGGCCCGAGCGGCGGCGCCTGGAGGCGATGGCGGGCCCCACGGTGAAGTTCCTGGGCCGGCTTGGGGACCCCGAGGTGGCGGGGCTGTACTCCCGCTGCCGGGCGCTGCTCTTTCCCGGGCTGGAGGACTTCGGCATCACCCCCGTGGAGGCGCAGGCGTCGGGCCGGCCGGTGGTGGCGTTCGCCGCCGGCGGGGCCACGGAGACGGTGGTGGACGGGGTGACGGGCGTGCTGTTCGAGGAGCAGACGGTGGACTCGCTGGCGGAGGCGATGCTGACGCTGGAGCGCGGCCATTTCAGCCCCGCCACCTGCCGGCGCAACGCGGAGCGCTTCGACGCGCGCGAGTTCCGGCAGCGGCTTCGCGCGACCGTGGAGCGCGAGGTGCAGGCGGCGCGGCGGCCCGCCGGAAGCCCCAAGCTGGTGCTGGAGAACGCGGACGCAGAGCGCCCCGGACGGTCGGCGCACTGATGCCCGCGGCCCCGCCCTCTCCCCGCGCGCGCGCCGCCGCCGGACCGAAGGCGGTGGGGGCCCGTTCGCTGCTTGTGGATGCGCGCGGGCTGCGCAAGTCGGGGATCGGGCGATACCTGCGCGAGGTGCTGGGCGGCGCGCTGGCCGACCCCCGCTTCGGACGGCTGACGCTGCTCGGGAACCCAGGCGAGCTGCGCGACTTCCTGGCGGAACGGGGCACTCCCGACCACGCCCGGGTCGTCCCGTTCGCGCACGGCTTCTACAGCGCCGCCGCCAATGTGCACTGGGCCGCGCCGCGGATGCGGGGCATCGTGCACGCCGACGCCGCGTTCTTCCCGCACTACGACGTGCCTCTGTGGCCCGTGGCGCGGAACGCGGTGGTCTGCGTCCAGGACCTGAGCCACTTCAAGCTCCCCGAGCTGTTCCCGGCGTGGAAGCGCGCGCTGGGCTCCGTCGTGCTCGCGCGGGCGGTCGCGGGCGCGGCGCGGGTGGTCGTCCCGTCCGAGTCGTCGCGCGCGGACCTGGTGGAGCGCTGCCCCGCGGCGGCGGGGAAGACGGAGGTGATCCCCCACGGCGCTTCGCCTCCCCTCGCCGTTGAAAGCGGGGAGCCCGGAGGTGCCGTCCGTGTGGCCGGAGTGCCCCTCACCTCCCTCCGGCCGTACCTGCTGTGTGTGGGAAACCGCAAGCCGCACAAGAACTTCCGCACCGCGGTCTCGGCGCTGGCGAGGCTGCGCCGGGACGATCCCTCCCTCCGCCTGGTCATCGCCGGCCAGCGCTTCCCGGAAGGCGACGGCGTGGCGGAGGAAGCGGCGGCGCTGGGCATCGGGCACGCCGTGGTCGAGGCCGGCGTGGTGTCCGAGCATGAGTTGGGCGCGCTGTACGCGGGGGCGGAGTGCCTGCTCGTTCCCTCGCTCTACGAGGGGTTCGGGCTCACGCCGCTGGAGGCGATGCTGGCGGGCGTCCCCGTCGTCGCCTCGTGCCGGGCGTCCGTGCCGGAGGTGGTGGGGGACGCCGGGCTCCTGGTCGATCCGCTGGACGCGGACGCCGTCGCGGAGGCCGTGCGCAGCCTGCGCGGGCGGCCGGAGCTGCGCGCGGAGCTGGTGCGGCGGGGCCGCGAGCGCGCCGCCCGCTTCACCTGGCGCGCCGCCGTGGAGCGCACGCTGGACCTGCTGCATCGTGCCGCGGGTACGCCCGCGGGCGCCTGACTCCGGGCGCGCTCCGTCCAACGGGCGGCGTGCCAAGTGGTTGCGAACGATTGACCGGCGCCCGATCCGCGGCCATGTTACGGTTTGCGGCGGCGCGCCGTCCCAGATGCCGCCGGCCGCGGGGATCGCCGCGCGGCCTTCGCCAGACCCGGACATGATGAGACGGATTCCCATCGCCCTTCTTCTCGCCGCGGTCGCGGTCCTTTCGCCCGCGGCTGCACGAGCGCAGGACACGCTGCCCCGCACGCCCCAGCCGCCCGCGGCGGCGGGGGCGCACGCGCGCATCCAGCCGGGCGACCAGGTGGGGGTGCGCATCTACCGCGAGCCGGAGATGAGCGGGACCTTCGCCGTGCGCGAGGACGGGTACGCGCTGCTGCCGCGCCTGGGCGACGTGCGGGTGGCCGAGCTCACCGCCGGCACGCTGCAGGACTCGCTGCGCCGGGCATATGCGCAGTACCTGCGCGATCCCGGGATCGAGGTCACGGTGCTGCGCCGCATCGCCGTCTCGGGCGAGGTGCGCAAGCCCGACCTGTACCTGGTGGACCTGACGATGACGCTACGCGACGTGATCGCGCGGGCGGGCGGGATCACCGAGACGGGCGACGCGGGCAAGATCGAGGTGGTGCGCGAGGGCGCACACCTGAAGCTGAGCCGCGGCCGCGACGCGCAGTTCCTGACGGAGGAGCTGCGGTCCGGAGACCAGGTGGTGGTGGGGCGGCGGAGCTGGCTGGCGCTGAACCCCACGGTGGCCGTGTCGACGGCGACGGGCCTGGTGGGCTTCCTGATCGGCATCTACCAGCTGGTGCACAAGTGAGCGGGCGCGCCGGCACGGTGGACGCCCGCGAGCTGGGTGGCCTGCTGCGCCGCGGGTGGCGCTGGATCGCCGTGGGAGCCGCGGTGGGGCTCGCGCTGGCCGCCGTGCTGACGGTGGTCGTGCGGCCCAGCTACCGCGGGCGTGCCACGCTGCTGCTGCGGAACGCCACGGCCATGCCGGGGGTGGGACTCGGCATGTCCAAGGACGGGATCTCGCCGCTGGGCATCGCCTCGGCGCTGGCGGCGGGCACGGCCTTCGACACCGAGATGGAGCTGCTGACCAGCCGCTCCGTGCTGGGTTCCGTGGCCGACTCCCTCCTCCTCCAAGCCGAGGTGGTGGAGCCCACGGGCACGGCCGCCAACGCCGTGTTCGCCGCCGCCGCCTTTCCCCGGAAGCTGGAGAAGGCGACCTACCGCTTCACGCGCGAGGGCGGCGGATACGTGGTGCGGGGGCCCGGCGCGGACGGGGTGCGCGCCACGCCCGGCATTCCCGTCGACCTCGGCGGTGCGCGGGTCACGCTGCGCCGCGGGGGGCTTCCGGAGCGCTTCAGCGTCCGGCTGGTGGACCGGGACCGGGTGGTGGACCGCCTGGTGAAGGACCTTTCGGCGAAGCGCGCGGGCGGCGAGGTGGCCGAGCTGCGCTACTCGGCGTACGACCCGGCGACGGCGGCGGCGGTGCCCAACGCGGTGGTCGCCAAGTACCTCGAGCGGCGCAAGACCACGGACCGCGGGGTGAACGAGCACCGCTACGAGTTCCTGGTGGCGCACACCGACAGCATCGGCGCGGCGCTGGCGGACGCGGAGGGACGGCTGCGAGCGTACCAGGAGGCGAGCGGCGTGGCGGACCCGACGTTCACGGGCTCGCGCGAGGTGGAGCAGGCCATCAAGCTGCGCGGCGACCTGGAGCAGCTCCAGGTGGAAGGGAACGCCCTGCGCGAGATCCTGAGGGGCAGGGAGCTTTCCAGCGGGGAGCTGGCGGCGTACCCCACCTTCCTGCGGAACGGGGCGGTGAACGCCATCCTTTCCCGCCTGCTGGACCTGCGCATGCGGCGCGCCGACCTGCTGGAGCGCCGCACGCCCCGCGACCCGGACGTGGTGACGCTGGACCGCAGCATCGCGCAGACGGAGGGCGAGCTGGCGACGGTCTCGCGCGACTACTACTCCGGCCTGAGCCGGCAGGAGGCGGAGATGCAGCGCCAGCTCGCGGGCTACCGCCAGACGCTGGCGGCCATCCCCCGCGACGTGCAGGAGACGGCCCGGCTGCAGCGCGAGGTGCGCCGCCTTTCCGAGACGCTGGTGGCGCTCCAGACGCAGGGACTGCAGACGCGCCTGGCCGCCATCGGCGAGGGCGGCGAGGTGCACGAGGTGGACGTGGCCACGCCGCCGCTGCGCCCCGAGTTCCCCATCCCCCTGCTGAACATCGCCCTGGGGCTCTTCGGCGGCGCGTTCTTCGGGGCCATCGGGCTGATGATCGCGTCCCAGACGGGGCAGCGCCTGCACACGCCGCTGGAGGCCGAGCTTGCCTCGGGCCTGCCCGCCGCCGCGCTCCGCCCGGGAGCCCCGCTGCTGCTGGGCGGGATCGAAGGCTGGCGCACGGTGCTGGTCCTCCCGGCGGGACCGGGCGGCGACTCCGTGTCGGTCGCCGCGGCGCTGGCGCGGACGGCGGCCCTGCGGGGAGAGACGGTGGTGGTGGTCGATCCCTCGCGCGCCCCCGAGGTCCCGGCGTCGGGGACGGGGCGAGCCGCGCCGGGCACCGCGTTGGCCGTGCCCGCGGTGGAGGGCCTGGGCACGGCGCTCACGCCCATGCCGAGCAGCGGGGGCGACGGGTACCTGGCCTGGTACGCCGGCGACGCCGCCGAGCCGGTGCCCGCCACGCTCCGCACCGGGCTGGGCAAGCTGGAGCAGCACTTCGCGCGCGTGATCGTGGCGCTGCCCGCGGTGGACAGCCCCGCCGCCGTCGCCCTGCTGGCGGAGGGACGGTGCGCCGTCCTCGCGACGCGGGCCGGCCGGGTGCGGCGCGACGACGTGGAGCAGACGGCCGCCGCTGCCCGCCGGATGGGCGTCGCGGTCCTGGGCTTGGTGATGGAGGAGCCGTCCCGGCGCCGGACGGCCGCGGCATGAGCGCCGCCGGCGCGCGTCCCATGCCCGCGCCCGTGACCGCCCCGGCGTTTCCCGCGGGCGGAGGGGAGGGGCAGGCGGCCGCGCCGGCGGACGCGTACGGCGTCACCCGGGCGCAGCGCGCGGTCATCCTCTTCCTGGTGACGTTCCTGCTCGTCTTTCCCAAGGGCGGGGTGAAGGTGGGCGGCGTTCCCCTCACCTGGGGCTACCTGGCGCTCGCGCCACTGTCGCTGGCTCTGCCGCTGGCCCTGCTTTCGCGCCGGCCCATGACGTTCCAGCGCTCGCGCCTGCGCGTGCTGTGCCTGCTGGCGCCGTTCCAGGCGCTCAGCCTCGTCTCGCTCCTGGCGCACGGCTACGACGAGGCGGGCTTCACGATCTCGTTCGTGGTGAGCTGCTTCTTCCTTCCCGTGATGTTCGTGCTGGTGCTGGGCATGCACCTGGACCGCCTGGACCTGGGGTTCGTGCTGCGGCTCGTCCGGACAGGCGTCTTCCTGGTGGCGGCGTACGGCATCTTCCTCTTCTTCTACAAGTTCGCCACGGGGCACTTCATCGAGGTGCCGTACCTGACCGTGAACGCGGGCGACCTGGGGGAGCTGGAAGGCAAGAGCATCGACCGGGGGGGCATCTTCAAGCTCATCTCCACCTACAACAACGGGAACCTGTACGGAACCTGCATCCTGATCCTGCTCCCGCTGTACTGCTGGATGGAGCGGAGCACGACGCGGCGCAGCGTGGTGAAGCTGTCGCTGCTCCTGTCGCTTTCGCGCACGGTGTGGATCGGGATCGCCCTCAACGAGCTGATCCAGCGCCTGTACGTGCGCCGCCCCACGCTGCGCAGCCTGCTGGTGATGGCGGTGTCGCTGGCCGTGCTGGTGGCGGGGGTGCTGTACTGCGTGCACCTGCTCAAGCAGGACGTGGGGCGCTTCATCTTCGACCGGAACCTGGGAGGGCGCGAGGTGCAGTGGTCCCACCCCGGCGACCTGACTCTGCTGCCCGGCGTGCGCTTCGCGACGGTGCTGGAGATGGTGTACCTGTCGATGCTGTACGACTTCGGTGTGCTGGGGCTGGCGCTGTACGTGCTGGGGATGGCGGCGCCGCTCGCGCTGCACCTGGCGGGGGCGCTTCCCCAGCGCGGCTCGGAGTACAAACGCGCCCTGGCGGCGGGCGTGGCCATCTACCTGATCGTCTCGCTGAGCGACGGCGGGCTCCTGTTCATCCCGATCATGGCGTTCTACTGGTTCGTGGTGTCGCTGCTCCTGTCGGACAACCCGACGTTCGAGCGGGTGCTGGAGCGGCGGCCGCTCCTGGCCCGGCTGCGGGCGCGCCTGCCGCGCCGGTGGCCGGCTCCCCGCGCGGACACGGCCTCCGCGTG
>JAQBQD010000109.1 GCA_028287185.1 Gemmatimonadota bacterium | reverse complement strand
ACGCCACGGCCGCGGCAGCAGCGGGGACGGCCACGGCCGCGGCGGCGGGTGCCGGCGCGGGCACTGGAACGGCCGCGGGTGCGGGCGCCGGAACCGGCTCGGGCTTCGGCAGCGGCGGCGGAGCGGCGGCGCGCGCGGGTACCCTGGGCTGCGGTTTCTCCCACGGGTCCTGCCACATCGGCGTCGGGGGCTCCGGCCTGCGCCGCTGTGCCGTATCCGCCTCGCCCGCGGCCGCGGGCGCATGGACCGACGAGGGTTCAGCCTTCCCCACCGCCTGGGGCTCCCGCGCGAAGTCGCCGGACCCGGCGGATGACTCCGTCTGATTCGCCGCAACGGGCTCGACGATGGAAACGGCGCCCTCGTCGGATGCCGCGGCGACCGCCGCCAGCGTCGCGACCGCCGCAGCGGCGCCGATCACCGCACCGGCGCCGACGGCCGGTGCCGGAGCCGAAGCAGCCCTAGGTTCGATCGATTCGACCGCGTGGATGGGCTCGACGGCGCGCGCGTCCACCGGCGGCGCGGGCTCCGCGACAGCGATCGTGTCGGAATCCGCCGCCGCCGGCTCGTGCGTGTGCGCCGACCCCGGCCCGGCGTGCGCGGAGGGCCGGGCGAACGGCGCGGGCACCTCCACGGCAGGCGCGGCGGCTTGCGTCGGCGTGGGCTGTGGCGCGGCGGCCTGCACGGCTTCCGCGACGATCAGCGGCACCGCGACGGCGGCGGCGGCGAGCGCGGGAGCGGCGGGGACGGGCGCGGAAGCAGGCGCTGCGGGGGCATCCACGCCGGCCGCAGTTGCGGACACCGGCTGCGTCGCGGAGGCCGGCCCGGGTGCGCCGGCGGACGGCGGCGGAACGAGCGTGTGCTGCGCGGAAGGCGCGGCTGCGGCCGGGCGCGCGGGGGAGAGCGGAAGCCCGGCGACGAGGGGCTCCAGGGCCGCGAGCAGGTGGGTGGCGTCGGGGAAGCGGGCCGAGGCATCGGCGCTGATGGCGCGCAGGATGACGGCGGCCAGCTCGGGCGGGATGTCGGGGTTCAGCTCGCGCGGCGAGCGGATGGCCACGCGCTGGCCGGACGCCATCGCCAGGATCGCGGCGTCGCTGAACGGCGCGGTGCCGGTGAGGATGAGGAAGCCCACGGCGCCCAGGGAGAACACGTCGCCCGCCGCGGTGGGGGCTGCGCCCGCGCGGAGCTGCTCGGGGGCCACGTAGGCGGCGGCGCCGGTGGCCTGCAGCGGCGGCACGGCGCCCCCGGCGGCGGCGGCCAGCGGCGCCAGGCCGAACGCCAGCAGGCGCACGCGCACCTGGCGGCCGTCCTCGGAGCGGGTGAGGAACAGGTTCTCGGGGCGCAGGTCGCCGTGCGCGACGCCCGCGGCGTGGACGGCGGACAGGCCGTGCACGGCCTCCAGCAGCATGCGCAGGCCCAGCGGCACCGGCGGGCGTCCGCGCTGCGCCAGGCGCGAGCCCAGGTGCTCGCCCCGCAGCAGCTCCATCACCAGGAAGTCGAGGTTGATGGCCGGGTCGGTGCCGCAGTCGTAGACGGCCGCCACGTTGGGGTGGTGCACCAGCGCCGCCGCGGCCGCCACCTTTTGGAAGCGGGCCCGGAACGTCTCGATGGCCTCCACCGTCTGCGCGCCCGAGGCCACGGCCTTCACCGCCACGTCGAAGCCCAGCCGCACGTCCACCGCGCGGCAGACGGGGCCCGTGCGCCCGCGCCCCACCACCTCCTCGATGCGGTAGCGGTCGGCGAGCGTCCGCCCGACGAGCAAGCTCTCGATTCCGAACATCAACACATCCAGGAAAGGGTTCCCGAACGGCCCGCCCCGCTGCATGCCTGGGACACGGCGCGCGCGGAGACGGAAAGCCACGGCGGGGGCGGAGTGCCCGCGCCGGGAAAGCGAACGCGCGCCGGGGGATCGTGCGGCTCCGGGCGTGCGGTGGGGACGGTTGGTTTCCGGACGAGAAGCGAGCGGGACGGCCCCGCGCGAACATCGCGGCGCCCAGTGACCCGTTCGGACCGGGGAGGTGTCTTCTCGATAGCGGCGGATACTAACGTCCGCCGGGGGCCTCGTCAACCATCCCGCGCGCCCCTAACGACAGGCGTGATCACGACAAACGGGACCCCCTGGAACCGCCGCGTCCGATGCCGCGCACGGGGGTTCCCGCCGCGGGGCGCGGACGCAGTTCAGGGCGCCGCGAGCGCCGCGGCGAGGGGAGCCGCGCCGCCCGCCGCGAGCTGCGCGGCCGCCCGTCCGAAGAGCGCGCCCACCACGTTGCCGGTGCCGCTGTACCCGCCCGCCGCCCACACCCCGGGGCGCACCTCGTCCAGCAGCGGCAGCACCCCGCGCGAGTAGCCCACGGACGCCGCCCAGCGGTGCGTCACCGGCGCGCGCACCCCCACGTGCTCGCGCAGGAAGCGCTCCAGCTCGCCCTGCACGAACGCCGACGGCTCGGCATCCCCCGTCCATTCCGCGTCCCCGGCGCGGTCGCGGAATCCACCCAGCGCGACGCGGCCGTCGGGGAGCTGCTGCCAGTACTCGTAGCCGTAGCGGTGGTACACGGGCCGGGGATACCGCACCTCGGGCGCCGGGGCGGTCGCCAGCATCTGCAGGCGGGCGGTGCGCACGCGTCCTTCCACCTCCGGCAGCAGCGCCTCCAGCCGCCCGTCCACCGCCACGACGACGGCGCCGCAGCGCACGCGCCCCGCCGTGGTCGCGACCTGCGTCCCGCCCACCCGCACCGCGGCCGAGCGCTCGAAGAGCCGAGCCCCGTCCGCCCGCGCCCGCAGGGCCAGCGAGCGGCAGCGGCGCAGGGGCTGGAAGGTGCCGTCCGTGGGGAACAGGAGCCCCGTGCCCTCCGGCCCCTCATAGCTCTCCACCGGCAGCCCGTCCGCGCGCATGGCGTCGAGCTGCGCGCGGCAGTCCGCCCGCTCCCCGCCATCCGCCGCGATGCGCAGCGACCCCGTGAGGCGCACGGCCTCCGGCGTCTCCGCCGCGATGCGCGCCAGCTCGTCCATCGTCATGCGATACAGCCGCGCCGCCCGTTCGCGCCCCAGCTCGGCCGCCGCGTCGTGGTAGAAGGCCGCCAGCCCGGCGAGCAGGAACCCGCCGTTCCGCCCCGCCGCGCCGCCGCCCACCATCCCCGCATCCACCCCCACCACCCGCAGCCCCGCCCCCAGCAGCTCGCGCACCGCCGAAAGCCCCGATCCGCCCAGCCCCACCACGCACACGTCCGCCTCCACGTCCCCCTCGAGCGGCGGAAGCGGCGTCCAGGGCTCGTCGTCCCACACGGGCGCGGTGGATGGAAACGGCTGGGTCATCAGGGTCGATGGGTGCGGCGGGAGGGTGGTGTGGACGCGATGGGACGGCGACGGAATACAGGCCCGTCCCCGGGAGCGGGGATCGTCGGATTCGCAATCCTCAGCACCAGGCGGATAAACCACCTGGCTGGAACTACAATCGCGGTTTCGACGGCGGCAGGCCGCGTAGGGGCGATCGTAGTCCTAGCCGGGGGCTTCATGCCCCTGGAGATGCCCACGCCGAAATCGACCCTCCGCGACAACAACGACGACGGCGGCGATCTACGACGGCCGCGACAAAGACGACGACGGGGCGGCACTCCGCGTGGAAAGCCGCCCCGTACCCGAGTCCGTCAGCCGGCGCTCGTCCCGTCCGCAGTCATCACCGACCGGCCGCGGGGGGCTGGAGCACGTCCATCCCCTGCACGAAGGTGATGTCCACCGGGATGCCCAGGCGCGACAGGCGGGCCAGGTCGCGGCGCAGCTCCGGGCGGATCACGCCGTACCCGGCCATGAACTCGCCGACGCCGGCGTAGTCGCCCGTGCCCTGCAGGCGCAGGATGCGCTCGGACAGGGCGTTCACGGCGGTCTGCATCTTCGCGAAGTCCACGCGGTACTTGCCGGTGGCGGGGTCGCGGCTGAACGCGCCGCGCTCGGCGAAGAAGTTGAAGGTGGCCATGTTCGCCACGCCGTGCGCGTCCGAGGCGCCGAAGCGCACCGAGCGGAAGAGGCCGGCCAGGAAGGTCACGAAGTTGTCGTTCAGGCTCTCGCGCCCCAGCTCGCCCTGGCGGTTCAGCTGCGTGACCATGTACAGGCCCAGCACGTCCGCCTTCTCCTCCTCCAGCCCGCCCGCGCGCTCCTTGAGCGCCTCGCGCACCGTGCCCTTCCCGTTGATGGTGCCCTTGATGCCCAGCCCGTGCGCCACCTCGTGGAACATGGTGTTCTCGAAGAAGGCGTCGAAGGTCAGGTTGCGCGTCTGCTCGGGCACGATCAGCTCGCGGCCGATGGGCATCATGATGGCGTCGAACTTGGCGCGCATGGCGTTCTTGAGCTGCAGCCGGCGCGTTCCCTTCTGCAGCTGCACCTGCTCGTCGTTGGGCAGGTTGATGGCGATGGTCTTGGCGCCCGCGTTGGCCTGGCCGGCGTAGTAGACCACGTCGTACGCGTTCAGGTCCGAGTTGCTGCCCGGCGTCTCGCGCTTGAGCTCGGGCGCCACGGGAATGCCGCGCTGCAGGGCGGGCAGGAGCTGGACGTAGTGCGCCAGGCGCCGGCTCCAGTCGCGGTCCTTGATCAGCACGTAGCCCTCGTTGGCGGCCTTGTAGCCGTAGAGCGCGTCCTCGTACGTCTCGATGGGCCCGATCACCACGTCCAGCGTGTTGCCCTTCATGTCCATCCACGCCAGGTCGCTGGCCTGGAAGTCGTCCGTCAGCAGCGCCTGGGCGCGCAGCTCCAGGTAGCGCTTGAGGCCGGCGTCCTCGGCCAGCGCCGCCGCCTGGCGAAGCTTGTCCGCGGCGCGGGCCAGCGGCACGGCCCACACCACGTGGTACGGCACGGCGGCCAGCCGCCCGTCGGAGTCGCGGCGGACCACCGTGTACAGGCTCTTGAGCGAGTCGGCGCGCGGCCCTCCGGCGGCGACGGCGCGCTCGAACTCGGCCTTCGTCATGTCGCGGGGGTACAGCGCGGCGCCCTCGGGCTTGGCGCCCACGCCGGCGAGGAAGGGGGCGTTGCCCTCCAGGCGGTCCCACGGGCCGTAGTTGACCTCCACGTACCGCCGCGCGTCCGCGTTTGCGATGCCGGCCAGCAGGCTGTCGCGGCTGCCGTACGCCTGCTGCCAGTAGATGGGATCCATCTCGCGCACGGCGTCGATCAGCAGCGGGATCATCCGCCGCTCGTTCGGCGTGAGCGCCGCCAGGTTGGCGGTGAGCCGCACGGGCGTGTACTTGGCGAGCTCGGCGTGCACGTCCGGCATCGCCGCGGGCGCGGCGGCGGCAACCAGGACCGGCGCGGGCATCGCGGCGGGCGAGGAGGCCGAGGCGGGCGCGGGCGT
>JAQBQD010000099.1 GCA_028287185.1 Gemmatimonadota bacterium | reverse complement strand
TCGCCCGCGGCGGTCGCGGCGGCGCTGGCGCGGGCGCCGGCCGGGCGTCCGGCGCTGCTCACGCTTGCCGACGACGAGGGCGGATACCGCGTGTACGCGGCGCCGGCCGACCTTCCCGGCGAGCGCCTGATCGTCGCGGCGGGGCAGCCGCTGGCGGAGCGGCAGGAGTCGCTGGAGGGCGTGCGCACCACCTTCGCGGTCGCCATCCCGCTGGCGCTGCTGCTGGCCGGGGTGGGCGGGTACCTGCTGGCGCGGCGCAGCCTTGCGCCCGTGGTGGCGATGAGCGTGCAGGCGCGGCGCATCGGCGCGGCGAATCTGCACGAGCGCCTGCCGGTGCCCAACCCCCGCGACGAGCTGGGCCGCCTGGCCACGGTCTTCAACGGCCTGCTGGCGCGCGTGGGCGACACCGTCGAGCAGCAGCGGCGCTTTATGGCCGATGCCGCGCACGAGCTGCGCACCCCCGTGGCCATCCTGCGCGGCGAGGCCGACATCGCCCTGTCGCGCGGCGAGCGCCCGCCGGCCGAGTACCGCGACGCGCTGGGCGTGGTGGCCGACGAGAGCCGCCGCCTTTCGCGCCTGGTGGACGACCTCTTCCTGCTCGCCCGCGCGGACGCGGGACAGCAGCCGCTGGTGCCCACCGAGCTGTACCTGAACGAGCTGGCCGGGGAGTGCGTACGCGCGATGCGCACCCTGGCCGCCGCGCGGGACGTGCGCCTCGCCTGCGAGGCCCCGGGCGACCTTCCGCTGCGCGGCGACGACGCCCTGCTGCACCGCCTGGTGCTGAACCTGCTCGACAACGCCATCAAGCACTCGCCCCCCGGGTCGCGCGTGGCGCTTACCCTTCACGCTGCGCCCGGCGGGTACCGCCTGGCCGTGCGCGACAGCGGGCCGGACATCGGCCCCGAGGTGCGCGCCCGCCTTTTCGAGCGCTTCTTCCGCGCGGACCCGGCGCGGGCGCGCGGGGCGCCGTCCACCACGGCCGGCGCCGGGCTGGGGCTCGCCATCGCGCGGTGGGTGGCCGAGGCGCACGGCGGCACGCTGGCGCTGAGCCCGGCGGACGGCCGGGGCAACGAGTTCGCGCTCTTCGTGCCCGCCGAGGTGCCGGCCGGGATCGCGCCCGCGTCCCTCGGAGTGCCGGCGCCCGCAGGGTGATGGGCCGGGAGGCACGGTGGATCTGTCGATCGGGCGATAGGGTGGCGGAGTGCGCGTGATCCGCTGCGGTCCGCCGACGCCGGACATCATCCGCCTCCCCTGTCGATCGCATCGACCTCATCCGGCCTCGTCCGCCGCCCACGCGGGATGCGGGGGACCGGGGAGGTGGCGCCGGAGCTTCGTTCGGGGGGTAGGAGGCCGGGTCGGGCGCAGGGGGGATAACCCGTTATCGGCTCGCAAGGTAGGGGGATGTAGCTTGGGTGCAGGACGCCACGGGTGTGCGTCCGGATCGTGCGCCGAAGAGGGCGCAACAAACGAGAACCGGAGCAAGACCATGAAGCAGATCACCACGCTCGCGCTTGCCGCATTCGCCTCCGTGGCCGTCGCCTCGGCCGCCGCGGCGCAGCAGTCCCATCCCCGGCACGAGACGCAGGCGCAGCTCGCCCGCGAGGCACGCGTGACCGAGGCCGCCGCGCGGAGCACGGCGCTGGCGCAGGTTCCCGGCGGGCGCGTGAAGTCCGAGGAGCTGGAGCGCGAGCACGGCAAGCTCATCTACTCGTACGACATCCAGGTCGCCGGCCGCTCGGGCATCGACGAGGTGAACGTGGACGCCATGACGGGCGCCGTGATCGCCAAGCAGCACGAGGGCCCGCGCGAGGAGCGCGCCGAGGCCCGCGCCGAGCGTCGCGAGGCGCGCACCACCCACCCCGCCAAGAAGCCGTAGCGGCGGGCAGTCAGGCGGGTGCCGTCCCCGCGGCGCGGCGGACGGCACCTGTCGTGCGGGTCATCTTTGCGGCCGTGGCATCGAACGCGCATGCAGCCACGGCCGCAGGTGTCTCCGGGCCAGGAGGCGCCACGGTTTTCACCACGCGGCGCCGCCGGATGCCATCGTTATCCAACCGTAAGCTCGGGCGTGTTACCGTCCGCGCTTCTCGTATCCAGATTCGACGCCGGACCCACCCTCACCGCGCGGCGGCACGGCGCGATCTGATGCGACGGAAGATCACGGCCGTCCTGGCGCTCCTGGCCGCGCTGGCGCTTCCCGCGGCGGCGCACGCGCAGCAGCGCGTGACGCTGCGCGAGGCGGTGGATGCGGCGCTGGCGAACGGCTCGCGACTGCGCGTGGCGGCGGCCGACGAGGCGATCGCGCGGGCGGCGGTCACCACGGCGCGCGCGTTTCCCAATCCCACGGCCAACCTCACCTACAGCAAGGCGACGCCGCAGTACCATGCCGTCCTGGACCAGCCGCTTGAGTTCCCGTGGCTGCGCTCCGCGCGCATCCAGGCGGCGCTGGCGGGCGGGGCGGCGGCGCGCTACCGGCTGGAGGTGGAGCGCGCCGCCGTGCGCTTCGCCGTGGACAGCACGTACCTGGCCGCCGCCGCCGCGGGCGAGCTGGCCCGCCTTTCCGCGCGCGACGCCCGCGCCGGCGACGAGCTGGTGCGCATCGCCCAGACGCGCGAGAGCGCCGGCGACGCCAGCGAGCTGGACGTGGAGCTGGCGCGCGTGACGCAGGGAGGGCTGGCGAACACGGCGCTCGCCGACTCGCTTTCCGCGGTCGCCGCCCTGCTCGACCTGCAGGTGCTGATGGGGCTTCCGGGGGGCGGCGTGGAGATCGCGCTGGCCGACTCGCTGGCGGGCATCGCACCGGCCGTTGGAACCGCCGCCGGCTCGACCGTCGCGGCGGACCAGGCGGCGGCCACCCCGCTGCGGGTGGCGGCGGCGGAGGCGGACCTGGCGGCGCAGCAGGCCACGCTGGTGCAGGAGCGGGCCAGCCGCTTCGCCGCGCCCTCGGTGACGGCCGGCGTGGAGTGGCACGATCCCACGGGCGGCGAGCCGGGGTACCTGCCGACGTTCGGCCTCGCCATCCCCCTGCCGATCTTCGACCGCAACCGCGGCGGCATCGCCACGGCGCGCGCAAGCCAGGACCGCGCGCGCGCCCAGCTCGACGCCGCCCGCCGCGATCAGGGCGTCGAGATGGCGCGAGCGCGGCTGACCTGCGGCCGTCCATTGAACCTCCAAGCGTTCTG
>JAQBQD010000085.1 GCA_028287185.1 Gemmatimonadota bacterium | reverse complement strand
TCGCCCGCCGCCGCCCCGGCGGCCGAGGCCGCGCCCGCAGCGCCGGCCGGACCCGCGCTGATCGAGGTGAAGTCGCCCATGGTGGGCACCTTCTACCGGCAGCCCGCGCCCGAGGCCCCGCCCTACGTGGAGCCGGGCTCGCGCGTGGTGCGCGGGCAGACGCTCTGCATCCTGGAGGCGATGAAGCTGATGAACGAGCTTCCCTCCGACGTCGCGGGCACCGTGCGCGAGGTGTGCGTGGAGAACGGCGAGCCCGTCGAGTACGGCCAGGTGCTCTTCCGCATCGAGCCGGCGGCGTGAGCGCGTCCGAGGGTCCCGCCGAAGCGCCCCGCCCCCGTCCCGGGGCGGCCGACCGCGAGTTCGTCCTGCGCGAGGCGCTGGAGGAGCTCATCCGGCGCGGCGGCTCCGACCTTCACCTGAAGGTGGGCCGGCCCCCCGTGCTGCGCATCAACGGCACCCTGGCCGAGACCGCGCTGCCGGCGCTGCGCCCCGACGACATCAAGCGCTGCGCCGACCAGATCATGAACGATCGGCAGCGCGAGCACTTCGCCGAGGCGAAGGAGATCGACTTCGCCATCGGCGTGCCGCGGCTGGGACGCTTCCGCACCAACATCTTCCAGCAGCGCGGCACCCTGGGCATGGCCTTCCGGGCCATCCCCTTCGACGTGCCGGCGCTGGCGGACCTGGGGCTGCCGCCGGTGCTTCAGGAGCTGGCCACCACGCCCCGCGGGCTGGTGCTGGTGACGGGGGTGACGGGGAGCGGCAAGTCCACCACGCTGGCCTCCATGCTGCGCCACATGAACGAGGCGCGGGCGGTGAACATCGTGACGGTGGAGGACCCCATCGAGTTCCTGCACCGCGACGCCAAGGCCATCGTCAGCCAGCGCGAGGTGGGCACCGACACGCTGTCGTTCCACGACGCCCTGCGACACGTGCTGCGGCAGGATCCCGACGTCATCATGCTGGGCGAGATCCGGGACCGGCCGTCGATGGAGACGGTGCTGAAGGCCGCGGACACGGGCCACCTGGTGCTTTCCACGCTGCACACCACCGACGCCACCCAGACCATCGGGCGCATCATCTCGTTCTTTCCGCCGCACCAGCACCAGGAGATCCGCTCCATGCTGGCGACGGCGCTGCGGGCCGTCATCTCGCTGCGCCTGATCCCCCGCGCCGACGGCCAGGGCCGGGTGCCCGCCGCCGAGATCCTGGTGAACAGCGCCTCCATGGCCGAGTGCATCCGCGCCCAGGAGAACACCCAGACCATCCCCGAGCTGATCGCGGCGGGCCGTGTGCAGTACGGGATGCAGACCTTCGACCAGAGCCTGATGGAGCTGTACCGCCGCGGCGACATCTCCTTCGACTGGGCCATGCACTACGCGTCGAATCCGTCCGAGTTCGCCCTGCGGGTCTCCGGGATCGAGTCGGTCGCGCAGGACGACTGGTCCGGAAGCCCCTCCGCCGGAAACGAGGGAAAGACGATTGTTTCGTAAAGTCCTGATCGCGAACCGGGGCGAGATCGCCCTCCGCGTCATCCGCGCCTGCAAGGAGCTGGGGATCCGCACCGTCGCGGTCTTCTCCGAGGCCGACCGCGAGTCGCTCCACGTCCGCTTCGCGGACGAGGACGTCTGCATCGGGCCCCCGCCCGCGCGCGACAGCTACCTCAACATGTCGCGGATCATCGCCGCCGCCGAGATCACCGGCGCCGACGCCATCCACCCGGGCTACGGCTTCCTGGCCGAGAACGCCGAGTTCTCGGAGATCTGCGAGCGCAGCGAGATCACCTTCATCGGCCCCACGCCCCAGCAGATCCGGCTGATGGGCGACAAGGCCGCCGCCCGCCGCACCATGAAGGAGGTGGGCGTCCCCATCGTCCCCGGCACCGACGCCATCTCGGACCCCGACGAGGCGCTGGCCGAGGCGCGCCAGATCGGCTTCCCCGTGCTGATCAAGGCGGCGGCCGGCGGCGGCGGCAAGGGCATGCGCGTGGCGCTGGACGCGGACGAGTTCGAGCGGCAGTTCACCATGGCGCGCAACGAGGCGTCGGCGGCGTTCAACGACGACACCGTCTACATCGAGAAGTACCTGGCGCGCCCGCGCCACATCGAGTTCCAGATCCTGGGCGACCAGCACGGCCGCATCATCCACCTGGGCGAGCGCGACTGCTCGGTGCAGCGCCGCCACCAGAAGCTGATCGAGGAGGCCCCGTCGCCCGCGCTGTCGCCCGAGCTGCGCACGCGCATGGGCGAGGCGGCGGTGCGCGGCGCCAAGGCCATCGACTACGTGGGCGCGGGCACCATCGAGATGCTGCTGAACGACGACGAGTCGTTCTACTTCATGGAGATGAACACGCGCATCCAGGTGGAGCACCCGGTGACGGAGATGTGCACTGGGTTCGACCTGGTGAAGGAGCAGATCCGGGCGGCGGCGGGGCTCCCGCTCTCCATCCCGGACCGCGCCATCTACCTGCGCGGGCACGCCATCGAGTGCCGCATCAACGCCGAGGACCCGTCGCGCAACTTCGCGCCGTCGCCGGGCACCATCAGCACCTTCCACCCGCCGGGCGGGCCGGGGGTGCGGGTGGACACCCACGTGTACGCCGGCTACAAGGTGCCGCCCTTCTACGACTCGCTGCTGGCCAAGCTCATCGTGCACGCCTCCACGCGCTCGGAGGCCATCGCGCGCATGCGGCACTCGCTGGCCTCGTTCGTGGTCGAGGGGGTGCACACCACCATCCCCTTCCTGATCACGGTGATGGACCACCCCGCCTTCATCGCGGGCGATGTGGACACCAAGTTCCTGGAGCGCATGGTGGCGGAGCGCCCCGCGCAATGACGCCCCGCCCGCCGCCGCGGCCCGGCGCTTGCCTGGCCGGTGGCCGTCCCTGCGCCGAACACCCCCACGAACGACGCATTCCATGAGGCTGGACGTGTACCTCACCCCCGGGGAGCTGGCCCCCGGGGAGATCGCCGAGCGCACCGCGGTGGTGATCGACGTGCTGCGCGCGTCCAGCGCCATCGTGGAGGCCTTCGCGTCGGGCGCCCGGGCGCTCTTTCCCGTGGCCTCCATCGAGGAGGCGCTGCGCCTGGCCAACACCCTGGGCCGCGACGAGGTGCTGCTCTCGGGCGAGCGCAAGTGCCTGCCCATCGAGGGCTTCGACCTGGGCAACTCGCCGGCCGAGTTCTCGCCCGAGCGGGTGGGCGGCAAGACGCTGGTGATGAGCACCACCAACGGCACGGCCGCGATGGCGCTGGCGGGGGGCGCCGCGCGCGTCCTGGTGGCCTCGTACCTCAACCTGTCCGCCGTCGCCGCCGACCTTGCGCGCACGGGCGCCGAGCCGGTGCTGGTGTGCTCCGGCCGCGAGCGCCACTTCGGGCTGGAGGACGCCGCCATGGCGGGGCAGCTCGCGCTGCGGGTGATGGAGGCCACGCCGGACGCGGAGTGGACGCTGAACGACGGCGCCCACGCGGCCGTCGCCCTGGCCCGCGCCTGGCCCGACCCCGCCGTGCTGCTGCCCATCACCGCGGCCGGCCAGGCTATCGCCGCGGCCGGCCTGGGCGACGACATCCCCTTCTGCGCGCAGGTGGACCTCCACGACGTCGTCCCCGTGCTGCACGACCGCCAGGTCACCGTTCCCGCCCCGGGCGCCGCGGCCGCCGAGCCCTGACGCCCCCGCGGCACCCCCGCAGGACAGCCATGCCGTTCTCCCTCGACGACCGCAGGCGCCGGGAGCTGTGGGCCATCGGCCTCCTTCTCCTGGCCATCCTCCTCGCCCTCAGCCTGGTTCCCGTGGAGTCGCTGGGCGACGGCGCGCGCCGCGTGTTCCGCACGGGAAACGTGGTGGGCTCCGCCGGCATCGTGCTGCGCGACGCGGTCACCGGGTTCTTCGGCGTGGCGGCCGCCGCCGTGCCGGTGCTGTTCGCCATGGCGAGCGCGGTCGCCTTCTCCAAGCTGGAAGCCTCCACCGGCGCGCGCTGGTCCGTGCTCCTGGCCGGGAGCATGGCGCTGGTCCCGGCCGCCTTCTTCGTCGCCTCCCCCGCGACGTCCGGCGTCGTTCCCTCCGCCGGGTGGCTCGGCTCCGCGTTCGGCGCGCTGCTCGTCGCGGGCCTCAGCGGCGTCGGCGCGGGCCTCGTGCTGTTCTTCCTCTTCGCCGCCCTTTCCGTCGCCACCGTGGGCTGGAACCCGCTCCGGACCATGGTCCGCGGCGGGCGCGCGTCGCTGCGCGGCGCCCAGACGGTGGTTGCCGCCGTGCCCTCCATCGCCGACAAGCTGCCCCGCCCGTCGCTCGGCGCCCTCGGCCGCCGCTCCACGGAGGATCCGGCGGCCGACGCGGCTTCGGAGTACGACGGCGAATGGGATGACGAGGAGCCGGACCCCAACTCCGACGACTGGCGCCACCGCGACTGGGATGACGAGGCTCCGGCTTCCCGCCGGTCCAGCCGGAACCTCGATCGGGACGGGGACGACGACATCGGGCTCCCGCTCGGCGACGAGTCGACCGCCCTCGGGGCTCCGGCGAAGGGGAAGCGCGGACGGAGAGGGGCGGACGCGGACGGGTCCGCGGCGCTGCCGTTCGGCTCCATCCCCACGTGGGGGAAGGCCGGCGCGGACGAGGACACGCAGCCGTTCCCCGGCGCCCGGCCGGCGGATGCTCCGGTCGCGGTGGAGAACGCGGAGCCCGCCGCCGCGCCCGCCCCGGCGAAGAAGGCGCGCGCGCCGGAACCCGAGCCCGAGCACGCGCTGGAGGACACCGGCGACCCGCTGAGCGACGACCGCCCGGCGACGGGGCTGCTTGACGCCGCGCCGCCGCGCGACGAGATGCGCAACCAGCACCAGCTCGACGCGCTGGGGCAGACGCTGATCGAGAAGCTGGCGACGTTCAAGGTCGAGGGCCGCGTGATCGGGCGGACGACGGGCCCGGTGGTGACGCAGTTCGAGGTGGAGCCGGCCGCGGGGGTGAAGGTGGCCCGCATCGCGTCGCTGGACGCGGACCTGGCGCTGGCGATGAAGGCCACCTCCATCCGCATCGTGGCGCCCATCCCCGGCAAGGGCGCGGTGGGCGTGGAGGTGCCGAACACCGAGCCCGAGATGGTGTTCTTCCGCGAGGTGATCGAGGCGGCCACCTTCCGCGGCAGCAAGGCGCTTCTGCCGCTGGCGCTGGGCAAGGACATCGCCGGCAAGCCGTACGTGGCCGACCTGGCCCGCATGCCGCACCTGCTGATCGCGGGCGCTACGGGGTCGGGCAAGTCGGTGTGCGTCAACACCATCATCACCTCGCTCATCTTCCGGCACTCGCCGCAGACGCTGCGCTTCCTGATGGTGGATCCCAAGATGGTGGAGCTCTCCATCTACAACGACCTGCCCCACCTTCGGCACCCCGTCGTCACCGACAACAACGACGCGGCGACGGTGCTGAAGTGGGCCGTGCTGGAGATGGAGCGCCGCTACGAGCTGCTGTCCGTGAACGGCGTGCGCAACCTGCAGGACTTCAACAAGCGCGTGGAAAGCGGCCAGGTTCTCCGCTCGCCCGAGGCCACCGGCGAGGAGGGCGATCCCGAGCGCTGGATCTACCACGGCGGCAGCCTGCCGTTCATCGTGGTGATCATCGACGAGCTGGCCGACCTGATGATGACGGTGCAGGGCGAGGTGGAGAAGCCGCTGGCCCTGCTGGCGCAGAAGGCCCGCGCCATCGGCATCCACCTGATCCTGGCCACGCAGCGCCCCTCGGTGAACGTCATCACCGGCCTCATCAAGGCCAACTTCCCCAGCCGCATCGCCTTCCGCGTCTCCAGCAAGGTGGACTCGCGCACCATCCTGGACCAGAACGGCGCGGACAACCTGCTGGGCAACGGCGACATGCTGCTGCTGCCGCCCGCCAGCAGCGAGCCCGTGCGCATCCAGGGCGCCTACCTCTCCACCGAGGAGACGGACCGGCTGATGAAGTGGTACCGCGACCAGAAGGAGCTGCGCCGCGAGCAGGCGCTGGCCGAGGGCCGCGACCCCGACGCCGACCGCGAGGGAGACATCCTGGACGAGGTGCGCAGCAAGGAGGAGAGCGGGTCGGACCAGGGCGACACGGACGACCAGGCCGGCGACCGCGACAAGCTGTTCCGCGACGCCGCCGAGATCTGCATCCAGCAGCAGGGGGGCTCCACCTCGCTGCTCCAGCGCCGGCTGCGCATCGGGTACGGCCGCGCGGCGCGCATCATCGACCAGCTCCACAGCGCCGGCGTGCTGGGACCGCCCGACGGCTCCAAGCCCCGCGACGTGCTGGCCGACTTCGACGCGCTGGAGCGCATCTGCGGGGATTGATCGCACTGGCTGGACGTCGAGCACCGGTCCGCGGCCGGAGTCGTGCAGTGGATCGGCCGAACCTAGACGCACGCCGGCAGGAGGCAGGCCGATGCCCCGGAGCACGCTTTCCGAGATCGTGAAGCTGAGCGTTGGGAACGGATCCAGCTCGCCCCGGACGTCTGGGATTCGATCGCGACGGCGCCGGATGAGGGATCGCTGAACTCCGATCCGCAGGAAGGGCTGGAGCGGCGGATCGCGGACTTCGCAGCGAACTCCGACGAGGGACGCACCTGGTCCGAGGTGAAGGCACGACGGCCGGCGGGCTGACGAGATGTGGCGCCTCGACCTGAGGCCGTCGATACGAGGGGTGATGCAGCCGAGGAGAGCGTGAAGCGCAGATTTCAGGAGCGGATGCTGGTGCGGGGGGCGATCGCGGCGGTGGTCGTGGCGCTGCTGCTCACGTGGGGCGTAGGCCGGGCGCGCGTGCGTCCGCCGGCGGGCATCACGGGGCTGTTCGGCTCCGTGGGCCAGATCCGCACGGGCGACAAGGTCTTCTACCGCGGCGTCAAGATCGGCAAGGTGCAGGAGATTCGCCTGTCGCCGGGCCAGGACGGCGTGTTCGTGCAGATGCAGGTACTGCCCGACCTGCGCTTTCCGCCGGACGTGGGCGTGCTGATTGAGCCGTCCGCGCTGCTGGGGAGCTGGCAGGCCGAGGTGGTGTCGCGCTCGTGGCATCCCGAGCTGAAGTTCGCGATGCCGCGGCAGGCCGGCGCGGTCATCCCGGGCGCCACCCTGACGGACCTGACGGCGCTCACGGCGGCGGCCGCGCACCTGGAGGCCGTCATCGACACGGTGAAGCGCGGATTCACCCCGGCCAAGATCGCCGAGATCCACGCCACCGTGGACCGCGCGCAGACGCTCAGCGAGCAGCTTCGCGGCATGCTGGGCTCGCAGGGCCAGACGTACGACAGGACGGGCCACGGCGTGCTCGCCAGCAGCCAGGGCATCGCCACCACCAGCCGGTCGGCGGCGGCGCAGGCAACGGCGATGCGCGAGTCGCTGCACGGCGGCAGCATGGCCGACATGCTCGCCGGCGCGCGGCTGGCGAGCGAGAACCTGGACCTCGTGAGCATGCGCCTGCGCACCCAGGCCGGAGCCATGCGCACGCGGATGGCCGGCGCGGACTCGTCGCTGGGCGCCATCCAGCGCATGGCCGAGGGGATGAACGGCACCGTGCGCGCGATGGGCCCGCGGGCGGCGCAGGCCGGCGCGATGCTGGAGAACGCCCAGCGCGCCATGCGCACCCTGGAGGCAGCGACGTCGGGCATGCAGAACGACACCAGTGCCCTGGGCCGGCTGATCTCCGATCCCGCGCAGTACCAGAACGCGTTGAAGGCCGTCGCCGACCTCCGCCTCATGCTGGACGATCTGCAGGCGCATCCCGAGAAGTACATCGGCAGCAACCGCCGACGGTGAATCCTGCGTTTCGTCCTCCTGGAAGGACGATTCGGCCGGTCCGCCACGGCTCGCGGGCGCCATGCACAACGCTGGCGCCCGCTGCGTTTTCGGCCTCCGGAGCAGGCGCCGGAACGCTTCGTGCCGGAACGGCGCCCGCGCAGGACGGGTACGCACCGTCCCGCGGACAGGCAACATCCCTGCACCCCAACGCCGGTTCCGATGACCAGACTGACGAATAGATCGCTCGCCGTTCTCGCCGCGCTCGCCCTCCCGGCCTGCGCCGCGCCCACGCCCGACGCGCACCGCGACGTGACGCCCGCGCTCGTGCAGCGCTCGGCCGCCGCGCCGGTTCAGCAGCCCGCAGCCGAGACGCCGGCCGCCGCGGTGGCCCCGGCGGCGTCGCAGTCGGGTGCGCACGGTCCGAACGCGGATGCTTCGGACGATGGTCGGACGTCAACGGATGCGGCCGCGCCCTCGAGCGTCGCATCGAACGTTACTGCGGTCGCAGTTTCTCCGGCATCCGCCGAAACGCGGCCGGTCACGATCGACGACCCGCAGCAGAGCCGCGCGACGCAGATCCTGCGGCGGGTGGAGCAGACGGCGGCGGGCATCCGCACCATGCAGGCGGATTTCACGCAGCGGCTGGACGTGGCGCTCCTCAACCAGCACCAGCAGAGCAGCGGCCGCCTGTACCAGAAGCGGCCGGACCGCTTCCTGATGCGCTTCACCGACCCCGCGGGCGACGTGATGGTGGCCGACGGGCGCTACTTCTGGATCTACTATCCCAGCAGCGACCGCAAGCAGGTGATCCGCAGCAGCATCGCGCGCGGGGCGGGGCAGGTGGACCTGCAGCGCCAGTTCCTGGGCAACGCCACCGCGCGCTTCAACGCCGTGCTGGGCGCGGACGACGTCGTGGGCGGCCGGCCCGCGTGGGTGATGACGCTCACGCCGCGCGCCGCCTCGCAGTTCAAGCGGCTGAAGGTGTGGGTGGACAAGGGCGACTACCTGGTGCGCCGCTTCGAGATCACGGAGCAGAACGACTCGCAGCGCCGCATCGAGCTTCGCCACCTGCGCATCAACGCCCCGGTGGCGGACGCGCTGTTCCGCTTCACGCCGCCGGCAGGCACGCAGGTGTTCGACCAGTAGACGATCCCGGTCGGCCGAGGCTGCATGGTCGAATCGGCAACGGACGGAGGATCAGTGGATGGAGGATGACAGGGGGCCGGCTTCCCGTGTGGAGGCTGGCCCCTCTCGTCGTTTCGGCGGATGCGCGCGCAGTCGGTCGAGGTTGGCGCCTCCGACGGGTTGCACGGCGCGGCGGGGGCGGCCTAGATTCCGCAACGAACCCGCAACCCTGGACGGAACCGAGTCATGGCCAAGACATCGACCTTCGACATCACCTCCGAGGTCGACCTGCAGGAGGTCGACAACGCGGTGAACCAGACGCTGAAGGAAGTGGCCCAGCGCTACGACTTCAAGGGCGCCACGATCGAGGTGGAGCTGAGCAAGAAGGACAAGGAGATCAAGCTGCTGGCCGACGACGAGTACAAGATGAAGGCGCTGATCGACACGCTGGAGACCAAGCTCATCAAGCGCGGCGTGCCGGTGCGCAACCTGGACTACGGCGAGGTGGACACCGCCTCGCTGGGCCGCGCGCGCCAGACCGTCTCGCTGGTCACAGGCATCTCGGTCGAGAAGGGCAAGGAGATCGTGAAGGCCATCAAGGCCGCCGGCTTCAAGAAGGTGAACGCGCAGATCCAGGACGAGCAGGTGCGCGTGTCGTCGCCCTCCATCGACGAGCTGCAGGGGGTGATCGCCGCGCTCAAGAAGGAGGACTTCGGCCTGGAGCTGCAGTTCGGGAACTTCCGCTCCTGAGCGCGCCGGTGAGGAGCACCCGGCGGTCGGCGGAGCTTTTCCGCCGCGCGACGGAGGTCACGCCGGGCGGTGTAAGCTCGCCCGTGCGCGCCTTCCGCGGCGTGGGCGGCGACCCGTTCTTCGTGGCGCGCGCCGCCGGGGCGCGGCTGTGGGACGTGGACGGCAACGAGTACCTGGACTACGTGCTGTCGTGGGGTCCGCTCATCCTGGGCCACGCGCACCCCGCCGTGGTGGAGGCGGTGCGCGACGCAGCCGGCCGCGGCACCAGCTACGGCGCCCCGACCGAGGCCGAGGTGGAGCTGGCGGAGCGCGTGCGCGAGCTCGTGCCCAGCATGGAGCGCGTGCGCTTCGTGAACAGCGGCACCGAGGCGACCATGAGCGCCGTCCGCCTGGCCCGCGGCTTCACGGGCCGGGAGATGATCCTCAAGTTCGAGGGATGCTACCACGGCCATGGCGATTCCTTCCTGGTGAAGGCCGGCTCCGGCGTGGCGACGCTCGGCCTCCCGAACTCGCCCGGCGTGCCGGCCGAGCTGTCGAAGCTGACGCTGACGGCGCCGTTCAACGACGTGGCTGCGGTGGAGGAGATCTTCCACGCGCACGCCGGCCGCATCGCCGCCGTGATCCTGGAGCCCGTCATCGGCAACGCGGGCTTCATCGCGCCCGACGACGGATTCCTGTCCGCCCTGCGGCGCATCACCGGGGCGGACGGTGCGCTGCTGGTGTTCGACGAGGTGATGACGGGGTTCCGCGTGGCGCCGGGCGGCGCGCAGGAGCGCTTCGGCATCCGGCCCGACCTGACGACGCTGGGCAAGGTGATCGGCGGCGGGCTGCCGGTGGGCGCGTACGGCGGCAGGCGCGACGTGATGGACTGGATCGCGCCCGTCGGCCCCGTCTACCAGGCCGGCACCCTGTCCGGAAACCCGCTGGCGATGGCCGCCGGCCTCGCGCAGCTCCGCGTGCTGCGCGACGAGAACCCGTATCCCGAGCTGGAGCGGAGGACGCGGCGCCTCGTCGAAGGTCTGCTGGCGAACGCGGCTGAGCTCGGCGTGCCGGCCAGCGGCGGCAGCTTCGGGTCGATGTGGGGCACCTTCTTCGCCGCCGGCCCGGTGCGCAGCTTCGAGGACGCGAAGGGGGCGGACGTGGAGCTGTTCAAGCGGTTCTTCCACGCGGCGCTGGACCGGGGCGTCTTCTTCGCGCCCTCCGCGTTCGAGGCTGGCTTCCTCTCGACCGCCCACACGGATGCGGACGTGGAGGACACCATCGGCCGCGCGCGGGAGGCGCTACGTGCAGCGCTGGGCTAGGCTCGCGGCGGCCTCCGCCGTCGTCCTGTCCGCCGCCTGCACCACCGTCACCACGCGGCGCGAGCTTCCGAATCCCGACTCGCGCCCGTACCCGCCCCGCCGCCGCCAGGCTCCCGCGCGGGTGGACTCCACCGAGGCGCCGGCCGGCGGCGTGGCGGTGGGCGACTCCGTGGTGGGGATCGAGGACGCGGGCGGCACGCGCATGGCTCCGTCCACCTCCATCCGCGTGGGCGTGCTGGTGGATGCGGACCGGGTGGAGGTCGGCGGACCCGGCGGCCTGATCGTCTCCGGCATCGACGGCCGCGAGGCTGCGCGCGTCCCCGCAGGCGGGACCGTATCCTTCGCGTCCGCGGGATCTGGAAGCGTTTCCGTGGATGTGCGCGGCGCGGACGGCATCTCCATCGCCCGCACGGTCGTCCCCGCGCCCGCCGTCGCCAGGCCGGCGAACGGGGAGGTCCTCAGTCTCCGCGGAAATCCGTATCGCGGCGAGGTCGTGCTGCAGCCGTCGACCAGTGGCGCGCTGACCGCGGTGAACCGCGTGGACATGGAGGCGTACCTCCTCGGCGTCGTGCCGCGCGAGCTGGGGCCTGTCGGCTCGCAGTACCCGGAGGCGGCCAAGGCGCAGGCGGTGGCGGCGCGCACCTTCGCGGTGAAGCACCTGGGCGGCCGCTCGCGGCAGGGATTTGACGTCTACGCGTCGACGGCGGACCAGGTGTACGGAGGGATGGCCGCCGAGGTGCCGATGGTGAGCGAGGCCGTGCGCGCCAGCCGCGGCGAGATCCTCACCTACGGCGGCACGCCCATCGAGGCCTTCTACCACTCCACCTGCGGCGGGCGCACGGCGGGGGTGGACGAGGTGTGGAACCAGCCTCCCGTGCCCTACCTGATCTCGGTGGTGGACGTCGATCCCGCCACGGGCGAGGCATACGACCGCCTGTCGGGCAAGTTCCGCTGGACGGAGCGCTGGACGGGGCCGGAGCTGGTCTCCATCCTCAACCGCACGCTGGCCGATTCCCTGCGTGGGCGCACCATCCGCGAGGTGCGCGACGCACGCGTGGTGGAGCGCACCGCGTCGGGCCGCGTCCGGCGGCTGGCGCTGGAGACCGACGCGGGGAGCTTCACGCTCGGCAAGGACCGCGTGCGCTGGATCCTGCTCACCGCGCGGGGCGCGGTGCTCAACAGCAGCCGCTTCGACCTGTCCGTCTCACGCGATGGGTCGGGCGCCATCTCGGCCGTGACGGCGGAGGGGATGGGCTGGGGGCACGGCATCGGCATGTGCCAGTTCGGCGCCATCGGCCGCGCCCTTGCGGGCCAGGACTACCGCACCATCCTGCGCGCCTACTATCCCGGGGCGCGCCTGGTCCGCGCCTACTGAGCGCGGCGCCCCTTCCACATCCGCAACGGAACCGCATGCCGCCACGCCGGTGGGTCCCGCTCCTGGCCGCGCTGCTCGCCGCGGCGCCCCTCGCGCGCGCCGCCGCCCAGGCGCAGCCCGACCCCCGGCGCACCCGCACCTTCGGCGTGGACAGCCTGGCCTTCCGCGGCGTCGCGGCGGACGCGGGGATCATCTGGCCGCTGCGCATCGAGTCCACCACCATCCTCAACCTGCGCGCGGACCTGGGCCCCGTCTCGCCGGGCGTGCGGCTGGTGCCCACCCTGTCGTTCTGGGCCTCGCGCTTCCACACCTCCGAGCTGCGCCGCCTGGCGCGGCAGATCGAGAAGGTGTGCGCGGCGCAGCACGGGGTGGACTGCCCGCCGCTGGACCTGGGAGAGGTGCGCGTGAGCGACCTGTCGCTGGGGCTGGACGCGCAGGTGTCGCTGCGGCGCCTGGGACCGCTGCAGCCGTACTTCTCCGTCGGCGGCGCCATGCACCTGCTGAACGGCCAGGGCGACGCCATCGACAACACCTTCGTGGAAGGGCTGCTGGACGCCATCGCGCCGGGGCTCCAGGCCTCGGGCGGGCTGGAGCTGCCGCTGTCGCACGCCCTCCGCCTGTACGGCGAGGGGCGCGCGGTGCTGGGCAGCGACACGCGCTACGTGGGGCTCACCGTCGGCGCGAGCTGGCGCCTTCCCGTGGCGTCCGCCCCCACCTCCCCTTCCGCATCCGGAGGCTCGGGACGATGACCGTCCACCGCACCCCCGTCCGCCTGGCCGTCCTCGGGGCCGGCGCCATCGCGCAGGTCGTCCACCTCCCCATCCTGTCGCGCATGCGCGGCGTGCAGCTCGCCGCCGTCTTCGACACCGAGCGGGGCACGGCGCGCAACGTGGCGGACCGCTTCGGCATCGAGTCCGTGGCGCGCACGCCGGACGAGATCTGGGCCGACGAGACGATCAAGGGCGTGGTGGTCTGCACGCCCAGCAACCTGCACGAGGAGCACGTCCGCGAGGCGCTCCAGGCCGGCAAGCACGTGCTCTGCGAGAAGCCGCTGGCGCTGGACCCCGAAGGGATCGCGCGCGTGCTGGCGGAGGAGGGCGCGGACGGGCGCCTGCTGGTGGCCATGAACCAGCGCTTCCGGCCCGACGCCGCCTCGCTACGCTCCTTCGTGGCCAGCGGCGAGCTCGGCGACGTGTACTACCTGAAGGCGGGGTGGCTCAACCGCCGCACGCAACGAGGCCCCCGCCGCTCCTGGCGCGAGCGCAAGGACGCCGGCGGCGGCGCGTTCATGGATCTGGGCGTGCAGATGCTGGACCTGGCCATGTGGCTGCTGGACTACCCCCAGCCCGTGAGCGTGAACGCCTTCATGCACCGCGAGCGCGGCGCCGAGGTGGAGGACTCCGGGGCGCTGATGCTGCGGCTGGCGGGCAACCGCCTAGTGAACCTGGAGGTGGCGTGGAACCTCCGCGCCGAGCGCGACCGCCAGTTCCTTCACCTGCTGGGTTCGTCCGGGTCCGGGTCGCTGGCGCCGCTCACGGTCTACAAGGACATGGAGAGCGGCCTGGCGAACGTGACTCCGCAGCTGGCCCCCGGCCGTGAGAACCTGTACACGGCGTCGTACCGCCAGGAGCTGCAGCACTTCGTCGAGGTGGTGAAGGGCGACCGCAGGGTCGCCGCGCCGACCGAGCAGGTGCAGCTCATGCGGCTGGTGGATGCCGCGTACCGGTCCGCGGAGGACGGCCGCGAGGTGGTGCTGTGAGGCGCTTCTCGGACGGCCGCCCGTCCGCCGCCGCCGCCCGATGAGCTGGGCGGAGCTGGCCGCCGACGCCGGCCTGGTCGCCGTCGGCCTGCTGACGCTGAACGTGCTGATCGGGCTGCTGATGGCGGTGAAGTACAACCCGGTGCGGAGCTGGCCCCACCGCCGCGTCAACACCTTCAAGATCCACAACTGGACGGCCTACGTCGCGCTCTCCGTCTGCGTGCTGCACGTCCTGCTTCTCCTGCGGGTCCCCAAGCCCGCCTTCGGCCTCTTCGATGTGCTCGTCCCCGTCCGCTCCCCACTCCAGCCGGTGGAGAACACGATCGGCGCCGTGGCCCTCTACGCCGTCGCCTTCGTGGTCGTCACCTCGTACAACCGGCTCCGCCTGGGCCGCCGGCTGTGGAAGCGGCTGCACTACACCGCATACGCCGCCGCGCTGCTGTTCTACGTGCACGGCATCCTCACCGAGCCCAACCTGAAGGGCCAGCCGGTGGACTACATCGACGGCGAGAAGGTGTTCATCGAGCTCTGCATGCTGGCGGTGATCGGCGCTTCGGCATGGCGCGTGGTCTACCTCCGCCGGCACCCCAAGGGGCGGAAGGCACGCCTCGCCCGCCAGCCCGCGTAGCCGGCCTTCGCCCTCCACCTTGCGCGCCGCCCTCCCTCCATCCATAATTGATCCTCAACCAGAGGATGAATTATGATCGACCCCACCGTTCCGACCGACGAGCCCCTGTCCCCCCGCGAGGCCGCGTATGTCGCGGACCTGCCGGAGAAGACGGTGCAGCAGGTGATCGACCGCCACGAGATCGAGCCGGTGTCCGGGCCCGGCGGGGGTGGGCAGGCGCGCGGCGTCTCGTACGCCGACCTCCTGTACCTGCGCCTGCGCGGCACCCTCGATCCTTGGCTGACGGGGCAGGGCCGTCGCATGGTGCGCGAGGAGCTGCGCGGGTACGGTCCCGAAGCGGGTTACACGCTTTCCGTCGGCCCGCTGTCCGTCGACGTGGAGCCGGCCGTGCGCGCCGTCGACGAGCGCATCCACCAGATTCGCGAGGTGAAGGCCGTGATCGTCCACGACCCCGAGGTGCTGGGCGGCGAGCCGGTGGTGAGCGGCACCCGCATCGGCGTCTACTTCCTGTCCGAGCTCCAGAAGCAGGGCGCCGGCACCGACGAGCTGCTGGAGGACTACCCCTCGCTCACGCTGCACACGCTGCAGGCGGCGCTCACGTACGCGCGCCTGTACCCGCGCCGCGGGCGGCCGCGCAGGACACCCTTCACCGGGGGCACCGTGCTCCGGCGGCGGCGGTGATCCGCTTCCTGATCGACGAGAACCTGTCGCCCGCGCTCGTGGCGACGGCGCACGAGTTCCAGCACGTGGCCTTTCACGTGGCGCACCGGGGCTGGGCGTCGCTCAAGGACCCGCAGGTGCTGCGGCGGATGCGCGACGAGGACCTGACGCTCGTCACCAACAACTGGCAGGATTTCGAGCCCATGCTGCGCCGCGAGGAGGTGCACCCGGCGCCGTCGTCATCCTGCCCGCCGTGCGACGCGACCGGCAGGTGGAGCTGTTCCGGGCCGCGCTGCAAGCGGTGCGCGGGCATGGGCTGGACATGGTCAACACCGTGCTCACGGTAGACGCCAGGGCCGTCGTCACGCGGTACGACCTTTCCGCCGCCGCCGAGCCGGCGATCCCGCGGCTGCTCACGCGCGCTGATCGAGCGAACCTTCACGGCGGTTCGGAGGGGCGGAATCGAGCGGCTCCGGATGGAATGGAGGGATGCCGGGCAGCTTGATTTCGCCTGGCCGTTTCGTTATCTTCCGCGGCTTGCTCAGGGCGCCAGAGGGGTACCCGAGGAGTAGCGCTGGACACACTGCGAACAGACGGGTGCGCCATGAAGGCCGATATCCATCCCAGCTACGACGTCGCCACGGTGCACTGCGCCTGCGGCAACACCTTCCAGACCCGCTCGACCAAGAAGGACGTCCACGTCGAGATCTGCTCCGCCTGCCATCCGTACTTCACGGGCAAGCAGAAGCTGATGGACACGGCGGGACGGGTGGAGCGGTTCCGGCAGCGCTACGCCGGCAACGACGCGGCGGCCAAGTAAGACAGGAGCCGGGGCTAACGCCCCGGCTCTCTCGCTTCTGGAGCGATGGAACAGCGGATCGAGGAAATCGAGAGCCGGTACAACGAGCTGGGCACCCAGCTCGCGGACCCCGCCATCGTCTCGGACCCCAAGCGCCTGCGCGACGTGTCGCGCGAGCACTCGCGGCTGGGACAAGTGGTGGAGGCTTCCGCGCGCCTGCGCCGCGCGCGGCAGGAGCTGGCGGAGGCGCGCGCCATGGCCGACGACCCGGAGATGGCCGAGATGGCCGCCGCCGAGGCCGCCACGCTCGCCGCCGACGTGGAGCGCCTGGAAACCGAGCTCAAGCTGCTGCTGATGCCCCGCGACCCGCTGGACGACCGGGACGCGGTGGTGGAGGTGCGCGCGGGCACCGGCGGCGACGAGGCGGCGCTCTTCGCGGGCGACCTGTTCCGCATGTACACCCGCTTCATCGAGCGGCGCGGGTGGAAGATCGAGATGCTGTCGCTGTCCGAGGGCGGCATGGGGGGCTACAAGGAGGCCGTCTTCGTCGTTCGCGGCGACCACGCGTTCGGGGACCTGCGCTACGAGTCGGGCGTGCACCGCGTGCAGCGCGTGCCCGCCACGGAGACGCAGGGGCGCATCCACACCTCGGCCGCCACCGTGGCCGTGCTGCCCGAGGCGGAGGAGGTGGACGTGCACATCAACCCCAACGAGCTCAAGATCGACGTCTACCGCTCGTCCGGCCCCGGCGGGCAGTCGGTGAACACCACCGACTCGGCCGTGCGGATCACGCACCTGCCGTCGGGGCTGGTGGTGACGTGCCAGGACGAGAAGAGCCAGCACAAGAACAAGGACAAGGCCATGCAGGTGCTCCGCTCGCGCCTGCTGGACGCGCGCATCGCCGCGCAGGAGGCGGAGCGCTCGCGCGACCGCAAGCTGCAGGTCGGCACGGGCGACCGCTCGGCCAAGATCCGCACCTACAACTTCCCGCAGAGCCGCATCACCGACCACCGCATCGGCTTCACCACGCACGCCCTGCAGCAGGTGCTGGACGGCGACCTGGAGCCCATGCTGGAGGCGCTGAAGCTTTCCGTCCAGGAAGAGCGGGCCGCCTGACCGGCGCCGGGAGATCGCGTGGCCCTGCCCTCCGGGCGTTCCGCGCGCCCCTCGACCGGCTTCGCCCCTCGCTTTCGACGGGCCTTCCCGGCGACCTTCGCGTGATCGGCTGCGTCGCGGCGGGCGGGCGACTGCGTCGCGCGGCGGGTTCGCGCGGAGCACGGGTGCGCCTAGCTTTCTCCATGTCGGACGGGCGATGAGCGGAGCGGGGGAGGGGGAGCGGGTGTGGACGGTCGTGGAGATGATCCGGTGGACCACCGGGTGGCTCCAGGGCAAGGGGTTCCACAACGCGCGGCTGAACGCGGAGATGCTGCTGGCCGGGGTGCTGAGGTTGAAGCGCCTGGACCTGTATCTCCAGTTCGACCGGCCCCTGCGGGCCGAGGAGGTGGCGGAGTTCAAGGCGCGCCTGCTGCGGCGTGCGAAGCGCGAGCCCCTGCAGTACATTGAGGGGATCGCCCACTTCCGCCACCTGGTGCTGCGCGTGGACGCGCGGGTGCTGATCCCGCGGCCCGAGACCGAGGTGCTGGTCGACGCAGTCCTCGCGTGGGCGCGCGGCCGCGAGGCGCTGAGCGCGGCGGACGTGGGCACCGGCTCGGGCGCGATCGCGCTGGCGCTGGCGACCGAGGGGCCGTTCGCGCGGGTGGTGGCGACGGACGTGGAGCCCGGCGCGCTGGACGTGGCGCGGGCCAACCACGCCCTCGCGGCGCCGGACGCCCCGATCGAGTTCCGGCTGGGGGAGAGCTACGGGCCGCTGGACGGTGACAGGTTCGACGTCGTCGTCTCGAACCCTCCGTACGTGGGATTGGACGAGCGCGACGCGCTGGACCCGGAGGTGCGCGACTGGGAGCCGGCGCGCGCGCTCTTTGCCGGCGCGGACGGGCTGGAGGTGGTCCGGGGGCTCGTTTCGGGTGCATGCGGGGTACTTCGTCCCGGCGGGCTGCTCGCCCTGGAGGTGGGCGCCGCGCAGACGGAGGCGGTGGCGGAGATGGTCCGCGCCGTCCCGCAGTTCCTGGAGCCGGCGGTGCTGCGCGACCTGTCGGGGCGCGAGCGCATCGTCACGGCCGAGCTACGAGCCTGACGGGAGAGGACCGATGGACGGAATCTGGGACAAGGCGCGCGAGGTGGGACGCCTGCTCGCGCAGAGCAGCGAGTACGGCGCGCTGAAGCGGGCCAACGAGCGCCTGGCGGATGACCGCGGGACGGTGACCCTCATCAACCGGCTCAACGAGCTGGAGGAGTCGTTCACCCTCGCCATCCGCGCCGGCACGGAGCCGGGCGAGGAGGACCAGGCGGAGTACGAGCGCCTGGCCGCGCAGATCCAGGGCAGCGCGGCGTACCAGTCCTACGAGATGGCGCGCACCAACTTCGACAAGGTGATGCTGCGCGTGAACGAGGAGATCGGGAAGGGCATCCAGGCCGGGGAGCAGAGCCGGATCATCCTTTCCTCGTAGCGCGAAGGCGGCACCATGAGGTCCAGCACGCTTCTGCCCCCCTGGCTGCGCTCGGGGTTCCTGCGCGGCATCACGCCCCTGATGGACGGGCTGGTGCGGCGGCGGGTGCATCCCAACGTGATCACGACCCTGGGGTTCCTGGTCACGGTGGGCGCGGGGGCCTGCTTCTTCTTCGGGCACATGGGGTGGGGCGGCGTCCTCATCCTTCTCGGCGGCGTGTTCGACGTCCTGGACGGGTACGTGGCCCGCGGGACGGGGCTCGCCTCGCAGTTCGGGTCGTTCTACGACTCCACGTTGGACCGCATCTCGGAGATCGTGGTCTTCCTCGGCCTCCTCTCGCTGTACGGCGGAGGCCACCCCGACCTGGGGGAGCCGTGGATGGTGTACGTCGTGGCGCTCGCGCTCGGCGGCTCCCTCATGGTGTCGTACACCCGCGCCCGTGCCGAGGCGCTGGGGATCGACTGCAAGGTCGGGCTGATGCAGCGTCCCGAGCGCGTGGTCCTGCTCGGGGTGGCGGGGATCCTGGGGACCGAGTGGCACGGGGTGGTGCTGACCTGGGTGCTGGTGGCCATGGCGGCGCTCACCAACCTGACCGCGGTCCAGCGGATCGTCTGGGTGTACCGCTACACGCGCGTCGCCCGCCCGCCGGCAGATTTCACACCCACGCCTACCAACGAGGCAGAGGCAACGTCATGAGCAACGACCGCAACGCGCCGCGCCCGGCGGAAGGGCGCCTCGGCATCCTCCTGCCCGGCCTGGGCGCCGTCTCCACCACGCTGATCGCCGGCGTGGAGCTCGCCCGCCGCGGCCTGGCCGCGCCGATCGGGTCGATGACCCAGATGGGTACCATCCGCCTGGGCAAGCGCTCGGACGGCCGCGCCCCCGCCATCAAGGACTTCGCGCCCATCGCCAAGCTGGAGGACATCGTCTTCGGCGCGTGGGACCCCATCGCGGACGACGCGTACCAGTCGGCCCTGAACGCCGGCGTGCTCAACAAGTGGGAGCACATCGAGCCCATCGCCGACTTCCTGAAGTCCATCAAGCCGATGCCGGCTGCGTTCGACAACAGCTACGTCAAGAAGCTGCACGGCACCAACGTGAAGCCCGGCACCAGCAAGCGCGCCTGGGCCGAGGCCCTGCGCGAGGACATCCGCACCTTCAAGGCCGCCAACCAGTGCGACCGCCTGGTGATGGTGTGGTGCGGATCGACCGAGGTGTTCATCCGCCCCGGCCCCACGCACGAGACCCTGGAGGCCTTCGAGAAGGCACTGGACGCCAACGACGAGTCCATCGCCCCCAGCATGCTGTACGCGTACGCCGCCCTGATGGAGGGCGTGGCCTACGCCAACGGCGCGCCGAACCTGTCGGTGGACTTCGGCGCCATGCTGGAGCTGGCCGCCAAGAACCGTGTGCCGGTGGCCGGCAAGGACTTCAAGACGGGCCAGACGCTGCTCAAGACGGTGCTCGCCCCCATGTTCAAGGCCCGCCTGCTGGGCGTGGACGGCTGGTACAGCACCAACATCCTGGGCAACCGGGACGGCGAGGTGCTGGACGATCCCGAGTCGTTCAAGACCAAGGAGGAGAGCAAGCTGGGCGTGCTGGAGCACATCCTGCAGCCCGGCGTCTATCCCGAGCTGTACGGCAACATCTTCCACAAGGTGCGGATCAACTACTACCCGCCGCGTGGGGACGAGAAGGAAGGCTGGGACAACATCGACATCAAGGGCTGGCTGGGCTACAAGATGCAGATCAAGGTGGACTTCCTCTGCCGCGACAGCATCCTGGCCGCGCCCATCGTGCTGGACCTGGCGCTCTTCCTGGACCTGGCCCAGCGCGCCGACCTGCACGGCATCCAGGAGTGGCTCTCGTTCTACCTGAAGAGCCCGATGCACGCGCCCGAGGTGTACCCGGAGCACGACCTGTTCATCCAGCAGACCAAGCTGAAGAACACGTTGCGCTGGCTGATGGGCGAGGAGCCCATCACGCACCTGGGGATGGACTACTACCTGGAGAAGGCCGAGGAGCTGGCCGCGACCTGATCGCCGCCGCTGCTCGACCGCCAGGCACGACCGAGGGCCCCGTCTTCCGCGAGGAGGGCGGGGCCTTTCGCTGCGGTGTGTCTGATCCTCCTTCGTGGACAAGACGAGACTTCTCACGCGAACGTCTTGCACGTATATTCCACGTACAAGCTCACGCGAGGAGGACCCGTGCAGAAAAAGCTTACGATCACGGTGGACGAGGCCGTCTACGACGGGCTATACGAGATCGTCGGGCCGCGTCGTATCAGCCAGTTCATCGAAGACCTGGTGCGTCCTCACGTCACTCCCGCCGATCTGTCGTCGGCGTACGCGCGGATGGCGGAGGACGAGGAGCGCGAAGCCGAGGCCGCCGCGTGGTCCAACGCCCTGCTCCCCGACGTGGCCGATGAAGCGCGGTGAGATCTGGTGGGTCGACTTCGATCCTTCCGTCGGCGGCGAGATCCGCAAGCAGCGTCCGGCGATCATCGTCAGCAATGACGCGTCGAACCAGCACCTGAACCGCGTGCAGGTTGTGCCGCTGACCAGCAACGTCGACCGCCTGTATCCAAGCGAAGCGTACGTCAGCTTCGACGGAGAACGGCGTAAGGCCATGGCCGACCAGCTCACCACCGCCAGCAAGGAGCGCCTGGTCCGGAGGGCGGGCTCGGTATCGCGGGACGATCTGGAAGGCGTCGCGCGTGCACTCCGGGTGCAACTGGGACTGAGCTGATTGCAGAGGCGGCCGCCCGATTCCTGAAGGCCAGGTGGGGGGCGCTCTCTTCTGTTCCGAGCAGTGGCGCATTCCCCTTCGGCCCGGCCCCTGCATCTCGCCCGCGACCTCTCGCGGCGCGCGGACCCTGGCGCGGCGCTCGCGGGTACACTGCGCACCACCCGCGCGGGCGCCCTGGCGCGCGGCGGGTGCTGGATGCAGCCTCCGATTCCCCTGACCGAACTGCGCATGAAGCCGCTCCGTCCGTTCCTCTCCGCCGCGGTGTTCCTGGGGGCCTGCGCCCCCGCGGCACAGATCGTCTCCGCGCCGTCGCCCACGCCGTCGTCCACGCCCGTCGCGGTCTCGGCCGCGTTCGTGCCCCCGGACACGTCGCCCTCCAACTGGTGGCTGCTGGACGAGGCGACGGACCACTATCCCGGCATCAGCGCCGAGAAGGCGTACCGCGAGCTGCTGGCCAACCGCCCCACGCGCCGCAACGTGGTGGTGGCGGTCATCGACGGCGGGTCGGACCTGGACCACCCCGACCTGGCCGCCAAGGCGTGGACCAACGCCCGCGAGATCCCGGGCAACGGCCGCGACGACGACGGCGACGGGTACGTGGACGACGTGCACGGGTGGAACTTCATCGGCGGTGCCGACGGCCGCGACGTGAACCAGGACACCTACGAGGTGGTCCGCGTCTACGTGGCCGGCCGCGCGCGCTTCGAGGTGCCCAATGCGGACACCGCCTCCACGCCCGCCGTGCGCGCGGAGTACGCCACGTGGAAGAAGGCCCGCGCCGAGGTGCAGACCAAGCGCGCCGAGGCCGAGTCGCAGCTCCAGCAGATCCGCCCCATCGAGCAGCGCGTGAACCAGATCGTGACGGTGCTGCGCGCGACGCTGCACACGGACTCGCTGACGGTGGCGGGCGTGAAGGCGCTCACCACGCTCGATCCCACGGTGTCGCAGGCGCGGCAGGTGTATCTCAACATGACGGCGCAGGGCTTCACGCCGGCCGAGATCGCGGAGGAGCGCAAGGGCGTGGAGACGCAGCTGCAGTTCGGGCTGAACCCCGACTTCAACCCGCGCCCCATCGTGGGCGACAACTACGCCGACCTGAGCGAGCGGCGCTACGGCAACCGGGACTACAAGGGCCCGGCCGCCGACCACGGGACGCACGTGGCGGGCATCGTGGGCGCGGTGCGCGGCAACGGCCAGGGCATGGACGGCGTGACGCCGAGCTCGGTGCGCATCATGGCCGTGCGCGTGGTGCCGGACGGCGACGAGCGCGACAAGGACGTGGCCAACGGCATCCGCTGGGCCGTGGACCACGGCGCCAACGTCATCAACATGAGCTTCGGCAAGTCGTACTCGCCGCAGAAGGCGGTGGTGGACGAGGCGGTGCGCTACGCGGACGCGCACGGCGTGCTGATGGTGCACGCGGCCGGCAACGATGGGGCGCGCCTGGACACCTTTCCCAACTTCCCCAGCCGCACCTTCCTGAGTGGCGGCACGGCGCGCAACTGGATCGAGGTGGGCGCGGTGTCGTGGAAGGGCGGCGACTCCATCGTGGCCGGCTTCTCCAACTACGGCAAGGAGCAGGTGGACGTGTTCGCGCCCGGCGTGGACATCCTCTCCACCTTCCCCGACGGCCACTACCAGCGCATCAGCGGCACCAGCATGGCGGCGCCCGTGGTGACCGGCGTGGCGGCGCTGCTCATGTCCTACTACCCGGACCTGACGGCGGCCCAGGTGAAGCAGATCATCATGGCCTCGGCCGCCAGCCACGCCACGCAGTCCGTGGTGGTGCCCGGCGTGAAGGACCCGCGGCCATTCGGCGAGCTGTCGGCCAGCGGCGGCATCGTGAACGTGTACGCGGCGCTGCAGATGGCCGAGCGTATGTCGCACGGCGCGGCGCACTGAGGCATCCGTAGACGATCCCCCGCCGTCCATCGACGGCGGCGCAGCGCCCCGGCCGCACGCCAGCGGCCGGGGCGCGGTCGTGTCGGTGTCCCCCGATCCAGAAAGTCTCGCATCAACGAGCCTCCCGATCGACGGGTGGTCGATCGCCATGCATCGGCCGATGCACACCCGTCCACCGCGAAGTTGCGCGCCGACGGTCCCGACGCCATGGTGTCGCATGCCGCCCTCCCGACCGACTCTCCCGATCCGCGTGACGAGCCTTTCATCGACCGAAACGTGGACCCGCCGTTCCGTGGAGCGCCGTTGAGCACCGAGCCGTTCGTCACGCTTGCGGGGGATGGGGAGGCGGAGACGCGGGTGAAGGGCTCCACGTTCCTGGCCCTCGCCGCGCCGGCGGAGGATGAGGAAGCGGCGCGGGCGCGGCTGGAGCCCGTGCAGCGCCGGCACTTCGACGCGTCGCACCACTGCTCGGCGTGGCGCTTTCGCGGGGGCCTGTGGCGCGCGAACGACGCGGGGGAGCCGTCGGGCAGCGCGGGGGCGCCGATCCTGGCGGCCATCGACGGCGCGGGGGTGACGGACTGCATCGTCGTCGTCACGCGCTGGTTCGGGGGGACGAAGCTGGGCGTGGGCGGCCTGGTGCGCGCGTACGGCGATGCGGCGGCGCTGGCGCTGGCGGCCGCGCCCCGGCGCGTGGGGGTGCCCGCCGTGCGGCTGCGCATCACCTACGGCTACGAGCACACGGCCGCCGCCATGCGGGCGCTGGAGCGCGCGGGAGCGGCCGAGATCGAGCATGGATACGCCGGCGCGGGCGAGCGGGGCGTGATGGAGTTCGCGGTGCCGGCGGCCTCGGAAGCGGCGCTCGCCGACGCGCTTCGGGAGGCCACCTCGGGCGCGCTGGCGCCGGAGCGGACGGGGGAGGCGGTGCTGTATCGGAACGAGACCAGCTGATCGGCGGTATTCAACCTCGGGCCCGGCGGCGGGCCCCTTTTTCTCGACCCCACTCCCGGCGCCCGACGGGCGCCCTCGACGCAGGATTCGTCGCGGCCTTTGCGGCGGGCGCACGCCGGCGGCGGCGCCCCCCGGCGACCGCGGCGACCCGGATGCACCGAAGGAGAAGCACGATGGACGGAGCCGTTCTTGCGGATCCCATCATGGACCGCCTGCGGAGGGAGTACCCGGCGTACCACGATACCGCGTACGTCTTCGTGCTGGCCGCGCTGCAGTTCACCATCTCGCGCCTGGGCGAGGCACGGCACATCACCGGGTGCGAGCTGGTGGCCGGGGCGCGCGACCTGGCGCTGGAGCGCTACGGGCTGATGGCGCGCGCCGTGCTGGACTTCTGGGGCATCCGCTGCACGCGCGACATCGGCGAGATCGTGTTCGCGCTGGTGCAGTGCGGGGTGCTGGTGAAGCAGGACGAGGACGCCCTGGGCGACTTCGACGAGGTGTTCTGCTTCGGCACGGCGTTCGAGCGCGACTACCCCTGGAGCACGCCCCGCGAGATCCGCTTCTAGCACCCCTGCCCGACGCAGCTCAGGGCACACCTCACCCGCCGCAAACCTTCCTTTCAGACCTCATCCGCCCGCCGTGGAACGCCCCTTGCGGCGTTGCGGCCGGTCCGCCCCGTGCGCGGACTCCAGCGTATCGTTCGCTGCCTGGTACGAACTGACGAGGGGAGGGGATGAGAGATGCCGGACGAGCGTCAGTTTCCGTCGTGCATGAAATGTGGTGCGGGTGTGCTTCTCCCGCTTTCGGACTATGGCCGTGACGGTGCCCCCATCACCTACAAGGCCTGGGTCTGCACCAACCCCGAGTGCGGCTTCAACATCCGGATCGACAACGGCGAGATCAGCTTCGGGCGCACCATCGGCCAGAGCTACAAGTAGCAGGCCGCGGCGGGCGGACCCCGTCCGCCGCCCCGCGTGCCCACGGCGCCCCCCGGTGCCGTGGGCGCGGTCCGTCTGCGCCCCATCGTCCCCACCGCATCCGTCATGACCGGCCTTCCTTCCACCTGGCATCCTGGCCCCGCAGCCCCCTCGCCACGCAGTGGACGCCCCGCGCGCTTCATCGCCGCCGCGGGCGTTCCCGTGCTCACGGCGGACCAGATGCGCGCGTGGGACGACGCGGCGATCCGCGACCGCGGCATCCCCCAGCGCGTGCTGATGGAGACGGCGGGGCGGGGCGTCGCGGCCGTGGTGCAGCGGCTGTATCCGCACGGCCGGGTCGCCGCCGCGGCCGGCAGCGGCAACAACGGCGGCGACGCGATGGTCGCCCTGCGCGTGCTTGCGTCGTGGGGGCGCGAGGTCGTGGCCGTGCAGGCGGGATCATCGCCGCCGGACGCGGCGCTGCTGCACGGATGGATGGTGGACGTGAGGCCGGCGGACGACGCGGCGGATGCGTTCCGCGGGGCAGGCGTGATCCTGGATGGAGTCCTGGGCACCGGCTCCACGGGCGCGCCGCGGGGAGCGTCGGCCGGCGTGATCGGGGCGATGAACGCGGCGGGCCTCCCGATCGTGGCGCTGGACGGGCCGTCCGGCATCGACCTCACCACCGGCGCGGCCGCCGGCATCGCCGTCCGAGCCGAGGTGACGGTGACGTTCGGCGCTCCGAAGCGGGGGCTGCTCCTGTTCCCGGGCCGCGAGCACGCCGGCCGCATCCTCGCGGCGGAGATCGGGTTCCATCCCGCCGACGCGGGTTCCGACACCGCGCGGCTGATCACGCCGGCGTGGGCGCGTGCGCACCTTCCGGCGGTCAGCCCCGGCGCGCACAAGGGCACGCTCGGCCTCGTCTCCGTCGTCGCCGGACGCTCGGGGATGGCAGGCGCGGCGGTGCTCTGCGGCTGGGGTGCGCTGCGGGCGGGGGCGGGCAAGGTGCGTGTGTCGTCCGACGCGGAGAACCGCGCGATCGTGCAGACGGCGCTGCCCGAAGCCCTCTTTGCCGACCGCTCCGCCGGGGGCGCGGCGGAGGCGCTCGCCGACTCGCAGGCGGTGGTCGCGGGGGCGGGGATGGGGACGTCGGGGGAGGATCTCGCCTTCCTGCGCGCGGTCGTCGGCCACGGCGACTCGCCGCTGCTGCTGGACGCGGACGCGGTGACGCTGCTCGCGCGGAACCCGGGGCTGCGCGATGCCATCCACCGGCCGCTGCTGCTGACGCCCCATCCCGGCGAGATGGCGCGGCTGCTGTCGATCGACACGAAGGGCGTGGTCGCGGACCCGTTCGCAGCGGCGGAGCAGGCGGCGGAGCGCTTCCGGTGCGCCGTTCTGCTGAAAGGCGCCGGCGTCTCGCTCGTCGCGCAGGCCGGACAGCCGACGCTCGTCAACGTCGCGGGCCACGCGGGCGTGGCGACGGGCGGGATGGGCGACGTGCTGGGGGGCGTCGCGGGCGCGCTGATGGCCGCGGGCGCACCTCCGCGCGAGGCGGCCGCGCTGGCGCTGTTCTACGCCGGCCGCGCGGCACAGATCGCCGGACGCGGACGCGGACTGCTGCCCCGCGACGTGGCCGAGGCGCTGCCGTTCGCGATGATGGACGACGGTTCCGCGGACGGCGAGCCGCTGCTGCCGGGCATCGTGCTGGACCTGCACGCGGCGTACTGACGAAACTTCTCGCCCCTCCCTTGCGTTTGACCCTCGTCCACTCCGGACGCAGCGCTCACCATCCGCCTCTCCACCCCTCCCGAGGCGCCCCACATGACCAGCATCACTCGACGCGTCACCCGCGTCTTTGTCGTTCCCATGCTTCTCGCCGCCGCACCGGTGCTCCGGGCGCAGGACACGACCGCCCTGCGTTCCGCGGACTCGCTTCTCGTGCGGGCGCTTGTGACGCACGCCATGCCCGTGCGTCTGGCGGACGGCCGGCTCTCCGGCGCGGGCGCGGACTTCCTGATCGCGGAGGGCGGGCGCAGCCAGTTCTTCCTGATCGGGGAGGACCACGGGATGCGCGAGCTGCCGCAGCTTTCCGCGGCGCTGTTCCGCGCGCTGCGGCCGGCGGGGTACGCGCACCTGGCGGTGGAGGTGGGCCCGCTGAGCGCGGAGCGGCTGGAGGCCACGCTCCGCACGCCCGGCGGCCTGGACGCGTGGGGCCGCGCGGTGCGGGCGGACCCGTGGGCGGTGGCGTTCGATGCGTGGCGCGAGGAGACGCAGATGGCGGCGGACGCCGTCGCCGCGACGGGTGGGCGGCGGGGGACCATCTGGGGACTGGACCAGGAGTTCATCGGCGCGCCCGCGGGCCTCCTGCGCCGCCTTGCAGCCATCGCCCCGAACGCCGCCGCGCGGGCGCTGGCGCAGGGCTACGCGGCCGACGCCGTGCGGGCGGACGCGCGGGTGATCGCGGAGAAAAATCCGACGATCTATTACATGACCAGTGCCCCGGCGGACATGTCGACGCGGCTGACGGCGGCGTTCCGCCCCGGGGCGGGCTCGGAGGCGGCGCGCATCATCGACGAGCTGCGCGTGAGCCGGGAGATCTACGCCGGCCAGTTCGACGGGCACGGGTACGAGTCGAACGACCAGCGCGCGGGGCTGATGAAGCGGCACTTCATGGAGCGATACCGCGCGGCGCGGGCGGCGGGCGAGGCGGCGCCGCGGGTGCTGGTGAAGCTGGGCGGATACCACTCCATCCGCGGCCGGTCGTACACGGGCGTCTTCGACGTCGGCAACCTGCTGAGCGAGATGGCGGCGTCCGGCGGCGCGCGCTCGTTCCACCTGTTCGTGCTGACCGCGCACGGCACCCGGAACGCCTTCCTGCCTTTCGCCCCCGACAATGCGGAGAAGGCGCACGCGCTGAACGTGGCGGAGGACCTGGACTTCATGGACGCGCGCCCGCTGCTTGCCGCCGGCGCGCCGGACGCGTGGACGGTGCTGGATCTGCGCCCCCTGCGCGGCGAGGCCGAGCGCGGCAGGCTGGGCCGCCTGAACCCCGGCCTGCGCACCCTGATGTGGGGATATGACGCGGTGCTCGTGATCCCGGAAGCGCACGCGTCCACGCTGTGGATCGACGTGCCGCCGCGCTGACGTCGACGTCGACTGCCGATGCGGCGGCGCATCGACAGGATGATCGAGTTCGTCAAGGTCGAGATGATCGCGAGAACGCTGATGTCGATCCCTCCTCCGCGCTTCGGAGTTCGAAGCCTTCGGCGACGGACGCAGTATCGACCGATGGCGCAGTCGCGGAGCCCGTCGACGCTCGAACCGATCGCCCCGACGGGAAGCGTCGGGGCGATGCAGGGCGCCTTCGGTGGACGTGGGATCCCGCGCAATCGTTGACACCGGCGGTGGCGCGGCGTACGTTCCGGCCAGCCCGGCGCCCCGGCATCGACATCGGGCGGCCGCCTTCCATCCGACCCTCTCCGAACGACATACATCGCGCCCATGGCAACGATCGCCGACATCCGCGCCCGTGAAGTGCTGGACTCGCGCGGCAACCCCACCGTCGAGGCCGAGGTGCTGCTTTCAAGCGGCGCGATCGGGCGGGCGATCGTGCCCAGCGGCGCATCGACCGGCGAGCACGAGGCGGTGGAGCTGCGCGACGGCGACAAGAAGCGCTACGAGGGCAAGGGCGTGCGCAGGGCGGTCGCCTTCGTGCGCGACGAGATCCTGCCCGAGCTGCACGGCGCCGACGCGTACGACCAGGTGGGCGTGGACCGCGCGATGATCGCGCTGGACGGCACGCCCAACAAGGGCCGGCTGGGCGCCAACTCGCTGCTGGCGGTGTCGCTCGCCACGGCCCGCGCGGCGTCGGAGGACCTGGGGCTGCCGCTGTACCGCTACCTGGGCGGCCCGCTGGCCAACGTGCTGCCGGTGCCCATGATGAACATCCTGAACGGCGGCGCGCACGCGGCCAACAACGTGGACTTCCAGGAGTTCATGGTGATGCCCGTGGGCGCCGAGACGTTCTCGGAAGGGCTGCGGATGGGGGTGGAGATCTTCCACTCGCTCAAGAAGGTGCTGTCGGAGCAGAAGAAGAGCACCTCCGTGGGCGACGAGGGCGGGTTCGCGCCCGACCTGGCGACCAACGAGGAGGCGCTGGAGGTGATCCTCACCGCCATCGACCGCGCAGGCTACAAGGCGGGCGACGAGGTGGTGCTGGCGCTGGACGTGGCCTCGTCGGAGATGTACCGCGGCGGGGAATACGTCTTCCACAAGAGCACCGGCGAGCGGCGCAGCGCGGCCCAGATGGTGGACTTCTACCGCGACTGGACGGAGCGCTACCCCATCCGCTCCATCGAGGACGCGCTGGACGAGAACGACTGGGACGGCTGGAAGCTGCTGACGGACGGCCTGGGCGCCACCACGCAGCTCGTCGGCGACGACCTGTTCGTCACCAACACCGAGCGCCTGGCCCGCGGCATCCGGCAGGGTATCGCCAACGCCATCCTCATCAAGGTGAACCAGATCGGCACCCTCACCGAGACGCTGGAGGCCATCGAGATGGCGCGGCGCGCCGGGTTCAACGCCGTGATGTCGCACCGGTCGGGCGAGACGGAGGACACCTTCATCGCCGACCTGGCCGTGGCGACGGGCGTCGGCCAGATCAAGACGGGCAGCGCCAGCCGCACCGACCGCGTGGCCAAGTACAACCAGCTCCTGCGCATCGAGGAGGAGCTGGGCGCCGCCGCGCGCTATCCCGGGCGTAAGCTGTGGAGCTGACCCCGCGCGCCGCGCGGCGCCTGGCAGCGGGGGCGCTGCTGCTCGTCGCCGGCTACCAGGCCGTCTTCGGCGGCGAGTATTCTGCGTTCGGGCTGCTGGGCCTGCGCGACCAGGCCGCCGAGCGGCGCGCGCACCTGGCCGACACCCGCCGCCAGGTGGACTCGCTTCGCGCCGTGGCCCGCCGCCTGGAGCGCGACGACGCGGCGGTGGAGAAGATCGCCCGCGAGCAGTTCGGGATGATCGGCCCCGGCGAGACGCTGTACCGCTTCGTGCGGGTCGATTCCGCCGGCCCCCCGAGGGCGCCCGCGCCGGCCGCCACGCCTTGACGCCACGCGGCGATCGGCTTACCTTGTAGGCACTTGTCGCGGGGTGGAGCAGCCTGGTAGCTCGTCGGGCTCATAACCCGAAGGTCGCGGGTTCGAATCCCGCCCCCGCTATGTGGTATGAAGGCCGGCTTCAGGGCCGGCCTTCTGCATCCGGTGCGTGGCAGGGTAGCTCAGCTGGTTAGAGCGTACGACTCATAATCGTAAGGTCGGGGGTTCGAGTCCCCCCCCTGCTACTTCGCAAGTGAAGGCCCCACGACGAACTTCGTCGCGGGGCCTTCGGTGCTTTCCGGGGGTTCTCGCAGCGGTGTAAAAGTTGTGTAAACAAAGGTACCGCAGGAAGGTAGGACGTCTATATTCCCCCGTGAGCAAGGCCCCGCAGACGATCCCACCACGCACAACCCAGGAGGAACGGTGCATCGCACGCTACGGTGGACGTTGGGCGGCATCGTGATCGCGTGTCTCGCGGCGAGCCCCGTGCATGGCCAGGTCGTGAACCTCTGGCCGGGCACCGCTCCGGGCTCGGATCACTGGACGCAGGCGGAGCGCCGGATCGAGGAGACGCCCGTCGGGCCGGTGGTCTTCAACGTCGTGACGCCGACGCTTACGGCGTTCCTTCCCGCGTCGGGCCGGTCTACCGGCACGGGCGTGATCATCGCGCCGGGGGGTGCGTTCGTCGCGCTGGCGGTGGGCCTGGAAGGGGCCGACCTGGCGCGCTGGCTGCAGGCACGTGGCATCGCCGCCTTCGTGCTCAAGTACCGGATCATGGAAAAGCGGGGCGACGGCATTCCCCGGATGGACATGGACACCGCAGGCAGGTTCGGGATCGCCGACGGCATCCAGGCCATCAAGGTGGTGCGGCAGCACGCGGCCGAGTGGGGCGTCCGCCCCGACCGGGTCGGCTTCCTGGGATTCTCGGCCGGCGGCATGGTCTCCAGCGCCACCGTGCTCCAGCCGGACAGCGCGGCGCGCCCGAACTTCGCGGCGATCGTCTACGGCGCTCCGTTCGGCGTGATGCCGCCCATCCCGCACCGCCTGCCGCCCCTTTTCCTGGCATGGGCACAGGACGACCCCGTCGCGCTCGAGCCGGTGGAGCGTTTCTACACGGCGCTGCGCGCGGCGGGGCAGCGGCCCGAGGTGCACATCTTCAGCACCGGCGGACACGGGTTCGGCTTACGGAAACAGGGCACGAGCAGCGATCACTGGATCGACGCGCTCTACGGCTGGCTGGAGGCGCAGGGGCTCACCAGGCCCGCGGGACAGCCGGCGCGGTGAGGATGCTTCTCCCTCCAGCCGGCTGACTGCTCCGAGCATTCGGGATATCGCAGGGGGAATCGGCGTCAGCGGGTGGGCCGTCGCTGTGCTGGCGTGGCGTGGGGCGTTCGAGGTTACAGACGAAACGCCCGCTATTCGGCAGGTGCCGGGCACCTGGGGCGAATCTCCCGCGCTCCGGGGCGGAGCGCGGGAGATCTTCATCCGCCTACAGGTAGCAGCTGCACCCACCGGCGCTGTTGCAGAAGCCGCCGGGGAACCCCGCCGCGTGGCAGACCCGCGCGCAGAGGGAGTCGTTGCAGGCCCGCGCGTCGTCGCGCGCGCGGTCTGGCTGGGCCAGCGCCTGCTGCGCCCCGAAGCCCAGTGCGACGGTGACCGCCGCCGCGAACGCCATCCGCCTCGCCCGTTCCATCATCACCCACCTCCTGCTGGGTTTCGTCGCCGCCCGCAGCCGCGCGGGATTGCCGCGGCAGCGGGCGCCGGCGTGGTCCTCCCGCCCTGAAGTTGGCCAGCCGTTGGGATCGTGCTCGGCCGGGCTCCTGCGATCGCCTTCGGGGAGGGGGCTGGGCCGGAGTGGGCGCTCTGTGAGCTTCGAACGCTCCACCGACCGCCAAAGCTCACGGAAAGTTGCGTGCCAGGTCTGAAAGCGCGCGGTGGGGATCGCGCGTGCCATCACCTCCGAGGGCCAGCCGCTGTCCGCGTTGCCGCCAGGCCCGCGGCCGCGCGCACCGAGTCCGCTGCGGAGCCCTCGTTCAGCTCGCCGATCCGCGCGTAGACCACGCGGCCGGTCGAATCGACCACCATCGTCACGGGCACCGATCCGGCGCGGTACAGCGCCGCGGTCCGGCCGTCGGGAAAGACCGCGACGGGATACCGCAACGCGTGCCGCGTGGCGTACGCGCGGGCGGTGTCGGGCGCATCGAGCGAAACGCCGACCGCCGCGCCCCGACCGTTCGCCGCCTGGAGGGCGATCCCGATGCGTGTCCATGCGGGGATCGAGGCGCGACAGTACGGGCAGGTGGCGTTGAAGACGAAGAGCACCTGCTTCCCCGCCCGGGGGCTTCCCACGCTCACCACGCCGCCATCGGTGGTCGAGGAGGAGAAGGCGGGCACGAACATCCCCGCATGCGGCCGGCTGAGCCGGCGGTACAACTCCTCGTTCAGGCGGTTCAGCGTCCGCACGCGCACCGCCAGGACCACCACCAGGATCGCCGCGATGGCGATCGTCGCGGGCGCCAGAAGGGGCTTCGGTCTCATCCGCTCACCCTCTCATGCAAACAGGGTCGGCTGGCGAACCGGCTGCGAATAAGGTGCCAGCCCGGTCAGGCGAAGTCTCGGGAGAACGCACCTCCGGGTCCACATCGTCGCGGCCCTGGGGCTCACCGATCACCCGTGGCAGCTCGAAGGCGAAAGCGCCCGTGCCGGGGAACGCTCTCGGCGCGAGCTCTTTCCATGCCGCCTGCAGTGGCGCTCTGTCGGCGATGACGGTGAGGGGGGTGCCGCGCGGGACATCGCTACACAGAGCAGCGAGGCGCTTCGCGGTTGGTGCGCTCGCCCAGCCACCGTCCCGGGGTGTCGGGCGAGGGGGCTATGGGCGCGTGGGCCCCGTCGACTCGCTCCCGCAGGCGGCGCGCGCGAGCCCGCCGCCGTCGAGCACGTCCCCCGAGCCGGGCGCGCCGCCCGCGCGGATCCCTGCGCGTCGTTGGTCCTTCCCCGCGGCGGCTACGGGAGGTCGCGCAGGATGGCGGCGATGATGTCGAGGGCTGCGTCGAGCTGTCCTTCGGTGATGACGAACGGAGGGGAGAAGGACAGGACGTTCCCGTGGATGCCTCCGCCCAGCAGCAGCAGGCCGCGGCGGAGCGCCTGGACGACCACGCGGCCGGCCAGCTCGGGCGCGGGCTCGCGGGTGGCGCGGTCGCGGACCATCTCCATGCCGATCATCATCCCCAGGCCGCGCACCTCGCCGACGCGCGGATGGCCGGCCGTCATCTCGGCGAGCCGGCGCTGGAGATCGGCGCCGAGGGCGGCGGAGCGCTCCACCAGCCGCTCGTCGCGGAGGACGGCGATGGAGGCGAGGGCGGCGGCGCAGCCCAGCGGGTTGCCCAGGAAGGTGGAGGTGTGGATGGCCTCGCCGCGGGAGCGGGGCCACGCCTCCATCACGCGGTCGGTGCCGATGCAGGCGGCGAACGGGAAGCCGCCGGTCAGCGCCTTGCCGACGACCATCACGTCCGGCACCACGCCCCAGTGCTCGCACGCGAACCAGCGCCCCGTGCGTCCGAAGCCCGTGTACACCTCGTCGAAGATCAGCAGCAGCTCCCGCTCGTCGCAGATGCGGCGCAAGCCGGGGAGGAAGCCGGCGGGCGGCACCACGTCCCCGCCGCGGCCCTGCACCGGCTCCACGAGGATGGCGCCGACGCCCTCGGAGGCCGTCCCCGGCGTGTCCAGCAGGTACTCCACGTATCGCAACGTGGCGGCGCAGACCTCGTCCGGGTCCGTGCCGAACGGCGAGCGGTAGGCGTACGGATACGGCGCGAAGACGGCGTAGATGCCGAGCTGGGCCGCGAACGGCGCGCGGAAGTCCTCGCGCGACGAGACGGAGAGCGCGCCGTACGTGAGGCCGTGGTAGCCGCCGTGGAAGGCGAGCACGCGCGGCTTTCCCGTGGCGACGGCGGCGGTCTTGAGCGCGGCCTCCACGGCCTCGGCGCCAGAGCTGGCGAGGATGGAGCGGCGCAGTCCTCGGGGTGCGACCTCGGCCAGCGCGCGGAGCACATCGACCTTCACGTCGGGCGGATGCACGTCGCCCATGCCGTGGACGAGCCGCCCCGCCTGTGCGCGGATGGCCTCCACGATCCGCGGGTGTGCGTGCCCGGCGGCCGCGACCGCGAAGGCGGCGGTGAGGTCCACGTAGACGTTGCCGTCCACGTCGCGCACGTTGGCCCCGCGCGCCTCGGCCCAGAACACCGGGAAGTCCGGCGCCAGGTAGGTGACGTTCGGCGATTCGTACGCCGCCAGCTCGCCCGCCAGGCGCAGGGACTCCGGCCCGGGCGGAGGCGTGCGGACGGAGGGGAGGTCGGTGCCCGTGAGGGGAGCGTGCGTCACAGGGTCTCGCCGCCAGCCACATTGCCCAGGTCGGATGCAATCATCTGATGCACGGCCGAGATCACCTCGGGAAGCTTGTTCTGCACCACGTCCCACACGATGTCGAGGTCGATACCGAAGTAGGCGTGCGCGAGGCGGTCGCGGAAGCGGGCGATGCGGCGCCACGGGATTTCCGCGTGCAGCGCAAGCTCGTCGGCGGAAAGGTTCTTGATCGCCTCGCCTATGATCTCCAGGCAGCGGAGTACGGCGATCTGCGTCTTCAGATCCCCGGTGAATTCGTCGAAGGACATCGTTCGCGTGAAGTCGCCGATGTGCCCGGCGTACTCGACGATGTCGAACCGATACAGCCTCCGATCACGCGACACGAATCAGCTCCCGTTCCACGTTCTCGCGCGCGCGCTCGCGCAAGCCGGTAGTCGTCACCAGATCGACCTCGGCCCCCAGGCGTTCCTCGAGGTACTCCAGCAGACCCATGTAGCGATCGAAGGTGGCGGGGCCGCGGAACTGGACAAGCACGTCGACGTCGCTTCCCGGCGCGGCCTCGTCACGGGCGACGGAGCCGAAGAGCGAGAGCGACTCCACGTGGAACCGCTGTAGCTCGCCAAGCCGGGCGCTGATGATCCGTACGGCCTCGTCGCGTGTCATCTCGGCTCCTCTCGGTTCGTCGGCGTTCGCGTCATGCTGGAAACCTCATCCGTCATCATCCATCCGCCTTCTCCTCAATCCACCCACCGCGTGAGCAGGTCGCGGCCGTGGTCCTGGAAGCCGAGGCGGGCGTAGAACCCGCGGGCGGCGGCGTTGTCGCACGTGACCTCCAGGCGTAGCGCGCGAATGCCGAGGCCCAGACACACCTCCGCGGCGTGGTCCACCGCTCGCCGGCCCAGACCACGCCCCCGGTGGTCGTCCCGCAGGTACAGCTCGTCGAGGAAGCCGAACCGTCCGCGGAACTCCAGGCTGAACGAGAACGCCAGCACGAAGTACCCTGCCCAGCCCTCCTCCGTTCGCATCAGCCACACCTGCCCCAGCGACGCGTCCGCCAGGATCATCCCCAGCCCGCCCCGCGCGGCCGCCTCGTCCCACGGCAGGTGCTCGTACGCGTAGAACCCGCGCATCAGCGGCGCCAGCACGTCCACGTGCGACGCGTCCGCCCGCTCGAAGCGCACGTCCACCGCGTCCACAGGCTCGCTCATCGCCTGCGTTCCGTCGGCCGGCCTTTTACGTTCCGTCGGCTTGACGTGGGTCGAGACGGATGGCGGGCGCCGCTCCGATCCCCCGATCCCCAGAGGTCGCAGGCCTGGTCGACGGTTCCGCCGATCAACGGTACCCCGCGGCCTGAAGGTGGAACAGCTCGGCGTAGCGGCCGTCCAGGGCGAGCAGCTCGTCGTGGGAGCCGTCCTCCAGCACCAGACCGTGCTCCAGCACCAGGATGCGGTCGGCCATGCGCACGGTCGAGAAGCGGTGCGAGATGAGCACGGCCATCCTGCCCTCCGTCAGCTCGGCAAAGCGGTGGAATACCTCGTACTCGGCGCGGGCGTCGAGCGCGGCCGTGGGCTCGTCCAGGATCAGGAGCTGGGCGTCGCGCATGTAGGCGCGGCCCAGCGCCACCTTCTGCCACTGGCCGCCGGACAGGTCCACGCCGCCCTCGAAGCGCCGGCCCAGCATCGTCCCATATCCCTGCGGCAGCGCCTGCACCACGTCCGAGGCGAGCGAGCGGTGCGCGGCGTCCTCCACGCGCTCCATCGCGGCGGCGCGGTCCGCGGCGAACGCGGAGATGCGGCCCACGGCGATGTTCTCGTCCGCCCGCATGTCGTAGCGCACGAAGTCTTGGAAGATCACCCCCACCGCTGCGTGCAGGTCGGCGGGGTCATAGGTGGAGAGCGGCAGCCCGTCCAGCAGCACTTCCCCTTGCGTGGGATCGTACAGCCGGACGAGGAGCTTGGTGATGGTGGTCTTTCCCGCGCCGTTCTCGCCCACCAGCGCCAGCCGCTCGCCGGGGCGGATGCGGAACGAGATGCCGCGCAGCACCCACGACGCGTCGTCCGCCGGCGGAAGCGGGCCCTGGACGATGGCGCCGTCGTCGCCCAGCGCCTCGGGATAGCGGAACCACACGTCCCGGAACTCGAAGCCCTCGCGCACGGGCCGCGGAAAGTCCGCCGCGTGCTCCGGCTTGGCGATGGCCGGCCGCATGGCGAAGAAGACGAACAGGTCGTCCAGGTACAGCGCCTGCTCGTACAGGTCGGACGTCGACAGCAGCATCCGCTGGATCAGGTCGCGCGAGCGCGAGAAGGTGCCGGAGAGCAGCGTCAGCTCGCCCAGGGTGAGCAGGCCGCGCACCGTCCGTACCACGATGGTGGCGTAGGCGGCGTAGTATCCCACGGTGGAGACGAACGACAGGCCCGTGCTGGCCAGGTTCCGCCGGACGGCGAGCTTGCGGTTCGCCGCCTCGAAGCGCTCGGCCAGCTCGCGGTACTGCTCGATGAGGTAGCCGGAGAGGCCGAAGAGCTTGAGCTCCTTGGCCGTCTTGTCCGAGGCGGCCACGAAACGGTAGTAGTCCAGCTTGCGGCGCTCCGGCGTCCACTGGTAGAGCAGCGAGTAGCCCAGCGAGGCGAAGTGCGTCTCGCCCAGGAACGAGGGGATGACTGCCACGGCCAGCAGGGCGAAGAGGACGGGCGAGAAGGCCAGCAGCGTGCCTGTGAGCGTCACCAGGGTGATGGCGTCCTGCGCCAGCCCGAAGAGCTGCGTGAGCAGGGCGATGCGGCCCACCGTCTGCCGGCGCGCGCGCTCCAGGCGGTCGTAGAAGCGGGGATCCTCGAAGTGCTGCAGGTCCAGCTCCGAGGCGTGGCGCATGAGGTCCACGCTCATGCGGTTGCTGAAGCGGTCGCCCAGCAGCGACTCCAGCAGCGTGCCCGTGCGCGCCGCCACCTCGCCGACGGTGACCACCACCATCTCGCCCACGAGCAGAACGATGATGCGGTGCCAGTCGGGGGCGCCCGTGCGGGCCGAGACCACCACCGCGTCCACGATCAGCTTGCCGATCCAGAGCGTGGCGATGGGCACGAAGGCGCGCAGCAGGCGCAGCGCGGCGATGCCGGCGGTGTAGCCGCGGTGCGTGGCCCACACCATCCGCAGGAAGGGCGGAAGGTTGCGCATGGCGCGCAGGCGCTCGCCCCAGGACGGGGGCGACGGGGGCGGGGCGCGGCGGGGGCGGGCGGCGTGGTCGCGTGGGTTGGCCATGCCGGGAATGGTAGCGGGGGCCGCCGCGGGGCGCGAGGCCGCGGGCGCCGGGAAGTCGCGCGTGGGGGATCTCCCCACGCGGCGTGGAGCACAATCCCACTGGCGCGCGCGGGTGCGACGCGTACATTCCCGGATTCTCGTCCCCATCCCGGAAAACGCCCGTCCCAGGTCTGGCGTGGCCCCAGGCGGCGGGCTATAATCCGCGCCGAACGGTGTGCCCCCTCGCTTCTTCTCCCTGGAAGGAGCGGGCCCGACGCATCCGCCAGGCCCACGGGCCGTGACTGAACGCCGAACCCTCACCGCCATGAAGTCGACAGGAAGCCTGGGCCGTCCGCACGCGAACGGCGCGGCGACCGGGACCCCGAGCCGCGCCGCCGCGGGGCGCACCCGGCTCGGTGCGCTGGCCCTGCCGCTGCTGCTGCTCGCGGCCGGCTGCGGCCCCGACCACCTGAAGCACTACCCCGCGACCACGTTCGCGCCGGTCACCAGCTACGCCAGGGAGCAGGACTGGCTCTTCCGGTACGTGCTGGTGCTGGGGGTGGCGGTCGGGATCGTCGTCTTCGCGGCGCTCGCCTACGTGCTCGTGCGCTTCCGCCACCGCCCCGGCGCGGCCGAGCCCCAGCACGTGCACGGCAACACCACGCTGGAGCTGGCCTGGACGCTGATCCCCGCCGTGATCCTGGCGTTCATCGCCGTGCCCACGGTGAAGGCCATCTTCAGCACGCAGGCGCCGGCGCCCGCCAACGCGCTGCACATCGTGGTGATGGGCAAGCAGTGGTGGTGGCAGTTCAAGTACCCCGTCAACGGCGGGCGCGACACCGTGCTCACGGCCAACGAGATCCACGTGCCCGTGGGCCGGCCGGTGGAGCTGATCCTCAAGTCCGACAACGTGCTGCACTCATTCTGGGTGCCCCAGATGGGGGGCAAGCGCGACCTGGTGCCCAACCACGACAACAAGCTCGTCTTCACGCCCGAGGAGCCCGGCGTCTACTACGGCCAGTGCGCCGAGTTCTGCGGCGACTCGCACGCGCTCATGCGCATGCGGATGATCGCGCAGACGCCCGAGGACTTCCAGCGCTGGCTGGACAACGAGGCCTCGGCGGCGGCGGAGCCCGCGGACTCGGCGGTGATGCTGGGGCGGCAGCTCGTGACCTCCAAGCCCTGCGTGGGGTGCCACACCATCAAGGGCACCGTGATGGCGGGCGTGACCGGCCCCAACCTGACCCACTTCGGGCGGCGGCGCACCATGGCGGCCGGCATCATGGACAACAACGCGCAGAACCTGGCCACCTGGCTGCGCGACGCGCCCCACGTGAAGCCGGGCAGCAAGATGCCCGACATGAAGACGCTGAACCTGAAGGACGAGGAGATCCCGTACATCGTGGCGTACCTCCAGAGCCTGCAGTAGGCACCCCGCCCGGGGACCCCTCCCGGGCCGCACGCTCCGTGATCTGGCGCGGGCCGAGCGCCGCCGGAAGCTCCGGCGGGCCGCGCCGCAAACCGATGGAGTAGGAATGGCATCGACAGCAACCGCGTCCGCTCCGCACAGGGTGGCCGCACCGAACGCCGAGACGGGTCTGTGGAGCTGGATCACGACCGTCGACCACAAGCGGATCGGGATCATGTACGGCGTGACCGCCTTCCTCTTCTTCCTGATGGGAGGAGTGGAGGCGCTGATCATCCGCGCGCAGCTCGCCGTTCCCGAGAACCGGCTCATCGAGGCTGACACGTACAATCAGCTCTTCTCGATGCACGCGCTGACGATGATCTTCCTGGCGCTCATGCCGCTCACGGCCGCGCTCTTCAACTACGTGGTGCCGCTGCAGATCGGTGCGCGCGACGTGGCCTTCCCGCGGCTCAACGCGCTCTCGTACTGGATCTTCCTGTTCGGCGGCCTGTTCCTGAACGCGTCGTGGTTCCTGAAGGCCGCGCCCAACTCGGGGTGGTTCGCCTACGCGCCCATCACCACCAAGGCGTTCGGCCCGGGCCTGAACATGGACTTCTACGTCCTGGGCCTGCAGGTGGTCGGCCTGTCGTCCATCGTCGCCTCGCTGAACTTCATCATCACCATCATCAACCTGCGCGCCCCCGGCATGCGGCTGATGAGGATGCCGATCTTCACCTGGATGACGCTGGTCACCTCGGTGCTGATCGTCACGGCCATGGCGGTGTTCACCATCGCCATCACGGAGCTGCTCTTCGACCGCTTCTTCGGGACGAACTTCTTCAACACGGTGAGCGCCGGGGCCGATCCGCTCCTCTGGCAGCACCTGTTCTGGATGTTCGGCCACCCCGAGGTGTACATCCTGATCATCCCCATCCTGGGGATCGTGTCCGAGGTCATCCCCACCTTCTCGCGCAAGCCGCTCTTCGGCTACAACGTGATGGTGTTCTCGGGCGTGCTGATCGGGTGGCTGGGCTGGGGCGTGTGGAGCCACCACATGTTCGCGGTGGGCCTGGGCCCCATCGCCGACTCGTTCTTCTCGCTCTCCACGATGCTGATCGCCATCCCCACCGGGATCAAGATCTTCAACTACCTGGGCACCATGTGGGGCGGCTCCATCCGCTACACCACGGCCATGAACTTCGCGGTGGCGTTCATCGTGATGTTCACCATCGGCGGCATCAGCGGCGTGATGCACGCGGTGGCACCCAGCGACCTGCAGCAGACGGACACCTACTTCGTGGTGGCGCACATCCACTACGTGTTCTTCGGCGGCACGGTGCTGGGGCTGTGGTCGGGCCTGTACTACTGGTATCCCAAGGTATTCGGCCGCCTGCTGGACGAGAAGCTGGGCGCCGTGCACTTCTGGGGCACGCTGATCGGCATGAACCTGACCTTCTTCCCCATGCACTTCCTGGGGATGTTCGGCATGGCGCGGCGCACCTGGACGTACTCGCGCGACCTGGGCTTCAACGAGATGAACCTGCTGGCGACGGCGGGCGCCTTCCTGATCGCGGCCTCGACGCTGGTGTTCGCGATCAACCTGTTCACGGCGTGGAAGCGCGGCGAGCTGGCGGGCGACAACCCCTGGGGCGCCGCCACCCTGGAATGGAGCATGGCCTCGCCCCCGCCCGTGTACAACTTCGCGGCGCTGCCGCAGGTGCACTCGCGCATGCCTCTGTGGGAGGGCGACCCCACGAAGTCGGCGGGGATCCCGCACGGCCGCGTGGAGGAGAGCACCGACCAGATCACGCTGGGCGGCACCAAGGTGGGCGAGCTGCACGAGGCGACCGAGACCAACAAGATGTCGGCGCACGACCTGGGCATCCACCTGCCGCCGCCCTCGTTCTGGCCCATCGTGCTGGCCTTCGGGATCTCGCTGCTGTTCGGCTCGATGATCTTCCGCCAGGTGGAGGGCGCGTGGCACAACCTGTGGTACCTCTCGTTCGCGGGGCTGGCGACGGTGGTGGTGTCGATCTACGCCTTCGCCTTCGAGCCCGGCCACAGCCACTGAGCGGCGCACACACCCGACCGACGCCCTAGAACACGACGGAGGACAACAGTGGACCACGCGCACGCGCTGGGCGGCCACGCCGCCGACCCCGCGCACATCGACACCGCCACGGGGCTGGACAGCCGCAAGCTGGCGTTCTGGACCTTCATCGGCTCGGAGTGCCTGCTCTTCGGGTCGCTGATCGCCACCTACATGGCGTACAAGGGGAAGAGCCTGAACGGGCCCTACCCCCACGACGAGATGATCAACGGGCACCTGGTGAAGGGGATCCTGAACATCCCCCTCACCTCGTTCAGCACCTTCATCCTGCTGATGAGCTCGGTGGCGATGGTGATGGCGCTGAACGGGGTGCAGCGGGGCAAGCGCCGCGACGCGATCCTCTACCTGGGCGCAACGGCGCTGTTCGGATCGGTCTTCCTGGGGTGCCAGGTCTACGAGTTCACGCACTTCTACCACGAAGGGCTGACGCTGCGCAGCAACCTGTTCGGCTCCACCTTCTTCGTGCTGACGGGCTTCCACGGGGCGCACGTGACGGTGGGCGTGATCTACATGATCACCCTGCTGGTGCTGGCCGTGCGCGGCAAGCTGGGTCCCGAGAAGACGCTGAACGTGGAGATCGCGGGCCTGTATTGGCACTTCGTGGACGTGATCTGGATCGTGATCTTCCCCCTCGTGTACCTGATCAAGTGAGCGACCCCATGACCAGCTCCACGCGAGAGATCGTGCACGACCAGCACGCGCACCCCAGCACCCGCTTCTACTGGATCATCGGCGCGCTGCTGATGGTGCTGACGGTGCTGGAGATCTTCGGGTACCTGGGCGAGACGCGCGCCGTCTACACGGCGGGGATCGCCGCGGTGATCATCCTGGCGCTCTCGGCGGCCAAGTTCGTCGCCGTGGTCGCGTACTACATGCACCTGAAGCCCGACCACAAGCTGTTCACGGCCATCTTCGTGTTCCCGGCGCTGCTGGGAACGCTGGTGATCGTGGGCATGACCATGCTGTTCCACGTGATCCCGTCCACGTACACGGGTCACCCCTGAGCATTCGCGGGACCGGAGTGGCTTCGATGCAGTACCTGAGCGCGGCCCTGCTGCTGCACGCGCGGTCGTTCGACGGGAGCGAGTGGAAGGTGTATCCCAGCTTCATGCTGGGGTGGCTGCTGCTGATCGCGGCCTACTTCGCCGCCATCGGCCCGCTCCGCCACCGCTTCGCCGGATCGCGGCCTGCCTCTTCGGGGCAGGTCGCGAGCTTTTCGGCCGCCATGGCGTCCATGTTCGTGGCCCTGCAGGGCCCGCTGCACGAGCTGAGCGACTACTTCCTGTTCAGCGCGCACATGGTGCAGCACCTGGTGCTGATCCTCATCATGCCGCCGCTGCTGCTGGGGGGCATCCCGGACTGGATGCTGCGCCCGGCGCTGCGGGTGCCCGGTCTGCGCGCCCTGGCGCGGGGGCTCACCTTTCCCCTGGTGTCGTTCGCGCTGAACAACGTCATCTTCCTGGCGTGGCACTTTCCGGGGCCGTACGACCTGATGATGCGCAACCATCCCGTGCACATCGGCATGCACCTGATGATCATGGTGACGGGCACGATCATGTGGTGGCCGGTGATGAGCCCGCTGCCGGAGCTGCCCCGCATCGCCCCGCCGCTGCAGATGGTCTACCTGTTCCTGGCGGGCATCCCGATGATGATCTCGGCGGCGCTCATCACCTTCTCGTCCACGGCGCTATACTCGTGGTACGTGGAGGCGCCGCGCATCGTGCCCCTGTCAGCGCTGGACGACCAGCGGATGGGCGGGGTGATCATGTGGGTGCCGGGGGCGCTGGTGCTGTGGACGGGGATCGCGTACGTGTACTACCGCTGGACCCGCGGCGAGAAGCTGCTGGACGACGCCGAGCGCGCGGCCGTCCGGACGATCTCGCCCACGGGCCTGACCTACGCCCCGCCGCCGTTCACGCACTGAGCTTCGGCGAGCGTGGACGACGGTGGCACGGCGCGGAGGCGTGTGTCGGCGGAGTGGGAGAGACGATGAAAGGAGGCCCTCGGCGTGGATGCCGGGGGTCTTCGTTTTTCGATCGGGATGATGTCGAGATTGACTGCCGTCCCCCGACGGTGGATGCCGGGGTGCTCGCGGCGGCCGGATTCGCCCGCGGGTTGGAAACCCAGGGCCGCCATCACGGGACAGTCCGCCTTCGCGGATTCCGGTGTGGCGATCGCATGAACGCGGAACGCGGGACACCGGCGCGGCGGGCCGTTCGACGGAGGCGCGCGGAGGTGCGATGTGGTGGTGCCCGTCCCCCGATCGCTCGACGAGCATCGGATCGACCGATTTCGCCAAACTCGGGTTCCGGTCGTTGATCCGCGCGCGCGGCTCCGTATCGTCCGACCATTCAGTCCAGAGCGCCGGCGGCGGCGAGGCGGTTGCCTTCGGCGAGCTGGGCGTGGCTGCCGATGTCGAGCCAGAGGTGGCCGTCGGCGCGGAAGGGGAGAATTCGCTCGCCTTCGCCGGCCAGGCGCAGGTAGGGATCGAGGATGGAGAAGGCGCCGCGTTCGGTGATGTGCCCGAAGATGGCGGGCGAGATCACGTGCACCCCGGCGAAGGCCAGCTTCCGCACGGCACCCACGGGCTCGCGGACGCGGATCTCCAGGCCCGTGCGCGCGTCCGAGCGGCCCAGCAGGCCCACGTCGTCGAAGAGCAGGTGGCGCGAGGTGGGGCGCTCCATCACCGCCACGGTGGCGAGCGGCGCGGCGCTCAGGTGGGCGGCGTAGAGGTCCGCCAGCGGGATGGCGGTGAGGATGTCGGCGTTGTGCAGCAAGAACGGGGCGTCGCCGCGGAAGAGGGCGGCCGCGTGCAGCAGTCCGCCGCCGGTCTCCAGCGGGCCGCCGGGCTCGGGCGAGAAGGCGTACTCGGCGCCAAAGCCGTCGTGCTCGCGCACGTACGCCTGCACCTGCTCGCCCAGGTGCGAGGTGTTGACGATCAGCCGGTCCGCGCCGGCCGCGACCAGCCGCCGCGCGATGCGCTCCAGGATGGGGACGCCGCCCACCGGGACGAGGGGCTTGGGCGTGTGGTCGGTGAGCGGGCGCAGGCGTGTGCCCAGCCCGGCCGCCAGCAGCATCGCATCCAACGCCCTAGCTCGCCGTGACGGGCGTGGCGGGAGTCGCGGCCTTCGGACCGGCGCCGTTGGAGGCCGCTACGTCCGCCGGGGGGCGGTTCGCGGGCCAGCGGCCCTCTTCGCGATGGGCGAGGCGCACGTTGACGGTAGGGAAGCGCTTCTCGATGTGCTTCGCCAGGCGCTCGGCGAAGTAGACGGAGCGGTGCTGCCCGCCCGTGCACCCGAAGTGCGCGGAGAGCGAGGTGAAGCCGCGGGTGAGGTAGGTGTCCACCGAGCCCTCCACCAGCGCGCGCACGTGCTTCCAGAACTCCTCCACCTCGGGCCGCTCGCCCAGGAAGTCCGAGACGGGCGCATCGCAGCCGCAGAGCGAGGCGTACTCGGCGTAGCGGCCGGGGTTGTGGAGCCCGCGGCAGTCGAAGACGAAGCCCCCCCCGTGGCCGCCGGTATCCTCCGGATAGCCCTGCTTGTAGCTGAAGCTGCCGACGTGGACGGTAAGCCCCGGCGGCGGCTCCACCAACGTCTTGCGGAGCACGGGCGAGGCCACGATGCGCTCCAGCACCGCGCGTAGCTCGGGCAGCTCCACGGGCACGAAGCCCGTCGCCAGCAGCCGCTCGAGGTTGGCGACGGCGGGGGGCACGCTGGCCAGGAAGCGCGGCTTGCGCTCGAAGAAGCCGCGGTACCCGTAGGCGCCCATCGCCTGCATGATGCGCACGAGCACGTAGCCGCGGAAGTGCTCGCGGAAGCGCGCCCGGTCCACGGGCAGGTACCTCTCCAGCGCGTCCAGGTAGTGCCCCAGCAGCTCCTCGCGAAGCTCCTCCGGGAGGGCGGCCTTGGGGTCGTACAGCAGCGACGCGACGTCGTACTGAAGCGCGCCGCGGCGGCCGCCCTGGTAGTCGATGAACCACGGCTCGCCGTCGCGCAGCATGATGTTGCGCGACTGGAAGTCGCGATACAGGAAGTGCCGCGTGTCGGCGCCCAGCAGGAAGCTGGCGAGGCGCCGGAAGTCCTTCTCCAGCTTCCCCTCGTTGAAGGGGACGTGGGCCAGCTTCAGGAAGTGGTACTTGAAGTAGTTGAGGTCCCACAGGATGGACTGCCGGTCGAACGCCGAGCGCGGGTACGCCACGCTGTAGTCCACCGCGCGCCCGCCCTCCACCTGGAAGCGCGGCAGCACCTCGGCGATGCGGCGGTAGGTGGGCAGCATGGCGGCGGGAAATTCCGCCTGCGGATCCGCCTTGCGCGCCTCGCTCAGCGCGTCGAACAGGGTGGTGTCGCCCAGGTCCTCCTCCAGGTACACGCCCGCCTCCTCGTCCGCCCCGAAGATCTCGGGGACGGGCAGGCCGGCCTCGCGGAACGCGCGCGAGTACGCCAGGAACGCGCGGTTCTCCTCGCGGTCCGGGCCCACGACGGCGATGGTCGTCTCCAGCCCGTGCCCCACCACCCGGTACATGGCGCGGTTCGACCCGTCGCCCTCCAGCTGGAGGATGGAGGCCGGCGCCCGGCCGAAGCGCTGCTGGAACAGGCGGGTGATGATCTCCTGCACGTTTCTTCCCGGATGCGTGGACCTGTCGACGCCGACATCTGATGAGAAGATAACCCTGCAACCCGGGGGCCGCACTTCCGGACGGGGTGGGGGACGGGCGGGTGAAACGGCGGGACGACCCGGCGGCGCCTCCCGCTCCCAGGCGGCTGAAGCCACGTCTATGAGAAGGCCAAGTCTGTCAAGGGCAACGTGGTGCCCACTCCCGCGCGGCAGCGCGGGAAGCGGAGAGGAGTGGGGGGACGCCGTCGCCACGCTTCTATTCGCACTTGGATCGGCGGGTGTGCGCCGGGTGCAAGCTGGGGTCCATCCGCCAGAGCGCTGCCATCTGCAATTCGGCCTCGAAGGCCCGCGGCTTCATCGCAGTCACTCGGACGGGGCGTGGGCGTCTGCCCCCGTTCTTCCTCTGCTTCGATTCCGTCTCAGATCACGCCGCGCGGGTTGCTTGGGTCTCCCGAGCAACCCGGGTGGCGTCATGCACGGGCTCGTAGTCCTGTCCGCTGACCCACAGATGGTGCATGAGCACGGCGAGCTTGCGTGCGA